>NZ_JBAQCR010000157.1:0-3242 GCF_049294395.1 Prosthecobacter sp.
ATGCGGAGGTAGGATGGTGAGTTTCAAACGATAAACCACACCGTCAAACGGCGTGCTATCGGGATGCTGGGCCAGCTTCAAAATCCCAAAGCTTTGTCCGGCGGCGATGCCCGCTTTGGGCTCCTGGGGAAATCCTTGTTCAAACGGGGCCACGCCCAGCATCTCGCTGTGTCCTGGAACTGCGAGCGTGATGACACCGCCGGTGTCAATTTGCGCACGCATGTTCACACGGCCTTTCTCCAGCGCCGCGCCGCTGATGGTGGTGCTCTTGCCGTTGGTAAACACGGTCAATGTGGGCTGGGAGGCCACCAGATGCAGGGCATAACCGGACTGCTCGTCACCCTGCGCCAGCAGCGTGCTGTCCTGATCCACCAGCGGATCAAACTCAAAGGAAGCATCCACAAAAACGCCCCTACCCTGCAGCTTGGGCGCGTCAGCCGCACTGAGGACATCGCCGATGTTCAGGGCCAGATCGACCGAACCCGCCGGGCTGGCGGCACCGATGATTTCAGCCGCTGGGCGCACGGCGCTCTTGAATTCCTTCGGGAAAAAACCAGCCAGAGCGGCCTTCATCGCGGTGTGTTCCGGCTTCGCTGCGAGGTTTGTCCACTCGTGCGGATCGGTTTGATGGTCGTAGAGTTCCTCACTGCCATCCGCATAGCGGATGTAGCGCCAGCGTTCATCGCGCGCGGCATACCCGGCGCTTTGGCCACCGTTCATGCAGGTGATGGCAGGCTGGTCACGCTTGGTCATCGGGTCCCGCAGCAGCGGCTTCAAACTGCTGCCGTCCAGATGCTCAGGCAGCGGCAGCTGGGTAAGATCGCACAGCGTGGGATACAGATCAATGAGGGCCACGGGTTGCGCCGAGACACTGTCAGGCTGCGTGACTCCCGGAACGTAGATCGAGAGCGGCACACGCGTCGTCGGCTCCCAGAGCTTGCCTTTGTGCCACAACTGCTTTTCCCCGAGATACCAGCCGTGATCGGAGGTGAAAACGATGATCGTGTTCTTCGCGTTCGGCCCCTTTTCAACTGCTTCCAGGATGCGTCCCAGCATGGCATCGCAAAAAGCCACGTTGGCCAGGTAGGCGCGCACCGCGTCCTTCCAAAGGTTCTTTTCGAGGATCTGTTTGTGCAATCCCTCCTTAAGATGCGTTTTCGCAATAGTAGGAACATCATCCAGGTCGTCCACCTTCACTTCCGGCAGCTGGATCGAATCAAGCGGCAGCGCATCAAAGTACTTCTGCGGCACATACCACGGTGAATGCGGACGGTAGAGCCCCAGCGCGAGGAAGAAGGGTTTCTTCTGCTTTTGCGTCAGAAACTCAGCGGCAAACGTCGCTATCTGACCGTCGTCGGTCTTTTCTTCGGCGACAGGAATGCCACCCCAGTCCCAGTGCCAGATGTTGAGCCCGTTAAAGTTTTGTCCTGTGTGCACCGGCAGATCCGGAATCTGCACACCCGTCTGCGGAAAGCGCAGATCCCACGCCGAATCCAGTTCAAAACCACGCCTGCCACCATGCCATCCGGCGAGTCGGCCTTCAGGCCCACCATGGTTGGCGTGGAAGATTTTCCCTGCGGCAGCCGTCGTGTAGCCCTGGGCTTTGAAGTGCTCCGGCAGCGTCGGTTTGCCTGCGATCTGCACGCTGCGCCGCCAGTCCTGCTCATTGCCAAAAACACCGCTCGATGACGGCAGCATGCCAGTAAGCAGCGAGGTGCGTGACGGATTGCACAGCGCGTAGTTGCAATGCGCATTGCTGAACCGCATGCCCATTTTCGCCAGACGATCCATGTTGGGCGTCACCGACTGCGGATGCCCACCCATCCAGCCTGCGTAGTCACGCAGATCATCCGCGATGATGAACAGTATATTCGGCTTTCCATCTGCGGAAACCACCTTCGCCTTCGATTTCACTGCGGCATCAGCCGTCGCAGCCAGCAAAGCGAGGGCGAAAAGGACGATACAGGGGCGGAATGACATCATGGAAAAACTCGCACGCGGAGGATGGGATGTCGAGACATTGGCCTCACTGATTCAAGTCCGAAGCAGTACATGGCAGATTCCAGATGCCCGCTGCATCGGATCCAAATCGTAACAATCATCTCCACACCACGAGCAGTCCAGTTAACCATAGGAAATTAAGAAAGGCACCAGTTCAGGAAACGCTACAGGGGTACGGCTCCATAAATGGAGCTGTCACCAACGCACCTGCCCCTCTAAATCATTCGAAAGCGGCCAAAAAGCACCTCTTTTCACCCCCAAATAACCCGCACTCAAGCCCTCCAAGGGGGTAAATACGCCTTCACAAAACCCGCCAAACGGCGACTTTGTGAAATTTTTCACAAATAGATCTTGCTACCCCCCTTTCATGTGGCTAAAAAAACGGCCCACCATCCCGGCCAGACCCTACACTGGCCCTCCCCGGTAGCCCCTACCCCCATGTTGCTTAATTTTCTCCAACCAACCTCCTTCTCGCCGCTGCTCGCGAACGTGCACAGCTATGCGTCGGAGTTTCTCAAAGAGAGCAGCAATCTTGGCTTTTTGACCAATTCCCTGCTCGTCGCTGCGGTTGTGGTCGGCCTGATTCTTTGGTTCGCCACCAAGGCGACGAAGAACATGACGCTGATCCCGCACAAGGCGCAGAACTTCTTCGAACTGGTGGTCGAGTTCCTTTACGGTCAGGTGGAATCCATCGTCGGTGCCAAGATTGCCCCCCGCGTCTTCCCCCTTCTCGCGACCATCTTCATTTACATCCTTGTTTCCAACTGGTTCGGACTTCTTCCAGGCGTCGGCACCGTCGGCTGGGGCGAAGGCACCGGCTTCATGAGCGTCAAGGAAGTGCATGACCCGCTGCTCCGCGCACCAACGGCTGACTTGAACATGACCTTCGGTCTTTCGGTCTCCATGTTCCTGGTCTGGCTCTACATCACCATTAAAGAAGTGGGCGTTTGGGGCTTCATTGTCCACACGTTCGGCGCCAAGGGTGGCCTCAAGGGAATCATGGGCGCCATGGTTGCTCTGGTCTTCCTGTTCGTCGGCGTCATCGAAGTCTTCTCCATCGTTTTCCGCCCCGTCACGCTTTCCTTCCGACTCTTCGGCAACGTCCTCGCCGGTGAAAACGTGCTGCACACCATGAGCGGCATGGGCGGCTTCATCGGCAGCGTTCTTGCCCCCTTCCCCTTCTACTTCATGGAACTTCTGGTCGGCCTGATTCTTTGGTTCGCCACCAAGGCGACGAAGAA
>NZ_JBAQCR010000158.1:0-6444 GCF_049294395.1 Prosthecobacter sp.
GTACTCATTGCCTTTGTCATAAGCCACCGCCAGCGCCACCTGCACGGCACGTGCACCGTAGCCGGACTTGTTCGGCGGATGAATGCCGTTGCCAAGATCACTGCTGATGACCATGTGCGTGTTCGGATACTTCATGATCTGCTCAAAGGCCACATGCGAGTACTCCTTGTCCGGGTTGTTCGGGATCGTCTTCGGCAATGGCGCGAACTTTTCGGCGAGACGATTCATCGGCTGTGAATAGTCAAAAGCGCAGCCACCACCGCTCGGCTTTTCAACGTAGAGAAAGGGGAAATCGCCCTGGCCCCAGGCTTTGCGCCAGCCGCCAATGAGTGCGCCCATGAGCGTCACCTGATCCACACCCACGATGTTCGTGCGGCTTTCTCCCTGATCCCACAGCACGCCTTTGATGCCATAGCCGACGTAGGGTCGAATGAACTGCTCAAAAAGCTGGCCCACTTTGCCAAAGTTCGTCTCCCCCGCCTTGCCCACAGGCTGCGGTGCACGCGGTGGGCGGGCAGGCTCTTTGCCCTCTTTCTTGGCAGCATCCGCGCTGATTTTCCACTTGGCGAATTCCTCATCAAACTTGGCCTTGTCCACGGCATACTTGGCCACGAGTTCGTCATACTTGTAGGTGGGTGCAAACGCCTTCACCGCCGCAGCACTCGCGGCATCGCTGCGATACATCTCCTCGCTCAGCCAGAAGCCCGAAGGCGTGCCACCCACGGCACCCACCATCAGTCCCACCGGCACCCCGAGTTCCTTCTGCAAAGGAAAGCCAAAGGAGAACAGCAGCGCGCTGAACTTCGGATTTGTCTCCGGCGTGGCCTGCTCCCATGTGGCGTTCGCGTCTTTGCGCAGCAGGCGCAGGTGCGGATAGGTCTGCTTCGCGGCTTCATCCAGCACCGGGTCATCTTTGGTATAACTGGCCACCACCATGTCCATGTTCGACTGACCGGAACCGATCCACACATCACCCACCAGCACATCGTCGATCTTCTGACCGCCAATCGTCAGCGTGCGCGGCTCCGCGCTGGCCCTGAGCGCATCCAGCTTCACACTCCACGCGCCTTTGTCATCCGCCGTGGCCGTCTTGCTCTGCCCTGCAAAATTCACCGTCACCTTCTCGCCCGGAGCCGCCGTGCCCCACACCGGCACCGCCATGCCCCGCTGCAGCACCATGTGCGGCGTGAAGACCTTGGACAGCTTCACCTCGGCATGCAATGCGGAGGCCAGCAGAAGAACGGCACAGAAAGTGAACAATGATTTCATGAGTGAGGGCAATACGAACCAGCCTGGACAATCTAGCGCAGGACGCACTCATGATGGAGGATAGGCTTCCAGCCTGTCAGTGGATCGAGGCGTCTCGCCTTTGATTCCGGACTCAGGCGGGACGCCCCAGTCCATTGTCAGGCAGGATGCCTGACCTCCGTGCCGCCAAACCTCCACGCCAGAATGCGGCTCTTTTTCTGCCCCTGCGCCATGTCGATGATCTTCACCTCCGCCGCCTTCACTTTGCGCAGCGCCTGCTCAAGTCGCGGCAGATGCTCGCTCTTGGACACCAGCGTCGTGAACCATCCGCAATGGGCTGCAAACTCCGCGCTCTCTTCGATCATGCGTCGGATGAATCCCAGCTCTCCGCCCTCGCACCAAAGTTCATTCGCTTTACCGCCAAAGTTCAGCCCCGACTTCTTCCCGCCAAGATTGCGCAGCTTCCTCTGCGTGCCCTCCGCCGCTTCAGCAGCCGAGCCGTGAAACGGCGGATTGCACAGCGTCAGGTCAAAGTGCTCGCCCGGCTGAATAACGCCTCGAAAACAGGCATCCGCCGACTTCTGCAAACGGCACTCGATCAAGCCCGCCACACTCGGATTCGCCGCCACGATCTTCTGCGCCCAGCGCCACGCAGCCGGATCAACCTCCGCACCCACAAAGCTCCAGCCATGCTCACTCGCACCGATCAGCGGATAAATGCAGTTCGCCCCCGTGCCGATGTCCAGCACTCGCACCGTAGGCCCGCGCCGCAGCGCGATCAAATCCGCCAGATGATGAATGTAATCACTGCGCCCCGGAATGGGCGGGCAAAGATAACCCGGCGGAATATCCCAATGTTCCAAGCCATAGGCCTGCTTCAGCAGCGCCTGATTCAGCGCCTTCACCGCCAGCGGATCCGCATAGTCGATGCTGTCATCGCCATACGCATTCGGCCTCACAAACACCGCCAGCGCAGGACTGCACTCAATGAGCTGCGGAAAGTCATAGCGCGTGTTGAAACGATTGCGCGGGTGCAGCCCGGCTTTGCGAGCCTTGTCCATGTCAGAAGCAGTCATGAGGTTTGCCACAAAGAAACGCAGAAACCGCAAAAAGGTTGGAGATTAAAAACAAGGCTTCCCATTCTGATTTTTGATTTTTTTTGCGCCTCTTTGCGGCCATTCCCTCCTCATCGCCCACCTCCAGGTGGCGTGCGGTCATCACCAAAGTATTTCTCGCTGCGGTAGCGCAGCCACACGCGCAGCACCTGCGGCACCTTCTCCCGCTCCGCCTCGCTCAGCGTCTCATAGAGCGCCATCGCCTTCTCACGCTCGCCCCGGCAGGCGCGGTTGTTGTGCGCATCCCAATACGCGCGCGCCACGCGGATGCGACGGCACACCTCTTTGATCAAGGCGGCGCCGGTGAGCGGCTGGGTGCTGGGTTTCTTCTTCGCGGGCATGGGAGCATCTTGGCTTACAGAACGGCCTGAGGCAATGCGTAGTAGCTCCATGCCCGCCCGCATCACAGCTCTCGCTCTCATTCTTGCCACGCACGCCCTTGCACAAAGCGGCACCATTCCCGCTGACCGCCCCAGAGCGCGCCCTGCCTCGGCGCTGACCGGTTGGGCGGACTGGGAGAAAGGCGAGGAACTGCTCAAACGCATCCACGTGCCACCAGCGCCCGTGCTTTCCGCCGAGGATGAAGCGAAGACCTTCAAGCTCGCCCCAGGTTACCGCGCCGAGTTGGTGGCGTGCGAGCCCATGGTGCAGTGCCCCATCTTCTTCGAGTTCGATCCCGACGGCCGCATCTGGGTCGTCGAATACCAGGGCTACATGCGCGATGTCCAGGGCAGCGGAGAAGGAGATTCCATCTGCCGCATCGTCGTGCTCGAAGATGAAAACGGCGATGGCAAGGCGGACAAAAGCACCGTCTTTCTCGACAAGCTCGTCATGCCTCGCAGTTTTGCCTTCGTGAAAGGCGGCATCCTCCTGCAGGAACCGCCCAAGCTGTGGTTCTGCGAAGACACCGATGGCGATCTCCGCTGCGACAAGCGCACCGAAGTCGGCACCATGGGCGTGGGCGGAAATCCGCAGCACACGGCGAACGGCCTGCGCCGTGGCATCGACAACTGGCTGCACTGCGCCGACTGGCCACACCGCTACCAGTGGAAGGACGGCAAACTCATCGATCAGCCCACGCTGCATCGCGGGCAGTTCGGCGTCAGCTTTGATGAAACCGGCCGCTTCATCAGCTGCTACGAAAACAGCGCCATGCACATGGACCTCCTACCTGCGGAGGCGCTGCTGCGTCATCCGAACGTTGCCAAGCTCGCGCAGCGCGATGGTCGCGGCAGCTTCGGGGTGAATGTGAATGTGGCGAAGGACGCCGCCGAGTGTTTCCCCATCCGCGTGACGCCAGCCGTGACGCTGGGTGCCCTCGAACTTCGCGATGACGGTCGCCTGCGCACTTACACCATTGTCTCCGGCACCTGCTTCTATGATGGGGATCAATTTCCGCCCGAGATGCATGGCAATGTCTTCGTGCCCGACTCCGCTGGCCACTTGGTAGGCACGCTGAAACTCAGCGGCGGCATCTCACCCCAGGCGCAGCGCTTCTTCCCACCCGAGCAGGAACTCATCGCCAGCACCGATGAACGCTTTCGTCCCGTTAATGCCCGCGTGGGACCAGATGGCACTTTGTATCTCGCGGACATGTATCATGGCATCATCGAGCATGTGATCTTCATCGTGCCGTGGCTGACGAAGCAGATCGAGGAGCGCAAACTCTACGAAGGCAACGATCACGGTCGCATCTGGCGCATCGTGCACGACGGGCCACCGCTGCGGAAACGGCCTGCGTTATCCAAAGCCAGTACCGCAGAGCTGGTGGAAGCCCTGGGTCATGCGAATGGCTGGCAGCGAAACACCGCGCAGCCGCTGCTGGTGGAACGCCAGGAGGACATTGGAGATCCCAATCGCTTTGCAGCGCCACTCCAGCGTCTGCACGCGCTCTGGACTTTGGAAGGCACCGGCAGGCTGACCAAGCCAACACTGCAAAAAGCCGCCCAGGATGCCGACCCACGCGTCCGTGCTGCGGCAGCTAGATTGGGCGCGGAGATTTCACTCCAGACCGAACCGGATGCAAGCGTGCGCCTGCAGGCCCTGCTCACACCGCAGAGCACCGCAGCTATCGCTAACCATCTCACGCAGCATGAAGATGATCTGAGCCGCATCGCCGCCATGACGGGTGTACATGGCCGTGAGATGGAGTTGCTGGACCTGCTGCTGAAGCAGGCGGATTGGCAGCAGGAGAACGCGCATTTCCGCGAGACACTGCGCCTGCTCACCCAGTTCATCGGTATGGATGATCAGCACGAAGCCGTGGTATCACGCATCGAGCAGACTTCAAACTGGCAGCGCATGGCGCTCGTGGACGGCTTCCTCGCCACACAACCGAATGACCCACGGCAGATCAAACCCGTGAAGCTCGCTGCGAAGCCCAAATTCCTCGATGAACTGGCGGCGAACCGCGACATCACCGCCCGCGAGCGCATGCAGCGTCTGCGCATGTGCCTGACGTGGCCGGGTGCTGACAGCGTGGTCACGGCTACCCGCAAGCAACCGCTCAGCGCTGCGGCGCACCAGCAGATCGAGCGCGGTGCCGCCGTGTATCAAACCGTCTGCGGCCTCTGCCATCAGCCAACGGGTTACGGCATCCCCAATGTGGCCCCACCTCTGGCCGAGAGCGAATGGGCGACCGGCGAACCGGAACGCATCATCCGCATCGCGCTGCACGGGTTGTATGGCGAGATCGAGGTGAACGGGCAGAAATGGAATCTCGCCATGCCTGGCCAGGGTGAAAACCCCATGCTGGATGACTCCAAGCTGGCCGACGTGCTCAGCTACGTGCGCAATGCCTGGGGCAATGAGGCCAGTGTGATCGATGCCGCCCACGTCGCAGCCGTGCGTGCACACACCAAGACCCGCAAGATGCCTTGGACGGCGGACACACTGCTGCAGGTTGATGTGAAAGGCGGCAAAGCCATTCAGGCAGATGCCGACGGCGTGCTGCTCCTTCCCGCCAGTGCGGCAAAGACTTATGGGCAAAAGCTCGCCTACCGCGCCGCGCTCAATGTGCTCGCCCCCTGGCGCATCGACACCGATGTGGCCGAGTGGCTGATCCAGGTGCCAACAGCGGGTGATTATGAAGTGCGCGTGACACTGGCGGCCGATGAAGCCTCCGCAGGCGATGCCTATGTGATCGAGGCTGAAAGCACCAGCGTGAAAGGCGTGGTGCAGGCCACCGGCGGCTACGAGAGCTTCAAAGAGCAGCCCGCAGGAACCATCAAGCTCAAGGCCGGTGTGCAATCCCTGCTGATGCGGCCCGATGGAGCTCTGAAGCAAGAATTGGCAGATGTGCGGGCGGTGCGGCTGGTGCGCAAGTGAGAGTGGGCACGGCGGGCAGGTGGCACTAAAAATTCCACCGCGCGAAAAAGCGAGAGCTGCAGTGATTTGCATTGCCATGAGGCCGCCTGATCTCATACACCTACACCATGAGCACTTATTGGCAGCTAGGTTTGGCGCTTTGCTTAGGATTTGTCTCCCATCTGAAAAGCGGTGCGCAGGAGCCTGTGACTCTCATCACGGCACGGATCACCACGGTGAAGGAGAGTGACTGGCAGCGTGAAATGGCCCACGCTGGCAGGCCAGACGGACTGCGCGAGCGGCTGCAGGCGCGCACACTGGTGGAGCTCGCAGGAGCGATGACCGATGATGAGGTGACACTCCTGAGCGTGGGGCAGGAACGTGACTTCGTCACCCAATGGGGCCGCACCGCAAACCAGCAGGACGTCGAAGCCAAGAAGACCGAAAAACAGCTCATCGGCACCGAGATGCGGGTGCAACGCGAGATGCTCGATGATGACGGCACGAAGGTTCGCCTGCACATCACGCTGACGCATGACCTCCAGCCGCCGCAGTTGCAGAAGATCACCTATGCCACGGCAGCGGTGGGAGCCGACCGCGACAAGCGCAGCGTCACCGCACCACGCTTTGAGCGCCTGCGCTGGCAGGGCGATGTCATGGCAAGACCCGAGGAGCGAATGATCGCCAGTTTTCAGTCACCGCAGGATGCTTCCACGCGGATCGTCGTTTTCCTCCAGGGCGGCGCTGCTGCCAGCAAGGCCAATGCGAGCACCAC
>NZ_JBAQCR010000159.1:0-3251 GCF_049294395.1 Prosthecobacter sp.
CAAAAAAGCGACCGGAATACCATTTGCGGCAAACCCATGGGCCGCGTTGCTGCGATCTGTAGTGCCAAGGCACTCTATCCCATGAAACACACCCTCCTCGCGGCAACCCTCGTCCTCACCCTTTTCCCTGCTCTGGCTCCGGCCGGCACGGTCAAACTTCCGGAGGACAAACCAGCGACGACTGTGAGCATCCCAGATTCCTGGGAGCCCGAAGCCTCCGACGACGGCATCCTCGCCGAATCTCCCGACAATGTGGCCACGATCTACCTCGAAGTGGTGGCCGATGAAAAGCAGATGGACAGCGTCATCGAGGAGAGCCTCAAGTGGCTGACCGAAGACCATGAGGTGAGGGTGGATGCCGCCACCAAGGAAACGAAAGACTTTGAAGACTCCGGCCGCAAGTGGAGCCGCATCTCATGGAGCGGCGAGAGCAAGGAGTGGGGCCCGGCCGTGATCGGCTTCCTCTTTACCGAAGTGGGAGACGGCAAGGTGCTGACCATCACCTACTGGATCTCAAAGAAAGACAGCGAGAAGAGCCTCGAAACTCTGGGCAAGATCTTCTCCAGCGTGAAGTCCGTTCCTTAACACAGGTATCCGAAGCATTTGAAAGGCGTGTCCGAGCCATCGGGCACGCCTTTTTTCTTGCCGTCGCAGACAAATTTCAGTTAAAGCATGCTCCACCATGCGCACTGAATTCGGCAACACTTGGAAACAGATTCGCTCTATTTTTATCGCCGGTATGGTCATAGGCGCAGTGGCAGCCGTGGCGATTGGTGCCATGAACCACCATCAAGGACGCCCGCTGGATCTGAAGCTCCTGCTGGGAATCTGTCTGGGCATGGGATGTTTACTTCCGGTGTTCGTGCTGCCCACCCTGCTTTTTTCCATCCGTATCGAAGACGGCGTCATCTCCCACTGGCTCTGCCGCCGCAAGAAACTCGCTGAAGGCCGCGTGGAAGATCTGACGAAGGTGGAAATCGCCGTAGGCAGCGGTGCGAAGTTTTACTTTGCCAGCCAAAAACCCATCTCCTTCATGGGCGCTGATCTGATGATCCTGCAGGCGATGTGCCTGCACATCATGGAACTGCGTCCGGACTTCGACCAATTCGTCTTTGGTTCCCGTGCTGCGATGATTCTCAAGACCGTGAAGCTGTTTCAATCGAAGCGGCAGCCTCCTGCCGCTCCCGCACCTTAGATCACCGCCCTCTGCCGACGAAACTCCCCAGGCGTCATGCCTGCACGCTTCCGAAACGCCTCGGCCATGTACTGCGGGTGCGTGAAGCCGCAGCGGGCGGCGATGGCATCGAGCGTGAGATCAGTCTGAGTGAGCAGTTTTTCCACCGCAGCAAAGCGGATGCGGTTGATCTCCTCCCCAGGGCTGCGGCCAATGAGCGCCTTCATGCGCCGCTCAAGTACACTGCGTGAGAGCGCCGTCTCCCGCGCAACTCGCGTCACGTCAATCTGCTCCGTGGCATGCTGGCGGATGAAGCGCAGCGCTTCGGCAATGCGCGGATCTTCCACCGCGACGATGTCGCTGGACTGGCGCACGACAATGTCCCCCGGCGCCAGCAGATGCTTTTCACCGGGCTTGGGCACACGCCGTTTCGCCATCCATTCATCAAGCATGCGCGCTGCTTCGTAACCCACGGCCTGCCCGCGCAGGCGCACGCTGGAAAGCGGTGGGGAGGCGGTGTCGCAGAGCATGTTGTCATTCTCCGCCCCGACCACCGCCACCTCCTCCGGCACGGCGATGCCTGCACGGCGCGCCGCATCCAGCAGCCAGAAGCCGAGCTGGTCATTCACGGCAAAAACCCCCACGGGTTTCTCCAAAGACGTCAGCCATTCGGACAAAGCGCGCTGGTGCTCATCCCAGCGCAGCCGCTTCGTCCCTGCCCCGCCGGATTTGAAAAGGGAGCACTCGAAGCCATGCGCACGCAGAGTTTGCGCAAAGTACTCGCTGCGTTCGACGAAGAAGGCCTCGGCGGTGTCCAGATAGCAGGCGAAGCGCTGGAAGCCGCGATTGCGCAGATGCTCCGCCACCCGCGTGCCCACGATGCGATTGTCCATGCCGACAAAGGGAAACGAATGCGGCAGCACCGTGGTGCGGAGTTCGATCACCGGCAGCTTGGTCGCCTTGAGCTGGCGCAGCATCGCGGCATCGACAGTGCGGGAGAGAATGCCGTCTCCGGGCCAGTCTTTGAGCCAGTCAGGGAAACGGCTGCGCAGATCGCGTGGCTCCAGGTACAGCGACCACGGGCCGTGCTCCGCCACATAGCGCCGGATGCCGCGCACGATGTCACGGCCATAAGACCGCGAAGTATCGACAAGAACGGCGACCTGCGGGATGCGGGCGGGTTTGGAACGTGGAGCCTTCGGCATGACAGGATGCAAACCGGAATCCCCGTCCGGAAGCAAGCGGGAATCGAGAGAACTCGTGGCAGATTCTTTTTGTAACGAAACCGCGCCTGTGGGGTTATCTCCCCGACATGAGATTTTCCCGCCTCGCTGCCACTCCTGCCATGCTGATCAAAGTGATCAGCACCGTAGTTGTGACCGCCTGCCTCGCCGCTTCATCAAAGCTGCCGCCGAATGAGGTGAAGATCACCACGGATGACCATTACCGCCGCATCCAGGCCAATGGCATTCCAGATCACACGCCCGGCCAGTTCCCCGACCGGCACAATCCCAACGTGATCGCGCCCCAGAGCTACGACTACAAGGTGCCGCTGCACCCCAAGCTCGCGGAGAAACCGGTGCCGTTTCACATGCAGCCCTTCGGCATCGCGGTGAATGGTGTTGTCTTTGATCCCTTTGCCGCTGAATGGTGGCAGGGCAATCCGGCGAGCGGCTGGCAGTATGAACCTCATGGAGGAGCGATTGATCTCGGGCTCGATGCGAGCAACGCGCACGTGCAGCCCAACGGGGCCTATCACTACCATGGCATCCCCAACGGGATGATCGAAAAAATCGCCGGCGACAAAGCGAAGATGGTGCTCGTCGGCTGGGCGGCAGATGGTTTCCCCATTTATGGTCCCTGGGGCTACAGCACGGCGCTGGATGGCGACAGTGCCTTGAAGAAGCTTGATTCCAGCTATGCCATCAAGGCAGGCACCCGGCCCGCTGGCTCTCCCGGTGGCAAGTATGATGGGGCCTTTGTGCAGGACTACGAATACATCGAAGGAAGCGGCGACCTGGATGCCAGCAACGGCCGCTTTGGAGTGCCCCCTGAATTTCCTCAGGGCACTTATTAT
>NZ_JBAQCR010000160.1:0-6112 GCF_049294395.1 Prosthecobacter sp.
TGACGCCGCCGGTTCCCATTCCGCCCCCAACGGCAGGCCGGAGGTCCATGACCTCCTGTATCGCACCCCAGGCGCATCCATGCCCAAGCCCAGTCATCAAGATCTCCTTTATCGCTTCAACGGCAACCCGGAGGAGACGAAGGAACACACCAGCGGCTTCTACCAGAATGTGGCTGACAAGTCGAAAAATCCTGCGCCGAAGCCCCCATCCAACCCTCCAAAAGATCCCAATAACACCACCAACCCGCCCCCTCCGCCAAAACCCAGCACCACCCGCTTGCTGACAGAAGGTGAGAAGCAACTGGTGAAGTCCATCTTCGGAGATTCCATCAAAGACCTGGACAAGGTGGAGATTCGCAATCGCAATTTCATTCCCTTTTTTCAGCGCTCTGATACGACCATGACGCCGAATGGGAACATGTACCCGGCCAAGGACCTCCGGCATGTGAAGGACTTCAGCAAAGAGAGCCTCGAACTTCAAGCCCATCTCATTCATGAAATGACGCATGTCTGGCAGAAGCAGGATGGAATGAGCGTCAAGATACGAGGTTTGTTCAGCTTGATGGTCCCCTACGACTACAAATACGAACCTGGGAAAGACTTCCGCAAATACCGCCTGGAACAGCAGGCCACGATGATCGCCGACTACTTCCTCGCCTTGCGCGGCGAGAAAATCAGACCACAATCTGACGACGGCTCGAAGTGGTTTCATCTCCGCACTCCCGCCGAGTATGAAGCCTTGATTCCCTGGCTGAAAGACCTCCGAAAAAACACTCCCAAACCACCCGTCATACCCAAACCTCAGCCACTGCCATGAATCCCCTCCGGTCTTTGACATTGAAAGCCATGCACTGGATGGCCTGCCTGGCTTCAGTCATCCTTCTGTGTGGCTGCCACCCCCTTCACCAAAGCGTTTACTTTCATGCGCCACTGACGTCTCCTCCTGCCTCACTTGCGGCTCTGAAAAGATGTGATCTGGCTGCGGCCGCACGCATTTTGGAGCCCCGCGTGGCCGCCAACCCCAGGGATGCCGAGCTGAGTTGCACCCTTGGCAGCGTGTATCTAGTGCAGTCGGACGCAGTGAAGGACCGCCAGGCCAGGCGCAGCCTGCAGGCCCGCGGCTGGCAGCTCGTGGAGGCGGCCTCCGGCAGATACTACAACGCAGATGCACTGCTGGCCCACGCCTACCTCCGGGGCCGCTGGGGCAAAAAGCAAAGTTCCGACCTCTACGGAAAACATCTGCGGCTGAGCTCGGAAGTTTACAAAAAGACGCCTCATCCGACTCTAGAAGAACAGGTACGCAAAACCTGGCACGACATCCCGCCGCCGTGAATGCCACTGGTCTGGCGAAGAGAAAATGCCTGGCATGAATGGCACTCAGTTAAGAGCATGGATCGTGGGTTTGGCGACCAGGGAGCCAAGCCACGCGACAGCGTCTTGGAGTGCGTGCGGCAAGCCTTGGCGCGACGCCGCTTTCGCAAGCCGGACGGTAATCTCAGACCAACGGAACGCGCTACACCCCCGCGAAGGCGGTGTCGTCGATGCAGGCTTGCGCCGTGCATCTCTGTCACCGCACTCCAAGACGCTGTCGCGTTCGCGTCAGCGCCTTACCAAAACACTGCCTAAGGGACAATGAAAACGAACGACGGCCCGCCTTAACTGAGTGCCATTCATGCCTGGCATGTTTTCCTAATTTTCCACAGAGGAATTATTTCGACTTCCCAGCCTGACGCAAAGAATTACAAAGCCCCCCAGCGTTTGTTCTAGGTCAGAAACCTCATGACGTGCCGCTCTCATTCGTTCATCATGGCATGCCATCACGCACCCGACCCCGTGCCCACCATGAAGCCGTTTCTATCCTCCGCGTTCTCCTTTGTCCTGCTCTTTTCCGCCATGGGCATTGAGCCCGCACATGCGGCGGAGGGCGGCGAGAAGAAGACAGGCCAGAACAGCCCTGCTGCAGAGGGTGATGATAAGACCCTCGCGACTGCGGAAGCGCTGTACGCGGAGGCCCAATACGCCGATGCGGAAAAGGCCGCGCAGGCGCTGGTGGCGGCGCGCACGCAGGCACTGGGTGCGGAGGCCCGGGAAACACTGCGCGCTCGCCTCCTGCTTGCGGAGGCGCTGCGCATGCAGTCCAAAGATGCGGAGGCGGAACCGCAACTGCGCGAACTGCTGCCGGTGGTGACTCAAGTTTTCGGCGCAGAGGATCGTGAAACGCTGCGCTGCCAGTCCGCCCTGCTGGCGCTTACAGCCGCCCAGGACAGCAGCGGAGAGGCCGAAAAAGAATTCCGCCGCCTCATTGCCACCATGGCACGCGTGCTCGGTCCTGAGGATAAAATCACTCTGCTGACGCGCCTGCGTCTGGCTGAGAACTGGTATCGACTGAAAAAATACGCTGAAGCCGAAGCGGAACACCGGCAGGTGCTGACCATCTATCAGCGCACGCTCGGGGTTGAGGACAGGAAAACACTGGTCTGCGAATTCCTTCTCATCCGCGCCCTGGCTGCCCAGAGCAAGCATGCGGAGGTGGAAGAGCTTTGCCGCAGCCTGCTCCCGCTCCAGATCAAGGTTCTCGGAGCGGAGGGCAAGCAAACGCTGTACTGCCAGACCTATCTCATCCAAGCCCTGTCTGCCCAGAACAAACATGCGGAGGTGGAGGTGCAATGCCGCAGCCTGCTCCCGCTGCAGACCAAGGTCTTCGGAGCCGAGAGCAAGGACACGATGTTCTGCCAGGACCGACTCCTCAAAGCCCTGTCTGCCCAGCACAAGCATGCGGAGGTGGAGGAGCTGTGCCGCAGCGTGCTCCCTCTGCAGATCAAGGTCTTCGGAGCCGCGAGCACGGAAGCGCTGTACTGCCAGGACCTTCTCTTCGAAGCCTTGCTCGCCCAGAACAAGAACGCGGAGGTGGAAGAGCAATGCCGCAGCGTGCTCCCGCTGCAGATCAAGGTCTACGGAGCCGAGAGCAAGGAAGCGCTCTATTGGCAGCTCCATCTCATCGATGCCCTGATGGCCCAGCACAAGGACGCGGAGGCGGAAAAGCTTTGCCGCAGTCTGCTGCCGCTCCAGAATGCTCTCATCCAAGCCCTGTTTGCTCAGAACAAGCACGAGGAGGCGGAGGCGCTGTGCCGTCGCCTGCTGCCGCTCCAGATCAAAGTGCTCGGGGCTGAAAACAAGGAAACGCTGCACAGCCAGTTCCAGCTCATCCAAGCCCTGTTTGCTCAGAACAAGGACGCGGAGGTGGAGGAGCTGTGCCGCCGCCTGATCCCGCTGCAAAACAAGGTGCTAGGGGTTGAGGGCGCGGAAACGCTGGAATGCCATATCTATCTCCTCGGAGCTCTGAAAGCCGAGGACAAGAACGCGGAGGTGGAGGCGGAGTGCCGCATCTTGATACCGCTGCAGACCAAGGTCTTCGGAGCCGAAAGCAAGGATGCGGTGTTCTGCCAGGACCTTCTCGTGGATGCCCTGGATGCCCAGGACAAGGACGCGGAGGTGGTGGAGCAGGCCCGCAGCCTGCTGCCGCTGCAGGTCAAGGTGCTCGGTGCGGAAAGCAAATACACTTTGGGCACCCGCAGCCGTCTGGCCCATGCCCTGAAGCAGCAGGAGAAATGGGCGGAGGCCGAGGCGGAATACCGCAGCCTGCTGCCGCTGCAGATCAAGGCGCTGGGAGAAGAAAACAAAAGTGTTTTGGACACACGCAGCGGCCTGGCACGCACCCTGAGCCAGCAGAAGAAATGGGCGGAGGCAGAGGCGGAGTACCGCCAGGTGCTGAAGCTCTGCGAGCGCGTGCTCAAGCCGGAAGAGTCGTACACGTTTTCTCTGTACGGACTGGAAGACTTCATCAAAGTCCTGAGCAAGAATGACAAACATGAGCTGGCGGAGGAACTGTGCCGGCGCGTGACCGCTTTTTACAGCAAGCTGCTCGGCCCCGAGAACAAGTCCACTTTGCACCAGCGCAGCACTCTGGCCTATATCCTGAGGGACGCGAAAAAATTCACGGAAGCCGAAGCGGAATACCGCGAGCTGCTGCCACTCTTTGCCAAGGTGTTTGGCGCGGAGTCCGAGCCCGCCCTGAGGGAGCGCACGTCCCTCGCCTTCATGCTGATCCGGCAGAAAAAGTATGAGGAGGCGAACAAGGAGTTCGATCAGGTGCTGGAACTCGCCGCGCGCGCACGCGGCCCGGAGGATGAATCCCCGCTGGAGGATGTCGCGATGAACATGGAAGTTCTCGAGTCGATGGACCGGCATGCGGATGTGGAGGCGCTGCTGCGCCAGCACCTGCCCGCCTTCATCAAGACCTATGGCCAGGACCGCAGCGAGGTCATGAAATTGCAGAGCCTCCTCATCAAAGCGCTGATGGCGCAGAAGAAGCACGCGGAGGCGGAGAAGGAAAGCCGCAGCGTGATCGCCGCTGAGACCCGCGTGCTCGGGCCGGAGGCCAAGGAGACCCTGGAGTCCCGCAGCGCGCTGGCGGCCCTGCTCGCTGACATGGACAGGGATGCGGAGGCCGAGGCAGAATACCGCCAGCTTCTACCACTTTATACCAGGGCGTTTGGCGCGGAGTCGGAGGACACCCTGCGGCAGCGCATGCTCCTTGCCACCCACCTGAGCACTCAGGACAAGAATGCCGAGGCCTGCAAGGAGCTCGGCGAGGTGCTGGACATCTCCCTGCGCGTGCTCGGCGCCGGAGACATGCACACCCAGGCCCAGATCGCGATTCTGCTGTCATGGCGCAAGACGGAGGACCGGGGTGCGGAAGTGACCGCGCAGCTGCGCCAGCACCTGCCCGGCTTCATCCAGACCTATGGCCGGGATCACACCAAAGTCCTGGACCTGCAGCGGGCCATCATCGCCACGCTGGTCACGCTGGAGAACTACGCGGAGGCGGAGAAGGAGAGCCGCAGCCTGATCGCCGCAGAGACCCGCGCCCTCGGGCCGGAGGCCCCGGAGACCCTGGAGTCACGCCGCACGCTGGCAGCCCTGCTCACCCAGCAGCACAAGGAGGCGGAGGCCGAAAACGAATGCCGCCAGGTGCTGGCCCTCACTGAGCGCGCCCTCGGCGCGGAGCATCCGGAGACGCTGTCCACCTGCTACCACCTCGCCGTTTACCTCGGCACGCAGAAGAAGACCCAGGAGGCCCTGAAGTACGCCCAGCGCGCCTACGCAGGCCGCCTGAAGGTGCTGGGCCGGGACCACGAAGACACACGGGAGGCCAATGAACTGGTGGAGCGACTGACCAAGCCCGAGACGAAGGCCTGAGGGGCGGGGCTCCGCCATGTTTCGCGCCAAGCATGCGCATGCCCACCGCGAAGCAGAGCGGCTTGTCCTCAAGCCGCCGTCGCGCGTCGCCACGCGCCGCATTGCTGCATTCCGCTTTGGAAAACGCCGTGTCATCGCAGGCATCGGAAAATGGAAAGACTCAAGTGGCGCAGCAGTCCGTACTGGGAGCGCCGGTTTGGATAGTGTTTCCCGAAACTCATTTCCGAAACGCGCATGGGAGGACCACACTCTACCGTGTCGTTTGAAAATCGGAGGAACGTTCCATTCAGCCGCAGAGGAGCGGAGAGGCAGAGGGAGCAAAGAACAGATTCAATCTCTGCCACCTCTGCCCCTCTGCGGCAAACCGAACATCCTCAGGCTCCACATGCCGGAAATGAGTTTTTGCGAACCGCCATAACCAGCGCCCACACAGCCCGCCACGTGAACACCAAAGACCAAGAACAGAGAACATATATCACGTCATACCACACTCCGGTATTCTTTCACTTGCATCCCCAAATCCAGGCCCAAGCTTTCCAGCATGGCCTTCATCTTCTCCACCTCCCACCTTCCTGAAACCCGAGTCCGCCGCCCTGACCACCTCGAAGACGAGGAGGAGGACGACCTCATGCAGCCCACGCCCCGCGCCGGCGGCGTCCGCGCCTTCAGCCACCTGCCGGTGCGTGACAATCCTGCGCCTTCCACCGTTCCGCTCCGGGAAGACAACCCACGGAGAGAGATCGCCCCGATCCCTCCACGCTCCGCCACACCCTCCAGCCCCGCGCCCACCAGACTGGAGGATCAGGATGATCCCCCTCCTTCAGAAGCCAACCCCGAGAACGACACCGCCCCG
>NZ_JBAQCR010000161.1:0-16516 GCF_049294395.1 Prosthecobacter sp.
GCTTGGCACCGGCAGCAGGAGCGGCGGCAGCGCCAGCGGCTGGCTTGGCACCAGCAGCAGGGGCGGCGGCAGCGGTCGGCTCAGGCTCCACTTCAACCTTCGGCTCTTCGCACATGACGATGACCACATCACCACCCAGGTGGCAGGTGACGCCTGCAGGGAAGGCGATTTCGCGGACGTGAATGCCCTGGCCAACTTCGAGGCCGGTGACGTCGATCTCGATGCTTTCTGGCAGATCCTTCGGCAGACAGCGGACTTCGATTTCGTGATGGATGGCTTCCACCAGTCCACCCTGCTTCGCGCCCTTGGCTTCGCCGACAGTGACCACAGGCACGTTGGCGTGAATTTCTTCATCAGCAGCAATGGCATGGAAATCAATGTGGAGGATGCCACCGCGGAGGTAGTCGTGCTGCACTTCCTGCACCAGCGCGAGCTGGTCTTCGGCGGCTCCGGCGATCTTCAGCGAGACAAGAATGTTGTCCGAGGCGCTGCCTTCAAGAAGCTTCGAGAAAGTTTTGCCGTGCACCTGGATGCTGGAGGGCTTCACCTTGCGACCATAAAGGGCGGCTGGAATGGTGCCTGCTTTGCGCATGCGTTTGACGGCACCAGTACCGGACTGGGTGCGGACTTCTGCCTGGAGATCGAGAATTTTAGCCATGGTCGGGGTTCCTCACTGGAGGAGATTAAGTTTTGGAAAAAGGGCGCGGAGAATACACGCCTACCCCCGCGTGTCAAACAGGGATGTGACAGACTCGTTCCCGTGGATGCGGGCAATGGCCTGCGCCAGCAGGGGGGCGATGTCCAAAGCGGTCACTTTTTCACCGGTCGCCTGCGGGGTCGAATTCGTGGCCAGCAGCTCGACAATCGGTGATTTGGCGATGCGATTCCGCCCTTTCTCTCCCAGCACGGCATGCGACACACCGGCATAAATCTTTTTCGCCCCGTGCTTCAGCAGCAGGTCGGCGGCCGCAGTGAGCGTCCCGGCGGTTTCAGTCAGGTCATCCACCAGAAGAACATTTTTCCCCGCCACATCACCGATCACGCTGTGGGCTTCCACTTCTTCGGCACTCACTCGATTTTTGGCCACAATCGCCATCGGAGCACCCAGCGCCTTGGCAAAGGCATGCGTCATTTTGATGCCTCCCACGTCGGGAGAGACCACCACGAGATCGCTGATTTCACGCTCGCGAATGGTCTTCATCAAGACGGGAGCCGCATACAGATGATCCACGGGAATGTCGAAGAAACCCTGAATCTGCCCGGCGTGCAGATCCACCGTGAGCACCCGGTTCACCCCGGCGGCCACCAGCAGATTCGCCACCAGCTTCGCAGTGATCGGCACCCGCGGGCGGTCTTTACGATCCTGGCGCGCATAGCCGAAGAACGGCAGCACAGCGGTGATTCGGTTGGCGCTCGCACGACGCACGGCATCCACCATGATGAGCAGTTCCATCAGGTTCTGGTTCGTCGGCGGGCAGGTCGGCTGCACAATGAAGACATCACCGCCGCGGATGTTCTCATGGATCTGCACGAAGGTCTCGCCGTCCGGAAACGTGGTCAGCTCCGCGGCACAGAGGGCCATGTTCAGGTTTTGGGCAATCGACTTCGCCAGCGTCGGATGGGCGGAGCCGCTTAAGATCTTCAGACTTTCATTCATGGGGCGCGGAGTTAGGCGAGTCTGTCACAGAAATCAACCCATCGCGTCATTCCGTGTCTCAATGCTTGTGCTTCCAGACAACTTCTCGTACCTCTGGAGGTAAATCTGCTGCTAAATCGGCCTCTCCTTCCCTAGCCCAGCCATGAGTGATTCCTCCAATCCCATCCCTCCGCCGAAGACCACGGGCGGCGGCTGGCGCTGGGAACCGCCCACACCGGCGGAATTGCAGGAAATTCTGCCCCAATATGAGGTTCACATGCTCGTCGGCCGTGGCGGCATGGGCGCCGTCTACAAAGGCGTGCAGCTCAGCCTGGATCGCGCCGTCGCCATCAAACTGCTCCCACCAGCCATCGAACGGCAGGATCTCGCCTTTGCCGAGCGCTTCAAAAACGAAGCCCGCCTGATGGGCCGCATGAATCATCCCGCCATCGTCAGCGTGTATGACTTCGGCCGCACTTCGGACGGCCAGCTCTACTTTGTCATGGAGTACGTCGATGGCACCGACGTCCAGCGCATGATCGCCCGCGAAGGCAAACTGCCCCAGGAGCACGCCCTCGCCATCACCGCGCATTTGTGCGATGCCCTCGGCTACGCGCACAAGCAGGGCATCGTGCATCGTGACATCAAGCCCTCCAATGTCCTCATCGACATCGAAGGCCGCGTCAAAGTCGCCGACTTCGGCCTCGCCAAGCTTGCAGACAAAGCACAAAACTCCGGCCTCACTCAAACCGGCATGACCATGGGCACCCCCGATTATGTGGCTCCTGAGGCACTCATGTTAGGCACGGATGTGGACGGCCGTGCGGACATCTACGCTGTCGGCGTCATGCTGTATCAGATGCTCACCGGCGACATCCCGCGCGGCATGTTCAAAATGCCGTCGCAGAAATTTCGCAGCATCGATCCCCGCTTTGACGCCATCATCCGCCGCGCCTTGGAGCACGACCGCGAGGAGCGCTATCAAAGCAGCCACGAACTCCGTCAGGCACTGGACATCATTCTGACCACACCCCGCGCAGTCTCAGGCCAGGAATCCAGCGCCGTGCTGCCCAAGCAGCCCCCGCAGACACCCGGCCGCACCGTCGTCCCCTCCTCACGCAATCCCGGCTCCGCCCAGCAGCACACCGCGCCAAGACCCGATCCATATCAGGCGCCACCACCACCCAAAGCCGCCTCGTCCTCGACAATGCCCTACGTCTTCGCCGCGCTGCTCATGCTCGGCGTCGGCGGCTGGTTCATCGCCAACCGTCAGCACCCGGCCGATCTGCACACTCCTTCCGAGCCTGCCCAAAAAACACCACTACCCCCTCCTCAGGTTCCCACGCCGAAGATCGCCACCACTCCTACCCCACAACCAACGCCAAAACCGCAGCCCGTCACACCCACCTACACTCCGCCTCCGGTGAAACCTGCTCCCCCAAGCAGCACACCACCCACGATGGCACCGGCCACCCCTCCCGCCACGGTGACGCCAGTCCCGCCCTCTCCTCCTGCCACCACCAATGAGTCAATCGTTCACCGCTTGGCTCAGTTGGAGTCCCAGTTTCAGACCGCCTTTGAGCGGGAAGTGAACACCGCTTATGTCGATCAGCTCGACACCCTGGGCACAGGTTATGTCACGGCGCTTGATCGCGCGATGCAGGATGCCACCAAAGCCGGTCGGCTCGATGAAGCCATCGCCCTGCGTGAAGAAAAGCAGCGCTTCACCACGCATAAGTTCATGCCGTCCATCGACCCCGCGAGTCTGCACAAGACCGTGGTCACTCTGCGCAACGCCTACCGCACCGCGGAGAAAAATTACGCTCAGCAGAAAGACGCCTCCTCCCTGCCCCTCTACGATCGCTACATAGCAGTCCTCAATGCTTTGGAAAAGGAAGTCCTCGCTCAAGGCCGCACCTCCGACGCCGCCGCCGTCCGCACCAAGCGCGACGACGTCGTCACCCGCCGCAAGCAGCGTGCCGCAAAGGTATCCTCCAAGGCCTCCATCTCCCCTCCACCAGCCACCGGTTCAGCCAAGCTCGCTCTATTCGATGGCGAATCCCTCAACGGTTGGCGCATCGTCGCTTTCAAAGACATCACCCTGGAGATGCTCTGAAAAAAGCACGCTCGACATGAGCATCGAAGCGTAATCTCGTTTTCATCATGCCCTGGTTTCACCTCATCATCGCCGGTCTTCTCGAAGTGGCATGGGCCGTCGGTTTAAAACAGACCGCCGGCTGGACGCGGCTGTGGCCCAGCCTCATCACCGTGGCGCTCATGATCGCCAGCTTCTTCTTTCTCTCCCTCGCTCTTCGCACCCTGCCCCTCGGCACCGCCTATGCCATCTGGACCGGTATCGGTGCCATCGGCACCGCACTCATCGGCATTTTCATCTTTGATGAACCCCGCACCGCCGCGCGCCTCGTATGCATCTTGCTCATCGTCTCCGGCGTCGTCGGTTTGAAGTTAGCCTCATCCTCCCCGGTCTGATCCAGCATCCAGCTTTTTTCCTCCCACATTGACAACTCCCCCCCCCACCTCTTCATTCCCGCCATGACCCCCAGCCAATATTCCGACTTTCCCTCCGATTTCCCCACCTCCATCGCGCCGAAGTCCAGTTACATGGTCCCCACCGTCATCGAGTCCGAAGGCCGTGGCGAGCGCGCCTATGACATCTACTCCCGCCTCCTGAAGGACCGCATCATCTTCCTCGGTGGCGAGGTCAATGACACGATGGCCTCCATCATCATCGCCCAGCTTCTCTTCCTCCAGATGCAGGATCCGAAGAAGGACATCAACATCTACGTCAACAGCCCCGGCGGCAGCGTCACCGCCGGCCTTGCCATCTATGACACCATGCAGTTCCTCACCTGCGATGTCTGCACCTACAGCATCGGCCTCGTCGCCTCCATGGGCGCCGTCCTCCTCGCCGCAGGCACCAAGGGCAAGCGCTACGCCCTGCCAAACTCCGACATCATGATCCACCAGGTCTCCGGCGGCGCACGCGGCACCGCCAGCGATGTCGAGCGCACCGTCGAATACATGTTCGGCCTCAAGAAGCGCCTCAACCGCATCCTCGCCCACCACACCGGCAAGTCCGTCGAGCAGATCGAACGCGACGCCGACCGCGACAACTACATGTCCGCCGCCCAGGCCGCCGAATACGGCCTCGTGGACAAAGTCCTCGAAGGCAAAAAAGACATCTCTGCCGAAGCCAAGTAACACATTCACTCCAAAAGGGCGGGACTCACATCCCGCCCTTTTTTGTGCCCATAGGAAACACTGAAACACACTCAGAATTCCCCATTCCTTTGCTCACCATTCCTTTGCGAAAAAAAGAAGCCTTCTAAACACCACTCCCTCACTCCACTTCTCCCATCCCTCATGAAATTCGGCTTCGTCACCGCCATCCTCCCCGAACTCTCGTTCGACAACGTCCTCAACTTCGCCCGCCACGAAGGCTTCTCCACCGTTGAGGTCATGTGCTGGCCCGTCGGCAAAGCCGAGCGCAAATACGCCGGCGTCACCCACATAGACGTCACCGCCATGTCGAAAAGCCAGGCCCAGGAAATCCTCGGCCACTGTCAGGATCAGGGCGTCAGCATCAGCGCCCTCGGCTACTACCCCAACATGCTCGATCCCGATGCCGCAGTCTCACGCGCAGCCGTCTCCCATTTCAAAAAAGTCATCGCCGCCGCCCCCAAGCTCGGCGTGAATCTCGTCACCGGCTTCGTCGGTCGCGACTGGACCAAGACCGTCGATGAAAACTGGCCGCGCTTCCTCAAAACCTGGCAGCCCATCATCCAATACGCCGAGGATCACGGCGTAAAAATCGGCATCGAAAACTGCCCCATGTCCTTCACTCGCGACGAATGGCCCGCCGGCAAAAACCTCATGACCACGCCCGCCATCTGGCGCCGCGCCTTCAACGACATCGACTCATCCAGCTTCGGCCTCAACTACGACCCCTCGCACTTCATCCTCCAGGACATGGATCCCCTCAGCCCCCTCGCCGAGTTCAAATCCAAGCTCTTCCACGTCCACGCCAAAGACGTCAAAATCAACCGCGCCGCCCTCAACGAAGTCGGCCGCTTCGACTTCCCCCTTCAGTGGCACCAGCCACGCATCCCCGGCTACGGCGACATCAACTGGGCCGCCTTCATGGCCGAGCTCATGCGCATCGGCTACGACGGCCCCCTCTGCATCGAAGTCGAAGACGACACCTTCGGCAAAACCCTCGAAGGCCGCATGAAAGCCATCAAAGTCGCCCGCAACGTGCTCTCTCCATACTTTGGGTAACCATCTGACTCGTCCTCCTACTCGAACTCGTCCTCGATCCTGCCGCTCCGTTTCATCACAAAGTAAGACAATCAATGTTTGAGTCGCCACATGCCTGACGAGACGAAAACCGTTAATCGAGCAACAACGATGACTGCCATTCTTGTCGCTTCCATCGCTCTGATCGCACTCGCGCTTCTCTGGCTAAACCGTTCCTCTCAAGTTTCAAATGCACCAAGTAAGGAATCATTCCCTTCACCAATTCCGAGTGAAGCCGAGATAGCTGCAATTCATGCAGAGCACCGGGCTCAGGACGAAAAAATGACGCATGAACAGATCATGGAGAGGGCCATCAATGATCTCCAGATTAAAACCTCCGCCCATGCGGGCGTTTGGAAGCTGGGCGATGAGGAACGCTGGGATTGGGATGGCGAGAAAGGCACTTTGATTTTTACCTTCAAAGATAAAATCGTGCGCACTCGCGCTCAATTGGTGGGCTCTTATGTCTATTCGCGCAGATCCTGGCTCTGGGCATGGGCCAATAAGTCCATACCCGAAGACGCAAAGTCAGACGCTCAAATCATCCGCAATCACATGATCCAGCGGCGCGTTGCCGGGTTCGATCATGAAGAGCTTTTTGTTGATGAGAAGGATGCCTGGGCCTTCGCATCGCTCGCTTGCTATCTGACAAATGCTGAAGGCGCCTACGGCGGCAGAGAAGGTGACATGCGCGCCTTTTTCACCTTTCATGACATTGAGATCCTTCCACGCCAGTAACATATTTCACGAATCCATGGCATCATGGTCTTGCCGCATGGCCTCCACCCATGCCTGCCTTGAAGGCCAACGGCCTTCCGTAATTCAGCCCAGGGATGCCGAGCTTTAGCGAGTGCTTCCCTGGGTTATCGGGAAAGGAACCCGGAAAGCAAACCCACCACTTCGCCACACCCAGCATTCACCAGCAGCGTCTGCAATGAGCCCCGCCGCATGCATCTCAACTCCATGACACAGCCACGATGCCGCTCAACCTTTCGCCGGCTTTGTCTCATGCACCCGCAGTTCCTTGGATGAATGCTCAGGGGTGAAGCGCACTTCCTTTTGCACGGTCCCCTCTCGTAGCATCAGCAGATTCATCTGATCCTTAAACAGATCAAAAAACACCGCATTCCTCACTGTCGTCCCACCCATCCCCTCCGGCACCTCCACCTCAAAAAACAACACCACCGCCGGATCCCCGCTCTTCGCACTCGCGTCATCCATCTCTCTCCCCTCCCACGCCATCTTCGCCACCTTCCCAGCCTCATCCGTCACCACAAAAGTCTTCGCCAGATACGCCTGAATCTGCGCATCAAACTCCGCCGCAGGCGTCTTGTCGATCCGCATCTCCCGCTCGCTCTTCCGCACCAGCGCCACTTCAAGATCGCTCACGAAAACCGTGAGACTCACCTCCAGCTTCTTCGTCTTCGCATTGTACTCCGCCTCCGCAGTCGAGGTATGCACCGAATGCGCATGCAGACACGTTGCCACCAGCAAATAGAGAATGACCCGCAAGACGCGCATGGAACCTTCAACTTAGCCCCCGGCATCCTCGCAGGCAAGCCCTCCTCACCTTCACGCCAAACCCCTCATTTCGAGCAGGATATCGCAAATCACATCGTGGCAAACCCACGACTTCCTGATACTCTGGCTGAGTGAATTCCGCCGCCCCCTTCTCCAAACTCCGCCGCTTATGGCGCTGGACTTGGCGTCTCGGACTCACGGGCATCGTCCTGCTGTGCATCTTGGTCAGCTGGGCATGGCACCAGCGCGTGCCCATCACGAATGCACTGCTGCGCCGTTTTCTCGGCGACATGCAGGTGGAAGTCGTCTCCCTGGACTGGCAGGACGGAGCCCTGCACGTGCGGGAGGTCAGCACCCTGCACCTTCCCAGTTCAAAACACATCTCAAGCGTGGGCCATTTGGAATGGCGGCCTCGCTGGGGTCAGCTCTACCAGGGAAACCTCGGCGGCCTCAAATTGGAGGATGCCGTGGTGGACGTGCCGCTGGCATGGCTGCTGCCGTCACCACCTCAACCCGCCAGCCCGGCAGTCGCGGAATCCTCCTCATTCCGCTGGCGTCTGGACTTGGTTGATCTCACCCCTACGAAGTTCATCGTGCGCGATGATAACTGGCTGCCCCTTGGCAGTGTGATCATCACGCAGAAGGTGCAGGCCTTGGAAGTCGGCGGCAGCAAATTCCCTTCGTTCAAAACCGTCATCACAGACCTGCAGCAGGCCGAGTGGCGCGGCCAGCCCGTATTCAGCAGCCTGCACTTCGAAACCGAAATGCGCGGAAACGAGATCGAGCTCAAAAGAGCCTCGCTGCACGGCGGCAGCTTTGATCTCGCCTGGCTGCAGGAGCTCAGTCCCGCACTCAGGGCCAAACTGCCCCCCTTGCGCGGCGGTCTGCAGTTTGATTGGGAGGGGCGTGACGTGAGACTCTCAAACTCGGGCTTGCTCTCAGGCGGTACTCAGGAGCTGCATCTGAAAAATCTGCACCTGCAGCCGCTGACCGGACCCGGTGGGATCAATGTCGCAGCCCTGGATCTGAAAGCGTCCCAGGACTTAAACGGCCTCTGGCATGTGGAGCGCGGACTCCTGCAAAAACCAGTCATCGAATGGACCCGTGAACTGGAAACAGCCCTGCTGCCCAAAAGCAAATCCACACAGTCCACCGCCTGGCAGGCAAAGATCGATGCACTGGAAGTGCAGGGCGGCACGCTCAAACTGACGCCCACCGAACTCTGCCCCCTGACGGGTGACCTGAACTGGAGCACCAGCCTGGAAGCGCTGGATATTTCCTCAGAGGGACTGCGCTCGGCAGTGAAGCAAAAACTCGCCCTGGCAGATGTGTCCCTGCGTTGGAATCCAAAAGCCGCCGGCATCCAGCCAAACCCCTTCGCACAGACAAAGTCCGCCACACTGGAACTCGTGCCCGACAGCTTTCGCGAGTTGTGGCAGGTGGAATCACTGGTGCTCACGGCCCCCCATTTTGCTTTCACTCCCGAGAACGGTCCATGGTTTGACAAGATCGAAACACCCCCGGTGAAGTCACCTCTCAAACACGCCCTGCCCTGGTGGAAGCAGCTGCAGTTTGGCTCCCTCACGGTGACGGGTGCCGAGCTCGACATCGCGATGCAACTGGCGGAGCGCCTGGAATCTTCGATTCACTTCTCGATCACGACAGAGCAATCCAAGCAGCATCTGCGCATTCAATCCGCTCAGATGAGCATCCCCAAACGTTCGAGCTTGCCGGTGTTGAATTTCGCGGAGGTGGAGGTGCAGGCGGCGCTGCCGGACATGTGGCGCACGCGGCGCCTGGATTCATTGAAGATCACGGAAGGTCATGTGGCGGCGGGAGATGCACTGATGACTTTGTTCACTGGTGATGCAGCAGTGGTTCAAACCAAAGCAGATGCCGCCGCAGCGCGCTGGACAGCAGGCAAAATCGAAGTGGAGAAACTCGGCGTCACGCTCATGAGCATCGCTCCCGGCATGCCCCCGGTGCGTTTTGATGTGAACCTCACCGCCAACGAGACCCCTCTGGATCTGGACGGCCTCGCGGAAAACGTGGAGCCACAAAGCATCCAGCTCACACGCCTGCGCATCCCCTCCCCGCACGAAGCCCTGCGCACCGTGGCGGAAATGGATGTCATCCATGTGAACTACACCCTCGATGGCCTGCTGCACCGCCGCATTGACCGCGTCGAAATCGTCTCCCCCGTTCTCTATGTGGGCGAAGATCTGTTTTGGTATGTGGAAAACTACCGCAAATCAATGAAGGGCGAAGCTCCCATTTCGGATGCCACCTTTGGCCCTCCCGCACCGCCAAAACCCACCGCCCCCGGCTGGCAGGTGGACACCCTGTCAGTGACCGATGGCAAGCTGATCATCGCACCAAAGGGCGTGCCTCTCGCAGGCATCAGCCGCCCCTTTCCCTTCAGCTTCACTTCGAAGCTCGAAAGCGGCCAGCTCGATGCCCAGTTCGACATCCCGTCGGACGATTACACGCTCAATGAGCTGAAGCTCGAGTTCCGCGGCATGAAAGGGCAGGTGCATTTCAATCTGCCGATGAAAGACCGGAACAACAATCTGACCGAGACCTTCACCGTCGAGCAGCTGCGCTGGAAGCAGCTCCACTTTGAAAAAGCCCACCTGAGCGTGACCTACGACGTGCACGGCATCTACGGTCTCTTCGGCAGTTCGGCCTACGGCGGCTATGTGAATGGCGCGTTCGACATCTATCTGGACGAATCCTTCACCTGGGATGGCTGGGTGGCCGGCACCGATGTGGATCTCAAGCCCGTGACAACCACCTTGTTCCCGGATTACTTCCTGATCGACGGCAAGGTGCAGGGCAAGATCGTCGCCACAGGAAACAAGAACGAACTCTATCAGGGCGATGCAGAATTCCAAAACCGCTCGCATGGCCGCTTCAGCATCGCCGCGCTCAATGACTTGATCAAATCCCTCCCCAAGGCGCTGACCGGCACCATCGGAGATCAAATAACTCGCATCGGGCTGGAAACACTGCGCGATTTCGAGTATGAAAACATTGATGGCAAAGCACGCTTCTACGGACGTGAGGGCCGCGGTCACCTGCGATTCCTCGGCCCGAAGGGCTCGCGCAAGTTCGATGTGAATGTCTACGATCACCGCTGGAAAGAGGAACCCCGCAAACCCGAAACCGCTGATGCTTTGGCAAACTGAACGACTCATCCTTTGCGCCGCCTCATTTATCCTGGCCGCCTGCAAGCTGCCCGAGGTCCCGATCACCACGCCGAAGCCTCTCGAAGTCAACCTCAACATGCGGCTGGATGTTTACCAGTACCGGGGTGACGAACCCCAGGACAAGGAGGCTCTCAAAAACGCCAGCGAGGCCACCGAGCGCATGCGCAACCGCATGCAGGAAATCCAGACCTTGAAAAACAACCAGCTCGTCAGCGAAGATCATCGCGGTCTGCTCCAAATCCGTGAAGTGCCCGCCGGCGACTGGGGTGCCCAGGTGAAAAAAGCCGTGGCCGCCGAAAATGAAGACCGCATGCTCCTCATGCGCCAGAAAGCAAAGGAGGCCAACCGCCCTCTCTACGAGATCGAGGGCGAGCAGTGGCGCCTGCGCAGCGAGCAGGCCGAACCAGGCGAATGGATTGAAATTCCAGGCTCCACACCCGGCTCGTTTGAGTTAAAACGGGTGGACGCCAAAACGACTCCCCCAGCCAGCCAACCAACCACCACCACTCCACCCATCCCAGCCACACCCAAGCCATGAGACTCATCCTCTTTCTCCTCTTTTCGTTGATTGTCGTACTTGCCTTCACGAATCCCAACGAGACCGAGTTCCGTACCTACATGCAGCAGAAGCATGGCATCGCCGGCTCGCTCAGCTTAAAAGTCGCCGCCATCTTCTCCGCCGGCACCAGCACCGGAGTGTCTCGCGACAACTACATCATCTGCAGCCGCTACTACATCGGCGGAGACGGCATCCTGCCACGCACAGATCTGGCCTGGGCCGTGGCCGGAAAATTTTTTGACATCGACGAAAGCGGCGGGAAATGAGGCCATGCTTCATCTGCTGCCCTCTTTCATGCGGCTGCCATCTCTGCTGATTCTGTGTCTCCTGCCCGCTTGCACACTGCTGCAGCGCAAACCATTGACGCCCTCACTGCCCAAGCCCGTCTATCACATCGACGCCCCCTTGGCCTCAGCCTTGAAACCGGCGGCGGCCAGCATCGAAATTGACCTCTCCCGGCAGGAAATGCGCTTGTTCAACGCAGACAAGGTGGCCGTCGTCGTCACCCAAATTTCCTCGGGGCGGAACACCTCGCCCACGCCCACCGGTCACTTCAAGGTGCTCGAAAAGCTGCCGACGAAGTTCTCCAACCGCTATGGCAAGTTCGTCAAGCAGGACACGCGTGAGGTGGTCGTGTGGCGCGTCTGGGAGCATCACGGCCCGCAGCCACCGGGCACCCGCTACGAAGGCTACGAAATGCCACACTGGCTGCGGCTCACCTGGCCCGGAGTGGGCATTCATCAGGGCGAGTTCAAGCCGGGAGAACTCTCCAGCAAAGGCTGCATCCGCACTCCTGCCGAGCCCCAGCAAGTGATCTGGGAGCATGCCCAGGTGGGTACTCCGGTGCACATCCGTGGCAGCAGCGCCGCTCACCCTGACGCGCCATGACCCCAGCCCTGTCACCAGCGTAAAAAATTACGGGGCCGCTTCGGCCGGTTCCGGCTCGGCTTTCTTCTCCGCCGGCATTTCCACCGTCACACTCAGCTCCCAGGCACGATTTTTGATGCACCACACCAGCACCGCCAGAGAGAGGAAGCCGATTAAAACCAAATGCACCATGCAGCCAGTGCCGCATCCGATTCCTTGAAACGAATCACGATAAGTGCGGATATTAGTTCTGCCGGAGTCCCCCATTCATCACAACCTGCCTCATCTTGGATTGGACAGCCAGCGTTTGTCGTCGATTTTTAGCCTGCCTTTTACTGATCCCTCCACCCAAAACTTCCTGATCCACCCATGTCACGCCGTGCCCAATCTGGAGTCCGCCCCACCCACTGGATGGGATTGATCGCCATTCTCGCTTTCGTCGGCGGCGGTGGTTTTGCGTTGATGCATCGTTCGACTGATGCGATGACTGGCGTCACCGAGCTCAGTGCCAGTGAGTTCATGGAAAACGCCACCGCCCTCAGCGGCAACGAATACAAGGTCGAGGGCGTCGTGGACGACCGCCTCGACAACTGGCGCAGCGCAGACGGCCGTCTCTTCAGCTTGCAGATCAGCGATGGCGCAGGCAATACTTACCTTCCTGTCTGGGTGCCGCCGGATTACAAAGGGGCCAACATTCAGCGCCGCCAGCGTTACATCTTTAAAGTGCGCGTCATGGAAACCGGCGTGCTCGAAGTGCTCGAACTCATCAAAGCGTAATCTCACACCGTCATGAAGCGCCTTACTTTTGCCCTCGTCCTAGCAGCGCTGTCTCCTGCCAGCGCCCAGGTTCTCCCAGGCAGCCCCGGTGCGGGTGCGCCCCCGGCCAGCACCACATCCAATAACAATTACAACATGGTGCCCGGCAGCGCTGCCGACCGCCAGACCGATACGCAGACCGCTCTCGGCAACATGCCCATGGCCGATCCCGGCTCCGAGAACGTCTCCTTCAACGGCAAGCTTTGGAATGTGACCAACAACCGCCTCATGCGCTCCCGGTTTGAGACCTATCTCACCACGCCTGAGGCCAATGGCCCTGAAGACCAGGCCTACCGTGATCTCATGGCGCAGATCATGGAACTCCTCGCCCCCACGCACAAGGCCACCGACCCCGTCACCAAGGCTCAGATCCGCGGTCCTGAAGTCATGAAAGCTTTTGCCATGTTGCCGGAGGCCGGTGCCGCCAGAATCGACGGTGGCCTCTGCAATGCCGTCGCCAATGCCATCTGGGATGTCTGGACTTCCCAGAAACGTGTCAACGAACGCAAGCTCGCCAACACCGCCATGATGGAGCGCCGCAAGCAGCTCGAATGGAACGCTGAGGTGGCCATGAACAGCACCCCTATGGTCAAAACCGGCGGCTCCACCAAAACCGACCAGCAGCAAAGCGAAAAGCAAAGCCAGCAGTCCAATACCAATACCGTCGGCCGCACCTCCGGTTACATCAAGGGCATCGCTGAAATCGAAGCCCGCACCAAACTGAACGAGACAGCCATGGGCCTCTCCGAAATCACCAGCAAGATCCAGTTCCAGGCCCTCATCATCCAGATGTTCATGCAGCGTCGTTTTGAGCACGCCGTCATCGCCTGCCGCTTCTACCCCAATCTTTTCCGCGACGGCGAAAGCATCCTGCAGCTCGACAAGAACAGCGATGTCCAAAAGCTCCTCTCCAGCAGCTTCGGCGTCCCTCCCACCGTCAGCATGATCGACGGCCTCTCCCTCGAAGCCATCCGCAGCGTCGATGAATCCCTCGTCTCCTTCGAAAACCTCGTGTCCCGCCGCGATGTGGACAGCGCCAGCAACCGCCTCCTCGAAGCCTACGCCATCGGCGAGTACCTGCCCCGCGTCCGCCGCCTCCCCATGTCCGAAAAGACCAAGGTCCTCGACTTCGTCCGCAAGAAAAACAAGCTCCTCTCCTTCCTGGAAATGAAGGACTATTCCAGCGCCGAAACCGTCGTCATGGAACTCCGCACCACCTCCGACGACTTTGAATACGCCAAGCCCCTCGCCGCGATTCAAACCGCCAAGACCATGAGCAATCTGCACGTGAACAACGCCAACGCAGCCATGGGCAACAAGGATGCCGTGACCGTGGAGAAGGAGATGAAGGCCGCCGCCGAAATCTGGCCCACCAATCCCCGCGTCACCCAGCTCAGCGAGCACATGATGCAGTCCACCGACATGAAGTCCCAGGCCCTCATGGAATTCGACCGCCTCCTTAGCCAGCGCAACTACCGCCAGATCTTCGAAAACCAAGCCCCCTTCATCGCCGCCGTCGCCGATGACCTCACCCGCAAGCAGCAGCTCGAAAAAGTCCTCAAGGACATGGGCCGCCTCGAACTCATCCTCGGCGGAGCCAAAGAAATGGCCGCCAGCAGCGCTCCCGCCGCATGGGAAAAAGTGGAGAAGGAATCCAAGCTCTACCCCGACGATCCCGTGCTCAGCAAACTGCGCGCAGACCTCGGTGTGAAGGCCAGCGAATTCGTCACCGCCATCGAAAACGCCCGTCAGCAGGAGGAGAAGCAGCAGATCGGTTCCGCCATCGCCTGGTATTTGAAAGCCAAGAGCATGCACCCCCTTAGCGAGATGGCCCGCGATGGCATCAAGCGTCTCGTCGAAGTCGTCAAAAACGGCGACCAACCACCGCCCACCATCCCCGAACCCACCTCGGCCTCAGCGCTCAACAACTAGAGCGGTTTCGTCTCCGAAACGCGCGCGCCAGGTTGCATTACTTGCCGGTCGCCTTCTCGACAGCATCACGCACTCCTTCAGCAGGCCGTGAGTCCGTGGCATCATCAATCTTGTCGCCAATCTTTTCCGCCGGGCCTTTTTTGCAGCTGGAAAGAGCGCTCACGGAGACAAGGAACAAGGCAAGGAAGCAGCAGAGTGATTTCATACCATCACATCGCGTCTTCCACCATCCCTGCGCGTACCTCTTTCAAATAAGAAGCTCTCTCCTCCGCCATTGATCAGCGGTACTTCGACAACCCTTCCAAATACTGCCGCGCCAGCTCCGTCTGCGGCCTCGTGAAAAACTCCGCAGCAGTGGATGACTCCTGCACCTTCCCGCCAACGAGGAAGACCACCCAGTCCGCCACCTTCCGCGCAAAGCTGATCTCATGCGTCGCCAGGATGATGCTCTGTCCCGCCTCCGCCAGTTCGCGGATCACATCCAGCACCTCCCCCGTCATCACCGGGTCGAGTGCTGAAGTCGGCTCATCCAGCAGCAGCAAACGCGGCTTCGGCGCCAGCGCCCGTGCGATGGCCGCACGCTGCTGCTGTCCTCCGGAAAGCTGGCTCGGCCGTTTATGCTCATGCCCTGCCAGCCCCAGTCGGTGCAGCAGTTCCAGCGCCCGCTGCGTGGCCTGCGTTTCACTCATCCCATGCACCTCCCGCAGCGGCAGCGCGATGTTCTGCAGCGCCGTGAGATGCGGAAAAAGATTGTACCCCTGGAACACAAAACCATTCCCACGCCGCTCATTCAAAGCCCCCTCCTCATCATGCGGCAGCGCACGCGCATCGATGCTCACATGCCCGTCATCCGGCACCAGCAGACTCCCCAGCACACGCAGCAGCGTGGACTTCCCCCCGCCCGAAGGCCCCAGCAGCGCGATCACCCGCGCCTCGTCCCCCGTGGCAAACGAAGCCCCGTCCAGCGCCGCGTGCGCGCCATACCTTTTAGTCACCGCATGCGTTTCAAGTTTCATACGCAAACCTCCCTTCCAATCGACGCGCCAGATGCGAAAGCGGCAGCGTCACCACCAGATACGCCAGCGCCAGCGGCAGGTAGCCCTCCAGCGGGGCAAAGTTCGCCGCGTTCATGATCTTGACCTTCTGCACCAGCTCCTCGATCCCGATCACCGAAAGCAGCGACGAATCCTTGATCAGCGACACCAGCTGCCCCGTCGTCCCCGGCAGCGCCCGCCTCAGCGCCTGCGGGATGATCACAAACCGGTACGTCTGCGCCTTGCTAAAGCCCACCGCACGCGCCGCCTCAAGCTGCGAGGCACTGATGCTCTCCACCGCCCCCCGGAAAATCTCCGCCAGATACGCCCCCTCAAAACACCCCAGCAAAATGACACCCGTAAACAGCGGCTGATCAATGTGCAGCGCCTGCGCGATGATGTAATGCCCGATCAGCAGCTGCACCAGCAGCGGCGATCCCCGCACCACCTCCACCACACTGCCGCACCCCATCCGCACCGGCAGCCACGGCGCCCGTCGGCCCAGCATGAGCAAAAAACCAAAGCCAATGCTCACCACCATCGCCACCAGCGAGAGCCCCATCGTCGTCAGCCACCCATTCACAAACTGCGACCGATACTGCCACACCCCGCCCCAGCGCCACGG
>NZ_JBAQCR010000162.1:0-63540 GCF_049294395.1 Prosthecobacter sp.
TTCTCGGCACCGATACTTTCCAGACCACCGCTGCCGACGATGCTGAAGGCCGGGTAGAACGAGGCCGTGGAAACTCCCACCTTGGCGTTCGCCTCACGCATTTTCTGCTCTGCCGCGCGGATGTCAGGCCGACGCTGCAGGAGTGTGGAGGGCAGCCCGCCGGGCACTTTCGGCGGCCTTGGCAGGCTGGTGGCCTTGGCGATGTGGAAGTTCGAAGGGATTTCACCGCAGATGACCGCGAGAGCGTTTTCGGCATTGCCGCGCTGGCGCTCCAGTGCGGCCAGATCGTTGCGGGCGAGCTCCAGTTCCGTCCGGGCGCGGGCCACGTCCATTTCGTTCGCCAGGCCGCCTTTGAAGCGTGATTCCTGAAGCTTCAGCGCTTCTTCGCGCCAGGTCTGCGTGCCGATCACGACCTGCATCTGACGATCCAGCGAATGAGTTAGGAAGTACAACCGCGCCACTTCTGCGGCGAGGGTCAGACGCCTGGCGGAGAGAGTCTCCATGGCGGCAAACTGGGAGGCTTTGGAGCCTTCCACACCGCGACGCACCCGGCCCCAGAGGTCAAATTCCCAGCCCAGTTCGAGCAGGTTTTGAAACCGGCGGCGTTGCGTCTTGGGCAGGGAGACACCGGGGGGAAGGTTGGCACCAAAGGAGCTTTGCGAAAGGCGCTCATAATTCATCCCATTTTTCATGTCGAGCTGGGGGAACCAGTCCGCCTGCTGCACGCCGACTAGCGCGCGAGCGGTTTCGACACGTGCCAGAGCACTGCGCAGCTCCTGATTGTTCTCCATTGCGCGTTCTTCCAGCCGGTTCAGTTCAGAGGAGCCAAACAGCTTCCACCATTCACCGGGGACGGGGATGTCCGCCGTGCTGGCAGTGCCGCCATTCTTCCACTTGGAGGGCATCAGCACATCCGGCAGTTTGAAGTTTGGCCCGACGCTGCAGGAGGCACACGTCAATGTGGTCGTGAGGCAGAGAATTCGAAAGTGGTTCATGCGCGCCTATTCATGGGGTGAAACGTTCTTAGTGCAACCATCAAGACAGAGGTTCGTCCCCGGCTACTGAGGCAGACAGCCTGCCACTTTCTGCCGCCAGCTGGCGAGGACATCGTTTGCAACCTCATGCGCTTCCTCAGCGCTGACGTGCTCGGTGACAGCATGTGCGGCGGGCAGCCAGGAGGGAGTGGAGACTTCACCGATGTGATCGTGCTTTTCGGCACGGAGGAAGGCGCGCAGCTGCACGGTGAGCAGGTTTGTGCTGCGGTCATGGCTGGCGACCGCCTCAACACAAACTTCAAACGGAACTCCTTCAATTTCAAGGATGCGGATGACTTGAGTGGTATCGAGCAGTGAGTGAATCATGGTTTGAGGTTCCTGAGCAATGCCGGGGTGTCGCTGCCATGTATGCGCTTAATTTTGCGAAGGTTTACGCACCAAGCCCTCGTTATGACGCAGCCATGCGTTTTCTTCTTTGCTGCCTAGCCCTGACCACCCTCGCCACTGCGGCTGACAAGCCGCTGAACATCCTCTTTCTCTTTGCCGACGACTGGGGCCGCTATGCGAGCATCTACGCAGAGCACGAGAAATTTCCTTCGCCCAACCAGGTGGTGAAGACGCCGAACATCGACCGCATTGCCCGCGAGGGTGCGCTGTTTCGCCGGGCCTATGTGAACGCGCCAAGCTGCACGCCCTGCCGGAGTTCCCTGCTGTCAGGCCGCTATTTCTTCAACTGCGGACGTGCCGCCATCCTGAACGGTGCGGTGTGGGACCCGGCGATCCCGAGCTACCCGCTGCAGCTCAAGGACCAGGGCTACCACCTCGGCAAGTCCTTCAAGGTTTGGAGTCCCGGCGAGCCTGCGGACGCGCCGTATGGCGGCCAGCAGTTTGCGTATCAGAAGAGTGGCGGGCGTTGCAATCAGTTCTCTGAAGAGGTCACCAAGATGGTCGCCAATGGTGTGCCGCTGGAAACGGCGAAGCAGCAGATCTACGACGAAGTGCGGGGCAATTTTGACAGCTTCCTGGCCGCCCGCCCCCAAGGCGCGCCGTTTGCCTTCTGGCATGGCCCCACCAACGTGCATCGCAAGTGGGTCAAGGGCAGCGGGCAGGCGCAGTGGGGCATCAATCCGGACGACTTGAAGGGCAAGCTGCCCAAGCACCTGCCCGATGTGCCGGAATTCCGCGAGGACTTCGGCAGCTACCTGGGTGAAATCCAAGCCTTCGATGCGCAGGTGGGCGTGATCCTCAAGCGTCTGGAAGAGGCGGGCGAGTATGACAACACCGTCATCGTCATCAGCGGCGACCATGGCGCTCCCGGATTCCCCGGCGGCAAGTGCAACCTCTATGACTTTGGCGTGAATGTGACCCTGGCGATCCGCTGGCCGGGACAGCCGGGCGGACGGTATATTGAGGACTTCGTGAACCTCATGGACCTGGCGCCCACGTTCATGGAGATCGGTGGGGCCAAGATTCCTGAAGGGGTGAACGGCAAAAGCCTCGTGAGCTTGATGAAATCCGGCAAATCCGGCCAGATTGAGAAGGAACGCGACTACGTCATCACAGGGCGTGAGCGCCACGTGAGCATCGCCCGGGAAGGCAACCTCCCCTACCCGCAGCGTGCGCTGCGCAAGGACGGCTTCCTTTACATCCACAACTTCAAGCCCGAGCGCATGCCCATGGGTGACTACAAATCGCTGACCGACAGCTTCACCCCTTCACAGGACGCGCTGGAGAATGACACCTATGCCGCTTTTCCTGACATGGATTCCTCTCCCGCCAAGGCCTGGCTGATCGAGCATCGCAATGACTCGCAGTACAAGTGGCACTTTGACTATGCTTTTGCCAAACGCCCCGAAGAGGAGCTGTATGACCTCAGCAAAGATCCCGACTCCACGATCAATGTGGCGAAGGAACCTGCGTATGCGGACGTGAGAGCCAAGATGGCTGCCGAATTGCAGGAGAAACTCAAGGCCGTGGGTGATCCACGCGTGACGATGGATCCCGTGCCGTTTGAGAACCCGCCGTTTACGCTGGACACCAAGTCGGACAAACCCGGCAAGGGGAAGAAGGGTAAAGGGAAGGCGAAGGCGGAGTGAGCACTGCGCCACACCCGCTTTTCCTTGTTTCCCATTCCCCCTCTAGAGAACTTTTTGTGAAAACGAGGCGTGCGGACCCCCTCGCATTCGGGCGTTTTTGACGGAGAATGCGCCATGAATCTTTACGAGGTCATTTTCCACGGTTCGTATGGTAAGGCGGACGACGCTGATACGATTTACCTCGTGTCAGCACCCGATTTCAAGTCAGCCATTGACGCGGTCTGGTGCAACGCATCATCGAGCAATCATGGCGGCGAGCGATTCCCGTTGGCTGACGTTGTTCACGAGATTGGTGTAGATTCATCACGTCACGCAGAAGCCGTCGGCACTCGGATCATACGTGGACCATATATCCAGTGCGCTTATAATTACGGCTGGAAGTCGTGGAACCGAAAGATTGATGGTTCTGAAAAAACAAACGAGTGGGAGGAAAATTGACAAAGTCAAAAGCTGGCAGCAGTCACTTGTTTAGACTAGCACGGGAGCAGCGGCACCTTTCCAGAGTGAGCTAAAGCTCACGAGTACTTTCGTCACTCCCCCTGCTCCTCCCAGAACTTGCGCAGTTCACGCAGTTGTTTCTTGTCCGGTTTGGCGACAACTTCATGCGCGCGGGGTTGGATGAGCTCACGCTCGCGGCGGAGTTCGCTTGCGCGTTGAATCCACTCGATGGGGGTGAGGTTTTCGCAAAACTCGGGGACTTTGGGCGGGCCGAGGCGCTGGGGAGAGAAGGCGATGACACGCAGGCGCAGGCGGAGATCGCCGCGCACCACTTCGAGGATGTCGGTCGGTTTGAGATCGCGGGAGGCTTTCACGGGCTGGCCGTCGATGGTGACGTTGCCGCGGGCGCAGGCCTGGGTGGCGAGGGTGCGGGTTTTAAAGACGCGCACGTGGTGCAGCCATTTGTCGGCACGCTGGCTCATGCAGCGGTCTGGTAGGTTCGTTCACCAAAGATGGCGCTGCCGACGCGGACGATGGTGGCGCCTTCTTCGATGGCGATTTCGAAGTCGTGACTCATGCCCATGCTGAGGCGCGGGAGCGGTGCGCCGCCGCGTTGGGCGAGTTCGTCGCGGAGCTCGCGCAGGTGCGTGAAGTAGGGGCGGCTTTTCGCAGGGTCGGCATCGAAGGGCGGAATGCACATGAGGCCCTGGATTTCGAGGCGCTTGAGCGCATAGAGTGCTTCCAGGCTGGCGCGGAGCTGCTCGGCGCTGAAGCCGTGCTTGCTGCTTTCGGCGGCCAGATTGACCTCGATGTAAACCTGGGGAAAGAGGCCGAGTTCTCCGGCGATGCGGTCCACATCGCGAGCAAGATCTAGCGAGCCGATGCTGTGGATGGCCTTCACATGCGGCAGGACTTTGCGCACTTTGTTGGACTGCAGATGGCCGATGAGATGCCAGTGCAGATTCGCGGGAAGCTGCGGGGCTTTGGCGAGGATCTCCTGCACCTTGTTTTCACCAAAGAGAAGCTGACCGGCATCCACGGCTTCGCGGATGGCTTTGACGGGGAAGGTTTTTGAGACGGCGAGCAGCTCGATCGAAGCAGGATCACGGCCGCAGCGCTGGGCGGCGGCGGTGATGCGGTCGCGGATGGCTTGCAGGCGGTCGGAGAGGGCGTTCATATCTTGGCAAAGAGAAACGGAAGATGGGCTGGCCGCGCAACGTATTTTCGCGCTCCACCTATTCATTCCACATGCAATCACGCCGCCATTTCATCCGTCAGTCCGCCGCCACGCTGTTCGCCGCCCCCTGGGTCACCACCGGGATGCGTGCCGCTTCTCCGAACGGCAAGCTGCGCCATGCGGCCTTCGGCGCCTCGGGCATGAGCATGGCGGACATGAGCGCCATGTCCAACCACCCGATGTGGGAACTGACGGCGGTGTGTGATGTGGACACCCGCAACTTCAAGAAAGCGCAGGAAAAATGGCCGAACATCAAGGTGTATCAGGACTGGCGCGAACTGCTGGAAAAGGAATCTGCCAACATCGACAGCGTGAACGTTTCCACGCCTGACCACATGCACGGCAGCATCGGCCTGGCCGCCATCGCGAAGGGCAAGCATGTGTATGGCCAGAAGCCGCTGGCGCACAATCTGTGGGAGTGCCGCCAGATGGTGGAGCGTGCACGTGACAAAGGCGTGATGACGCAGATGGGCATCCAGATTTCATCGGCATTCACGGAACGCCATGCGGTGGCGCTGATTCAGATGGGGGCCATCGGCAAGGTGAAGGAAGCCCACACGTTTTCGAACAAGAAGTGGGGCGATCTTGAAGTGCGTCCGACGAAGAGCGATCCGATCCCCGAAGGCTTCAACTGGGACAAGTGGCTCGGCGTGGCGAGCGAGCGCAGCTACATCCAGGGCTACGATCATCCGGGCCAATGGCGCAAACGCCGCGACTTCGGCACCGGCACCCTCGGAGACATGGGCTGCCACATGTTCAGCGGCTGGTTCCGCTCGCTGGATCTCGCCGCTCCGATCTCGGTGAAGTCCAGCGGTCCTGTCCCCAACAAGGACAACTGGGCCATCAATGCGGTCGTGGAATACACCTTCAAAGGCACGAAGTACACCGCTGGCGACACCATGAAGGTGACCTGGACCGACGGCGATGCGCGTCCGCCGGCAGAAGTCATGGCTTTGGTGGGTGATGTGGCCAAGTTCCCCGGCCAGGGCACCATTTACCTAGGCACCGAGGGCGTGCTGCTCTCCCCGCACGGCTCCACACCGCTGCTGTACCCGCGTGAAAAGTTTGCCAAATTCGGCGCTTATCCCAAGCTGGAGCCCCGTGACCACTGGGCAGACTTCATCGACTGCTGCCTGAAGGGCGACAAGAAGCCCTCCGCCAATTTTGACTACGCAGGACCGCTGACAGAGGCGGTGCTTCTCGGCTGCCTTGCGAGCGCCTTCCCGAATGAAAACCTCATCTGGGATGCGCCCGCGCTCAAGATTCCAAACAGCGCCAATGCGGACAAAATGGTGCGCCGCGACTACCGCAAGGGCTGGGAAATCGTGTGAGGAGGCGCGACCTTTTTACCTTCAGATCTCAAAGTAGCGAGCCGCTTCGTAGGATGGGTGTGGCGACAGCCCGCCCGTCTATGAGCGTTTAGCAAACACACCGGCATAGTTACGCCCTCGCAGTCGGGCGGTTTGGCGAAGAGGCATTCGCATGTTGATGAGTGTCTTGGTCGCCAAACACACCCATCCTGCTATGAGGGCTCTGTCAAAGGTGTGTTGTTGTTTTCTTTGTCTTTCGTTTTTTGGGGACCTCTGCGGCGAGTGATTCGCCTCGTGTCGGGGGTGGGTTGTTGATGGGATTGGTGACGGCTTCCTCCAGCTAGGGCGCCTGGACTCAAGCGCTTTCCATCCTGCTATCCGCACGTGATCTCTGCGGATCAGTGCATGTTACTTCATTCGTTTGCGGCTGGAGGAACGGGCGGCGGCTCCATCTACGAGTCGGTCAGCTCTCACTGACCAGGACGGGTGTCGAGCGCGCCGCGCCGTTCCAAAGGGGTCTCGGGGGAAAGGGGGGCTGTGTGGGTGGTGGCTGTGTCTTGGGGCTTGATGTCGCGATGGGTTCACTCGGGTTTGGGGATGAGTCACTTCGCGTGCTCACCAGCACCGCGTCATGCGGCCGTCTTTGCTGCGATGAGTCCAAGGGCCTCCAGCGTGCTGCGTCCGGTGTTGAGCCGCCAGAGGTCCACGGCAAGCTCGCGCGCCAGGGCCACGGCGATCTTTTTCTTGTTGGCCGGAGCTCTGCCGCCATCGCCCTTCAGGCGCTCCACCACTTTGAGCAGCCGCTTCCATCCGGGCTGCAGCCGGATGAACCGCCACACCGATTCCACCAGCGCGTGCCGCAGCCGGGGATTGCCATGTTTATTAATGCCGCCCTGCCTGCGTCTGCCGCCGCTGCTGTGCTCGCTGGGACACAGCCCGGTATAGCTGCTGACCTGCCGCCGGTTGTTGAACCGGGTCCAGTCGAGCACTTCGTTTTCGATGATGCGTTCGGTGAGCGCTCCGAGCCCCTTGGGCCGCGACGTCGCTGCCGTGGCCCGCGCTTCGATCTCTGCCTCGCGCTGCCCGATGAGTTCATCAAGCTTCACGAGCACCTGCATCAGCGGCTCAAGCAGATCTTTGAGATGCTGCGGCAGCCGTTTGCTCAGCGCACTCCACGCGCCCTTGCGCCACCAGTTCCTGCGGCTTCATGCGCTGGGCGGGCTGCACGGTGGCGGCGGCGGTCTTGCGGCAGACCACGTGCTGGCGCAGATGCACGTCGATGCCCAGATGAATGATCTCGGGCAGCGGCGCAGACTGCGCGGCCGATGTTTCCGGCTTCACCGCGATGCTTGCGGCAGCCGGCTCCTTGCTGCTCAACGTCGTCTTCGCCGCTTGGCCGCTCTTGTTTGTCTTGATGCTTTGGGTAGTTTGCTTGGCCATGTGGGTGGTGTGTTCAGGGTTGCTCAACACTCCCTTCTTATCACCGATCCGCTTCGGTGACTCCGCCCACATGGTATCTACGGTCCAGAGAGCCCGCATGCCTTGTCAACTAACAGACCTGTTTTCACTTGAGCTTGTTATGATATCGTCAGCGATTGAAGAAGAGTCTAAGGGAACCCAAGTCGTGAAAGGCGGTAAAACAGAGCTTACTCCGTTAGATTGGGACATGGCAGCAATCCGACCAACCACCGCTCCCGCCGTTCCACACTTCAAGGACGGCGCACCTTTTTGAGCGCCCGCGAAACCATAGACCCGAAAATTCGGACCCGCACAGCGTTTCCCTACCTGCGCTGCGTCACGCGCGCATCTTGAATGGCAGGGATGCACGGCATGCTTCCTTTTTCTGGATTGCTGATCAAGCATGTCACAGACATGAAGCCTTGAGCATCCCTCAAAATGCCCAGCGAAATGGGGCGTTGGGGATCAGTTTGGACTTTGGATAGGCGGAGATGCGCACCTGATTGTGGGAGTTGCCGCTGAGGAGCCAGACGTTGGTGGCGTCCTGTGCGTGCAGGAATCCGATGTGGCCGCTGCCGGCCTGATCCACTGTGAGGGGCTGCAAGATGCAGATGGCACCGTAGGTCGCGACCACCGGGCGGCCCCAGCTCCACCAGTCGGAAACTTTGGCGCTGCCGCGGGGCTGGTAGCCGGAATTCTTCACGCACCAGTTCACGAAAGCGGCGCACCAGGCGGTTTCATCGTGCAGCAGATTGCCGCTGATCCCGCAGCTCCGCAGATACTCCAGAATGCGCGGATTGTCTGCTGCTCCCGCCCACTCCTGCACGCCCACTTCCATGATGGCGATCTGCATCCAAGGCGGCGGTGCCGCAAAATTTGTGGGAGCAGCCGCAGCGGTTTCAGGCGCTGCGTAATCTCCACCGCCGTCGATGGTCACGATCTGGCCCGGAAACAGCACCTTCCATTTCCCGGAACCCCAATCAACCAGCGCGGGGTTCAGCTCTTGAAAGCGATCCAGCGTCATGCCAAAAGAATTCGCGATGTGAGTGGGATTGTCGCCGGGCTGAACAATGTATTGGGCCATGGGATGGGATCATTGCAGCAGTGCGGGAGAGAGTTCAAATGGCAAAGAGATCCAGATGCGCGGAGGCGCGTGCCACGCAGGGAATCTGCGGACTGCTGCGCGGAGGGATGGGTGCTTGCGGAGTGCTGCGGGTTCGGAGACCCGCGCTCCCTGGCACCGTGGACTTCACTCTGCCCGATTCAGGCGGCAAGGCCGTAGTGCTCGCCGATGACTTTGCCGCGGAGGCGGTCGGCTTTGGCGCCGGCCTGGTCGTGTTCGATGACGCCGTCGCGGAGGCGGATGATGCGGGTGCAGCGCTGGACCATGCGTTCGTCATGGGTGACGAAGACGAGGGTCTTGCCCTGCTGATTGAGATCGTCGAAGAGATCGAGGATTTCCTTGCCGGACTTGGAGTCGAGATTGCCAGTGGCTTCGTCGGCGAGAATGACGAGCGGGCTGTTCGACAGGGCGCGAGCGATGGCGACGCGCTGCTGCTGACCACCGGAAAGTTCGTTAGGCTTGTGATGGAGGCGGTGCTCAAGGCCGACCTGGCTGGCAAGCCGGGTGCCGGTTTCGATCATCTCTGAGTCTTTCGCGCCGCCATAGTACATCGGCACGGCGATGTTTTCGATGACGCTGAGCTGCTGGATGAGATTGTAGCTCTGGAAGATGAAGCCGAGGTTTTTGTTCCGCGCGGCGGAGAGATCGTCATCCTCAAGATGCGCGACATTGAGACCGCCGAGGAAGTAGTCGCCAGAGGTGGGCTGATCGAGACAACCGAGGACATTGAGCAGGGTGGACTTGCCGCAGCCGGAGGGGCCCATGATGCAGACGTATTCTCCAGGATAGATGGAGAGTGAGACGCCCTGCAGCACGTGCTGGGTGGTCTCCCCCATCTGGTAACTCTTGCAGATGTCCACCAGCTTGATGATGGGATCGGTGTCCGGCATCACGGTTTGGCGATCGCCACGGCTTTGTCCTTGGGCTTGGAAGGTTTGGCTTTGGGCTGACCGCCTTCAGGTTCAGATTTGACCGCACCTCCCATGTCGGTTTCGGCTTTCTTCGGGAGTGCCAGGGCCACGGCTTCGCCGCCCTGCAGACCATCACGCACCTCGATGAATTCATCATTGAAGAGACCGGTGCTGATCTCCCGGCGTTCCAGATTGCCGTTGTTGCTGATGTAGCAGAAATGATGATCCTGATCGACCTCAATGGACTGAACCGGGACGTAGAGCACATCGGCCAGTTGATCGACGATGATCTCGACCTTGGCGTTCATACCCGGCTTCATCCAGGGGTGGTAGCCGTTGATGTGAATGGTGCAGGGATAGACTTTCAGATTGGGCGTGTAACGGCTGCTGCTGGAGTCTGGTAGCACGGCGAGTTCGGCAACGCGACCATCCAGCTCCTTGCCGGGTTCGGCATCGACGCGGACTTTGACGGGCTGGCCGATGCGCACCTTTTTGATCTGGGATTCATGAACGTTGACGCGGACACCCATCTGGCTCATGTCCGGAATGGTGAGCAAGGTCTGACGCAGGCGGACCGTGGCTCCTTCTTCGATGCTGTTGTTGTAGTTGTAGGATGAGCTGGCGTTCAAATCGCCGTAGGCGACCAAGCCGGGCTGCGGGGCCTTGATGACGCAGGCCTTGAGCTGGAGCTCCAAGTTTTCACGCTGAGCGAGCTCCATTTCATAGCGCCGCTTGGCGGTGCTGAACCGGGTCTCCGCCTGGGCCATGCGGGAGCGATTGGCGCGGATGGTGCGCTGCAGCTTGTTGAGCGCCTCACGATAGGCGGCGAGGTAGGTGGCGCAATGCTTGCTGAATTCGTACTTTTTATACAAGGCGAGCGCCGTTTCCGAAGTTTTCACGGAGAGCTGCACTTTTTCGAAGCCCACCAAGTCATTCTCCATCTGGGCGGAGGTGACGAATTTTTTCTCCGCGAGACGCTTGGAGGATTCCACCTTCTGCTTGGCGAGGGCCAGTTCCGAGCGGTGCAGCAACAGATCGTCCTCGAGCTGCCGCAGCTTCTGCTGGGCCTCACCATCACTCTGCGCCTTCTGTTCAAGGAAGGGAGTGAAGTTGATCATTTCGCTGACCGGAGGTGCTGCAATTGTTTTTTTGGCCACGCCGGGCTTGGCATTGGCACCGCGTTTGGCGAGGGCCGCCTCCGAAGAAACTTGGGCGTTGGCCTGAGTCTCTAGGACATCCGCGTATTTTTCAAAGGCATCCACGTCCGGGGGCAGACCTGCCGTGGTGAGAATAGCGCCGGTGACTTCGCGCCCGAGGTACTTTTCAAAGTCCATGAGGGCGAAGATGGCAACCTGCTTCACGTCGCGGACCAGAGTTTGGTTTTCACTTTTCTGGATCTCGCGGTTCTCATCGGCGTCGATGTAGTTTGAAACCGTGGTCTGAAAGTCGATCTCGTGGGTCTCGATCTTGGTTTTGAGGTCGGTGCTGTCGAGTTCGATCAAGACCTTGCCATCTTTGACGTCTTCCTCGCTGATCAGATAACCTTCAGGAATGAGGCTGAGAATTTTGGTGGGGATTTCGATTTCGCTCTTCACCTCATTGTTTTGCAAGGCGCGTATTTCCCCGCCCTGGAGCACGGTGATCTCGAGCGGGCCACGCTGCACAATGCGCGTGGGCACCTTTTCAGCTGCAGCGCCACCGCCGGACATGCTCCACCAGCCGACGACAGCGAGGACGCTGACGCCTGCGATGATGATTCCTGTGTTGGATGTTCCCTTCTTCATTCTCCTTTTGGCTTCTCCTTGTTCAATACGTCCACCCAGCCGCCGTCTTTCTCAATGAACAGCACTCCCATGTCCCGCCAGAGGCGGAGACGGACGAGCGTGTGATTGATGGTGGTGGAAACCATGAGGTTTCGCGTGGTGTTCATGTCGCGCTGGGCATCGACGAGATTGATGGCGGTGCCGAGGCCTTCGGCGTTGAAGGCTTCTTCGACCTCCAGACGCTGCGTGCTGATCTCCATGCCCAGCTTGGCGAGTTCGTACTGCTTGCGGGCGAGCTGCAAATCACGCCAGCCGGTGCGGACATCGCTGCGGGTGTTTTCTTCAAAGAGATCGAGGGCACGTCTGGCCTGCTGCTCGGCGACGATGGATGAGCGCAGGATATTTCTCTCAGGCTTTTGATTGAGGTTGAGATCGGTGTTCAGGCCCACGCTGTAGCTCTTGTTGCGGGGCTCGATTGTGAAGTCGTTGCGATCCGGGTTGTCGAGCATGTTGTAGTTGACCAGGGCGTTGACACTTGGGAGCGCCTGCTGCTTGGCGATGAGAACGCGCCGACTGGTGTCCTCCACTTGATCCCGCAGGTTCCAGATGTCGAGACGGTTGGTCATGGCGATGGAGATGGCCTCATCCAGCGTGCCGGGGGATTCGATGATCTGGAGGGCGTCCTTGTCCTTGTAGTCCACGACGAAACGCTCGGTGACGGGCAGTCCGAGATTAACCTTCAGGTCATCCAATGCCTGCTCGTAGTCGCGGATGGCGCTGATCCATGAACGCTCAAACACGATGCGGGACTGAACGAGACGAAAGACGGAAGACTTGGTGCTGTTGGCGGCATTCTCCTTCTGCATGGCGGTCTCACGAGCCACGACAAAATCAAAGGCTTTGAAGGCGAGGTAAGCATTGCGCGCGGTCTCGCGGGACTGGATGACGCCGTAGTACTGGGCGGCGATGTCCACAGCGAAGGATTTGCGATACTGGGCAAAGGTACGAATCGCGTAGAGGACACTGCGCTCACTTTGAGTGAGTACTTCCGAGGCGGAGAGATAGCCGGCACCGCTGAGGAGCGGCTGCGCCAGGGAGAAGCCGAGCTGGGAGATGCCGCTGTCTTTGCCTCCAGTGAAGAACCGCACAAAATTGGTGGTCAGGTTTGTGGCCAGCAAGGTCCCTGTGCGAGTGAGCGCGGAAAACCCCAGATTTCCGGTGGTGGTGAGCGTGGAGGTGCGGACCAGATTGTTGATGCCGGCGACCGCATCGGTGCTGGCCTTGGTGGTGGAGCCGCTGCCTGAAATGATGGGGCCGTACTGCTGCCGGACGAGGGTGAGGTTCAGCGCGGCAAGGTAGACCGTTTCCTTTTGGACCAGATAGGTGCGATTACGATGCACTGCGTAGTCCAAGGCCTCAGCCAGACTGATCACGCGTGCATTCTCCTCCAAGTAGGCGCGGTCCCCCAGAAACTCCTCCTTCTTCATGTTTTTGCGGAGTTCCTCCATCCTCACCGGTGGCGGTGGAGTAATGTCTAGAAACGCCTGCCCTGAATTTGGCACCTTGCTGGCTTTTTTGCGGAGGATGCCATAGGTCTCTTTGTCAGCCCATTTCTTGTAAAATCCCGTGCTGCATGAGCTCAATCCCAGGGCCAGCAGCGTGAGAGACGCGACGGCAGGCTGGAAGAGACGATGATTTGGCATAGGAAGTCTGACCGGCATTTGGGGTGGTTGGGCCGGGAGGGTTGGTTTTGGGGACAATGCAATACGGCAGCCTGCAGGGCGATCTATCGAATGGATGACAAAACGTCGTTGCCTCCACTCAAGCCGCCGTTACTATCCACCCCCGCATGTCCGACCTCCCGAAAGTCGCTGAAACTGAAGAACTCCTCAGAGAGACCTCTGGATCGCCCCCGACCCGGAAGACGCTCATTGAAAAATTGGACAACTGGGATGATTGGGCCAGCTGGGATGAATTTTACCGCACCTATTCGGGTTTCGTCTTCCACGTGGCGCGCAAGACGGGCCTGAGTGATGACGAGGCCAATGATGTGGTGCAGGAGACCTTCATCGGCGTGGCCAAGAACCTGCAGAAGAAGAAGTTCGACACCAGCCTGGGCTCCTTCAAATCCTTCCTCCTCAACCAGGCACGCTGGCGCATTCTGGACCAGTTCCGCCGACGCAAGAAGCAGCAGAGCCGTGAGGCCAATCTGTACGCGGACGAAACCGACGAGCGCCGCACGGCGCCGATCGATCGCTGCGCGGATCCGAATGGCGTGGCGCTGGAGAAGCTGTGGGAAAAAGAGTGGCAGGACAAGGTGATGGACATCGCGCTGCGCCGGGTGCGTGCGCTGGTGTCTCCGCGTCAGTTCCAGATTTTCTCCTGCTATGTGATCAAGGGCTGGAGCCCTGAGCGCGTGAAGAAGGAGCTTGGCGTCAATGCGGCACAGGTGTACCTGGCGAAGCATCGGGTGGGACGCATCCTGAAGCGCGAAGCGGCGAAGCTGTCTGAGGCGGAGCAGTAGGGCTTGCTGCGGTGCGGGCTTGGAGAGCACTGAAATCGTGGGACGTTTTCAACATCCTCGCAGACGGGTGGGCTGTCGCCATCCCCATCCTACGGTTGGGAGCATGTTTCGTTTACTCAACGGACTGATGACGATACTCCAGACTGCTATCGAGCTTCGTGAAAGCGCCGGCCCTTCTCACGCGTAGCGGTATGCATGCGCCGCACTCTCGCTCTCCTCTTATTCGCCGTCTCATCTCTGCATGCAGCGGATCCAGCACCGCTGTTCATCGAAGGCTATGCCGGGCAGCGGAGCATCGCGCAGGGGGAGGAAATTCCGATCCATGTGAGTACGACGGCGGCGAAGTATGAGATCGAGGTGGCGCGCCTGGGCGCCACGCGGGAGGTCGTGTGGAAGAAATCGGATGTGCCCGGTGCTGCCCATCCGGTGCCGGAGGATGCGTCTGCGAATGGCTGCCGCTGGCCGGAGAGTGTGCGCGTGCCCAGCGGTGCAGCGTGGAAAAGCGGCTACTATGAAGTGAGCCTGCGTGCGGCTGATGCGGGCGGCAAATGGACGCACCGTGGCAAACGCACCGCAGAGAGCAGCACGTGGTTTATTGTGCGGCAGGCCCAACCGGGCACGACCTCGAAGATCCTGCTGCAGCTTTGCACGAACACGTACAACGCCTACAACAACTGGGGCGGATTTTCTGTGTATGCCTACAACAGCCTTTCGAACAACCAGGGGCATCGGGTGAGCTTCGAGCGGCCTGGTCCTTCGCAGTTTGCGCGGTGGGAGCTGCCCTTTGTGCAATGGGCGGAGAAGAATGGCTACGCGTTGGAATTCGCCGCGAATGACGATCTGGAATTTCGCCCGGAGATGCTGACGAGCTACAAGCTGGTGCTGAGCGTGGGCCATGATGAGTACTGGAGCACGCCGATGCGGGACAACCTGGAAGCGTGGATCGGCAAGGGTGGCAATGTGGCCTTCTTCAGCGGGAACACGTGCTGCTGGCAGGTACGTGCCGAAGACAACGGCCGCGCCTTCACCTGCTGCAAACAGAACTACCACCTGGACCCCGTCTTCGCGACGCGTGACTTCAAAACGCTGAGCACGGCATGGAGCCATCATCTGCTGAAGCGTCCTGAGAACGAACTGACGGGGGTCGGCTTTCTGTGGGGTGGCTATCGCAAAAGCCATGGGCAGTTCATGACTGATCCGGCGGAGTATGAGGTGCACCGCCCCGACCACTGGGTGCTGGCAGGCACCGGTTTGAAGCGTGGCGACAAGTTCGGCGGCAAGGACACCATCGTGGGCTATGAATGCGATGGCTGTGAACTCCAATGGAAGGAAGGCCTGCCATTTCCGACTTTCAAGGATGGCACGCCGAAGACCTTTGAAGTCCTAGCCACATGCCCGGTGCGCTGGCACCCCGATGATGCGGAATGGTATGAGCAGTGGGAGAAGGGACGCACGGGCGCGGCCTGTCTGGGACTCTACACACGTGGAGGCACGGTTTTCACCGCCGCCACCACCGACTGGGCGCACGGCCTGCAGGGTGGTGATGCCGCAGTGATACGCATCACGCAGAATCTGCTGGAACGACTGGGAAAATGAGGTGGCGAGGATGTCGGTTTGAGAGCATCTTCCGCCCAGCTTCACGCAAGATGCGTGAAGCCACCTAAGCGAGATGGGATACGTTTAATCTGCCATGAATCCTCAAACGCCACCGCACGCAGCTGAGCTCTCCATTCACCAAACTCTGAAGCGAGTGGAAGAATGTGTGCGACGTGAACCGACGAAAGTGGTGGTGGTGGCACTGGGCACGGGCCTGATACTCAATCTCCTGCCCTCACGCGTGCTGGCCAGAGCGACGGCGAGCATCGCGACGCGGCTGCTGCCGCCGGTCCTCCTGGGACTGGGCGTGCTGAAAGCCTTTGAGATTTGCTGTGAAAAAGATGCCGCCAAGATGCCGCAAGGCCGTTGAATTCGAGTTAGCCTAGATCTCACAACAAGGGGTCGGCGTCTGCCCAGACTAGCAGCGCGTCTTCAGGATCATCTTCCTGATTGTCCCAGTGCAGACTGCCGTCCGGCCTCACACAGGGTGGCAACTCATGGGGGTAGTACATCGACTTCACGCCTGAGAACTGCGCGCTGCCGAGGTGGCCACCTAGCACGACGCTCGGCTTCACGAGAAGCCGCAGGCACATGCAACTGCCTCTCCATGGACAGTCCAGAGAGCATTCCAAGCTGGTGGCGTGCTTGTTCATGGTTGTGTGCACCTTGAGCTAGTGGGCAACTGCGTGCTCTGTCCATGCGCAATATCCCTTCGTCACTCCTACTGGATTCCAGTAGGGTTCGGAGCAGGCAGAGGTGGGAACAGAGATTGTGTCATTGCAAATTTCGTGGCTGCGCCTGACAGGTGGTGCGCATGGACATTCACCTGCTTACTATTGACGCCGCACTGGCGCAGGTCAGTTCAAACCGAGATGGCCTGACGTCCTCTGAGGCTGCGGCAAGGATGGCGCGGGACAAAGCCGGAGTGCACAAATCTGGCGGCGGCCCATCGCGGCTGCTGCTGAATCAATTCCGCAGCCCGCTGGTGATTTTGCTGCTTGTGGCCATGGTGATCTCCTCCTTCCTTGGCGACAAGATGGACGTGGTGATCGTCTCGACGGTGGTGCTGATGAGCACGCTGCTCGGATTTTGGCAGGAATATCGTGCAGCGAATGCGGTGGCGGCGCTGCTGGCGGTGATCCAGGCGAAGGCCACCGTGCTGCGTGATAACAAGACGATGGATCTGCCGGCCGATCAGATTGTCTCAGGGGATGTGGTGATGCTGAGCGCGGGAGACACCATTCCAGGGGACGGGCTGCTGATTGAATCCAAGGATCTGTTTGTCGATGAATCCGCGCTGACGGGTGAAAGCTATCCTGCGGAGAAGAAGGTCGGTGCGGTGGCTGAAAACGCGAGGCAGAGCGAACGCTTCAACGCGGTGTTTGAAGGCACGCATGTGGTGAGCGGCACGGCGCGTGTGCTGGTGGTGCACACCGGCGCGGAGACGGAGTTTGGCGCCATCTCCGAGAGGCTGAGGCTGCGCGCGCCGGAGACGGATTTTGAGCGCGGGCTGCGCCGCTTTGGTGAGATGCTGATCAAGGTGACGCTCGTTTTCGTCATCGCGATTTTTGCCATCAATGTTTTCTTCCACCGCCCGGTCTTGGAGTCGTTCTTGTTTGCGCTGGCCCTTGCTGTGGGCATGACGCCGGAACTGCTGCCGGCCATCGTGAGCATCACGCTGGCGCGCGGCGCGAAGCGCATGGCGGAGGACCAGGTCATCGTGCGCAGGCTGTCCTCAATTGAAAACTTTGGCAGCATGAACGTGTTGTGTTCTGACAAGACGGGCACGCTCACTGAAGGGCGCGTCAAGCTGCTGGGGGCGTATGATGCGCAGGGCAGTGCCAGCGAACTGGTGCGACTGCAAGCCGTGTTGAACGCCACTTTTGAAAGCGGCTTCACGAATCCGATCGACGCCGCGCTGCGTGCGGAAGCCGGCCTCGATTTGAGCACCTTCAGCAAGTTTGATGAAGTGCCCTATGACTTCATCCGCAAGCGGCTCAGCGTTGTGGTGGAGCACGCCGACGCGGCACGACGCCATGTCATGATCACCAAGGGGGCCTTTGCCAATGTGCTGGCGGTTTGCACCAAGGTGTCCACACCCAAGGGGGATCAACCGATGGCGGAGTTTCATGCCGATTTGCTGCAGCGATTTGCCGACTACAGCAATGCCGGCCATCGAGTACTGGGAGTGGCCAACCGGGATGTGACCGACGATCCCGTGATCAACAAGGATGACGAGCAGGAGATGACCTTCACAGGCTTTCTGCTGTTTGATGACCCGCCCAAAGCGGGTGCGGCCGAGGCGATTCAAGAGCTGCGGCAGCTGGGGGTGGACTTCAAGGTGATCACGGGAGACAACCGCCTCATGGCCCAGCGCCTGGGCACGCAGATGGGCATTGCGAGGCCGGATGTACTCACGGGTGAAGAGCTGCACCAGATGAACGACGCCGCGTTGATCAATCGCGTGAGCGAGGTGGACATCTTTGCGGAAACGGAGCCGAACCAGAAGGAGCGAATCCTGATCGCGCTGCGCAAAGCCGGGCATGTGGTGGGTTATCTGGGTGATGGGATCAATGACGCCTCCGCGCTGCATGCGGCGGACGTGGGCATCTCGGTGGAGGGAGCGGTGGATGTGGCCAAGGAGGCGGCGGACATCGTGCTGCTGCGGCATGATCTGGGTGTTCTCGCGCGGGGTGTGCGCAATGGGCGCATCACGTTTGCGAATACGCTGAAATACATCTTCATCACCACCAGCGCGAATTTTGGAAACATGTTCAGCATGGCGGGGGCATCCCTGTTCCTGCCGTTTTTGCCGCTGCTGCCGAAGCAGATTTTGCTCAACAACTTCCTCTCCGACCTGCCTGCGCTGACCATTGCGACGGACAGCGTGGATCCCGAGCAGGTGCTGAAGCCGCGGCGCTGGGACCAGAAGTTCATCCGGCGTTTCATGGTGGCCTTCGGCCTCGTGAGCTCGGTGTTTGACTACCTCACCTTCGGCGCGCTGCTGCTGATGCTACAGGCGAGCGAGGCGCAGTTTCAAACGGGGTGGTTCATCGAATCACTCATGACGGAGCTGTTCATCGTCATGGTCATTCGCACGCATCGCTCGATCTTCCAGAGCAAACCCGGCCGCATCCTCGCCATCGCCACGCTCGTCGTCGCCGGCAGCACCATCGTGCTGCCTTACACCGCTCTTGGCGCCATGTTTGGCCTTGTTCCCCTGCCCTGGTATTTCATGGCCACGCTTGTGATCATCACCATGCTTTATTTGCTGACCAGCGAGGTGGTGAAGCGGGTGATGTTCGCAAAGCTGGAGCAGGCGGCAGCGCCCCATTAATCGCGGCGGTTTCGCAGGAGACGCCGTGAGCAGATCAGACCGGGAATCATGGGCAGCCAGAAGCTGAGGCCACGGAATAGCAACGTGGCTGACAGGCCGACTGAGAGCGGCATGCCAATGCTTTTCAAGGCCATGACGGAGGCTGTTTCAAAGGTGCCAAGGCCACCCGGGATGATGCCGATGGTGCGGAACAAATTTGAAACCATGAAGCTGGCAAACACGCCGCCGAGGGATGACGTCACGCCGAGAGCGCGGGCCGCCACCCAGATCGTTGCGGCATCCAGCACAAAGATCAGCGCGTGCATGACGAAGGCGAGGAGCAGCACGCGGTGGTTTTTAAATGAGCCGGCGGGTGCGTGCTCCACCCATTGCAGGAGGCGAGTCAGTTTGGTGAAACGCTGGAGTCTGGTTTTCACCCAGTTCAAGCCTCCGCTGGGCAGGTAGATCAGAAAGGCAACCACACCCAGTTCCACCAGCAGAAAGACCAGCATGGCGGCGTTCACCCATCCAGGCAGATAGGCATGGTAGAGGGTCACTCCTAGAGCCACGGCCATGCAGGAGGCATAGGCGAGGTGATACAGCGCCACGTCCACCAACACCGCAGACGCGACAACGGCACGTGGCATGCCCAGACGTGAGAGGGCACCGGACACCACCGCCACGCCGCTGATGCCACCGGATGGCAGCGCCTGATCCACAAAGAGCATGGCAAGACTCAGCTCAAAGGATTTGCCCAAGGACAGCACCTGTCCACCCGCGCTGACAACCACGCGCCAGACGATGCCCTGTAGTATGTAAGTGCCCGATTGCAGCAGCAGAGCCAGGACGAGCCAGGACACATTGATCTGGTTTAACAAACGCAGAAACTCCTCCTCTTCGGTGAGGTGCGTCACGACCAAAACCAAGGTGCCGCAGGCGGCGGCCCCCACCAGCCAGATCAACCACGGTCTGGATGATGCCGCCCCTTCAGGCAGGAGCGAATCATCAGATGCGGCTGGGCTCTTCAGTTCTGGCATGCTCTTTAGTTGCAAGCGCCAGTCTTTGCCGTCAATCGCGAAACCTGCCGTCAATGCGCAGCGCTGTGGTCCAAGGACAGCATGACATAGACCGCATACACAGCCAGCAGGAGGAAGCCGCGGAAGCGGCCGATGTAGCCGCCAGGGCCGGGAATGATCAGCAGGGTGGTCAGCGCACCAAAGAGCAGGCTTGGCATGATCTCAGGCAGGTTCACCTTGTAGGGGTGGATGAAGGCGGCAACAGAGGCGATGAACATCACATTGAAGATGTTGCTTCCCAGTATATTGCCCAGGCCCACATCATGATGGCCGCGCATGCGGGCAATGAGAGTGGTGGCAAGTTCTGGAGTGCTGGTGGCCATCGCGACGATGACCGCCCCCACGATGAAAGGACTCCAGCCCAGTGCCGCAGCAATCTTTGTGCCGCCATGCACGACGAACTGGGCCGAACTGATCAACAAAATCAGGCCAACAAGGATGCAGCCCACCATCCGAGCCAATGGCACTTTTTGCGCTGGTGCTGCTTGAGCCGCCGCATGGGTGCGGGCATGGGAGATCACCACCAGGAGCCAGACGAAGAAGATGCCCATCATGATCATGGCATCCGAGCGAGAGAACCAGCCGTCCATGAGCAAGGCATACACAATGCCCGGCACCAGCAGGGAGACGAACCAGTCCCGCAGCACACCGCTGTCCTCCGCCTTCATGCCGGAGAACGACAGAACCAGACCGAGCACAAGGGAGACATTGACGACGTTGCTGCCCAGCACATCGCCGAGGGAAATCTGTGGCACACCATCGCGCGCAGCATGGATGGCGACCATGAGCTCCGGGGAGGATGTCCCGAATGCAGCGACAGTGACGCCAATGACTGCCGTGGGCCAGCGAGCCCAAGCGGCCAGCCCCACGCCGCCTTTCACAAAGAGTTCACCGCCAAACCAAGCGAGCACGACACCGGCGATGAGATACAAAATGGCTATAGTCATAAACGTGAGGGGATGTGCGGCATCCCTCGTCAAAGGCGCATGCAGTGGCAAGTGCGATCGGCGTGTGTTTTTGGAATGGACAAGCAATACTACACAATGCTGAAGCGGTGCCAACCTTATGGTCACTTCCCCTTCCCCACTGCCGGCAAGACGCGACCGGTGATCTGCTGGCTGAGGAGCTGATACGCCTGCGACTGCCAATGGAAATTGTCGCCAGAGGCGAGATCAAGGTGCGCGGCAAGCAAAGCATAAGCATCGATTACTTCGACATTTTCCTGCTTCATCACCTGGGCGGAAAGCGTGTTGAGGCGCAGCACCACGTCATTCTTGTCGCCAAAGGCGGTGACGGGTTTATCGGGCGCAGGACGTGCTGCCGTATGCGGCGTGGTCATGAGGTAGAAGATTTTTGCCTGCGGTGCGCCGGTCTTGAAGCAACGTGTCAGCTTCTGCATCCGCTCCATCACGAGAGTGTCGGGGACTTTGTCCGGTGTCCAGCCCAGGGAATGCAGGCCATTGTTGAAGACCACCGCGTCAAACTTGAACCGTCCGCCCATCTCTGTCAGCGCCTGCTCGGGCACGTCACGACCCACGAAGTGGACGCAGTGGAAGACATAGACGTGCTGCTTGAGCATCTCGGCAATGAAAGGGCCGCTGTAGCCTCCCGAGATGGAGTCGCCGTAGATCAGCACCTTGGGCCACTCCGGGTGCTCGACCTTCGGCACGTCCAGCGCCCAGCCTTTTCCGGCGACCGCGCCGCGTGGAAACGCGCCAGTGGTCTCCTTCTTCGAGACGTAGCTGTAGGCGGGGCCGAAGACCTTCACGGCATGCACCGTCACCGGCATGGTTTTGGCCTTCGCGTTGTCGTTGCGCCCAATCCACATGGGTTCGCCATTTGGGATGAGCTCCATGTAGCATTTTTTGATGGGAGCGTCATTGATGTAGAAGGTGGCCAGGCCGTTGCGCACGGCCATGGTGAATGTGACGGGCTTGTTGATCTCCGGCTCGTTTCGACCGTTGAGCGCGCCGCCGACCATGAGGATCTTGTTCACGACCGAGTTCACCTGTCGCGCATAGTAGGGCTTGTCCTTGTAGTTGAAGAACATGGCGAAGCCGTCGTCCTTCACTCCGCTCTGCTTGTTCATCAAGGTGAAGACGGCGTCCTGCACTAGGGCATCGAGCGAAAGGGTGACCTGCACGGTGAAGTTCTTCTGGTCAGGAAAAGCTTCCGCAGGCACGGCGAAGGATGCGCCATCGCGCAGTTTCACCACGCCGTCTGCTTTTTCCACCGCGCCGGACTTGTGCGCCGCAGGGATTTCGTTTTTGGCCAGATCCCAGAGAACGGGTTCATCGGCGGCGGATGCTGCGCTGGTGAATGAGAGCAGCAGGATGGTGAGAAGTGTGGGTGTGTGGATCATGAGCGTGTACTACTTGGTCGCTTTGCCTTCAGTTTTCCTGCCTGCAGCAGCCCAGCGGATGCCCTCCAGCACATGCTGGCGGACGAAGGGGGTGCTCAGTGAACGCAGATCGTGGCCGAACTCGGTGTAGAAAAAGCGACCGCCTGCCGCCGGCTCATGCGTCCAAGCGATGGGATGATCCGCGCCCATGGGCTTGCCGCCGCGGGTTTTGAAATAGTCGCGCACGGGTGTGTAGGTGTTCTCATCCACGCGCAGCAGGACTTGGAAGCCGGGCAGGCCGGTGACGGAGCGGTCGTGATTGGTCCAGTCGGCCTCGATGAAAAATTCCGCAGGCTGGCTTTTCACAGCGGGATGGTCTTTTGCGGCGGGATCGACGATTACTTTTGCCTTGGAGAAATCCGAGTCGCTGTTGAAGTCGCAGCCGCCCAACTGGTTCAACCATGGCCAGCCGGTTTGATGCACGAGAGCCGCATGCAGGCCGACGACGCCTTTCTTCCCGCTGGCAAACCATGCCTCCACCGACTGCCGCTGGGCCTCGGGGATGATCTTGTCGAGTTCGTTGGCGTTGTTGAGCAGCAGCACATCGTACTTGGCAATCACCTGAGGCATGAGGTCTTTCGGGCTCTCGGTGATGTCCACATCGAAGCCGTTTTCATGGCCGAGCAGCACCAGCCAGCGGTTGATGGCGGGGATGTCGGGATGGCGGTAGTAGGCTGTGGCGGAGAAGACGAGCACCTTCATGCGGTCTGCGCTGGGTGTGGTGGGAGCAGGGGTGTCGTGAGCGAAGGTGAAGCTGGTGAGAGCTATGAGGAAGAGGATGGGGAGGGCGCGGAGAGTCATTGGGGGAGGCAGCGGCTGGTGGGTGGGATGGGGCGGGATTCGGATTCCAGGCCGGCTAAAGCCGGTACTACAATACGAAGAGCCGGAAGCCGGACGGGCTGAAGCCCGAACTACGTACGATGAGGCTGGCGCTTGGGCGGAGGTGGGGTGGTGACTTGGGAACTTGAAGCAAGGCGCTGTGATCGAGGACGATGGTGTCCGTGCGCGTGTGCGCGGTCAGTTTAGCGCTGGCCGATGACGCTGAAATCGAGGTCGCCTTTGCCGGCGTCCACTCCGGCGCGCATGGCGGCAGCGGTGCAGTCGAGGGCGGGGGTCTTGAGCTTTGCCTCTGCTGCGAGTTCGCGGGCAAAGTCGGCGTCCTTGAGCATGTTACGCAGGGCAAAGTGGGGCTCGAAGTCGCTCTTGATGATGGCGGGGAGCTTCATGCCGATGAGGGTGGAGTAGTTGGCGTTCGACTCCAGGGCTTCGTGCAGGCGTTCGAGCGAGATGCCATTGGCCTTGGTGATGTCCGCCGCTTCGGCCACGGCCTCGACGATGACAGCGGAGACGAGGTTGGTGACGATTTTGAGCACCATGGCTTCGCCGATGGCCCCGAGAGGCAGGATCTTGGCAGCGCTAGCTTCGAGAACGGGCCGGGCGCGCTCCAGCAGCAGATCACTGCCGCCGATGTAGTAGCTGAGCTTGCCGTTCTGTGCGGCCATCTTGCTGCCGGTGAATGGCGCGTCGAGAAAGGCTGCGCCGGTTTCCTCGACGAGCTTGGCGGCCTGCAGCGTGGCTTTTTTGCTGACGGTGGCGTGATTCATGACGAGATGCCCGGCCTTGAGAGCGGGCTTCATGTCCTCGATCGCCTCGATCAGCGCCACACTGTCGCGCACGAAGATCTGGATGATGCCAGCCGCCTCGGCCACCTCATGAGGTGATGCGAGAAAGTTGGGCACGGGGCGCGCGCTGCGGCTCCAGACAAACACCTCATGCCCCGCCTTGCGCAGATTGTCCGCCACACGACTGCCGATGATGCCGAGCCCGAGAATGCCAACGTTTTGTTTCATGCCCACGCCCTTAGCGCGCATTTGCCACAGCGCAACGACCGCCTCTGTGTCAGGTCATTTGCACCCATGGGGTGCATTACCCATGGCGCTTGTCGTGATCCAATTTATCGTGGGGCATGCAGGCACTTACACCGCTCATCTGGCACGCTGTAGAATCTGACAAGACTGTGACGGCGCTGCAGACCGATGCACAGGCCGGACTGAGCGGCAGCGAGGCCTCTGAACGACTGAAACAGCATGGGCTTAATGAGCTTCCAGAGGATAAGCACAAGCCGCTGTGGCGGGTGTTTGCAGCGCAGTTCGCGAGTCCTTTGATCTACATTCTGTTTGTCGCGGCGGTGATCTCCTTTGCAATGGGGCATGCCAGTGATGCGGTGGTGATCCTGATCGTCGTGCTGATCAATGCGCTTATCGGTGCGGTGCAGGAAGGGCGGGCGGAGCATTCCATGACGGCGCTGCGCAAGCTTTCGGCGCTGAAGGTGCGCGTCATTCGGGATGGCAAGGAGTCGATCATCGAAGCACGGGAACTGGTGCCAGGAGACATCCTTTTGCTGGGAGCTGGAGATCAGGTGGGTGCGGATGCGCGGCTGCTGGAAGCCGCTGCATTGGAAGCCACTGAGGCCGAGCTCACGGGAGAGTCGCTGCCAGTGGTCAAAAGCACGGAAGTGGTGACTGAAGACGCAGGTCTGGGAGACCGCAGGAACATGATCTACTCCGGCACACACCTTACCGCAGGCCGTGGGCGTGCGGTGGTGGTGGCCACGGGCCTGCAGACGGAGGTGGGAAAAATTGCCCGCATGACGACGTCTGCGGAGCAACCCAAAACACCGCTGGAACTGCGGCTCAAGCAGTTTGGGAACTGGCTGGTGATTGCGTCCATTGTGCTCTTTGTTTTGATCGTCGGCTTTGGCCTGCTGCGCGGCATTCCCTTCGTGACCATTTTCATGGTGGCCATCAGTCAGATGGTTTCGATGGTGCCCGAGGGCCTGCCGGTAGCCATGACGATTGCGCTGGCAGTGGGCATGCAGCGCATGGCACGGCGCGGTGCCATCGTGCGGCGACTTGCCGCCGTGGAGACGCTTGGATCCACCAGCATCATCTGCAGCGACAAGACTGGCACGCTGACGAAGAACGAGATGACCGTCACCAAGCTGATCCTGCCGGATGGACGACAAATTGAAGCGACGGGAGCAGGTTATTCGCCCGAAGGCAAACTTACCGGCGATGGCCATGACGACGATGCGGTCAAAGTTTTGCTGGAGGCCATCTCCCTGTGCAACGATGCGAATCTGGTGCCGCCAGATGGTGAAGAAACGCGCTGGCGACCGCTGGGAGACCCCACCGAGGCCGCGCTGCTCACGCTGGCGCACAAAGGTGGAGTGAAACCTGAAACGCTGAGCCTGGACTGGCCGCGCGGCGCGGAGATCCCCTTTGACTCAGCCGAGAAGATGATGGCCACGCAGCATGACAATGATGGGAAGTACCGGGTGTTGTTCAAAGGGGCGCCTGAGAAGCTGCTCGAACTCTGCGATCAAACGACGCTGGATTTGGCCAAGCTTCAGCAAACGTCCGAAGAACTCGCGGCGCAGGCTCTGCGGGTGCTCGCCGTGGCGGAGATCTATGACGTCCCGCTTGATGAGAAGGCTGGTTTTGAACCCTGGCGCGGGAGGCTGCGCTTTCTCGGGCTGCTGGGCCAAATGGATCCACCGCGTGAAGAGGTGAAGGCGGCGGTGGTCGAGTGCCTGGCGGCGGGCATCCGGCCGGTGATGGTCACGGGAGATCACAAGGCCACCGGGCTTGCGATCGCGACTGAGCTGGGCATCGCGAGGCTGGGTGACATCGCCGTGGACAGTGCCGAGCTCGAAGCGATGTCTGAAGACGAACTGCGTGGCAGCCTGGACCGCATCTCTGTTTTTGCGCGGGTGCATCCGGCGCAGAAGCTGCGGATCGTCAAAGCCTTTCAGTCGCAGAAGCAGGTCGTGGCCATGACCGGAGACGGTGTGAATGACGCACCGGCGCTGGCCGCAGCAGATGTGGGCGTGGCCATGGGCATCACCGGCACGGAGGTGGCCAAGGGTGCGGCGAAAATCATCATCACGGATGACAACTTCGCCACCATCGTGAAAGCCATCGAGGAGGGACGGCTGGTGTATCAGAACCTCAAGAAGGTGGTGCTGTTCCTGTTCGCCACCTCCATTGACGAAGTCGTCATCCTGCTGCTGGCGCTGCTGTGTGGCTACCCGCTGCCGCTGGCGGCGGTGCAGATCCTGTGGATTAACATCGTGACCGAAGGAGCGGTGACGGTGAACCTGATCATGGAAGGGCTGGAGGGCGATGAAATGCGCCGCCAACCGACGCCCATGAACGAACAGCTCATCACAGGACCGATGCTGCAACGACTGCTGCTCATGGTCATCACCGCGGTGGTGGCGGTCTTTGGTTTCTTCATGTGGCGGCAGGCCAGTGGCGTTCCGTTTGCTCTGGTGCAGACGGAGACCTTCACCCTGATCGCGGTGACGCAGTGGTTCAATGTTCTCAACTGCCGCAGCGCCACCCAATCCGCGATCAGCCTCGATGTGCTGCGCAACCGGTGGCTCGTCGGTGGACTCATTCTTGGGAATGCGCTGCACCTCCTCGTCATCTACAACGCATCGATGAACCACATTTTCCACACGGTGCCGATCCCGCTGGCGGACGTCTTCCTCCTCGGCCTCATCGGCAGCAGCGTGCTGTGGATTGAAGAAATCAGGAAGTGGCGCGCACGCCGCCGATTGGATCAAGGTGCCGGTGCAGCGTGATCAATGACCGCAGCGTGGTAAACCACCGGCTGCGGCGAGCGTTCCCGTAGTTCAGCGAGGAGGGCCTTCAGCGCCACTTCGCGCCGTTTGGTGGTGAGCAGCGCGGTGATCTCGGGTGTTACTTCTGCCAATGCAGGCAGCCGTGAGGCGTGACGCTCCAGCACGATGATGAGATGCCAGCCGAGTTGGGTCTGCACGGGCTCGCTGAGCTGGCCGACCTTGATCTTTTCGACCACCGCGATGAAATCCGACGGCATTCGCTGCTGCGTGAACCAGCCGAGATCGCCGCCCAAATTTTTGCTGCGATCGTCCTCGGAATCTTCCTTCGCCAGTTGCGCAAAGGTCTTCTCCTTTGCCAAGAGCTGGCGATGGATCTCGCGGATCTCTGCTGAACGGTCTGGCTTCGCTGGGTCATGCCGGGTGAGGAAAATGTGCGCGGCATGATGTGCCTGAGGAATGCGCAGCGTCTCTTTGAATTCGGCGTACCAGGCGCGCAGTTCCTGCGGCGATACAGCCTTGAATCGAGCCTGAATTGCCGTCTCAATCCATGCTTCATCCTGCTGTGCGTCCTTGATCCGGGCTTCCAGAGATTTTGGCGTGAGGTGCTGGGCAGCCAGACGTTTGGGAAATTCCGCCGCATCGGCAAACTGCCGCTGCATCCGCTCCGACTCACGTTTCACTGCGTCCTTTGACAAGCCTGTGTCGGAACTGCTTTTGCTGCGGCTGGCGCGCAGGAGGCGATCGTTCACCAGATTTTCCAAAACCTGTGAGCGTGTCTGCTGGCGAGCCTCTGGACTGAGACTGTCCCATGCTGCATTGCACTTCCACAGTTGCTCCCGCATCGCCGCCTCCAGTTCCTGCCGTGTGATCGGTTGGCCATCCACCTCTGCGGCTACTCCCCTGCCCTGACTCTTTAGACACATCTTATGCAGCGGGCCTTTGAAGGCGTACAGGTCTGCCAAAAGATAGCAGACAGCCATGAAAGCGATGGCAAGCCGCCACGGAAAGGCTTGAGAGGAACGAGGCATCAGGATTCGCAGCGTAGGATCGGACCACCCATTGGCAAGCCAGCGCTTTGGCTGATTAATTAGTGGCGAAGCACTGGTTAATTGTTATATTTTTATAATTGTCATAAAAATAAAGCTAGATTTATTGAGTGATGATCATAAATTTCACATAACAATGACATTCCGAAGTCTCATTCCCCTGTTATTTGCGGCCTGCACCGTCACGGCAACGGCTGCAACCGTCAGCGTGACCGGACTGGATAACAATGGCGATGCGATTGGCGAGTATGTCATTGGCGGGCAGACCTATTGGTGGTTTTGCATCGAGCCTGGCGAGCCTGCTTTGAGCAACCAGACCATCAGCGCAGACACCTTGTCGCTTCAGAATGGCTGGACAGTGCAGAACGTTGAACGGAACAACATCTACCAGTCCGATCCTCTTTTCTATTCCGGCATCGTTCCGAAACAAGTGGCCGTGATGGAGTACGTTCTCGACACGTATCTGCCTTGGAACACCCTGGCTGGTGCCTCGGGCCGGTTCCTCGAGCAGAGCGGCGACTACCATGACTTCGGTAATAACGACCCTTTCTTCAATGCGATGTTCGCCATTCAGGATTTCCTCTCGCAGACCGCAGGCAAGCCGCCGAAGTCGGACTTCACGGACATGAGCGACTATCTGGACTACTTTGCCCCGCTCGGCACGCCGACGGGTGACGCCCGCTCTGCGCTTTTCCAGAGCATCCTGAGTGACGTGGCCTCCAAAGACACCCCGGGCTTTTTCGACAGCTACGTGGCCCAGCACAGCTACTTCACCGTTAATACTTTCTATAGCGAAGCCGACCCGAACAACTGGCAGGATGGGCTCGTGATCGGTGGTTTTACCCCTGTGCCGGAGCCCGGCGGAGCCGTCCTCATTGCAAGTTGCGGCCTCGCATGGACACTGCGGCGTCGCCGTCGGATTGGCTGAGGTGGGACTGAGGTCTCTCAGTGCCTGATGCGTACTACTCAAACCGAGTGAGCTGACTTTAAGGCGTGGGCCTCAAGCCCATATGAGCGACATGGCGGCCACCGGGCCTCCGTCTTACAAACACCTGACTTGTGAGTCTATTCTCATTCTAAAAAGTGTGCCGCCCACGATAAAGGTCGTTGTTTATGCACTGCATCTTCATGAGAACCCTGCTTTCCAAGATGCCGCTTGGGGTTTGGGCGATGGTGACTTGGATGCTCGGGCTGTCTGCATGGGGGCAGGACCTACAGTTGCAGATTGTGCCGGTGGTGAATGGACAGACGCTGCGGCTGAATGAGCCGCTGGCGCATGTGGATGCGGCCAAGGTGACTCGACTTGATTGCCTGCTCTCAGGGCTGGCTTTGCAGAGAGAGGATGGCACCTGGCTGGAGTCGAAGGACTGGTTTGCGTACGTAAGTGCTGCGTTGGGTCGGCAGACAGCGAAGGTCTCGGGCATGCCTGCAGGCGAGTACAAGGGGATCCGCTTTCGCATCGGTGTGGATGAGGCCACGAACAAATCGGACCCGAATGGTTATGCGCCCACTCATGCGCTCAATCCTCAGGTCAACGGCTTGCACTGGGGCTGGCAGGGGGGGTATATTTTCATGGCGCTGGAAGGCCGATTCTCGAAGGACGGCAAGGAGAATGGGTTCTCGTATCACATTGCCAATGCGCCGCAGTTGATGACGGTGGAGGTGCCAGTGGCCTTTCGTGGAGGGCGACCGCTGACAGTGGTGCTGGAGTTTGATGTGCAGCGTGCGCTGGCAGGAATCGACTTTGCCAAAGATGGTACTTCGACCCATTCGCGCGCGGGTGATGCCCTCGCGGCGAAGCTCAAGGCGAACATCGAGAAGGCGTTCCGGGTGCGCAGCATGCACTACGATGTGTATCAGACACCGGCGTTTGCCACCAAGCCTGCTCCCCTTCCCGCTGGCACTCATGCGCTGACCCCGGCGATGACGCAGCGTTTTCCTCAGGTGCAGCTGCCGTCCGACAATCCGCTGACGCAGGAAGGCGTGGCGCTGGGCCGGCAGTTGTTTCATGACGCGCGGCTGTCGGTCAACCAAACGCAGTCCTGCGCCTCCTGCCATGACCAAGCGCGTGCCTTTGCCGATGCACGGCGTTTCAGCCTCGGTGCGCAGCAGCAGATGGGGAAGCGCAATGCGATGCCTTTGTTCAATCTGGCCTGGCAGCCGTCTTTCTTCTGGGATGGCCGTGCCGCCACGCTGCGGGAGCAGGTGCTGATGCCGATTCAGGATGTGCATGAGATGAATGAGACGCTGCCCAAGGTCATTGCCAAGCTGAGCGCGGATCCGGAGTGCACGCAGGCGTTTGCGAAGGCGTTTGGCTCCGCAGAGATCACGCCGGAGCGTGTGGCGAAAGCGCTGGAGCAGTTTTTGCTGACACTCGTCTCGCAGGAATCACGCTTTGACCGTGCGGCACGCAAGGTGGCGGAACTGAGCGAGAGCGAGAAGCGCGGGCTGCAGCTCTTTGTGACGGAGTTTGATCCCAAGCGCGGGCTGCGCGGTGCGGACTGCTTTCACTGCCACGGAGGCACGCTGTTCACGAGCCAGCCGTTTGCCAGCAACGGACTTGAACTTGCGGAGGATGACCTCGGCCGCATGGCGGTGACCAAAAACGCGGCTGATCGTGGGAAATTCAAAACGCCGAGCCTGCGCAACGTGTCCCTCACCGCGCCCTACATGCACGACGGTCGCTTCAACACGCTGGAGGAAGTGGTGGAGCATTACAGCAGCGGGGTGCGACGCAGCGCGACGCTGGACCCGAACCTGGCCAAGCATCCGGAGGCTGGCATTCAACTCACGACGCAGGAGAAAGCGGATCTCGTGGCGTTTCTCAAGACGCTGACGGATGAGAGTTTCACGGGTGCTGCTGCCACTGCCGCCCGATGATGGGTGGCGGTGAGAAGTGGATGTCACCCAATCCAACACCCTATTTGTGGTGGTTACCCCGCAAGGATTCGAACCTTGAACGAGAGAATCAAAATCTCCTGTGTTACCATTACACCACGGGGTAGGAGGTGCGCCGAGCGCGATATTAGAGCCTCATTTCCGCTGTGCAAGGACGGCTTGGCGCTGAATTAGGCAGTCCGAAGGAGATTTGCAGCGTGCACCGGGGGTAAAGGGGCAGCTCGACCAAGGTTTGAGTCACTTTTTTCACCATTGGGCGAATGACGCTCCAAGCCTTGAATCTACTAGCCTCCAGCTCCTAAAGATATCCTTAGGGTGTTGAAATTATGGAAATGCGAAATATTTATTCTTGCAATGTTTATTATAACCACCATAATAACTTTGTAATTTAAGAAAATCATTATGAAGAAGCTCATCCTCATCCAAAACGATTATCCTGGCACCGGCAAGAGCACCCTGGCGCTCTGCTTCCACCGTTACCTCCAGCAGTATGGAGTCTCTCATCAGCTCCTCTCCCTCACGGAAGAGGATTCCTACAATGCTTCCGGTGTTACCGCGCTTGATGCCAGTTCATTGACACCGAGATCTTTCCTCGCCCATGTGGATGCCTCCCCGCTGACCATTTTGGACGTGAGCACGGGCTTGGGTGAGTTCTTCAACAAGTTCTATCAAGGCTGCGAAATGGACCAGATTCTTCAGGCGGCGGGAGTGGCCCTCTCCGTGGTCTTGCCGGTGACGGTTGATCATGAGAGCTTTGATTCGGTCATCGATGCGGCGGAGGTTTACTCCGACAACGCCGAATACCTGATCGCCCATCTGGTGACGAGCTGCTATGATGAAGACGACAAGGTCTGGGACACCAGCTATGCCGCGCGCGTGATGGACATGTTTGAAGCGGTGGAGCTGCACATCCCGGAAATCACCTTCCAGGCCGAACTGAGCACCGAGCGCATGAGCCTCGACAGCGCCCTGCAGCACGATGACGCCGAAGAACGTCTGGGCAAGGAATACACCAAATGGCACCGCCGCGTGATGGGCCAGGTGGACAGCGCCCGCCAGTATCTCTTTGGTGATGCCTTCCGCCCCACGATGGCTCCGAAGCCAGCCAAGCTGGTGCGCAAGAGCAAGCCCAAGCTCGCTGCTTAATCCCCTCAAAACCAAAGGACTACTCGAACAATTCGGGATAGTTCTTGTCCGCCACAGCCCGGCTGAGAGCCCGTATCTCGGCCGGGCTGGTGCATTTCAGGACGGCTTGCGCTAGGGCCTCGCACTCCGGCACGTCGAGACGACGCACGGCATGCTTCACGCGGGCAATTTGCGTGGTGGCCACACTTAATTCATTCAATCCCAGACCGATCATCAAGGGAGTGAGAGTCAGATCCGACGCCATCTCACCGCACATGCCGATGCGGATGCCCGCCGCACGCGCCGCCTGGACCGACATCCCGATGAGCCGCAGCACGGCAGGGTGGGTGGGCTGGTAGAGCTTTGCCACACGGTCATTGAGGCGGTCCACCGCAATGGTGTATTGAATGAGGTCATTCGTCCCGAGGCTGAGGAAATCGACTTCCGCCGCGATCAAATCCGCCGACAGGGCTGCGCTGGGAATCTCGATCATGGCACCGATCTCGATCTCATCCGGCACATCCACGCCTTCCGCGGTGAGTTCATCCGCGCAGTCATTGAGAACGGCTTTTGCCTCCAGCACTTCCTGGACGCCGGACACCATCGGAAACATGATGCCCACGCGACCATGCACGGCGGCGCGCAGCAGGGCACGCAGCTGGCGCTTGAAGAGATCCAGCCGACCCAAGGAAAGGCGGATGCCGCGCCAGCCGAGGAAGGGATTGGGCTCCGGCTCCACAGCGAGACGTTCGTCCACCTTGTCACCGCCGAGATCCAGGGTGCGGAACACGACGCGCTTCGGAGCCTGGGACTGCACCACTTTGCTGTAGGCCTTGGTGAGCTGGTCTTCGGTGGCATCCGGATTTTCCAGATGGAGGAACTCCGTGCGGAACAGCCCGACTTCCTCGGCGCCGCTGTCCTCCACGATCTTCATTTCCTCGATGAATTCCGCATTCGCCCCCACGCAGATGGCGGTGCCGCAGCGTGTGAGGGAGGGTTTGTGCCGTTCCAGTTGAAAGACATCCTCGCGCCGTTCAGCTTGCTCTTCCCGCAAGCGGTAGCGCGCCAGAGTTTCAGCGGTTGGATTTTGAATCAGCAATCCGCCTTCACCATCCAGCAGGACGGTGTCACCGCTGTGCAGTTCATCGCAGATGCCATGCAGTCTCACCACCGCTGGAAGTGCCAGGGAGCGGGCGATGATGGCTGCGTGCGATACTGCGCTGCCCGTCTCCAGTGCAAAGCCCAAGACCTTGCTGCGATCCAGCTGCACGGTGTCGGAAGGGGTCAGATCATGCGCCACGACGATGACCGGCTCATCAAACATCGGGTGATCCAGAAGTTCTCCTCGCAAATGGCGCATGACGCGATGCGTCACGTCTTTCACGTCCAGAAAGCGTTCACGCAAGTAGGCGTCCGAAAGCCCGCGCAGGGCGTCCATGTGCTTGCACATGAGCTTGTAGTAGGCCCAGTCCACACACACCTGCTGCTCGCGCACGATTTTTTCCGTCTGCTTTAGAATCGTGGAATCCTGCAGGATCAGAAGATGGGTCTCAAAGATCTCGCTTTCGGCGCTGCCGTGCTCCCCTGCCATCACACGCTGCAGTTCTTCGATCTCTTTGGCGGTGACGGCCAGAGCGGCATGCAGGCGCTCCATTTGGTTAGCTTCCGTCCCGGGCTCGATGGTATCCTCATCCGGCTCGTCAAAGTGATCCTTAAGGACATGCACCACCGCATGCGCAACCCCATCGGACACCGCGGTGCCGGTCCAGGTTTTTTCTTGCAAAGGGGGTGATGAAATCATTTCCGCTCCTACCTTTCATGCGGACGAAGCGTTTGGCAAACGCCACCGTGCATCAAACTGACGCCAGAACCTTTTCCATGCGCTTTTTCAAGGCGCTGGCCTTGCCTTCCTCGCCAATGATCTCAAGCATGGCGACGTAATCGGCCCCGATGGCCTCATAGCTGCGTTCTTCCTGGGGCAGCTGGGCCTCCAAGATCCTCAGGCTTTTCTCAAAATGCTGCTGAGCCGCCTCATTATCCTTAAGTTCATGGCATGCCGTGGCCAGATTGCAGAGGGACTGGGCCACATCCCGGTGGTTCTCACCGAGGACCTCGATGCGGATCTGCAGCCCGTCCTCAAACATTTCCTTGGCCTGATCTGGAAAGCCGGCCGCGTAGTAAAGGCTGCCCAAGTTGTTGAATACGCAGGCCACGGACTCGGATTGACGCCCGCGCTTGTTTTCCAAGGTCTCCAGCGCACGCAGGTAGTGCTGCTCCGCCAGGGCAAACTTGTCCATGCACTTGTAGGTCATGGCCAGGTTGTTGCGCAGCTGGGCCGCCACCTCGAGATTGTCACCGCCCAAGGCTTCGTGGTTGCTGATCGCCTCCTCGTAATAGGGCAGCGAATCCGCCTCCCGCCCGTTGAAATCCAGCAGAGTCGCGAGACTCGTGCGAACATTGGCCATCACATCCGCCGGCATTTCAAGCTTTTTCCCAGCCTCCAGAGCATCGAGAAAGGACGCTTCCGCTCCGGCGATGTCGCCCGCGTCGCGCTGGGCATCTCCCAGCGCCTGAAGCGCGCGCACCAGACCGGGAGCTTTCCCCGGAAACTCCTTAACAGCTTCGCGCTGAACCTCCACCGCCTTGCGAGCGGCATGGATGACAGAATCGGCAGTGGCAGCTGAAGAAGTAATTTCGGGCATGATCTCGACAAAAAGCTGGTCGGGGTGGTGGAAGTGTACCTTCGTGGACAGAGCCGCCCCCCGTCAAGTGCCGCGTTTGCCCCAAAGCACAAAACTCGGGCAGACTGGACGAGCCTCCAGCCCCCTGGCTCAAGGCTTGAGCCAGTATTCGAAGAAGCGGTAGATCTGCTCGTTGGATTCCTCGTTGGGATCGTGCTTCTCACGGTTCGTCATCGCCACGCGGCTGGTGACGCCGAGAAGTTGATTTACGGCGATGGCGTGATTGAGCGCGGCCCAGCGTTTTGGCGGGTCTTCGGCGCCGCCGGAGACGAGGAAGGGGCGCGGTGCCATGAGGGCATGGAGTTCCTGCAGATCGTGACCTTGTTCGATGAGCGCCTTGTAGGCGCCGGTGCGCGGGCTTTCGGCGCTGACGAGACCCGGCTTGCGGGTGAGGGCGGGATCAAGGCCGAGATACCAAGGCTCCTGATAGTTGATGCTGCCACGTGTTTCATCAAAGACGATGCCCGCATCACTCCACGCGGCGCAGGCATACTTGTCCCAGAGGCAGGAGCCAAACAGCGACCACTTGCCACCATACGAATGGCCGACGATGCCGATGCGGGCAGCATCGACTTCAGGCAGTGTGGCGAGCGCCTGCCACATGTTGGCGCTGATGTAGCCGAGGTAGGAGAGGGGCTGGCACTTGGCAGCCTCACTCAGCACGGGCTTGCGTGCATCTCCGCCGGGTGAACCGATGGAGAGCGTGACGAAGCCGCGACGCGCGAGCTGCCAGGCGAAATCGCGCAAGGGTTTCGTACTGAGGCCTGCGCTCGTTTCGGGATCGTAGTAGGGCACGAAGACGGCAGGGCGCTTGCCCTCGTTCGCAGGGAGCAGCAGGTAGCCATCGCCGGTTTGTCCGGGGGCGATTTCGACGCGGACCTTGCGCTGGGTGATGCCCCCTTCCCGCTGTGTGGTTTCCAGCACTTCGATTTTTGGTTTCTCAATGACCGCAGGCCATGCGCCCATGATGGCATGCCAGTCCGCGAGGATTTCGGCGCGGCGTTTGGGCCAGTCTTCTGTTTTCTTCACCTGGCTGCCGTCTTTGAAAACGAGGGGTGATTTCCCCGGTGAGAACTGGCCGGCGAACTCAGTGGGGACCTGGGTGAAAGGGAGATCATCGGCATGAGCCAGCACTGCGGCGGCCAGCAGGCCGGAAAGGAGGAAAGGTTTCATGGGGGTGTTATTTCAAGAACGTGACTTCGCGGCGGTTCCATGCGGACAAGTCGGTGCCATCAGAATTGAATTGCCGCAAAAAACGCAAAAAGGGTCAAAAAATCCTGAGTTCAGAAGGCTGAACGACAAACACTGAGGTGTTCAGCGTGCTATGCGCCCGCTTTCCTGCAGGTGCTCGCGGAGGACGCGGACGACTTCCTGCACCACTTCGGGGCGCTCGACACAGCCGTGCCAGCAGGGGACGATTTTTTCGGACTTCGCGCCTTCGAGATGGGCGCTCCAGTAGGGGACTGCGCCGTCGGAGCTTTCTAGGAGGGGCTTGCGACCAAACTGACCGATGATGGAGTGGTAGGGCACGGGAATGGGCACGGCGTTCAGCCCATCATAAAAGGGATGCTCATTGGAAAGGGTGCCGATGCTGAGGAAGGCGAAGAAGCCCCAGTCGCGAATCTGCGGCGAGAGCGCGTCGGTGTTCCCCTTGAGCAACTGCTGTGACATGAGCAGCGTATCCACCGGCAGGCGAATGAACGAGGCGAGACGACGCACGATGTTCTTGCCGGCGAGATTGCTGCCGCGCTGTGGCGTGGTGATGAACAGCAGACGCTTCACCTCGGGCTGAGGCTTGAATTTGAGGGCGCTGACGATGCGCGCGCGCACAGGCTCCGAAACGTCCAACTGCTCCGGCGGCTTGCGAAACATGGCGTCCCACAGCTTGTCTTTGGGATCGATGGCCTGCATGCGGCTGAGGAGCCCGCCCATGCTGTGGCCAACCAGCACCATTTGGCTCATGCCGGGATCGTTATGATCAGGATCGAAGTAGTCACGGGCCTGCTGCAGCGAATTGCGCAGGCGTGCGGACGTCTGCGGCACACTCAGGCCGGTGGGATACAGGAAGTACCAGGGCTGATACTTGGCGCGCAGTTCGGGGTCTGAGCTGATGGCATTGACGGCGTTCAGCCAGATGTGCGGATCCGACATGAGGCCATGCACAAAGACGACGGGGATGCGCTTGGGGTCATACCCGTCCATGCAGTAGAGATGGCTGTCTCCCAGGGTGCGCTCGGGATAGAACAAGCCCAGCAACGAAAAGAGGCCGAGGGATTTCTTGGACAGGGCGAGATCCTTGGCCGCAGTGAAGTTTGCTGCGAGCAGGCGCTCATCACTCTGTACCTTCACGGTTTCCACGTTGAGGGCATCGTGCAAATGCAGGCGGCAGCGCCGTGGGGTGGCGGGATCGGCGTCATCATCCGCCATCTCCAGCACGGCGGTGAGGGTGAGGTTGCCACCGTTTGGTGGCAGGAAGGGCTGCTCTTTGCGCGTGGTGTCCGTGCGGTAGATGTGGCCAACGACGGGCACGCCCAGGCCGGGCCGCTCCGAGAGCGTGTCCTCTCCACGCGACCTCTTGCGTGAAGCAAGCAGGAGTTGGTCAAGCTGCTTGGGCAGCACCTCGCGCTTGGGGCTTGTCTCGTTGGTCAGTTCGATCTGAAAGGACTGCTGCCTGGAGGTGAACTCGGTGCCGCTTTGCCAGTAGCGCGGGCACTGATGGGAGTCCCATTCACGCAGAAACTTGGCGAGTGCATTTTCATAGCGATCCTCGGCTGCCCGTCGTGCGGTGGACTTGCCGTGCTGCATGCCATCCCAGCCTGAGGCTACCTCATCCAGAAGGGCGGCCATGTGGCGCTTCTCACGAGCACTGAGCTCCGTCTCGTCACGGGTGGTCTCCACACGCAGGGCGGTGTGGCAGGAGGTCAAGGCTCCGCAAAATGCGAGAGCGAGCAGGCGCAGCGCAGAGATCGGTGGCATCACTTCGGCTCTGTGATCGGAGTCAGCTTGACGTTGCGGATCGCGGCCATGGTATTGAAGGTCGTGAGCGAGAGCGGCAGGTAGCTTTCGATGGGGCCGGAACGCACGCTGATTTTTTTGCCTTCGATGTCCTCGTCGATGATCTGTTTGTCCCCCAGCCAGACGCTGATGTTTTTCGGGGTGACGCGCAGCTTGATGGCGTACCACTCGTCATCCTTGTAACGCTGGTAGCTGGAGGTGTTGTTGTCGGAGGCGTCCATGCCGTCGATGCAGGAGATGCCGGTCACGCTGCCGCCCCAGCCGCCGCAGATCAGGCTGGCGCAGTGTTTGAGATCGCCCACGGGAAAGGTGAGGCCCACGAAGAAATCGACGCCCTGCATGCGCTTGGCTTCCAGCGTGATCTCGTAGTTGGTCGTTGGCAGTGCGGCAGCTTTCTTGTAAATGGCACCGCTCACATTCTCGCCTTGATTGATGATCATGAGACCACCCTCCAGCTCCACCTCCCCGCTGCCGCCGACGTCCACGGACTCCCAGTCGTCGAGCGATTTGCCGTTGAAGAGGATGATCTCCTTGGCAGCCTCCGGCTTGGCAGCGGCAGGTTTGTCTTCAGCAATGGCAAAGGCGGTGCCGAGCACCAGAAGAGCGGTCAGGATCGAGTATTTCATGGCTTCGGTTCACACCCTCAGCGTGGCATGCCCCACGGTCAAGCTTCACAAAAATCACCTTCACACATGCTCCACCCCGATCTAAAAACCATCATCATCATGGGCGTCTCCGGCAGCGGCAAGTCCGTCGTCGGCAGCCTGCTCGCAGCCAGGCTCGAAGGCGTCTTCGAGGACGGCGACGATTTTCACCCGCCGTCGAACAAGGCCAAGATGTCCGCAGGCACACCGCTGAATGATGACGACCGCTGGCCCTGGTATGCGACGCTGCGCCAGCGCATCGAGGATATGCGCCACCTCACGCCAAACTACGTTCTGGCCTGTTCCGCGCTGAAGCCGATCTATCGTGACAAGCTGCGGGCGCATGACCACCCCGAGACGCTGCGCTTTGTGCTGCTGGACGGCACGAAGGAGCTCATCGCCACCCGTCTTGCGGGGCGCAAAGGGCACTTCATGCCGCCCACGCTGCTGGACAGCCAACTGGCCACGCTGGACCCGACGCCCGACATCATCCGTGTTTCCATTGATCAGACGCCCGAAGAGATCGTGAACGACATCCTCAAGAAGCTGGGAGACTCATGAGCGCCCAGATCCAGCGGCTGTTCTGGGGCTGGGATACCCCCGTGCTGGACCAAGCCGTGGCACTGCTCTGCCGCGACTGGGATTCTGCGCGTGCGCTGGATCTCAGCAGCACGCTGCTGCTGGTGCCGAACGGTGAAGCCGGACGCCGACTGCGCGAGGCGCTGGCGGTGGTGACGAATGAGACGGGAACCGCAGCCATCGTGCCGCATCTCTGGCTGCCGGAGCAGGCGCTGCTGCCGCAGACGCGCCGCTTTGAAGCAGCGACTGCGGTGCAGTCACAGATGGCGTGGCAGCGGGCGCTCGAAAGGGTGCCGCTGGAATCACTCACGGCGCTGTTTCCCAAGCCTCCCACTTCTTCCGGCTGGGGCTGGCAGGCGGAAACCGCACGCATGCTGGCGGAACTCAAGATGCTGCTCGGCACCGGGGGGCTCACTTTTGCCGACACGGCTGACCATCCTGCTGCGCAGCGCGAAGCTGCACGCTGGCAGGATCTGGCGAAGATCGAGCGCGTGTACTTCGAGGAACTTGCACAAGCAAAAGTGGCGGACGCGCAGATGCTCAAGCGCGGGTATGCGCAGGAACCGGCGCTGCCGGAAGGGGTGCGGCGGATTGTCGTGCTGGCCTCGCCGGATTTGCCGCCATTGCTGGATGACTGGATTGCAGGCTGCGCCAAACGCGGACTGCAGGTGGACATCGCGATTCAGGCGCCGCAGTCCATGGCGCACACCTTTGACGCCAGCGGACGGCCGCTGCCCGAATTCTGGGGCGAAGACGCGGGGTGCAGCCTGCCGTTTCAAGATGAGCAGATCCATGTGGCGCGTGATCCTGCCACGCAGGCGGCGCTGACGCTGGATCTCATGCGCGAACTTGTGCCGACGGGCCGCACGGCGCTCGGTGTGTGCGACGCGGAAGTCGGCAGCCTGCTGCTGGAAAAGCTCACGCTGGAGGAAGCGCGCAGTTTTGAACCCGGTGGCATTCCGGTGCAGCGTGAGGGCATGTGGCATGTGCTGGATTGCTTCCGCCTGCTGCTAAGTTCGGGTGCCTGGCGTGCCTTTGCCGCGCTGCTGCGCATTGATGAATTTCGCAAAGCCGTCATTCCCGGCAATGAGAGCACTTCCCAACTTCTGCGTGAGGCGGATGACTTTGCCAGTGAGCATCTGCCGGTGACTTTGGCGCATGCGCTGGAGCTGCCGCTGGCGGACTGCCCTGCCCTGCTGCCAGCCATCCAGAACACGCTCGCATTGCTTGAATCGCTGCGTCGGCTCACTCCGGCCAAAGCGGCGCGCACGCTGATCTTGAAGCTGCTGGGTGAGCAGGAGTTCAATCCTGATGCACCAGGTGACCGTGAACGTACGGAGCTGGCCACGGAGTGGCTGCGCATCACGGAGGAGCTTGAGCAGGAGGCGCAACGCTTTGGATTGCAGCCCAAGGCTGAAGACATGTTCTCGCTGTCACTCGAGTGCCTCGCTCAAAGCCGCCTCGCTGAACCGCGTGGGGACATTGACCTCGTGCTGCAGGGCTGGCTGGAGTTGCTGTGGGAAAAGGCGCCGAACTTGATCGTCACCGGTCTCAATGAAGAGCATGTGCCGGGCATTTTCATCAGCCATCCGTTTCTGCCGGACAGCCTGCGCAAGGCGCTGGGGCTGCCGTGTCAAAACACCCGCTTCGCGCGTGACGCCTTCATCCTCGCCGCACTGGCGCAGCAGCGTCTGGGTAAACGTGGACGTCTGAGGCTGCTGTGCGGGCAGTGGAGCGAGGATGGCGATGCTTTGCGCCCGTCCCGGCTGCTGTTTTTGTGCGACAACCAAGTGCTGCCACAGCGTGTGGCCCATCTGTTTCCGAAGGAGGAGGATCAGCCGTCCGCAGCCGAGCCACCGCGTACGCTGGCCTGGAAGCTGCAGCCGGACTGGAGCGCGAAGCCGCTGGACACCATCTCGCCATCACGCCTGCGCGAGTATCTGAGCTGCCCTTTCCGCTACTACCTCGGCTGCACGAAAAGCATGAGCGCCATCGAGACTGGCAAACGTGAGCTGGATGCCGCTGAGTTTGGCAATCTCATTCACCATGCGTTTCATCGGCTGAGTCTGGACCCCGGCATGCGCGACAGCACTCACCCCGCACACATTGCCGACTGTCTGGAAGCTGCGGCACGGGACCGGGTGAGAGAGATTCATGGGCAGCGGCCCGCGCCGCTGATCACGCTGCAGCTGGAAAGCATTTTGCAGCGCCTGCGGAAAGCGGCCGAGATCGAAGCCAGGAACCGGCAGGAAGGCTGGCAGTGCATTGATGCGGAGCTGCTGATCGGCGACAATGAAGATGCCATGCCCTTCCTCATCGCCGAGGCTCGTTTGAGAGGCCGCATTGACCGGGTGGAACGCCATGTGGACGGCACCCTGCGCATCGTCGATTTCAAAAGCTCCGACAAACCGCGCACGCCGCAGGAGGCGCACGTCAAAGTGATCACGGCCCGCACGAAGCTGACCGAGGCCGATGAATGGAAGTGCTTTGACCTGCCCGATGGCAAACGCGGACTGTGGCTGGATCTGCAACTGCCGCTCTACGCCGCCGCTTTGCAGAAGCGCGGTCAGTCCATCAGCAGCGTGGCCTACTTCGCGCTGCCGAAAAGCATACAGGACACCGCCATTCTCCAGTGGGAGGGATTTGATGCAGAACTGATCGAGGCTGCGCATCAGTGTGCCGCCGAGGCGGTGCAGCGCATCCGCAGCGGTCAGTTCTGGCCACCGGCTGAGCGCTCCCCCAATGCTAGTTTTGACGAAATCCTGCTGCACGACCCAATGCACAGTGTTCAGCCGCCTCTTGCATCATTACAGCTGCCCGTTTATTAAACCGGCTCATTATGTCCGACATCAAACTCCTCATCACCGGCAGCAAAGGCCGCATGGGCCAGGCCATCATCCGTGCCGCAGAGGCTCAAAACGTCACCGTCGCCTCCACCGTTGACGTGGGCGATGCATTGTCCCCGGCGCTCGCGAAAGCGGACATCGTGATCGACTTTTCCTCCCACACCTTCTGCGATGAACTGCTGGGCGAATGCCTCAAGCAAGGGAAGAGCCTCGTCATCGGCACCACCGGCCACACCAATGAGGAACTGGCCCACATTCGCGAAGCGTCCAAGGCCCTGCCGATTGTCTTTGCCTCTAATTACAGCATCGGCGTGAACACCTTGTTCTGGCTGACGCGCAAAGCCACCGAGTTGCTCGGACCGGACTTCGATCTCGAAGTCGTGGAAATGCATCACCGCATGAAGAAGGACTCTCCGAGCGGCACGGCACGCACGCTGGTCGAGATCCTCGCGGATGTGCGTGGCCTGGAGTATGACAAGGACTGCAAGCATGGCCGCTTTGGTGATGTGGGTGCCCGCACGCCGAAGGAAATCGGCGTGCACGCCATCCGTGGCGGCGATGTCGTGGGCGATCATACGGTGATCTTTGCCAATGTCGGCGAGCGCGTTGAACTCACGCACAAAGCCAGCAGCCGTGACACCTTTGCCACCGGTTCCGTCCGTGCCGCCCAATGGCTGGCGGGCAAGCCTGCGGGGCTGTATGACATGCAGGATGTGCTGGGACTGAAGTAATAGTTTGCGGTGGCTGAACGGTTGTTGACGATGGTTGACGGTTGTTTTCCAAGCCATCGCTAAGAACTGCAAACCATGAACTTCGGTATCGCTCTTGGCTCCAATCTTGGTGATCGTGCTGAGAACATGCGGCGTGGTGTTGAGATACTGATGGCGCGCGTGCCGGGCATCAGGCTCAATGCGAGTGCGCAGGTGTATGAGACCGAGCCGGTGGATTGTGCGCCGGGGACGCAGGCGTTTTTGAATACCGTCATTGAAGTCAGCGCCGACTGTGCGCCGCATGAACTTCATTCGCACCTCAAGGCCATCGAGCAGGCGCTGGGGCGGCCGGAGCAGCGGGAGCGCAATTCGCCGCGCACGCTTGATTTGGATCTGCTGTACGCGGATGATGTCGTGAGCGATGATCCCGTGCTCACGCTGCCGCACCCGCGCATGCACCTGCGGCGTTTTGTGCTGGAGCCGCTGGCGGACATCCGGCCTGAGCTGGTGCTGCCGGGGCAGAAGGTGTCGGTGGCCGAACTTTTGGCGGGTTTGGAGTGATGCCGGCTTTGCCTTACTTCGCGGATTCTGCGTGGCATGGAGCGGAATCTTGCTATGGAATGATGGACCATGACTGAAGCCCAACCCACCTCTGCTGATCCTGGACGCTGGATTCGTTTTGCCCTCGTCATGTTGCCGGTCGGCACCATCCTGCTGGGGATTGCTTCCTTTGGCATCTGGCAGTGGAAGAAGGACCAGGCGGCGGATCGTTCCTTCAAGTATGCGCTGGCGCTGCGGCGGCAGATCAGCCCGGAAGGCATCGAACGGTATGCGGGAATCGTACGCACGGCTTTGGGCAAAGCGGACCGGGACCTGAGCATCCCGGGCTATCTTGAGTCCACGATGGGCGCTGAGAACATGGGCTACACGGTGCGGCGCGGGCGCTTTGGCAACGAGAAGTCGGTCATCGACGCCGAACTGACGGGGGCCAAGCGGCCGCTGGAAATCGTGATGGTCCTGGCTCTCTACGGTGGCCCGGCGGATCAGCAGGAAAGCACGGTGCAAGCCATCGCCGAATCCTTGTCTGTCGCGCATGAACTTACGGGTGAGAAAGTGGTGCGTTCATTGCGCTTCGCCTTCATCCCAGACACACCTGAAGCACTGAAGCAGTTGAAGGATGGACTGCAGCGCGATGGCGAACGCCTGATGCATCTGCTGGTGCTAGGCGGTCCCGAAGTGGCAGGCATTGAAGGCATCTCCAAAGCCTTGGACACGACGGCCAAAGGCACGCGCGTTCTTTCGCTGCCTGCCACAAAAACGACCCAGGAAACGGTGCAGTCGGCCCATCAACTCAAAGGCATGCTGCTGGAAGCAGCGGAAATCCCATGATCGTCACATGCCGCCAGATGCAGCAATGCGAAGAGGCCGCCTTTACACGTGGCGTGAGTGCGGCGGCATTGATGGAGGAGGCGGGACGTGGCATCGCGAATGTGGTGCGTCAGTTTGCGCCGCGTGCGGGATCGCTGGTGCTGTTTCTCGGCAAAGGCAACAACGCGGGTGATGCGCTCGTCGCGGCGCGTGAACTGGTCGCTGACGGTTGGCGGTTGTATGCAAGGCTGAGTGGGGAGCCCACGGCGATGAAGCCGCTGCCGCGCACGCATCTGGCCATGCTGGGCAGTCTGGTCCGCATTTTGGAGGATGCCTCGACCTTTGATTTTCCAGCCGGACCGATCGTGAGCCTGGATGGACTGCTCGGCATCGGCGCCCAGGGGCCGATGAAGCCGGATCTGCAGGTCCTGGCGCGTGAAATGAACACGCTGCGCACGCAGCGGCATGCGCTGACGATTGCGATGGATATTCCCTCCGGTCTCGACGGCGATCATGGTGACGCCTGCGAGGACGCGGTGGAAGCGGATGTGACCGCCGTGGTGGCGCAGATCAAAGCGGGTCTGCTGGAAGACGGCGCTGATCATTACGTGGGGCGCATCGCGCTGGTGCCGCTGCCTGATTTGTCGCACACGGATGGCGATGCACAGGCCGAAGTGCTGACGCCGCAGATGCTGCGCTCCTGGCTGCCGCGCCGTGCCAATGACATGCACAAGGGCGATGCCGGGCGCATCGGCATTCTGGCTGGCTCGCCGGGATTTCTCGGTGCTGCGGAACTGGCCTGCCGTGGTGCTGTTCGCGCGGGTGCGGGACTCGTCACGCTGCTGGTGAAGGAGGATGTTTATCCGCTGATCGCGCCGCGCATGCCTGCGGAGGTGATGGTGAAGTCGATCGACGATTATCGTGATGTACTGGAGATGCGCTTTGATGCCCTGGCCATCGGGCCAGGGCTGGGATTTGCGCATGAAAAGGAAATCCTTGAAGTGCTGAAGCGGGCCAAGGCCCCCACCGTCGTGGATGCCGATGCGCTGACGATGCTGGCGCAGCACCCCGAGGTACTGGATGCCACGGGCAAGCTGCCGCGCCTGATGACGCCGCATCCCGGCGAGATGGAACGCCTGCTGCGGAATTTCCCCGGCTGGCATGGCATGAGCCGCCGCAGGCTCGTCGAATCACTCACGGAAACTGCACCGGGACGCACGCTGCTGCTCAAAGGCACGCGCACCGTGATCGCCACGCAGGGCAAGCCGACTTTGTTCAACACAACAGGCCACGCCGGCATGGCCAGCGGTGGCATGGGCGATGTTTTATCCGGCGTGTGCGCCACCTTTGCCGCGCAGCATCTCACGCTGCATCAGGCAGCGGGTCTTGGGGCGTGGCTGTGCGGTCGTGCGGCGGAGAGGTTTGTCATTCAGGAGCGCACGGCCATGGAGTCTGTGGGCGCGAGCGATGTCACGGCGCATCTGGGTGGTGCGCTGCTGGATTTGAAGGAAGGCCGCTTCTGAGGAAGTGGCCTGGTGCGTACCGTTTTAGAGCGCTGTAAATTATGTTACCGCCCTTTAGCACACAACATTGTGCGGCCACAAAGCTGATCCCCTCTCCCCGCCGCTGATGGGGCAATGCTCAAGAGGTTCTTGGGGGAGAGGTAGGGTGAGGGGCATCCCACCCTGTCAAAAGGCACGTGTCGTCCCCTCACCCCAACCCTCTCCCCGAAGAAAAAGCTTCGTTGTCGCCGTATGTCAGGGGCGGGGAGAGGGAGTCCCGCTTTGGCCGCCCTGGATTTACCTGCCCCATCATTATTCAAAACGCTTTAAGCCAGCAGCTTGTGCAGGACTTTGCCGTGCACATCGGTGAGGCGGAAGTCGCGGCCTTGGAATTTGAAGGTGAGCTTTTCGTGCTCAAGGCCTAGGAGATGAAGAATCGTGGCGTGCAGATCATGCACGTGGGCGGGATCTTCGGCGACGCCGAAGCCGAGTTCGTCGGTCTTGCCGAGGGTCTGACCGGCTTTCACGCCGCCACCGGCGAACCACATGGTGAAGGCGTCGATGTGGTGATTGCGGCCGGTCTTGTCGCGGTTTTCGCCCATGGGGGTGCGGCCAAACTCACCGCCCCAGATGACCAGTGTCTCTTCCAGCAGACCGCGTGACTTCAGATCGCGAATCAGAGCGGCGCAGGCTTGATCGACGTCTTTGACGACTTTGGGGAAATCGTCTTCGAGGGTTTCGCCTTTGCCGCCGTGGTTGTCCCAACTGGTGTGGTAGAGCTGCACGAAGCGGGTGCCGCGCTCGACGAGGCGGCGTGCCAGCAGGCAGTTGCGTGCAAAGGAAGGCTGGGAGGGATCGACACCGTAGAGATCGAGGGTCGCCTTGGATTCGCCCTTGAGGTCGATCAGTTCCGGGGCGCTGCTCTGCATGCGCCAGGCCATCTCGTAGGCGTTGATGCGGGTTTGGATTTCGTCGTCACCGGTTTCCACGAGGCGGGAGAGATTGAGCTCGCGCGCGGTGTCGATGACACGGCGCTGGCTGGCCGCGCTGTAGCTGGCGGGCGTGGAGAGATTCAGAATGGGCTCGCCCGTGCCACGCAGCGGCACGCCTTGATAGGTGGTGGGCAGGAAGCCGCTGCCCCAGAGCACGGCACCGCCGCGGGGACCGCGCGGACCGCTCTGCAGCACGACGAAGCCGGGGAGATCGCTCGATTCACTGCCGATGCCGTAAGTGACCCAGGAGCCCATGGAGGGCCGCCCGAACTGGCCGCTGCCAGTGTTCATGAAGAGCTTGGCCGGGGCGTGATTGAACAACTCCGTTTTGCAGGTGGTGACGATGCTGATGTCATCCACCACGCCCTGCATGTAGGGCAGCATGTCGCTGACCCAGGCTCCGCTCTGGCCGCGCTGCTGGAACTCGCGGCGGGTGCCGAGGAGCTTGAAGCCGTTGCTGGTGCCCATGAAGGCAAAGCGCTTGCCCTCGATGTAGCTCTGCGGGATCGGCTGACCGTTTAACTCAACGAGCTTCGGCTTGTAATCAAAGAGCTCCAGTTGTGAAGGCCCGCCGGCCATGAAGAGGTAGATGACGTTCTTCGCGCGGGGCGTGACGTCCGCCTTCTTCATCACGCCCGGCCCTGCCGCCGCCGCAGCGCTGGCGGCATGCAGTCCGCGCTCTGCCATCAGCGATGCCAGCGCGACGGAACCAATCCCCATGCCGCACTGGCTGAAGAAGTGGCGGCGGGTCTGGTCGCGGAGAGCGGTGTCTGAGGGTGGGAGCATCTGATGGGCTTACGAAACACCCAGCGCCGATGTTTCATCAAGCGTCTCCAAGGATCGTAGAGTCCCAATTATCAAATTCGTCCTCTGGACGCCTCAAACCACTTTTCCGATCACGGCAACTTCCCCGATGGATCCCGCCACGAAGCGCTTGTCACGTTCCTTTTTGCATCCATCGTATTCACATGAGTGAGTTGACTGCCTCTCACGCAGCGTTCCAACCCCTGGCAACAACCTCTCAAGTTGAGCCGAGCGGCCTTGAGAAAGCTCGCGCCACCTTCCAACATGCAGGCCTGACTCTACCGCATATTCCTCAGGAGCTTGCCTGCCGACTGGAGCAACAAGATAGGTGGATCTTTTCTACACGCGATGACACGATGTCACCGGGCGAACTCACCATGTACGTGAACGAGAGCTATGATCCTCCGCCACCTTATGTCATGCTGGCCTACTCAAGGCATTGGGCAGATGCGATGGTATATTATCTTGTTTTTGGCCCGTTGCGTCTGTTTCTGTACCTCTCCTGGGGCGAAGGGGTCTTGGATGCCACGGAAGAAAAAGCCGAAATTCAGAAGTGTTTTGCCCTGGCCGACGAAATTCTAACTGCGGCCATGACTTCGGGGAAGCTTTTCCCAGATGAATATCTGACCGTCTTAGGCTCCAATCTCCATCCGAGCCATTGGGGATTGTCAACTCATGGACACATCCGGCGCTCGAAACTGATCAACTCAAGGCGACCGTCGGTATTGCTAACCAAAATCCTGAGGTGGCTGAATGACCCCAAGCCCAGACGAGGCAGACCTACTGTGGCTCGCAAAGCAGGGTGAAAAGCCCTCCGGTCATACCGTCACCCCCAACGCGGCCAGTGTCTTCAGCACGATGGGTTCACCGGGCTGGAGTTTGTCGCGTTCTTCAAACAGGAGGCGTGTCACTTTTTCATAAGGGGGGAGTTTGCCGGTGCGACGCTGGGCGAGGAGGCGGACGTAGCGGACGGCGCGGTCGATGAGCTTGTTGTTGCTGGGCTTCACGTAGGTCATGAGGTTGTCGAGGTAGCGGCCCAGACGACCCATGACGAGGGTGGAGTGGATGTTGATCAGCAGCTTGAGCAGCAGGTGGGCATGGAATTCGTGGATGCCGGTCAGATCGATTTGGTGCTTGAGGCCGTCGAACTCCCAGACCATCTCCCCTGCCCCGCCGTCGATGTGAAACTGCAGATGCTCGGCCTGATGGGTGCGGATTTGACGACGGGCCGCAAGCTGCGCGGAGAAGTCATAGGAGGCCAGCACCTCGGCTCCGGCGACGTGGCGTACGTCCGGCCATTCCAGGGTGCGCGGCTCACGGTGCAGCAGCGCCTGCCATGCAGCCCGCGCACCGGGCTGCTCCGGCATGAGGAAATGGCACCACGAGGCCGGGGCGGCAGGATCATCCTGTTTTTCAAAGGGCACGAGGCTGAAGGTGGGGGCGCGCTCGGTGGTGTCCGTGACGACGGTGATGCCGAAGCGCGCGCTGCTGTAAAAGACATAGGCCCCGCGATCATATACCGCCGCCTCATGCTCGATAAAGGGCACGAGAAACTGGCCATCGCAGTGAGCGACGTGGCGCAGCAGCTGGAGCACCTCCCCCGGGGCGTGTTCTGGATCGTGCTGATGCATGAAGGCGAAGCCGATGGCCGCCATGAGCACGGTGCTGGCCTGCAGGCGTGTGCTGCCGGAGACGGCCATGGCACCCACCGAGAGATTGAGTTTGTGGATGGCAGGATTTTCGATCACGCGCCTGGAGCGCGCGGCGACTTTGACCAGCTGTTCGTCCGGATTGCAGTAGAGGAACCAGGGGTGATTGGTGGAGAGTTCCGCGGCGCGTTCCGTTGCGCCGATGACAAAGGGGGTCTCGCCGCCTTCGGTGGTGGCGATGAGCAGGTCGCCGTTGATGAAGCCCAGCTCTTCGAGCTGTCGTGCGCCGTATTCGGGATGGTCCTCAAAGGTTTCGATGGCCTTGATCAGGGCGAGATCCCCTCCGGCCATGAAGGCGACGATGCGTTCCGGATCAGTCACCGGCAGGACACCCATGCGACAGAAAACCTCGATGCTCAGCGACAGCCGCCCGGTGGCGCCGCAGCCGCAGAGGAAGACCCGGTGCCCGGCAGCCAAAGTGGCGGCGATGGCCCGGGCGAGGTCCGCGAGAGGGGCGGATTTGGCGGCAAACTGGCGCAGGGCGAGCACATCCACCTGATGCATGAGCTTGACGGCCTCCCCCACATCCGAGCGTGCCATTTGCGACAAAGAGGTGGTGAAAGGATGCTGTGATTCCGTATCAAGCGCTCCGAGCTGGTAGTCGGTGGCGACTTTGAGGAATTCGTCAGCAGCATTCATGCAATAGTGATTCGACTGGCGAGGCGGGAAGGATGTTCACATGTGACTGTTTCCCATCTTGCACGCAGCGCGGTGCGTTTCACTATGCATGCAAAATCGCATGATGGAATTCGCATTGTTCAGGCTGCCCGATGGGCGGGCATGGCTGGGAGAAGGCCCCTTCACCGCGCTGGCCACCGCACCAGCAGCGGGAGGAGCCTTCTATATCAATGACTTCGACCTGAAGGACCCCAAGCCCTGGAAAGTGCCTGCGCGGCTGCATGAGATCACCGCTGGCAGCCTCGCGGAGACGATTCACCTCAATGGCTCACAAAAGCCTCAGATTCAATGGGCTAAACCCGCCACGGAGTGGTTCAAGATGGCCTTCCGCCGCATCCGCCGCGAAGTCCAGGCCAAGCGACTGGAGAAAATGGTGCCGGTGCTCACAGAATCCGGGACTTTGACCGCTGGTGACCCGAGGCGGCTGCTGGATGCCATCATGCACGCCCCCGCGAACATGTGGGGCTACGCCCATGTCCAAGAGGGCGGCGGATTTCTCGGCGCCACGCCCGAACTGCTGTTCAAGGTTAAGGCGCAGCAACTGGAAACGATGGCGCTGGCGGGCACGGCCAAGCCCGGCAATCAGGATGCGTTTTTGACGGATGTGAAGGAGATCGAGGAGCATGAAATCGTGGTGCGCTACCTCACGCAGCAGTTGCAGGCCCTGGGGGCCGTGACCCGTGATCCGCGCACCTTGTGCCAGACCTCCGGGCTCGTGCATTTTCAGACCAAACTGAGCGTGCAACTGAACGCCGCCGCCGATCCGGCGCAACTGGTGCCGCTGCTGCACCCCACACCGGCGGTGGGCTGCCTGCCGCGCGATGATGAGTCGATGGAGAAACTGCGCGAGTACCGTCAGCAGCTGAAGGTGCCGGGATTTTTTGGCGCACCGTTTGGCTTTGCCGAAACCGATGGCACCACGCACATCGTCGTCTCCATTCGCGGCATCTGCTGGGAGGGGAATCAGATCAGCCTGCCCTCCGGCTGTGGCATCGTGGGTGGCAGCGCCTTTGACCATGAATGGCGCGAACTGCGCCTCAAACGCGAGGCCGTGCTGAGACTGCTGGCTCTTCAATCATGACGCAGACCCAGCTTATTCAACAAACCCTGCACACCATCGCCTACCTCGGGGTGCGTGAAGTGTGTGTCGCCGCCGGTGCGCGCAATGCGCCGCTGGTGTCCGCCCTGCTGGCGTGCAGCGGCGTGAAGATCTGGAATTTCTTTGAGGAACGCAGCGCGGCCTTCTTTGCACTGGGCCGCATCATGGCCGACCGCCAGCCGGTGGCGGTGGTGACGACGTCAGGCACGGCGGCGGCAGAACTCCTGCCGGCCGTGATCGAAGCGCATTACCAAAATCTGCCGCTGGTGCTGGTGACGGCGGACCGCCCGAAAAGATACCGTGGCAGCGGGGCTCCGCAGGCCATTGAGCAGGCGGGATTGTTTGGTGTTTATGCGACCATCGTGGGCGACTGGGATGCCACGGATGAATCCCACGAAGGCCACTGCTCCGACGGGCCGATGCACCTCAACGTGTGCCTGGATGAACCGCTGGAGACGAACGTGGCTGGCGTGGATTTTTCCGCCGCTCCGCCACTGCCAGCCTCTGAAGAAGGACCGCCCGGGGCTCTGCAATGTGATCTCGTGCTGGCCGCGGGGATGCACCCGCGTGAAGCCGCTGATGCGGCCGCTTTGCTGGCCCGGATCGGTGCGCCCATCATCGCTGAAGCCACCTCAAATCTGCACGGCTTCCGTGAGCTGCAGCCACTGCTGATTCCCGGTGGTGAACAGGCGCTGCAGTCCGCACGCCCGGCGCATGTGCTGCGCATCGGCGCGGTGCCTTCGTGGCGCTGGTGGCGGGATCTGGAGGATCTGCCGAAGATCAAGGTCACCAACATCACCCGCACAGGGTTCAGCGGACTGGCGCGGACGGAGAATGTGGAAACACTGGCGTGGGAGAACATCCGCAGCACGCAGTTTACCCGCATCGATCCGCCCTGCGGCATTCTGCGCTTTGAGCCTGACTTCGAAAAATTCCCGGAGTCCGAGCCGTCCTGGGTGAGCAAAATCGCGAAGGCCATTCCCGCAGGTTCGCGGGTGTTTTTGGGCAACAGCCTGCCGATTCGCGAATTCAATCTGGCGCTGCAGACGCCGAAGCCGGGCATCGAGCTTTTTGCCAATCGCGGTGCCAATGGCATCGACGGACTCGTTTCAACCTTTCTCGGCACCAGTGCGGTGCATGGCGGCGAATGCTGGCTGATTCTCGGAGATCTGAGCGCGCTGTATGATCTCGCTGCGCCGTGGGTCATCGCGCAGATGGAGCATCCGCGGCTGCGCATCGTGGTGATCAACAACGGCGGCGGCAAAATTTTCTCCCGCGTGGCCAGCATGCGCGCCCTGCCTGAGGCCGCACGCAACGTGATCGAAAACCGTCACTCGCTGGGGTTTGAGCCCTGGGCGCAGCTGTGGGGCATGGAGTATCTCCAGACCGATGATGCGAATGATCTCGCAGACCTGCTGCCGATGCCGATGGTGATCGAAATCCGCCCCGATCCCATGCACACGGAAGCGTTCTGGAAGGACTGGCAGAAGCCGGTGATCAGGCCACGATGAATGGAAGCTCGTTCGTCAGGATACGAAGGAGGAGGCCACAACAACCTGCAAGCACCAGCGCTCATGCGAGTGCGGAGCGTCTTGGACTGCGGCGGCAAGCCTAGGCGCGACGCCGCTTTCGCTGGCTGGACGATGGGATGAGGCCGTAGCACGCACTTCACCTCGCGAAAGCGGTGGCTACGATGCAGGCTTGCGCCGTGCATCTGCGCGACCGCATTGATTCGCTCTGCTCACCCTTCGGGCAGCCTCCGGCTGTCTACCTCCGCTGCGCTTCGGTTCCAAAAGGCTGTCGCGTACTCGCAAACGATGAGGCGCTTGCATAGCGCCCCGCAAATTAAGCCACGATGAAGTCGCGGAAGGCGGTGATGATCACCACCACGGAGCAGGCTCCGGCATCGGGGAAGCCGATGCAGGCTTCGCCGAGGGTCTTGGCGCGGCCAAACTTGGCCACCATGGCTTTACTGGCTTCCTTGCCTGCCTCGGTGGCGGCGGCCACGGCGGTGATGGCATCAGGGAGGGACTGCGCAGCGACTTCTGCAGCCTTGGTGGCGGCAGGCTCCATGGCATCTACGCAGGTTTTGTCGCCGATGGCGGCACCACCGCGCTGCTTCACGCCATCCACACCGGCCTGGAGGAAAGCGGCCAGTGCGGCGGCATCGAAGGATTCTTTGCCGTTGAGGGCTTTGCCGCCATTGCGGAAGAAGGTGCCGAAGATGGCACCGCTGGCACCACCCATGCTGCTCATCATCGCCATGCCAACGGTGGAGAAGGCTTTCTCGATGCTTTCCACTTCGCCGGCGTTGAGCTTCTCCGTGGCGGCACGCATGCCGCGCTCCATGCCCATGCCATGATCCCCGTCTCCGAGATCACGGTCGGCCTGGGACAGCATCGGCTCGGCAGCGATGATGCGCTCGCAGGCGAGCAGGAGCATGGCTTTGACTTCGTCTTTGGAAAGGTTGGCTTTGGGCATGGGACCGCGATTGTTGGCGCGCTGGCGGGGAAGTCAAATGCGAAGCCTGCACCCACCCAGCGGTCACGTAGACCCGGAGGGGAAAGGCAGTTCGTCAAAAAGTGCCTTCAACCAGCAGCAATTCACGCAGCAGGACTGAATCAGGATCGTTCATTTCCAGAACCATCACCGTCGTGCGTCCGATGGGCGTCTGCCCGTGCAGCCACGCCCCCTGCCACTTGAAATGCTCCTCCCATACATCCTGACGTGGACGAAACAGCCTGATCACCTCGCCTGTCACTGGATCAATTCCCGCCACATTGGCCCCTTTGTGCATGTTGCAGGAAAAACACGCCCAAGCCAGATTCTCCAGAACAGTGGGACCACGATGCTTCTCCGCGATGATGTGATCTGTGTGAAACGGAAGATCGGAGACATGCTCGGGCAACCGACAGTACTCGCAGCGCCCAGCAGCCTGCGCGATCACCTGCCGTTCCAGCTTACGGGACGGTCTCGGCATAACTCATGCAGCAGCCTGTTGCAGAGAGATGCGCGCCCGGGCCTTCATCAGCTCCAACGTGCGTCCGGCTTTTTGGAAGCTCGTGAGTTCGTTTTGTTCTGCTTCGTCCAGTGCCGCTGCTTTGGCCTTCTCCAGGAGCACAAGCATCCGTTCACGATCATCCGCAGAGAATGAAAAACTCAGAATGGCAGTGGCTGCCGCCTTGTCCCATCCGCCTGTTCCCGGCTGAATGAGGCGGCTTAAAATGCCGGCTTCCGTGGTGGTCACTGAGTTCATGGGGAAAAGTATGCCTCATTCCGCCCATTTCAACCCCTACCCCGCTGAGCGTTTGTCGGCGCGGCGCAACCTGTCGGCCATGCTCCAGGCATTTTGATTCCTCAGCTTCTCCCCGCCCGGGTTAATACTCGGCTCCTGAAGTCCCACGGCAACTCAAGCCCCCCTTCAAGTTGCCACTCTTTCGGCGTCTATCGGCCCGAGCAACTTCCTTTATTTGCACACCCATGCCATTCCTCGCAGCCGCCTGCTCTCGGCTGCCACTGGTTGCATAGCCTTCGGAAGCCGTGTGAACAGCGTGGTTGCCGGTTGCCACCCCTAAGCACGGCAACCGGCAACCAGAGGGAAAAAAGGGAACCGGGAAGCCCCCTACACCTGCGCGCGTTGGTCTGCCTTGCGCAGCCGGTCGGCCATGCCTTTCATGACGTGCAGGGCAAACTGCGGCATCTCATCGACCATGTAGAGGAAGTGATGCCGGTTCACGGGGAGGAGCTTGCAGTCGGTGCGGGCGATGGCATCGGCGGAGCGAACGGAATCCTCAATGAGGGAGATTTCGCCGAAGAACCCTTCGGGCCGCACGGTCTCGACGATGACGCCGTTGATGACGATGTCCACTTCCCCGCTCTGCACCACGAACATCTCCCCTGAATCGTCGCCTGCATTAAAGATGGCGGTTCCTTGCAGAACAGACCGCACGTTGGCAGGGCTGGCGAAGATCTCGGGGAGTTTCATGGGGTGGACGGGGTTACAGCTTGGTGTAGCCCACGCTTTCGCAGGGCAGGTCCCAGAGTTTTTTCAGCTCGGCATCCAGTTTGGTGATGCTGAAGCTGACGCCGGCCATTTCCTGGCAGGTGACGATGTTGTCGACGATGGTCTGGTGAATCTTGATGCCGCGCGCGTCGAGGATGGGCTTGGCGCCGCGCAGCAGGATGAGCAGCTCCATCATGTGCGTGGAGCCGAGGCTGTTGACGAAGAACACGATTTCATCTCCAGCGGTGAGGGCCAGATCGTCGGCAAACAGGAGATCAAGAATCTTGGCCGCCAGTTCATCGGCGGTGCACATCGGGATTAGACCCACGCCTTTTTCGCCATGGATGCCCATGCCGAGACCGATCACGTCATCGGCCAGTTCGAAGGTGGGCTTGCCGGTGGCTGGGATGCTGCCTGGCTTGGTGGAAACGCCGACGGTGCGGGTGTTGTCGCAGGCTTTTTGGGCGATGCGGACGAGTTCATCCAGGGAATCCACGGTTTGCGCGGCGGCGCCGGCGAGCTTGGTGATCGGCACGAGGCCGGCCACGCCACGACGCTTGTGTTTTTCCGCAGGAGGTGCGGAGCAGACGTCGTCGGCGATGATGACGGTTTTCACGGCGATGCCTTCATCCGCAGCGAGTTCCGCGCCAATGTCGAAATTCATCACGTCCCCGGCGTAGTTGCCGTAAAGGAAGAGCACGCCCTTGCCACGATTCACCGCCTGGGCGGCTTCCAGCACGATGTCCGGCGGCGGTGCGGCGAAGATTTCACCGACGGCAGCGCCATCGGCCATGCCCTTGCCAACAAGGCCATGATAGATCGGCTCATGCCCGGCACCACCACCCACGAGGAGCGCAGGAGCATCCGGCCGCAGATCATTCATGACGATGGAACGCGTGCCCACGCGGCGCGCCTTGCCATCATAAGCCAGCACGAGCCCCTCAAAGAGTTCGTCGGCGCACTTGAGCGGATTGTTGATGATCTTCTTGGCAGGATTGGCTTGGCTCATGGTTTGAATCGTCGGGGTTGGAAAAGAGAAACGCCATTTTTACGGCGTGCACCGGGGCTGTCAAAGCCGATTGCCACCCTTCCACCTGCCGCCTTGCCTCACTCAAACCCGTTGCCAATCAGCAGAACCAGCCGTGCTGTAATCCAAATTCCAAGAGCCAGGAGCAGGCAGGTCATGCCTTTGCGCACATTGTACAGCTTGGCCTCCAGAACGATGCATTTCGAATGAACCTGCCCCAGCACAGAGCGTTTGACCCCATCATTCGACTGCAGGCAGAACAAATCGGCATATTCATCCCCCGGAATTTTGGCGATCTGACCTGAGAAATACAAGTTGGGATGCCGGTTCGTGTCAGGAGCTTTTTTCACGGCACGAGGAAAAGCTGCGGCAATGCCGCGACCAAAGGCAAAGCTCATGCACAGGATGAACAGAGCATACAAAGCCAGCACGACATACTCAAACAAGCGCAAGCCCGCCCAGCCATGCATGCGCAACCCGGGCCCCATGTTCACGATCATGGCCATCAGGACGGCGGAGGTGCTCAGAGTGAGCTGGGCTTTCAAATCCGCCCGGTTGATCTGATGCTCAATGTCCTGATAAAGCATGTAAATCAAGCGTGTGACATCCACCTGCGTATCCTTCACCAGAGTGGTTATGGTTCCGAGAAGGTTGGCGGCAGAGGATGAAGGTGCGACGGGCTGCATGAGAAGTTGCAGGCTCTCATAAACACCAGCACAGCGGAGGCAAGATGGAGGCCTTAAACTGTCAAAATCGTCACGTACGAGCTACCGCCCAGCCATGGACCTGTCCGACATCTGAAAGGCATTCTCAATAACGTGGACACGCGGCAGCTCGCCCTCGATGAGGATGACCTCGGCAATATCAAAGCGGAACTTGATGCGCGGATTTCCCAGCAGGCGCAGCCAGTTCATGGCTCCGCGCTGAATGAGACGCTGCTTGTCAGGCCCCACTGCATCGGCGGGGCGGCCAAAAGCGGTGCTGGTGCGGGATTTCACCTCGATGAAGGTGAGCACATCCCGATGCCGGGCGACGATGTCCACCTCCCCACGGTTGCCGCCCCGGTAGTTCCGATACAGCACCTTGCGGCCATGTGCGGTGAGCCAGCGCGCGGCGATGATCTCACCCATCTCCCCGATTTCCCCGCTGCCCATTTTTCGTCCAGCCAGACGACGCTGAAACGCGGCCAGGGGCCGTGCGCGCAGCCAGAGCGCCGCTGCCCGCACACGGGCATCTCCCGAGACCCGCCGCCGCAGCCAGCGCCACAGACTTTGAGGCCGGGAGATGAGCAGCTTCATGCCAGATCGAGTTCGAGCTGTGCCACGGGTCTGAAACTGCGCCGATGATGCGGACAGGGGCCGTGCTGTTTCAATGCCGCCAGATGTCCGGGCGTGGGGTAGCCTTTGTGAATTTCGAAGCCGTACTCCGGATGCTGCCGCGCCATGGCCACCATGAGGCGATCCCGCGTGACCTTGGCGATGATGCTGGCCGCCGCGATGGAGTAGCTGAGGCTGTCCCCCTTGACCAAGGCGACGTGATGCAGGGGGAAACGCTTCACCGGCTTGCCGTCGATGAGGGCCGCATCTGGCACAGGCTGCAAGCCCAGCGCGGCACGGCGCATGCCTTCCCAGGTGGCTTGCAGGATGTTGATGCGGTCGATTTCTTCGGGCTCGATGCTCACGCAGTGCCAGCGGATGCGTGCGTCGGTGGTGATCTCTTCATACAACCGCTCGCGCTTCACTTCGCTGAGCTGCTTGGAATCATTGAGCACCGCATGCGAGAAATCGTCCGGAAGCACCACCGCAGCCACACACACGGGCCCGGCGAGAGGGCCACGACCGGCTTCATCAATCCCGGCCACGATGCGAAAACCCTCAGCGCGCAGCGTGTTCTCGTGGTCGATCGTTGGCATGGTAAAAACAATGGAGAACCACGCAGCTGCTACGATTTCACCTCGATGGGGAGGGTCACTTCTGCAGGGGCTCCGCTTTCAGGTGCCTGCCAGCGCAGCACTTCGGTGCCCGGCTTGGCGGGATCTTTGGACAGCTTGTAAATGCGGATTTCCAAAGCGGCTTTTCCGCCTTCCGGCCTTGGCACCGGCTTCATGCGCAGGGTGATTTCGTTGTGCCCGTTGACGAGGCCGCCGATGAGAATCTGCTGATCCAGCCCGTCCCGCACAGGATCGTAGGTGATGCCGTTCATGCTCATGGTCGTTTCATAGCCGAAGCTCTGCAGCTTGCTGCCCGCCTTGTAATCCGGAACACGGCACAAAGGCGGCGGTGGAGGCATGGCGCCGGGCGGCGTGTACTCGGGGGTGTCGAGGAAGTCGGGGCGCTTGCCGCCTTTCAGTTCCTTGACCACGTCCGGTGCGCCGTCCATGCGGGAGATGCGGTTGCTGTCATACTTCCACACCCCGTTCTCACGGCCGAACTTCAGCTTCAGCAGGTTTTCCCGGATGAGTTCCTTGTCCTGCCCCATGTCGATCCGGCCAAAATAAACGAGGTGCGCGGTGTTCCCCACCGCCTGCGCTTCCAGCAGGCGGAGCCCGGCCAGGGCCGGAGGCTGCACATCGGAGGCAAAGACGGCATCCGGGAACGTCTTGCGCTCACTGACCACCATGTTGCGAATCACCGTCTGACGGTAGAGGGTGATGCTGGACGCCCAGGCCCTGGCATCTTTGCTCTGCATGGCATCGCGCCACTTATAGTAAGCTTTTTCAAGCACCGCCTGCAATCCAGCCTCGTCCTCCTGAGCAAAGGCAGGAGGGCAGAGTTGAAACAGGCTTAATCCAAGGAGCAAAGAGAGGAATTGGCGCATGGCGGTCGTGATTGGGACTACGAACAAGGGCACGTTTCACGCAAAAACAACCGGTCTCCATCATTTTATAATTAGCATCCCGGGAAATTTGCTGTGATAGTTTTAATCCAGAGTAAAACCATTTGCTGATTTGGCGATTCTGGTAAACGTCAACGTCTTTACCCCCAAAACATGGAGTCCCACAGTGAAGGTCAGCCCCGCACACCCCCGATTGATCGCAATCGGGAGTTGCTGAAGACCGCCCGAGAAGAAATCTACAAGACTGTCGGTGGTGTGAACCTCTCGGCTTATATTTGGGAACCCGAGATGGACAAGGCGCCCTCATACCCCAAATCCGTGGCAGCTTTCTTCTTCAGCAGCGGCTGGGACAATGGCCAGGTGGCGCAGTTTGCCCCGCATTGCGTCTACTTTGCCTCACGCGGCATGACGACGATCTGTTTTGATTACCGCGTGGCCACTCGTCACGGCACGGGCCCGGTCGAAGCCATGGCCGATGCGCGCTCCGCCATTCGGTGGATTCGCATGAACGCTGTCGAACTGGGCATCAACCCCGGCAAAATCGTCGGTGTCGGTGGTTCGGGTGGTGGCCATGCCATCGCTTCTTCAGCCATCCTCAGTGGTTTTGATGATCCTTCTGACGCCCTGGACTGCAGTCCGGCGCCCAATGCCATCGTGCTGTTCAATCCGGTGATGGACACCTATTCCAAGTACGCTTTTGGTCGTGACCGCTGGCCGGACCAGGCCACCTGTAAAGCCGCAGACCTCATCCGCGCCATACGCCCCGGACTCCCTCCCATGCTCATCATGCATGGCACGGGTGATCGCGTGGTCCCCTTTGACGGTTCTTACCAATTTGCGCGCAAATCGAGCAAGAAGAAGAACCTCTGCCGTCTGATCGAGTTCGAAGGCCAGGGCCACGGCTTCTTCAACTTCAATCTCTCCTTTGAGATGTACGAAGCCACGCTCATGGCGATGGACGAGCTCTTTGTGGAGCTTGGTTTCCTCGAACCCGACCCTGAAGCGGGCCTGGGCAAGGTGGAATAGACCGCCGACAGCCTGCGGCGGGAATGACAAATTCCGAAATCCAAATGACGAATTTCCGCTCACACGCCGTTTCGTCATTCGAACACTCGCGCATTCTTTCGTCACTTTGAGTTTGCCGCTCGTTACCCTTTCCAACCCAACGCATCGAACAACCATGCTCCGCTCTCTCCTTCTCGCAGCAGTCGTCTCCACAGCCCATGCCGCCGACTGGCCGCAGGACACCAGCGATCTCAAAGCCGACCCCAAAGCGCAGTATGGCACGCTCGAAAACGGCGTGCGCTATGTCATTCTGCCGCACGATGAGCCTCCAGGCCGCGCCAGCATCCGCCTGTACATGGATGTGGGGTCGCTCATGGAGCAGGACGATCAGCAGGGCATGGCGCACTATCTTGAGCACATGGCCTTCAATGGCTCGCGACATTTCAAAGGCGGCGAGATGGTCGAGTACTTCCAGCGCCTGGGCATGGGTTTCGGTGCGGACACCAATGCACACACCTCCTTCAAGGAAACAGTGTACATGCTCGAACTGCCCAAGGTCGAGCCGAAGTACATCGCCGAAGGCCTTCAGCTTTTCCGCGATGACCTGGACGGCATGCTGCTGAACGAATCCGAGATCGACAAGGAACGTGGCATCATTCTGAGTGAAAAGCTCAGCCGCGACTCCATCGAGTACCGCACGATGATGGCGGGCTACAAGTTTGCCATGCCGGAGTCCATTCTGCCTGATCGCATGCCGATCGGCACGGAAGAGATGATCAAGACGATGAAGCGCCCGCGCTTCGCGGACTTCTACGAGAAGTATTACACACCGAAGCGTGCCGTCATTGTGGCCGTGGGAGATTTCAAAGACACTGAGGCCGTCAAAGCGGAGATCAAAAAGCAGTTTGCCGACGCCAAACCCAAGCACGGCGAAGCTGAAGAACCCAATCTTGGCAAGGTGACCTCCGGCTATGGCATCATCGCCAAGCTGCACACAGAAATGCAGGCCGAGGCGCTCACGCTTTCCGTCGAAATCCCCCGCCCTGCCAAAAACAAGCCGGACAATGCGGCCACACGCCGGGAAAAGACGATCCGTGATCTCGCTGACATGATGATCAATCAGCGCCTGTCCAAGCTCTCGAAGGCTGAAGGGGCGCCGTTCATGGGCGCTGAAAGCTACAGCTACGAGTACCTCGAATTCGTCAGCGTGAACGGCATCCAGGCCCAGTGTGATCCCAAGAACTGGAAGGCGACGCTCACGCTGCTGGAAACCGAGCTGCGCCGCGCCATCGAGCACGGCTTCACGGAAGCCGAATTTGAAGAAGCGAAGGCCACCATTCTCAAAGGTGCCAAGCTGCGCGCTGATCAGGCCGACAGCCGCAAATCACGGGATCTCGCCAGCGGTCTGGTGACCATTCTTGCCAGCAAGAAGGTTTTCACCCATCCCGCGGATGATCTCGCCCGCATTTCCACGGTGCTGGCCGGTTTGAAGGAAGAAGACAGCCACGCGGCTCTCGTGGCCGACTGGAAGGGCGACGACGTGCAGATCTTCCTCGGCGGCAATTTGAAGCTCGAAGGTGATGCCTCGAAGCAGATCATCGAAACCTTCAAGGCCAGCCGTGCCAAGCCGGTTGCTGCCCCCGTGAAGGAAGAAACCGCCGCCTTTGCCTACACTGAGTTTGGCCCTGCAGGCAAGGTCGCCAGCCGCTCGGAAGCGAAGGATCTGGAAATCAGCCAGGCGGTATTTGAAAACAACGTGCGCTTCAACTTCAAGCACACCGAGTTTGAAAAAGGCACCATCCGCGTGCTGATCAATTTTGGCGGTGGCAAGCTCAGCACCCCGACTGACAAGCCGGGCATCATCCCCTTTGCGCAGAGCACATTCCAAATGGGCGGCCTGGAAAAACATGGCGTGGATGACATCCGCCGCATCTTCGCCAGCCGCACCGTGGGCAGTGATTTCGCCATTGGCGATGAAGCTTTCCTGCTCAGCGGCCGCACCACGCCGGCAGATCTTGAGGCCCAGCTGCAGCTGCTCACCGCCTATCTCGTCGCACCGGGGTATCGCGAAGAAGCGGCACGCCAGTTTGAAAAGAACCTGGACCCGCTCTACACCCAGCTGCAGCACACTGCGGAGGGCGTGATGAACAATGACGTTGTCTCCTTCATGCACTCAGGCGATGCACGCTGGGGCTTCCCAAAAATCGAAGAACTGCGCAAGCGCACACTGGCAGAACTCAAAGCCTGGCTCACTCCGGCGCTCACGCAGGATTATCTGGAAGTCACCGTGCTGGGAGACGTCGATGCTGAAACGGCGCTCAATGCCGTGGCCAAGACACTCGGTGCGCTGCCAAAGCGTGCGGAGAAGAAGCCTGCGTATGAAAAAGAACGCATGGTTGCCTTCCCGAAGCCGGAGGCCAGCAAGACCTTCCCCTTTGACACCGAGATCCCAAAGGCCATCGCCACGGTTTACTGGCCCACCACGGACATGCTCAACATCAAGCGCACCCGCCGCCTGACGGTGCTCGGCTCCATTTTGGATGACCGCCTGCGCATCAAGGTGCGTGAAGAGCTGGGAGACACCTACAGCCCCGCCTGCTACCATGTGGCCAACGACACCTTCACCGGTTACGGCTACATGACGACGATGATCGAGTGCAAACCGGAGCTGGCTGTCTCACTCACCAAGCTGGTGACAGAAATCGCCGACAAGCTCTCTGGCGGTCCGATCACCGATGATGAATTTGACCGCGCCATCAAACCGATGCTGGCCCAGCTGGAGCAGATGCGCCGCGACAACCGCTACTGGTCCATGAACGTGCTGCGCTGTGCGCAGGAGCATCCGGAGCGCCTCGACTGGGCACGCAGCTTCGTCAGTGATTTTTCAGGCATCAAGAAGGAGGAGCTCGAAGCCCTCGCGAAGGAATATCTGGGCGCCAAGCGCGCCGTGTCTGCTGACATTATTCCGATTGAGAAGAAGCAGTAACTCAGCGCCCCAAGGCGACGGGGTTTCGCTTCGCGGCTTCGCAGCCCGACCCCCATCTCTGGTCCAGTATTGTAGTACCGGCTTTAGCCGGTTCTGGATAGCGCGCCCAGACCGGCTAAAGCCGGTACTACAATACTCAGAGGTCAGACCAATCTCTTCTTCAGCGCACGGACTTCCGTGCTCACGTCTCCCGCCAGCAGAAACGCGGACACGACCACCACGCGCCGCGCACCTGCGGCGATGATTTCATCCAGCCTTCCGGCATTCACACCACCGATGCAGAAGATCGGGAGGGTGACTCGGCGGTGGACTTCGGTAATGTCATTTAAACCGATGGGCACGTAGTCCGGCTTGGTGCCCGTGGCATACAGCGGGCCAAAGCCGATGTAGTCCGCGCCTTCCTCCTGCGCGGCGATGGCCTGCGCGAGGCTGTGGGTCGATTTGCCGACAAAGCATGCCGGGCCGACAATGGCGCGCGCCTTGGCCACAGCATCATCATCCTGCCCGACGTGCACGCCTTCACTGCCAATGGCGGCGGCGATTTCGAGATGATCATTGATCACCAGCGGCACGCCATGGGAGCGGGTGATGGGAAGCATGAGGCGGGCGAGGCGTTCGATTTCCTGCGGTGCCAGTTTCTTGGCGCGCAGCTGCAGCACATCCACGCCGCCGAGGCAGAGCTGATCGGTCATGTGTTCGACGTTTTCCGCCGTGACATAACCGAGGTCAACGATGCCGTAGAGCCGTGCGTCTTGAATGCGTTTCATGGGTGCGCTTTGCATGAGTGGTGATGCGGGTTTCTGCAAGGCTGAGTTTCCGGTTGCCCCGGTTAAGCTCGGAGCCTATGACAACCCATGGCGGCGGGCATCCTCGTGGTGCTCCCCGTTTTCTTTATCTGCAGGGCGTGCAAGCGCCGTGCAGCCGTTCGCAGATGCAGGGAAGGCCGTGAGAACCGGCCACAGTGGCGCTGCGGTATCGGGTAACGACCCTCCATTCATGGCTGCGGACATGGAGCAAAGCCAATCGGGAGCAATCC
>NZ_JBAQCR010000163.1:0-2745 GCF_049294395.1 Prosthecobacter sp.
AGCCATACGGCCCCAGCCACCCCCAGGACTGCCGCCGCGATGCTGATGACCAGGGCCATGACCATGGCGCTCTGATCCAGCTGGAAGTGCAGCTCAGGGAAATGAAACAGCAGGGTGTACACCGCCAGCATGGTGTGGCCCAGACGCCAGCTGGCAAAAATGCCCACTGCGGTGCCTGCGGCCACGATCACCAAGGCATAGTTCAGGTAGTGCCGGCCCACCTGCCAGGAGGTGTAGCCGAGCGCCTTGAGCTGGGCGATCTGCTCCCGCTGCAGACGCACAAGCCGGGAGGTGACGGAATTTACCATGAAGGCCGCCACGCACAGAAACACCAAGGGATACGCGAGGGAGAGCGCTCGAACGATCCGCAGTTCGTCACCCAGCCGCTTTGAGCTGGAGTGATCGCTCAACGCATACGCGCCGGGGGCACCGTAGGTGACCAGCATCTGGTCCACCTCCTCGATCACCTCCTTGGGCGGTGTTCCGGGAGACAGATCCATGCAGAAGTCATTGAAAGCGCCATCCAGATCAAAGGCGGAGGCCAGGGACTGGTAGCGCAGCCAGAAGATGCCGTAGTGCTTGTTGTCCGGCAGGGTCTGCCCCGGAGGCGCTTCAAACACGAACTCCGGCGACAGCCCGATGCCGCAGATGTCCAGGTGGTCGCGATGCCCATTGAGGATGGCGGTGATGCGGTCACCTATCTGAAGCCCGTTTGCCTGCGCGAAGGCCTCGCTCACCACGGCCTCCCGCTGGGCCCCCACTGCGGGGAGCCTGCCCCGCCGCAGAAAGATCTGGTTGAGATTGAGCTTGCCGTCATCCGGCAGGGAAACCAGCCGCCCCCTGACCGGCTCCTGCACGCCTTCCATGTCCAGCAGAGCGCCTTCCACCACGCGGAGCTCCACCGCCGCCACACCGGGGATGTGGCTAAGCCGGTCCCGCAGGGACAGCGGCGCGCTCTTCACCTGACCGAACACATCCGGCATGTGGTAACGCTGGTAGTAGCTGTCCCGTGTTCTTTCCAGGCTCAGAATCACGCTTTGGGACACGATCATCATGGCCACGCCGCAGGCCATGACAAGGCTCACCACCAGTACCTGCCCTTTCATGCCGCCGAGGTCGCGGAGCAGTTTGCGGTCAAGTGTGGTGATCATTCAGAATGAATATGCAACGGCGGCCATGAAAAAGGGTCACACACTTTTCAAGCCCCAGCTTGATGAGTTTGCAACGCCAGAGAACATGCTATTTCCAAGCCGGTTTGTTGACAAGCCGCACCGTGAGCAAGTAAGCAAGTAAAACCCATGCCAGAACCAACCTCTGCCGCCCCCATCGCCATCATTGGAATCGGATGCCGCCTACCCGGAGGAGCCACCAACGCCCAAACTTTCTGGCAGATGCTCATGGGCGGGGTGGATGCCATCCGCGAAGTACCGCAGGACCGCTGGGACCACCGCTTTTACTACGACCCCGAACCTGGCAAGCCGGGCAAGACCTATTCCAAGTGGGCGGGGCTGATCGATGAGATCGACACTTTTGACCCGGGCTTCTTCGGCATCACGCAGCGTGAGGCTCCTTTCGTCGACCCGCAGCAGCGACTGCTGCTTGAGGCCACCTGGGAGGCTCTGATGGATGCGGGCCAGCAGGTGGACATCGTCAAAGGTGAAGACACCGGTGTCTTTGTGGGCATCTCCACGCATGATTACGGGGACATTCAGCAGAATTCCGCAGGTCGTGGCCTGGCCTATCCGCATTCCGCCACGGGAGTCGCGGCCAGCATCGCGGCCAACCGCATCTCCTACGCGCTGAATTTCCAAGGACCCAGCGTGGCGGTGGACACGGCCTGCTCCTCCTCCATGGTGGCGGTGCACATGGCCTGCCAGGCGCTGTGGAACAAGGAATGCACACGTGCCATCGCCGCCGGGGTGAACTGCATCATCACCCCCTTCCCCTTTGTTGCCTTCTCCAGCATGGGCATGCTGTCTGCGGACGGGCGCTGCAAAGCCTTTGATGCCAGCGCCAACGGCTTCGTCAGGGGTGAAGGCGTGGGTGCGGTGTGCCTGAAACCGCTCTCTGCCGCGCTGGCGGATGGCGATCCCATTTATGCCGTCATCCGCAGCACCGCCGTCAATCAAGACGGACGTACGTCCGGGATGACGGTGCCAAGCCGAGGCTCCCAGCAGGAGCTCATCGCCACGGCCTGCCGTCTCGCAGGCGTATCTCCGAATGAAATTCAGTATGCCGAAGCCCACGGCACAGGCACCACCATCGGCGATCTCATCGAAGGCAGCGCTCTGGGCACGATCCTTGGCGTCGGGCGTCAGCCCGGAGATGACTGCCTGCTCGGATCGGTGAAGACGAACATCGGCCATCTGGAGGCGGGCTCAGGCATCGCGGGGCTGATCAAAGTGGCCCTGTGCCTGAAGCACGGCATGGTGCCGCCGAATCTGCATTTCAACACGCCGAATCCCTCGCTCAACTTTGAGCGTCTGCGGCTGAAGGTGCCGGTGACCGCCACGCCGCTGAAGCAGGACGCGAAGCACCGCCTGCTGGCCTGCATCAATTCCTTTGGCTTTGGCGGAACCAATGCCCATGCCGTGCTGGAGGCTGCACCGCCACGTCCAGCGCCGGCTCCCGTCCCGGCACCCGCTGGCGATGAGCCGGAGTTCATCCTGCCAATCTCCGCACGCGGCACGGATGCCTCACTGGTGGCCGTGGCCAAGTCCTTCCACGATTTCCTGGAGTCTGCGG
>NZ_JBAQCR010000164.1:0-6947 GCF_049294395.1 Prosthecobacter sp.
CTGTGAATCCTGTCCATCTGCTCACGCCCACCACACCACTCCCGCCAACTCTGCCAGCAATCCCGTTCATCCTGCCCTCCTGTAAATCCTGCCCCATTCACCCACCAGCAGCCGCTCTTTTACCCCGCCTAGTCCCATTCCCCACTTGCCCCCAGACAAACCCCGCGCACACTCCCCGCATGAAGATGCTGCTTTTCACCCTGCTGTTGCTCACCTCCGCCGCCCAGGCAGAGCAGTGGCTCGTGAACGGCCGGACCTACAACGGCACCTTCCATAAATTCAGTGTCGACCACACCAAGGTCTATGTCACCTCAGACAGGGACAACTACAAAGGCAGCTGGATCAAAGTCACCGCGCTCGACCCTGCCACCCGCGTCCGGCTCCGTGTCGCCACACCGCAGGAGCAGGCCGCCGTGCAGGCCCAGAGGGAGCAAAAACGTCAGTTGGAAGCCCAGGCTTCAGCCCAGGCTGAGCAAAATCGTCAGTTGGACATCCAGGCCCTGGCCCAGGCCCAGACGGAGCAAAGGCGTCTGATGCAAGCCCAGTCCCAGACATCCGCCAATGCCGGGTACGCAGCCAGCGTTGCACAGCATCAGGTCAATATGCAGCACGTTGAAGACGCCCGCCGCATGGCGGCAGCATACCGCAGGTCATACTCCCCGGTCTACAGCGTCCCGCGCTATTCTCAGTACTACTACCCGCGAACCGGATACCGCAACTATTCATCCTACGGCTGCATTCCTCACGCCCACGTGAATCAGTTCCACATCCCCCATGTATACTCCTCAGGGGGCGTTCACGTGGTACAGCCCATCCTCCTCTGGAACCGTTAACAGCAAAGCCGTCACACAGGCCCACGGCTGCAATGAGACGCGAGCAGCAGCAGCGCCTGAGCACCCACCAAAAAAACGCCGCCACATTCTGCTACCACACGCGCCACATCCTGTGTTTAGTGCTGGCCGCGTTCCTCTCCGGCCCCGTCCGCACATGGCGCGCACCACCTCAGCGCTTCCTCCTCATCTCATGAAACACCTGCTTTCCGCCCTGCTGGCCTCCTGCCTCCTCGTCTCCTGCGCTTCCAAAGACCTTGACCGCTGCCCTCCCGGCACCCCCGCCATCAAAGTCGCCCAGGCCGTCGACTGCACTCACAAGGACGGCAAGTTCACCCTCCCCGCCGGCATCTACCAGCCCGAGGCCCAGTCCTCCAAAGGCATCTACTACGTCGCCCCGGAGCGCCTTAAAACCACCGGCATCATTCGCCAGGGCCACGAGCGTGGCGGCCTCTTCATCGCCAACGAAGGCTGGCAGTGGGCCTGGATCGGCCACCCCGGCTTTGAAGTGGACGAAAACAAAACCTCCATCCTCAAAAAGCGCGGCATCCTCATGCCCACCTGCTACAAATTCGAGCCCTACGTGAAGTACACCAAGGTGAAGAGCCGCTAAGACGCGCGGTTATCGGTTCATCACTAGTTCGCTTCGTCGCTTCTCAACAGACCGTTCGGGATTTTTCGTCCTCGTCCTCCTGCTCGTCCTCGATCTTGCAGCGAAAAAATCGCCAAAGCACTATCGAGTCCCCCGGCGCCGTCCTGCCGTCCCGGCTTTCGTGCCCTCCATAGCTCGAAGAGCCAAAGAGGAAGCCGGCCCGCCTTCTTTGTTCGTAGTTCGCTTCGCGGCCGCGCAGCAGCCCGTTCTGGCCTGCGGCTTTCTCATTTGCTCCACACCACGAAGCTGCTCAGCCCCTTAGCCACTAAGGCCTGTTCGCCGCTGCTCCGCCCACAGCACCGCGCTCCGCCACACACCAACCCCAAAGGGGTTGCGTAACATAGCGAAGGGTTGCCGAGCCTCAGCGAGGCTACCCTGGTACCCGCCATCAAATCCGGAAAGCAAACCCAGCACTCCGCCGCACCCTAAGCCCACCAGCAGCGTCTGCCTGGCGCGCCGCCACGCCCACACACACGTGCTCAAATTGCACGCCACTCCCGCGCTCTTCCGCAGCGCGAAAAAGCCTCACTTCGCCCGCTGAATCCGCGCCGGCACATCATTGATGCTGTAGCCCGCCTCCCGCAGCGCGTCCCACACCTTCACCAGGTTCCCCAGCGCCGCCGTCGTGTCCGCCTTCAGCTCCAGCTTCAGCCCGGGCGTCTTTTCCTTCATCGTCGTGATCGCCGCCGCCAGCTGCTCCAGCTCCACCGGCTTCCCGTCCAGAAACACATGCTGCTGCTCATCGATGGTGATCGCCACGCGCACCTCCGGCGTCGTCGCCGCACCGCCCAGCGTCTTCGACTCCGGCAGCGTGATCTTCATCTGCGTCTTGTCCTTCTCAAACGTCGTCGTCGCCACAAAGAAGATCAGCAGGATCACCATGATGTCGATCAGCGACACGATGGGGATCGTCGGTACCGGGCGGCGTTTGGGGCGCAGATTCATGGCCATGGCGTGCAGCAGGTGGAGTGATGGAAAAGTTCTCGCTCACGCACACTCAGTGCGCCGGACGCTGCACTTCAAAGTGCTGGTAAAAATGCTGGATCGTCTCCTGCATGATCGACTCCACCCGCACCGCCAGCGCATCCAGCCGCCGGGAGAAATACGTGTGTGCCAGCACCGACGGCACCGCCACAAACAAGCCTGCGATCGTGCACCGCAGCGCCACGCCGATCTCATGAGCGATCACCGTCGTGTCCGGCCCGCCACCCGCGCCGAACGCCGAGAACATCCCCACCAGGCCCACCGTCGTGCCCAGCAGCCCCAGCAGCGGCGCCACAGACACCATCACCTCCAGCAGCGGGATCCCGCTCTCCAGCCGGTGGATCTCCTCGCGCGCCTTGATCGCGCACGCATCATGGCACTCCTGCTTGCTCGTAAAGGCCCCGCTGATCGCCATGCTCCCCAGCCGCGAAAGCATCGAGCCATCATGCACCAGAAACTCCTGCAGCGGCCGGATGTCACCCTTCAGCGCATAGTTCGGGATCGCCCGCAGCTGGCTCACCACCGCGCTCGGCATGATCACCTGCTCCCTTAGTTGCAGCCACGCCAAAATCGACGCCCCGATGGCCGACATCGAGCACACCACGATGAGCGCCATCACAAAGCCCCCCGTCGAGAGAAACTCATAAACCAGCTGCAGCCCTGAGGGCGCAGCCTTTTCAGTGGCATCCGCAGCGGCGGCGGCGGCAGCCGCAAGCATGGGTGTGGCAGAGGCGAGAAGATCAGTTAATAACGACATCGTAGTTGAGTATCAGGTGTTCGAGAGTTTCCTTCGGCAGCAGGGGGATGACTTCTTCAGGGATGGGTGGGAGCTTCGCAGCATAGATTAACTTTTGGGTCAAGACCCTCAGCTTCTCATTGTTGCCCATTTCATCGGTGACGAAGGCATGCTCCACCTTGCCGTTGAAGTCGACGACCACTTTAATATGAAAAACGTCAGGGCCCTTGCTGCCCTGCCGGATATACGGCTCATAGGTATTGTGCAAGAGCTTCCGGACCTGCTGGGAAAAGCGCGTCACGGGCTTCTTCGGGCTAGCGACTTTCTGAACGCCAGACTCCGATGCCGCTCTCTCCGATGCCGCTCTCTCAGGATAGTATTCCAATCTCAGGCGTCCTCCATCCTGCTCCGTCAGCGCGGCCACGACTTCAGCAGGCATGGGCGGCAGCTTCACCTCACGGATCGCCTGCAAAGTAAATGTCGCGAATGTCCGAGTGCAGTTCTTCGTGTTGATGATCCGCAGGTCTTCCACCTTGCCTTTGGGGGTGACGTAAAATTCGACCACCATGGTGCCATAGCCCTGAGGAGAGTTGCGCAGAGCGTTCATATGCCGGTCCCACTTCTCCCTCACCTCTTTCCTGATCTGCGCGATATAGCGCCCCTTGGGAGAGCGGCTGTTCGCAAGATCCAGGCGAGCCTGTTCGTCAGCAGCGCCCTGCTCATACGTCGAGCACGCCACCAGCCCGCAAGCCAGAGAGACTGCTCCTATCACTTTCATCATTGAATACAAAAAAGGACGCCTCTCGGTCATGTCAGTAAATGAGGACATTGTATTCAATTTTCAGGCGCTCCGGATCGTTCATCGGGAGCAATGGGAACACGTCAATGGGCATCGGAGGTATTTCAGCATCCTTGATCGCCCGCAAGGTTAATAAAGTCAGAGCACGGTAGGAATCCTTGTCATCCACCACGAGCGGGTCCTCCACCTTGCCTTGTTTGTTCACGTAAAAATTCACCTTCAGGCTCCCGTACGTGACGCCTTCCATCTGTAGTTTAAGGTAGATGCGCCACTTCTTTTCCACCGCCTGGGTGACCCGCTGGGTGTAGCGCTCCTTCGGCGTCGATGTCAGTTTCACCGTCGTCTGGGTGCCGCCACTGGCACTGCCGCCCTTCGTCGGCGGGCTGCTGGGCTGCTTCGTCTCACCCGGTTGGGCCACTTTCCGGACGTTGCCCTCCCGGATCTCCGGCGGCATTCCCCACCGCTTCTCCATCAGCATCTTTGCCTTCTGCCTGATCTCGCGCTGTTCCGGCGCTCTCTCCGCATTCGCCAGCGTCTCACTGCTGGCAGCGGCGCTGCCGCCCTTCGTCCGTTCTGGCAGATGAATACTGAGGACGAATCCCATGCACCCCTCTTGTTCCGGCTTGAGCAAAGGAATCACATCCGCAGGTATCGGCGGGAACTTCGCATCTTGGATCGCCTTCACCGTGAATCGGGTCAGGATCGGATCTGTATCCTGGTTGTTCCTGACGTGGATGCGTTCCACCTGGCCCTTCGGGCTGACATAATAGTCCACCTTCAGACTCCCGTAGGCTGTTTCATTGGGACGCTGCTCACTGTAGATCTTCCACTTCTTCAGGATCACTTCGTTCACCCGCCTGCCATAGCGGTCTTTCGGCGTCTCCTTGGCATCCTCCACCACCCCGCCCTCCTTCGGCGGCGCACTGCACGCAGAGAGCATGCCCACCAGAAGCATCCCCGCCCCCAACAGCCTCATCCACGTCCCCATCCTCACACCAGCGGCACCCAGCGCGCCCGGAACCACGCCCCCAAGGCAGCATCCCTCACAGGCAGGCAGGTCAGTAGATGAGGACATTGTAATTGATTTTGTACCGCCCGCCGTCCTCCTCCGGCAGCAGCGGCAGCACATCAGCCGGGATCGGCGGAATCTCCGCATCCTGGATCGCCCGCACCGTCACCTCCGTGAGGATCGGATTGGACTCCTTGTCATCCACCACCCGCAGGCCCTCCACCTTGCCCTTTTTATTCACGTAAAAGACCAGCTTCAGGCTCGCGTAGGTCATGCCATCCCGCCGCAGCTTCACGTAGATGTTCCATTTCCTTTCCACCATGCCGCGCACCTGCCGGTCATAGATCCCCAGCGGCGTCATTTTCGCATCCACCGCCTCCTCGTTCCCACGATTGAAAATCGTGCCCTTTGTCTCCGACTTGCGCGTGTGCGGCGTGAAAGCGTTCGTATCCTGGTTCCGCGTCGTGCGCGTCACCGCCTCATCATCCACCACCGGCAGCGCCTTCGGGATGGGTTTCTCCTGCGGAGTCGGCGGCGGCATGTCCTCCGCCAGCTCCAGCTTCTTCGGTGCGGGCTTCGTGGTGGGCGGCGCGTCTGGCGTCTTCTCCATCGGGTCCGGTTTCTTCACCTCCAGCGGCAGCCGGTTCAGGTCCACCTTCGCCAGCTCCTTGTCCGCCTCCTCCATCATCTTTGTCAGCGGCGTCTTTTCAGGCTCCACCTTCGCCATCTTGGGCGTCTCCACAGGCTTCTCCGTTTCAGGCGTTGTCGTCTCCGGCTTCGGCGTCAGCACCGTCTGCGGCTTGGGCGGCTGCGGCGGTGCGGCGTCCTTCGGTTTCAGGATCGAAGGCGGGGCCTCCGGTGTGGGCGGGGCCGGCGGCTTCGGTGCCAGCATCGCCACCTCAGGCGGCTGCGTCTTCGGCCGCGCATCGTCCTTCAGATCCCCATTGTGGAAATCACGGTCCGCCAGCTCCTGCATCTTGATCTTGATCCCGTCCATCGAAGGCAGCGGCTCCGTCGCATCCGGAGAGGGGGCCTTCTTGGTGGAAGCATTCGTGTTCCGGTCAGAGATGAACGCCGGATTCTTCGGCGCCACGTCCACGCCCTCATTCTGCGACGTGCGCATGTACACCATGCGCTCCGGCTTCGGTTTCGGCGGGGGTGGCGTCGTCAGGAACTGCTCAGGAAACAGCAGCACCTCCTCCTCCTTTTTCTCCTCCTTCGGCGGCTGGTGTGCCTCCAGCCACAGCCGATGCGCCGCCTCGCTCGCAAACACAAACGCCAGCAGCACCAGCAAAAGCGCATGCACCACCACCGTGCCGGTGATGGCAATGCGCAGGTTGCTGCTGCGTTGATGGTCGATGGGATAAAAGTCAGTCACAATGCCAGGCCAATTTAGGGAGGAACGCCTCCCCCAATATAGTGCTCTCCCAGTCTTGAGAATCAAATGCTGATTGAGCAGCCTCACACCCCACCTCCCCCTCTCATCCACAGCCCCCTACTCGATCCAATCACCCAGCCCTCCGCCAGCCCCCACCGCCTCGCAGCCCCAGTGCTGGTAGGGACGCGTTGTGCGCGTCCCTAGAATCCTTCGTCCCACCGCCACCCGCCAGCCCAACCACTCTCCCCCTTTCCTCAAGCCCCCGCTCTCCTCCATCCCTCCATCCACCATTGATTCGCCGCCCTCCCCCTCCGGGCTCACTTCGTTCGTCTATCTCGCCACGCTCGGTTCCCCCCCCTCCAGTAATCCTGAAATGCTGCCATCCTGTTAATCCTGTCCATCGACACCGCCTCGCACTCCACCATTGATTCGCCGCCCTCCCCCTCCGGGCTCACTTCATTCGTCTATCTCACCAAGCTCGGTGCCACCCCCGCAGTCATCCTGAAATGCTGCCATCCTGTTAATCCTGTCCATCTACACCGTCTCTTCCCCCACCGCC
>NZ_JBAQCR010000165.1:0-2536 GCF_049294395.1 Prosthecobacter sp.
GCTTGGAGTGATGGAGCGAGGAAGGCTAGCGCGAAACATGCGAGAGGGGGCAGAAGACGGTAAAGCATGGCGGGAAAGCAAAGAATGACGAGTGCAAACGGACGGTCGATGCTGCGTCTCACACCGAATTATTTTACGAGCAAACGGCTGTTTAATTTTAGATTTTACGGTAATTAATATATCTAATGGGTAAAAAATAAATTGTATTGTCTTATGGCTGTTAATGGATCAGTAATCGCGTGTAATTACCAAGAAAATGTATGCATATCATTTGCTCAGCTGAGAGTTCCACGCAGTTTTCATCCCGTTCGTTTCCCTGTCTCTTAAAGGCAATGCTTGCCGCAGCAGGGCTGAGCGTGGGCCTCTCCGGATGTGTCGTGGGCGAGTTCGTCAACTATGCCAGCCACGTTGGGAGCGGCCACTTCGAGCGCCTCAATAAACAGCGAGATCTGGAAAGAGTCGCCCGAGACTGGTGTCTCGCCATTCGTGCCAGTCAGGTGATTCCTGTTTATCCCTTGGATGAGGATGTCCAGGTGGGGGATGTGTTCGTTGTGGATACGCCCATCGACAAGCTGAAGAAATACTGGAATTCCCGGGGCTATCTGCCGATCGACCATCGCTTCGGCCGCTTTCAGCCAACCGGCTACAGCAAGTACTACCTGGGACAGGCCTACGGCGTTACAGAGAAGTCGGTGCTGCCCGCCATGTGGCAGTCCTCCCGCACACCAGACAAGTGGGTGTCGGAGCCGAGCGCGTTTCCCACTATCCCCGTGCAGAAGGCGGGCGAGACAGATGCGGCCTTCAAGACCCGGCAGGAGCAACTCCTGCTGAGCACAAACTGGCCGCTGGCACCGCGTGTGGGCTTCCCCTCCTATTCGTTCAAGGTCCGCGCTGGGGAGGGCTTCAATGGCGCCTTGCCACTGCAGGGCGTGCCCGTCATGCTTGGCGCTCTGGGCGCACGCTCAGTCACCGGTTCGGTGAGCTTGAGCGATGCTTACACCTACGGCATCGACGAGTCCACGCTGCGCGAAGATCTCTATCGCTGGAGCATCCAGCCCAAGATCAAAGGACATCTCTCCGGATATGAGATCCCCCCGGATGACAAGCGCTTTGGCAAGCAGTGGAATTATGTCCGCGTGGTGACACGGGTGTACCTTCTGCGCAGCGTGCAGGTGAGCTTGGTCAATCAAGACTCCTCGGCATGGCGGCTCAGCGCTGGCGCGCCCAAGCAAAGCGCCGACACTGCTGCGGAGGCGGTGGTGCTTCAAAAGAAGGAAACCGACCTCCAGCAGGCGTTGTCGGTGGCTCTCGCCAATCAAAGTCTTGCCGCGACAGATCCCGCAGCGGCGGCTGAGGTGAAAAATGTTCCTGCGGCCGCCATCAAGCTGGCCGAAGAGCGCGCAGCCATGAAGGACAAGTACGGCGGCTTTGTCCTGCCGGGCGGCACCGTTTCCGTCTCCTCGGCCACGGAAAGGTCCATCTCCATGAATGAGTCGTTCGCACGGCCGATCGTGATCGGTTACCACGCGCTGGAGTTTCCCATCGGAGAGGACGGCGCTCTCGATCTCGCCCGCCCCGTCTCTTCATTCAGCCGCATGGATTACCTGAAGGTACCCTTCACCAAGGAGTAAAACGTCAATGCCGCGACCCTCATTTGGAAACTTGACTCAACATCAACATCAACATCCACTACCATGCCAAAAAAAGGTGCTCATGTGATTGAACGTCGCCGCGTCCATGCCTCAAATGGCGAGGAGGCGAAAGACAAGGTCCGCCCGGAATTCCCTCCGCCAAGGTATATCTTGCGCTCTCATTTCATCGGCGGTGACGTTTGGGAAGTGGAGGTGTTTGACACGCAGTAGCCCGGCGGCTGCCAGCCTTCGCCACAGAGCCGCCGCAGGTTGCCAGCCAGCCAGCGGCGCACCTCACTTCACCTCCGCCACGTCCACCACATTGAGCTGGATGAACTGGCCGTTAAAAGGCTGCGGGGCAGGGGAGACTTCGGGGACGACGAGTTTGGCGAAGTTGGTGATCATGTGGCCGTTCTGGCCGTTGCCGTGAAGGGTGAGCGTGGCGCCGCCTTCGACTTCGATGGTGGCGGTGTAGTCGATGGTGAAGATCTTGTGGCCCACCTTGTCCTGGCGGTTGAAGAAGAAATGCTGCGCCGGGGAGGAGACGGTGAGCTGGTAGATGTTGTAGGTGGCGTTGTTGGGTGCGCCGCCGATGTAGAAGTATTCGCTCACCTGCTGGCCGTCCTTGTACATCATGGGCTCCACCACGCCGCGCACGCGCAGGGTCACCTTGTAGCGCTTGCCGGGCTCGCCGCCAAACTTGCGCACGTCGGTGAACTTGTCGTTGGTTGCGGGATCATTCGTCGCACGCGCGGAGATGCCGTCAGCGCCGGGCTTGGGGTTTTCCGGCATGGGGTCCTTGCAGGCGAATTCGAAACGGTAGCCATCCAGACTGGCGGCGACGGCTTTTAAATCCTCCGCTTGAGAAACGGGTGCGACGCAGAGGGTGATGGCGAGAAGGAGGG
>NZ_JBAQCR010000166.1:0-8706 GCF_049294395.1 Prosthecobacter sp.
GCATCGCGCAGATACCCCGCAGGCTTCCCCGCGCTGGTGGTGGCGGCGCAGTGCAGCTTGTGGCGCAGATCCTTTTCCTGCCAGGGCGGGCGGCAGTCTTTGTTCCAGTGGCTGAGCAGGGGCAGGGCCTCCTCCTCGGAGAGGTCAAAGCCGCGCACCAGCGCCACGGCGGCGCGGAAGGCGGCGGCATCGCCCCCCTGCCCGGAGATGGAGGCGGGCATCCTCGCCAGATACGCGCTGGCACGCTCGGTGTTGGATTTCATATCGTGGTAGAAAGTGGTTTAAATGAGCAGGCTAGGCGCTGCGGGTTTCGGTGGTGGAGGCGGCTGCTGTGCTCCCGGCGCCCTTCTGGGTGGAAGAGGAGGATTTTGCGGAGCCCGCCTGCACCTCGTGCTGCAGCAGCGCGGCCCAGACCTTGGCGGGTTCAAAGCGGCAGAAGCCGCGGATCTTGATCATGGGCACCGCCCCGCTGAGCACCCAGGTGTGCAGGGTGCGGCGGTTGATGCCGAGCCGCTGCGCCATCTCCACCTGTGTGAGCAGTTCCACCGGCGGCGGTGGCATGGGGGCTGTCTGGTCGGCGCTGAGGTCTGCGGATGCTGTTTGAATGCTGGATTTCATAAGGCTGTCGTTTTGTTGTAATGAGTTCAATGGTAGTAAGATATGCTTTTAACTGGCGCCTTGTGGTATCATGCGGCCGTGCCGGGGCATGGAGATGCCGTTTGGCGCGGAGTCCGCGTGAGGTCGGGCGTGAGTGGTGGGCCGGAGGCCGTTCAGGGCCGCCAGGATGTGTGCCGGGTGCGAATGCCAGAGTTCTTCACTGCCGTCTCGCCGCCATCTCTGCCGGAGGCCGCGTTCTTCACACCGGCCATCCTCAGGAATGAAGAAAGACTTGGGTCCGGATTCCGAAAGTCAAAAAGATTTTCCGAAAAATGCAGATTCAGCGCACAGCGTTCGGAAAGCGGATGCCAGGAAACGAAAACGTTGCGCGGCATTTGGCATGCAACCAGCCATCCTTTTCACCGCGATCCATTGCGTAAAACATTCCCCCCTACACTCATGATACTCCAAGCCAGATGCGAAATGACCGTGGAAACAACCGTTCCCGCCGCCACCGTGATGATGATCGAGCCCCTGTCCGGCACTGCGCAGGTCATTCAACACAGCTCGGTGAGCTTTGAACCGATGACGCCCCACGTCAAAACCATCGACGTCTTTGGCAATGCATGCCAGCGCGTGGTATTGCCCGCCGGCACGACCGTCATCAAGGCGGAAGTCACCGCCAGCGTTCCCGATTTCATCGATGTGGATCCATCCGCGCCCTTCACACCGGTGCAGGATCTGCCGGACAGCGTGCTGCATTACCTGCTGCCCAGCCGCTACTGCCAGTGCGATCTGCTGCTGGATCTGGCCACGCAGGTCATCGAAAATGCAGCTCCCGGCTACGGCCAGGCCGAGGCGATCCGGAGCTGGATCCAGAACAACATCACCTACCAGTACGGCTCCAGCGGCCCCAGCACCACGGCCATGGACACGGCCAACAGCCGCATGGGCGTGTGCCGTGACTACGCGCACCTCGGCATCGCGCTCTGCCGTGCGGTGCGCATACCCGCCCGCATGGTGTCGGGGTATCTGTATCAGCTTGATCCCATGGACCTGCACGCGTGGTTTGAGGCCTTCGTCGGCGGCCGCTGGTACACCTTTGACGCCACTCAAAATCAGCCCCGTGGCAACCGCATCATCCTCGCCTACGGCCGCGATGCCGTCGACACCGCGCAGCTCAGTGAATACGGAAACCTCGTGATGAAAGGCATGCACGTCCAGGTAAGTGCCGCGCCGTGAGGGGGTGGTTTTGCAGCGCTCCGTGTCGCGCCTGCTCAGCACCCACTCACCCACGCGCATACAAGCCTCAGCACGATCTCATGAGACGGCAGCAGCGTCTCACGGTGCCCCACGCTGATGAAGCCGATGCCTGCGTTCACGTGCCAAAGCCTGCCGGTGCGGAGGTGGGTTTAATGGGTGAAAACAAGCGATTCAAAATGCATGCATCTTTGCAAATGACTGGCATCTGTTTCGAGAGGCCAGCAGCACATTTCTATCTTAGACGTGAGCTTACGCACTCCAAGACAACATGCCTACAATCACGCATACTTTTGTTATTCATAAATATTATCCAGATGATGCAGAGTGGGGTTCGGTGTCCAACGGACTTGCAGCAAAATCGATAGTTGATGTTGAGCAGCTAGGCTTGGAGGCTGACTTGCCAGTAAAAGAGGCAGGATATTCAGGGCGCCTGCTAAAGGTAGAGCTGGACGAAAACGACCCACGGCTTGCGAAGCTCTACGAGGCGATCTATGCCAAATATCAGCTCAAGCCGAGCTACTGGACCGTCATACCCAAGGCAGAGCGAGCGCATTACTTTGGGCTTAAGCGCAAAGTGGTTTGGACTGAGCAGGAAATCGATGCAGCGGAGTTTTTAGAATTGTCGTCCTCCAGGCAGATCGCCAATCATGAAAATCCGGATGATGAGCAATGGGAACGAGAAGATTATGTGGCTGAGGTGGACAAGAAACAATCCACCGCAGTTCAGCTTGGATTTATGTCCCCATTCCACGGGCTTGCCGTGGCGGAGCCGCTCAGATCAAACTTGCTGGCAGCGGACCTTGCGGGGCTGAACCTGACGCCGGTCATCTTTGTGAGGGGCGGCAAGGTCAAGAAGCCGCTATGGGCCTTGAAGAGCCATGTGATTTTGCCCGACACCTTAAATCCCATTCAGAATGGGCGGGGAGACATCGTGGCCTCTAACAAGGGATGGGAGCGCTTCGAGTCACGCCACTTGGATGATGCCGAGCGTGATCCCCCAACCCTGCGCTACAAGCGCTCTGAAGTGGAGACCCTCAAGCCGTTTGACATCGCCATGACCAGTGCGCGTTTTGGCAACGGGCGCGAAATCGCCTACCGCTGGTGCGTCGTCTCACAAAAATTCCGCGCCGAATTGAAACGCCAGAAGGTTCCTGCCTTGAGCTATGTGCCAGTGTCGCTGGAGTAGCCCCGTCTCAGGGGATGCTGTAGCAGTCAACGAATCGCGGTTTCAAACCTCGGCCTGAACAGGAGCCATGGGTGCATGCTGCTCGGCACCTTTCTCCCTCAACTCTCCCCTCTTCCTCAGCACCCACTCCCCCGCACGCTCCAGCCGCAGCACGTTTTCATGAAACGGCAGCAGCGTCTCGCGGTGGCCCACGCTGATGAAGCCGATGCCGGATGCGCGGATGAGGGTGTAGAGGCGGCTTTGATTGTCTTCATCCAGGGCGCTGGTGCCCGGGTGATGGAGCGAAACTGCCGCACCGTGTTGCGGAAGTTTTCTTTGGCGGCGATGCGATCAGCCGGGGTGATGGGTTCGTTCATGCAGTCATGCTTCGTTCGCAACCCCCGCCAGCGACGGTCTTGTGGATGTGGAGCCCCACGATCCATAGCTTGCCCGCAGCGACGAGGGCATGGGGTGTAACCCTGCCGGAGGGCGGGTGCTGGCTTTAGCGAGCTGTCAGGCCACCATTCGAGGCCGATGCTCATAAACAACACGTTGTCCTGCCGGAATCACGTGCCGTAACATCGCTCGTTCACAAGCTCCAAGCTCAAGGAAGTTCTTTCTCCCTTGCCGCAGCGTCATGCGATTGGGGCCGGACTCCTCGTCAAGCTGGTCAAGGTCCTGTCCGTCATCTTCCCAATAGCAAATCCGGCAGATGAGGTAATTGCCGCGCTCTGGCAGTGAGAAATAGTCGCAGCATGGGCATTGATGCCGAGGGGTCGGATCTGCTGGTTCATACCAAATGGCTGCATCTGGGGACACGGTTGTGAGAAATTGGACAACTCATTGAAGGTAAACAAAACGTTCGTTCACGTCATCAACTTCATATGACATGGCATGCCGGCCCAGGCCTACGGCGCAGGCGCGTTCGTTTCAGACGGCCTTGCGGTGGTAGCGGCTTGCGTGGCGCGCTGGTAATGATCGCGCACCATCTTGAGCAGCATGGGCTTGCCCATGTCGAGAGCCATCTTGCCCAGCAGTCCCAGCAGCACCGCCGTCAGGGAGCGGGATTCTATCTTTTTCGCTGACTCAGCGGCGGCCACAGCTTTCAGGCTGGCACGCGACTCACGGCGTGATCTGGATTTTCGGCTGGAAGGCAGGTAGGAGAGCAGCAGGCCGGACACCGCCGCAGAGCCGAGAAAAAGTCCCGTGTGATCCTGGTAGGACTGCTGCAGGCGGTTTCCCACATGGGCCGAGCGATGCAGGGCCGCACGGTGCCCTGCCAGTACTTCACGATTCCGCGTGATCTCGGCGATCAGCTCGTCGGTGGACGGGGATGGGTGGGAGTCTTGGGCCATAGGATGTCCTTCTTGAATTCTTCTTTGGTTTTCTCAAACACACCCGCCTTCAGGCGCGCCTTTGCCATCAGCACCAGCACCACCGCCAGCAGCAGGTGCAGCGCCGTGGCGCCTGCGGTGATCTTCAGCCACACCAGGTCTCCGTGCATCCATTCCGCCAGCGCAAACACTGCGGTGAGAATCAGAAACACATACGCAAACACGCCCACGATGAGAGCGCCCACCAGCAGGCCGGCGATCACGGCAAAGTGTGAGCCCGCCTCCCGCGCCTCCAGCATGGCCAGCAACGCCCGCAGTTGCAGATGCTTCACCGTGGCCTCAAACCAGCCCCACACATGGTGGAAAAAGCCTGAAGACGAGTCTTGAAACGCATCCGGCGCGAAGGCGTCCGGCGGCTGCGTCTCTGATCCTGTCTTTGAAGTGGGGCGGGCAGGGGGAGGACTCATGAAGGGGGCGCTGTGAATACTTCGGCAGCGGGACACACACCGGATGTGCGCTCCTTTTTTTAAAGTGACTCCATCGAAGCACGCGCACCCCCGAGTCGCTTCCTGTCGCAGGCATGAGCGCACGCTCATCCTTGCGCCGGGTGCCTCTGCAGGTGCTCCCTCAAACATCTGGGAGGGGCTGCATCTTCACCTTGCAGCTTGGCTGCCGTGGTGCTTTGTGGATGCCCCCCGGATGCCTGCCAACTCCACCACCGCCGAAATCGTCGCCGCCATGCGCTCTGCGCAGCGCATCGCCGTCGTCGCGCATGTGAGGCCGGATGGCGATGCCGTGGGCTCCGTCCTCGGCCTCGCGCTCAGCCTGCGCGCCCTGGGCAAGGACGTCATCGCCATGCTGGAAGATGGCGTGCCTGCAAACCTCGCCTTCCTTCCCGGCACCGACACCGTCATTCAGCCCGGCACCGAGCCGCTGAACATCGACCTCGCCATCGCGCTGGACACCGCCACGCATGAGCGCGTGGGGGAGAAAACCAAGGCCCTGCTGGATGCCGCGCCGCTGCTGGTGGACATCGATCACCACCCCGCCAATCCCGGCTACGGCACGCTCAATCTCATCGTCCCCACCGAGCCCGCCACCGGGCAGATCATTTACAATCTGCTCAGCGAGCACGGCCTGCCCATCGACGACGCCGTGCGGCAGAATCTCTTCATCGCCATCTCCACGGACACCGGCTCCTTCCAGTATTCCAGCACCAATGCGCGCACGCATCGCATCGTGGCCGAGATGATTGATGCCGGGCTGGACACCGCCCACCTCGCGAAGCTCATCTATCAGAGCTACCCCGTGCGCCGTCTGGAGCTCATGCGCGACATGCTCAACCACATGGAATTCCGCGCCGAAGGCCGCATCGTCAGCTGGCAGCTCAAGCAGGAAGTCATGGACGCCATCTCCATGGAGCCCGGCGATACCGAGGGTCTCATCGACACCCTGCGCATGATCGACAGCGTCATCACCTGCGTCATTTTTGAAGACATCCCCGGTGGCAAGGTGCGCGTCAGTTCGCGTTCCAAGGACAACCGCCTCGATGTCTCCGCCGTCTGCGCCCAGTTTGGCGGCGGTGGTCATCGCATGGCTTCAGGCGCACGCATGAGAGGCCCCATTGAAGCAGCAGCAGACAAATTTTTGCAAGCACTCGAACATGAAGTCAGACGAATTGATTAGCGGTGTCCTCCTGGTGGACAAAGACCAGGACATGACCTCGCACGATGTGGTGGCCGTCGCACGGCGCTGCCTGAACATGAAGAAGATCGGCCACTGCGGCACGCTCGACCCCATGGCCACCGGCATGCTCATTCTCGTGCTTGGAAACGGCACACGCCTTTCCGATCTCCTCATGTCTGAGGACAAGGAATACGTCGGCACCCTCACGCTCGGCAAGACCACCAACTCCCAGGACGCCGAGGGCGAAATCGTGGAAGAAAAGCCCGTGCCTGCAGACCTCACGCTGGAGCAGGTGAAGGCTGCCTTTGACAGCATGAAGGGCGATTTCTACCAGATGCCCCCCATGGTCTCCGCCATCAAGATCGGCGGCGTCCCGCTCTACAAGCTCGCCCGCAAAGGCCAGGAAGTGGAGCGCGAGCCCCGCTTCGTGCGCGTGTACGACTACGAGATCACCCGCTTTGAGCCGCCCTTCGTGGACTTCCGCGTCGTGTGCAGCAAAGGCTTCTACGTCCGCACGTATGCCCATGACGTCGGCCAGAAGCTCGGCTGCGGCGCGCACCTCAGCGCCCTGCGCCGCACCCGCTCCGGCCACTTCAAGCTCCTCCCCGGCAAGCACGTCACCTTTGATCAGCTCAAGCAGGGCAAGAAGGACGAAGTCCTCGCCGCCATGCTGACGCTTTATGATGTGAGCAAGCTGCGCGGCGCGTAAGCGGGGCAGGGGATAGGCATGGAGCGCATCCCTGCCAGCCCTGCGGTGACTCAGGGGATGGTAGGGAACCGCTGTGCGGGTCCGAGGTTTCGGGTCTGTGGCGTCGCAGGCGCTCAAAATGGTGTGCCGTCCTTGGAGCCTTCGACTGCGGCTGAAGGAGGAGGCGTTTGAAAAGGGGGAGAGCGATGTGGCAGGAGCCCGCTCTGGAACGAAGGATTCTACGGACGCGCACAGCGCATCCCTGCCAGCCCTGCGGTGACTCAGGGGATGGTAGGGAACCGCTGTGCGGGTACGACGTTTCGGGTCTGTCGCGTCGCAGGCGCTGAAAAAGGTGCGCCGTCCTCAACGTGATGAAAATGCATGGGGGTTCGCCTCTTGCAGCCGCCCGTTTGGTTTGCAGGCTCATCCATCCTTCGGCCACAGCGCATGGAAAATGGCAACTGAAAGAAGGGGCAGAAGGTTGGAATGGCCAGTCCCCCCCTCGCGCTACCGCTCCGGCCTATTTTCCATTCTGAGTTCCGCCATTCTCAGTTCTTCCATGGCTTGGGCCTCCCTTGCGCATCTCCGCTGCTTTCTTGCCCCTGTGAAAACTTCAGGCGGGCCGCACTGTTTCATCGGCACAGCCCAAACCGGCTGCTTCCACCATGAAACTCTGCTTCCTTCGTCCTTATATGGCGTTGGTGCTGGTCTGGCACTCCGGCCAGACGCTTTCCGCACAAGCCCCCGCCTCTCCCACACCGGCAAAGGCTCCGGCGCTCACTCCCGCCCAGGCCATCCTCAAAGCCCGCCTCGCAGGTCAGGCTCAGCGCGCCAGCCTGCTGGGCAGTGAAATCCACAATGCGGACCTGCGCATTGAAAGCCGCTTTGACGACCTCCTCACCACCCTGCGTGTTGTCAGCGACTCCAAGGACTCGCACACCAAGGTCACGCGCATGAAGGAGGAGACCATCGCCAGCCTGCAGCAGGCCGTCACCTACTACCAGCAGAAGCGCGCCTGGCTGGAAGAGCAGATGGTGCGCCCCACCTTCAATCTCACGCAGACGCAGAAGCAGATGATCAGCAACGACTTCGAAGAACGCATCGAGAAGCGCGTGAAGCAGATCGTGGATCTCTTCAAAACCTTCCCCAAGCACGAGGAGTTTGAGCGTTACAAAGCCACAGGCATCAACAGCTTTGGCGGCGTGAGCTATGAAGACAGCGAGGACTACCGGCAGAACCTCCGCCTCTCCAGTCATACCACCACCATGCGCAGCAAGCTCATCAAGGACATCCAGGCCAGCATCAATCAACTCGATCAGGAAAACCTCACGCTCGCAGACATGGCCTCCAAAGCCGCCAATCCCGAACTGGGCGAGGTGTATGGCGATGAACAGCGCAAAAACGAACAGCTGCGCGACGTCCTCAAAGAGAATCTCGAAGCCATCAAGGCCGGGCCCACGGTGCCTGGCCGCCCCGTCAGCGGCCATGAGGCGCAGGCGCTCGACAAGGTCATCAAACACTCCGTCGATTCATTGCAGGGAGAGTTCACACTCCTCTTCTCACGCTATGCAGACTGGCTCACGGCAGCCTCTGCCCTCAACACACTGCGTGCAGCAGTAGCAAAGCCATGATGAATGCGTGCTGCGTGCCCCTTCATTACGTTCGTACACATGGCGGAAGGAAGGTCTCCGAATAATGCATACTACGTCAGTGTGATATAATGTTTCCTCACGTCCAATGAGGTCGTTTGAACCGCGTTTCTCGAAGGCAAACACCCAATCGGCGAAAAAAAATGCATTTTGATGCACAATGATGTTGCACCATCTCTGACCTGCGTTACTCTCCTAACCCGCAGCGAAAAACGCGGGCTGAGAAAAAGAAGATTGGGAAGCGAAAAGCGGCTCATGAAACTTGGAATCAGAAACGATCTTTTAGAAAACACAGAAGCAGTTTGGAGCGAGGCGAAAGCCGAG
>NZ_JBAQCR010000167.1:0-76284 GCF_049294395.1 Prosthecobacter sp.
CGGCCACTCCGTCGTCCTCATCGAGCAGTCAGACTTCGCCAAAGGCACCTCCTCACGCAGCACCAAGCTCGTCCACGGCGGCGTCCGCTACCTCAAGCAGGGCAACGTCTCCCTCGTCCTCGAGGCCCTCCGCGAGCGCGGCCTCCTCGTCCGCAACGCCCCCCACCTCGTCCACAGCCTCCCCTTCGTCATCCCCAGCTACCACTGGTGGGAGGGCCCCTTCTACGGCATCGGCATGAAGGTCTACGACACCCTCGCCGGCCAGCTCGGCCTCGAGCCCTCACGCTCCCTCTCCCGTGAGGACATGATCCAGCTCCTCCCCACCCTCGAAACCGAAGGCCTCTCCGGCGGCGTCGTTTATCACGACGGCCAGTTCGACGACGCCCGCCTCGCCATCCACCTCGCCCGCACCGCCGTCGATCACGGCGCCATCGTCCTCAATCACACCCGCGCCTGCGGCCTCATGAAAGAGAAAAACGGCCACATCATCGGCGTCCAGGCCGAGTGCGCCGAATCCGGCTGCCAGTACGAAATCCGCGCCCACTGCGTCATCAATGCCACCGGCGTCTTCGTCGATGCCATCCGCCACATGGACGACTCCAAGGCCGAAAACATCGTCGCCCCCAGCCAGGGCGTCCACCTCGTCCTCCCCCGCGAGTTCCTCCCCGGAGACTCCGCCATCATGATCCCCCGCACCGACGACGGCCGCGTCCTCTTCGCCGTCCCCTGGCACGGCCGCGTCATCATCGGCACCACCGACACCCCCGTCCAACACGTCTCCCTCGAGCCCCGCGCCCTGCCAGATGAAATCGCCTTCCTCATGCAGCACGCCGCACGCTACCTCACACGCGATCCCCACCCCTCAGACGTCCTCAGCATCTACGCCGGCCTCCGCCCCCTCGTCGCCATGAAGAAAGGAGAAGCCACCGCCGCCCTCTCCCGGGATCACACCATCCTCGTCGCAGACTCCGGCCTCATCACCATCACCGGCGGCAAATGGACCACCTACCGCCGCATGGCCGAAGACGTCATCGATCACGCCGAAATGGTCGGCGGCTTCGGCATGCGCCACTGCGTCACCCCCAGCCTCATGATCCACGGCTCCGCCACCGTCCTCGATCAGCACGATCCCCTCGCCGTCTACGGCAGCGATGCCGCCCAGATCCGCGCCCTCGCCGCCCAGCAGCCCGAACTCGCCGGCAAAGTCCACCCCCGGCTCGATGTCACCTGCGCCGAAGTCATCTTCCACACCCGCCACGAAATGGCCTTGTCCGTGGAGGACGTCCTCGCCCGCCGCAGCCGCAGCCTCCTCCTCGATGCCCAGGCCTCCATGTCCGCCGCTCCGAGAGTCGCCGCCCTCATGGCCACCGAACTCCACTGGCCCCCCGCCCGCACCGCCCACGAAATCGACCACTTCCAAAAACTCGCCTGCGGCTACATTCTCGAAGCGTGAGCATCAAATAGTGGTCCGCAGACTCCGTGTGCGGCGCCCCGGCACATCCCCAGCTCCCTCCCTACTGGGGGAGCCGAGATTGCCTTCTACTTGGAATGGGCCGTTCGAAATTCGCAGACGCCCTAGTCAAGTGATTGGGCGAAGAAAACACCAAAATATATTCTTTGCGCATGGTAGGCACGGCAGACATTTCGGTTTCGCAAGAAACCGATCGAGCTTTGGGAACTACGAGATATGGAGTCAGTTTTCTTTTAATCTCTCTTGTTGTCCATTCTATTAGCGTACAGCCAAGCTTCTCAAATTCCGAACGAAACCACAGGTCCAGATTGAGAGTCGCACCTCCGACGTTGCGCCGGGCGACTACAAAAACAATTTTCCCATTGGCCTTCAAAACACGGACAATCTGCTCACAGACACTCCGCATATCATCAAGATACTGAGCCACTCTTTTACCAATACTTGTGCAAAGATCTCCTGCCCATATACGCTTCGGAATAGCGTACAGTTTACCATCTAATGACATCTTTCCTCCAAGGCAATTCGCATCAATACCACTGATGCAATAATCCAATGCCTTCAGCCCAAGTATACCTTTCGCCATTTCCAAGCAAAGTTGGGATATACCTCCGTATTGAACTGTAGATTTGGAATCCCCGTAGGGAGGAGATGTCACAACGCAATCAATCGGAAACTTGACTCCCTGATCAGATAGCACGTGAGATAGTCGCTTCGAATCGCCAATGACAGCGCGAAATTTATAGAGGTTATGTGTAGGCACCTCGAAACTGTTAATAACCTGACTCAATCTCCGCAAGAATGTTTGCTTAACATCGACTCTCTGTGCATTGCGGGACGCCTTTGAGAGGCGGTGAAGTTTCCATTGATCCTTGCGACAGTAGCTAACTTCACGAATTGTAGCAAAAAAAACGGCCACAACAACCGTAAGCGCTGCCCTTGGCAGCTTAGCTCGGTTAATCTGTCCTTTGAGATAGTCAATTTGACGATGCGTGCGGGGATGAAACCATTCAACACGTCGGCCCATCAAAAGACGTATTCCACTAGAATCGGCTGGAAAGCGTTTCCTCGTCAACTCAAGCGCGAAATCTCGGAGACGGCGTTGTCCACCTGATACCGACTTCGCGTTAGTCACTATTACAGCTAATGGATTTACATCTATACCTACGCCACTTGCCCCTGCCTGTGCCGCAGCAGCAAGAATTCGCCCAGTGCCCACAAATGGATCAAGAACTAAGTCGCCAGGGTGAATATGTTTTTGCGCAATGGCAACGGCCAATTCATCTGCGATCATTGCCGGGTAGGGCATGATCAAGTTCAACCTGGTATTTTTGGCAAGTTTGCCCATGCGCGCAAAATCCTATCAGCGGTCTCTTCGGCCGACAAATGCGAATTGTCAATCTGCATGATCCCATCTGAACTGACAGTAATCATCTCAGCGGCATATGGAGGGTTCGGAACACTGGCAAGGTTGGAGGTAGCCTGTCTTTCAAATAAACGATTATTTCTAATAACGTCATCACAGACTAACCTCACAAGAAATGTATTTGAAACATCTTGTAAGACTTTATCGAGGAAGCGGCCCTCCACTATAAGCATTTCGAGAGTCCCTTGAGCAAGCTCACGTGTGAGAGAGTCGATCACTGCATGTTCATTTGATGGGAGCGTGCTTGGCTCAATTCCTAGCTGCATCGCACGCTGTTTCACCTCTTCCCCGCAAGATCGAAGCGCCCCCCTCGTCCTCTCTGTGAGAATTTTAGCGACAGTCGTCTTGCCAACGCCGGATGAACCACAAACAGCAATTGTTTTCTTCATTTTTGCAGAATAATAATAGACTCACCAGATGCTCGCCCAAGTCGGTCAGCAACCCGTCTACGAGATGATTCACGTTTCTTTGGCCCCCATATAACGGAAAAATGATTCTTGAGCTGATTAATGGCCAAACCCACGGCATCGTCGTGTTTTCGCGATGCCCCAATTACAAGAGCGCAATAACCTCCTGGCTTGAGAAGACGGTGCATCTCTCGAAAGCAAGATTCCATCTGAGATAAGTAGTCAATCAAAGCGGTGGTTCGGTTCCTAAACCGGCGAGCTCCAATCTCGGAAGCGAGCTCTTCCTTGTAAGACCAGTTATTCCAGTAATAGACTAACCGGTTTGCCAATGTGTAGTCGATCATGCTGACGTACGGCGGCGAGGTTATGATAGCATCCGCCACCTCATTTTGGAATGGAAGTCTATCAGCTGTTGCTCGAACAACTTCCACATCTATTGGAGAAACCCCGAAGTTGTTAAACTTGATTATTGAAATCGTGTGCTGGATCCTTTGGCGGAAATTATGATAGACGTCGTATACACCGCAAACACGGGGAACCACATTATCGGCGACCCACCCCCAGTGATGGCGCCTTTTCTTGCCGGATGCCGTTGTTTGCAAAAGTGGAGCCGAACAATCAAAAAGAACCTCATAAAACAACATTCGCCCTACCGCCCGACACTTGTCAGGAGTTTGACTTATATGACTCCATAACAGACGCAACTTGGCAAGCGTCTCTGGATGGTACCACTTTAAAAGCTCCTCGGATTGCAAGCCTATTTCCACAGGCGTTGCATTAAATAGTGGATCAATGTTTTCAGACAACGATTGAAGTTGTTCCACCAGATTAGGCTCACTAAGTAGCGCACATTTCGCTAGAGACAACTCTATTGCCACTCGGTTCGAATCAGATAATAAAACACGCCTGCCCAGCTTTGCCGCCTCAATACCTGTGGTTCCTGAGCCGCAAAAGGGATCAAGCACTACCTGGTTGGCGGATGTCAATATTTCACAAAGATATGCCGGTATATCAGGCATGAAATTGCCCGGGAACCTTGCTAAGCGATGAACACTCGTTTCGGACGTTCCAGTCCCTGGAAAGTTCCAATCAATTCGATCCAATTGGGCGATTGCGTCCACCGTACTAAATAAGGTGAGGATCTTGAAAGGAACCTATTTCTGGACAGCCAAAATCACTAGTCGTGGCTGATTGTGGCACCAACTTTTCTATGAGTTGGCGGAGAACAGTTAGCTCGCGTTTCTTGAAAGGACTTTTCTTCCGAGAAACTACTCCAAAAAACCATAAGTTTGATTCTTTACCCATCATGTGTGTGTGTCCGTCTGATGTATTTACAACGATAGCCCGCGTTCTTTTGTCCTTAATACGGTAAGCAAAGCATTCACGCTTCAAAGTTTCAGACACTTGCTTTCCAATTTCAAATAATTCCGTCAAAGTTGGTGCGTTTCCCTTTAACGTTAGAATTCCGGAGAATGGCCACAAGTCACCAGAGAGCCAATCCTTTACGGGAGAAGCAATGTCCTGGGATCCTGAGAGTAGCAAAGATATAAATTCACGGTCGGTCAAGATCCAATGAGAGGGTTTAAGCAGACCAGACTCTAATGCACTTACTGCCGCTGAAATTAACATCGCTTTTCCAGTAAAATCCTGCTGAGCAAACATTAATTTATTGTACAAGCTTTTACGCAAATCAAGCCAAGCCTGAATATCAATAAGCGTGGCGGGCAAGTAGATGGGATGACTGTTTGCTAAACCCACTATATTCTTGGCAATCCGAAGTGGAAGATTGCGATCTGGGCACAGACCGACATGGAACGCAGCTCTAGTGACATTGTCGAGGTTGTCTAAATCCAAGCTTCCACAAACCAAAGGACCCAGTTTGCCTCTTCCTCGTATAGTCTCAAAAATTGAATGTGCGGCTATTTTGCTGCTGCCCCACTTAGCTATCCATGAGTCCAGGGCTGCTTGGCGGCCTAGATATATTTGAGAGCGAACTCCGCCAATAAGAGTGGAATCCGTTCCTGATAGTAACCAGCTCCAACGCTGCTCATGGTCTGAAGGAATACCGGAATATCCGAATGCCTCTTCAAGAAGGTGTCCGTATGAGGAGATTGCAGAGTCATGGAGCAGAGCTGCTGCTTCCAGCGTCATTTTTTCACTCACATCTAACCAACCCGCACCCTCGACTGCTGATGCCAAATATGCGGTGCCAAGTGCATGCTCATATCGAGTGGTATTTGCAAATCCAGGGAGGTCGAGGGAGTCTATATTAGATTGCCTAATTTCGCGCAATCTTTGCACGGATGCAGAACGCGCAAGCTGTCCCATTGCGTCGGATAAAGTGCACTGTCCGTAAAGAGGATCTAGAAAATTCGTCTCCATCTCTGTAGTTATAAACTAGGCGGTCTTGGGTTGATTGTCCGTTTTGCCTGTGGTCATATCTACACTCATACTGACAAGACTATTTATTAGCGCCTCGCTCTCGGTAGAAACTGATGATTCTACAAACACCGTGAACATCCCTCCCCACAGTCGCTCAGAAGGAATCACATGCCTAACAAAGACTCTGTATTGCTCCGCTGATTCAATATCGGTCAGTGCATTGCACCCCTCGTATATAACAAGAGTGGGAGTCCTGACACCTTCCGTGTCATTTGATTTAATGAAGTTAAATGCTCGAGCGATGGATGTGTGAATACCAGCAAATGTGGGTTTTGAAGACACGACTTTGATGCAATCTAATTCGGCTTGCTTTGATCTTTCTCTATAAATGGTGTCGGTAAAACCAAAATGCGGGGTATAACCATCGACGAGAACAATCCTTTTTGCCATTTTTTTCCAATCAGCATTTCTCTGTTTACTTTGCCAGGCATGTTTCAACTGAAGAAGAAATTCGATGGGATGGCGAGAGCAGCAGGTGTATTGCACGAAACAACCTGTATCAAGAAAGCGGATCGCCAGGTCAGTTAGAAGTTGGTCAGTTTGAATTAGTGTATTTGTCTTAAAAAAGGCGGCGATTGACATTTCTTCCGATGCAACGTGGTGCTTTAAAGCAGCGTCTAGTGCTTCTTTTGGAATACTTTCTGATTCACCCAATGAGCTAATCAAAGCGGGAGGCAATCTCATGGGGTTGTGCTCATACGCAGTCTTTCCTTTGAACAAACTCCACTTCTCTACCACCCATCGCACAATAAAGAGGTTCAGGAGAAGCTGATCACTACGATAGCAAAGGTGTCTGTTTTGCTCTGTCCAGATTTTTATGTAAACATAGAGCATTCCAAACCCGAGAAGTAGTGCTGCGCCAATATTCAATTTTTCGCTCCACCAGGGATTTATATTTTTCAAGCATGAACTTGCGATGGAGCAGCCCAAGGACATAAATACTACAAATATAATCCTATATACTGAATGCACCATGTAAGGTGTCTTGCGTTCTTTGGCTACTAATGCATAAAACGCCATTACGAAGGCAAGGAGAGTGACTCCATTGCGAAAGATGTCTTCAGGTGTTATAATTGTAGGCATGATTAGCTAATTAATATCAGGTAAGCGGAGTGTTTTCGAGAATATGACTCTTTATATCTATATTTGAATCTAGTCGAAGTTGTAGGCTGGATTTCCACATTTGCAGTTCGCTTTGAAGCTGGTCAGCGCTTAGGGTAATATTAGAAATTTGTTTTATGCACTTTTGTTCTAATGCTTCGTCAGAAAGCGAATGTTTACGCAATTCTAACTTTGCTTCCTCTTTCGACTGCAAATCATATACTGGAAGTAGCAGCTCAAGACCTTTGGCTTTTAAAATTGGTCGTAAGACATCAGTCGCCTCAGATGATTGTTCTGGCCAGGATGATTGGTAGCTAGTATATCCTAACGCTATTGCATCACTTGATTCGAGAGCGGCTACCGCCGCTCCACAAACCACATAATCTCTCTGGCAGGGCAGGCATGTGTCGCGATTCAAGCTGGTTGGACTCATGCAGATTGGTTGGGTAACAATAATCCAGCGGCTTTGTTGTGGAAGAAAGGGCTGCAACTCCGCCACACGGCGGCGCACCGTGCTTAGGCCAAATAAGTGCTCCGCCACGACTGTGACTAGAATTAAAGGAGAGCGTTTCAGACCCAACCGTATGGCTGAAAGCGTGGAATCGCGACCACCAGAAAACATAAGGACGGTCGGAGAGGACATATCTTTGGGAGCAAATGTGGTGAAAATTTATTATTTTAGCTACTTCTCGTTTGCACGGTGGATGGAGTCATGGATACGGTCAAATAGATAAATATCGCGTCCACGGTGGGCGATTACCTCGGATTCTTACTTATTTTTGATCATCGGTAAAAGGTGCTTAAAGTATTGAAACATACCTCGTTGGTCATTTCAGTTTTCCCAGAGTGTCTTTGTATGCTTCGGGGTCTTGCACAGACTCACCTACTTTCGTACAGGCACGCCGCTTTATCGACACAAAACTGGGTGGCAAAAGGCCGCCCAGCCCAAAAAGAGAGCCGACGCCGCACCGAGGCCCCTCAACACAGCCAAGCCACTCGCGTCTCCCTCACGTCCCCTGGATCACCTCCCCATCCAAAATCAGCGCCTCCAAGATTCCATCTTGCCCTTCGAAGCTCGCAAGCCCGTAGGCCTGTCCTTCGTAGCTCAGCCAGCCCTTCGTAGCTTTAGCGAAGAACGGGCAGAGCGAAGAAGGAAGCTTTAGCGAAGAATGGGTAGCGAAGAACGGGGCCGCCTCACCCCGCCGTCCCGTCCGACCCCCGAGACAACAGCCTCAACTCAACTCATCTCTGCGGTTTTCTAATCTCTGCGTTGTAAAAATCAGTGTTCCTTGGCAGCCACTCGCGTCTCCCTCACGTCCCCAGGATCACCTCCCCATCCAAAATCAGCGCCTCCAAGATTCCATCTTGCCCTTCGAAGCTTTAGCGAAGAACGGGCCCGCCTCGCCCCGCTGTCCCGTCCAGCCCTCCGTTCCCTCGGCTAGGCCTCTGCGGTGAGATCAAATCTGGGATTTCTGATGCCTTTATTAGCGTTTTATCAGCGTCTAATCAGCGGTTAAAAACTCTTCTCCCCGCAGCCACGTCCGACCCCCGAGAGAACAGATTCAACTCATCTCATCTCTGCGTTCTCCCAATCTCTGCGGTGCAAAAATCCGGACCACCCAAGCATCCTTCGCCCCGCTGTCCCGTCCCGCCCATCCGGGTTGACTGCGCTCCGCTTGCCCTGCGGGCAGCCTTCGGCTGTCTGTTTGCCTTCGGCTATCTCCGCTGCGCTCCGGTTCACTTCGTTCGGCTTCGTGTATTCAGTGCATTGATTCGCTTCGCTCACCCTCCGGCTTCTTTCAGTCGTCTGCGTTGCCTTCGGCCATTTGCCTCGCGGCGGTCTTCGACCCGGTTCGCTTCGCTCAGCTCCGTGGTCAATCCACTCCGGCCTCCGGACACAAGGAACATTCCGGAACATTCCATTGCTCCTTCATTCCTTTGCCAAAATTCAGCGCGCCCTCCATCACCCCCAAACACCGCCAGCAACAGCAGCGGCACCTAAATCCCATCTCAAAAATCCTGTCCATTCTGCCCTCCTCTGAATCCTGTCCAAATCTCCTCCAAATCGTCCCCAAAACCTCCTCAACCGCAACCAACCTGCAAGATTGCCAGATCCGACACACAAAAACGCCCACTGTCCATCCCCCGGTACCATGACGATTCTTGACCTCCATCCGCACCCTCTATCCCCTCATTGGGCCCCCTTGACCCCCGCCGCTTTCTCCCAAGCCCCCACCTCCTCCGGCACCCCCACCCCCGGGCAGGCGGCCAGGACCATCTTCCAGGTCTTGAGGGCAAAGTCCGCCATGTATTCGAGGTAATCCGGCTCCAGCTGGGAGGAGGGCTCCGCCAGCGTCTGCCTCCAGGCATCCCGCGCGTGGGCCAGGGCGTCCTCAAAACGCTTCTGGCGCAGCCGGATGCGCGTCATTTCCCTCAAATCGTCCAAACGGTTCTTGTAGGTGGCGTTGTGCTCCGCGTGGTTCTCATAGAGCTGGCGGTGCAGCCCCCAAGCCTCCTCAAGATGCCCCGCTGCCTCCTGCGCCCCCGCCAGCGCCGCCAGCGCGCGGGTCATGAAGGTCTCATTGCCCCCCTGCTGCGCCACACGCAGGCCTTCCTTCGCCGCCGCGATGGCTGCGTCCGGTTGCTTCAAGGCACGATAAGCGGCACTCTGGGCTTCAAACGCCACCTGCATGTCCTCCCGCAGCGTGTTGGCCCGGGCATCCTCTTGGGAGATGGCGGCGGTGCGCGTTTGGATGAGTTCGATGGCCTCCTGGGTGTGCTTGATGGCCTGATCATGCAAACGGGCGCGATTTTCGATCTCTGCCAACCAGATGAGCTGATGCGGCAGATTGGCGGCGTCCGGCAGCTCCCGTAGCCGCTGCACCACCTCGCCATGCATTTCAGCAGCTCGCACATGGTTGCCACGATGGATCTGAAGCTCCACCAGCCGGATATCAAACTCCCACTGGTGCTTCGGGAGATCGCCATCCTTCTTGGCTTGGGAGACACATTCCAAAATCTGCTTCTCCGCCGCATCAAACTCCCGGGCGGACTCCAGGGCCTCGGCATGGGTCATGAGAATTTTGTGAAGGTCCACCCCACGGAGCTGCTTCTGCCGCGCCTCCGCCACGGCCTCACCACTGGCCTGCGCCGCGTCTTTGCCACGGCGCAGCTTCGTCCACGCGCGCACCAGCATGCCCTGCGCCCGGAACCAGCTCGGGCTGCCGCGCCCCTCATGCTCCTCGATGTGCGTTCGGAGGGTTTTAAGCAGCTCCACGGCCTCGATCCGGGACCCGTGGTCCACGGCCATGATGAGGTGCTGAAAGGCGGCCTCACGCGCCGCCGGATTTTCGGGCCCCAATCGTGCAGCCGTGAGCTCCGCGGTGCGTCTGAGTGCACCCAGAGACAGCTTGCGGTCGCTCATCAAATCAAACAGACGGGCCACCTGGTTCATGAGCTCGATCTGCAGATCGGGGTCCTGGCGCATGTCCTCAATGCGCTGCTGGCTGGTGATGAGCGCCAGCCGCAGGGCCTCGGGATTCCGGCCGTTGCGCACTTCTTCGGCGACTTCCTTGAGCAGTTCCGTGAGGAATGAAGCCGACTCCCGGCTGCGCAGTGCCTCGGACTCCGCCCGCCCCTGCGCCTCCCGGGCCAGCTTGGCCTGCCAGATGGCCACGCCCGCTCCTGTGACCAAAGCCAGCACACTGAAGCAACCCGCTGCAAAAGCGACGCGATGCCGTCTGATCCAGCGCGAGGCAATGTAGGACTTGCTGGGCGGATGCGCGGAGACGGGTGCGCCATCGAGGAAGCACTGCAAATCAGCGGCGAATTCGGCGGCGCTCTGGTAGCGGCGCTGGGGCTCTTTTTCCAGCGCGCGCAGGGCGATCCAGTCGAGATCCGCCGGCAGCTTGGACACATCCATGCGCGCTTCCTGGGCCGGTGAGGGCGCAGCAAGGATCGTAGTGGTGAAACTGGTGGAAGGACGCGGCGGATTTTTGTCGCGCACCATGCGCCAGAACTCCTGCCGGGTCTGGCCCTGCTTGGTCACTTCGGCAAAGGGCGGGCTGCCGGTGAGCATTTCGTACAGCACCGTGCCCAGCGCGTAGATGTCGCTCCGGGTGTCCACGCTGCCCACGTCTTCGATCTGCTCCGGGGACATGTACTGCGGCGTGCCGAGCACGAAATTCGCCTGCGTGGCGAAGGTCATGGCCTCGATGCCGCCGGAGGCGAGGGCCTTGGCGATGCCGAAGTCGATGATCTTGGGCACGGGGCGGCCATCCACTTCGGTGACGAGGATGTTGGTGGGCTTCAGATCGCGGTGGATGACACCCTTCTGGTGCGCATGCTGCACGCCACTGCACACCTCCCGAAACAACGTGATGCGCTCCCGCAGCGTCAAATGGTGCTCTTCGCAAAACGCCGTGATGGGCCTGCCGCGCAGCAGTTCCATGACAAAGAAGGGGCGCCCATCCGGAGACATGCCCGCATCCAGCATGGTGGCGATGCAGGGGTGCTCCATCGCCGCGAGCATGCGGCGCTCCTGATCAAAGCGGGCGAGGATCTGCCGCGAGTCCATGCCGCGCTTGAGGAGCTTCAATGCCACCTCACGTCGCACGGGGTGCGTCTGCTCCGCACGCCACACGAGCCCGAAGCCGCCCTCACCGAGCTTTTCGATCAGCCGAAAGTCGCCCAGGACATCGCCGGGCTTTTCATCGCCCGCCTCCAGGGGCGTCATGCCATCCTCCAGCAGGGCTGCTGCGGAGGTTGCTGAAAAGGCATGGGAGGCAGGAGGCATGTGAACTGAGTATCCTTAAGAACGCAGGATGATGCATCAATTCATTCATCGAGTACTTTGCCGCATTGACCAAGCCCCTCCTCGCGCTTCACTGCACCTGCATGACTCCCCTTCACCAACTTCGCGCCGGCGTGATCGGCACCGGCTTCATCGGACCTGTTCATATTGAGGCACTTAAACGTCTCGGCGTGACCGTGAACGGCATCTGCGGCTCCACCAAAAGCGCGCGCCAGGTGGGCAACCTCTGGGGCATCCCGGAAATCTACGGCGACTACGATTATGAGGCGATGTACACCAGCCCGAACATCGACGTGGTGCACATCACCTCACCGAACAAGGTGCATGTGGAGCAGTGCCTGCATGCACTGGAGATGGGCAAGCATGTCATCTGTGAGAAACCGCTGGGCATGACCTCCAAGGACACGCAGATGGTGGTGGATGCCGTGCGCAAGGGCGGCAAGAAGGGCCCGGTTTTTGCAGTGAACTACATGTGCCGCTTCTTCCCCGCCATCCTCCAGATGCGCGCCATGGTGGCACGAGGTGACCTCGGGAAGATCATCCACGTCCAAGGTCACTTCTTCCAGGACTGGCTGCTGCATGAAACCGACTACAACTGGCGCATCCTTGCATCCGAAGGCGGCAAACTGCGCGCCGTGGGCGATGTAGGCACGCATTGGATCGACGCCGTCGGCTTCGTGCTCGGTGCCAAAACGCAGAGCGTCTTCGCCCACATTGAAACCTTCTACAAAACCCGCAAGCGTCCGAAAGGCGAGGTGAAGACCTTTGCCAAGGTGGACCCGAAGAAGATGGTGGACTACCCGGTGGACACCGAGGATTTCGGCAGCGTGCTGCTCAAATTTGGCAAGGCGAAGCATGGTTTTGCAGATGGCGTGCATGCCAATGCGAGCATCTCGCAGGTGGCCGCCGGTTGGAAATGCAGCCTGAGCTTCGGCATCTACGGCACCAAGGGCAGCGTGCGCTGGGACCTGCAGCAGCCGAATGAAATCACGCTCGGTCGTCGCGATGAACCGAACCAAATCCTGCAGCGCGGCACGCCCGGATTCCTCGAAGACGTCGCCAACTACACCGACTACCCCCCCGGCCACGCCGAAGGCTTCAGCGACGGCCACAAGATGCACTACCGTGCCATTTACGAGCACATCGCCAGCGGGAAGCAGACCCCGGTCCTGTTTGCCACCGCCGAAGACGGCCACCACGAAATCAAGCTCTGCGAGGCGATCTTGGAGAGCAGTGAGTCGAAGACGTGGGTGAAGGTGTAGGGCTCACGTGTTTGAGTGCGCGAAGCGTCGTGACGTTGGCTTTCTGCAACCCTGGCGAGTTAAAGTGCGATCTTGAGAAATGCGCTAACAAGGGCATCTTAATTTATGAAAGCTAAGACCAAGGCAGTCAGCGCCAAGAACCAAGCTCGGAGGTTGATCGACAAGCTTCCCGCTTCTGCTTCATGGGACGATGTGATGCAGCAGATTTTTGTGCGTCAGAAGATCGAGGCCGGTCTTGCTGACTTGAATGTGGGCCGGCGTCATTCACAGGCCAGCATCAAACGCGAATTCGGGGTCGCGTGAATGTTTTCTGGTCCAGCCAGGCACGGAAGGATTTACGGGCCATAAGGTCCTACATCGCCAAAGATTCGGTGTTTTATGCGGATCGAATGGCAGCCAGAATCATCGAACGAACGGATGTTCTCGCTCTTCATCCGCAGGTGGGACATCCAGTCCATGAGGCCCCGGACTTGGATGTGCGAGAAGTTCATGTAGCGTCTTACCGCATCATTTACCGAGTACTTCTCGATGAGTTGGAGATCGTCACGCTGGTGCATTTTGCCCAGCGCTTAAATACGAAAAAGCTGCGCTAGTCCACTTCAGTCCAATCAAGGTGTCTGAACATATGAAGGGCTCGATTTTCGCAGAAAATCGGTCATCCTGCTTCAATGAACTGGCTGGCCCATCTTTACTTGTCGGAGCCGGAGGTGGAGTTTCGGGTGGGGAATTTGCTGCCGGACTGGGTGGGGCCATGGGAGCTGAAGGGGCTGCCGGAAGGGTTTCAGCGGGGGATTGAGCGGCATCGGGCGATTGATGCGTTCACGGATGCACATCCGCTGGTGAGGCGGAGTGTGAGGCGGTTTGAGAAGCCGTTCCGGCGCTATGGCGGGGTGCTGACAGATGTGTTTTATGATCACTTCCTGGCGGCGGGCTGGAATATGCATAGCAAGGAACCGCTGGGAGAATTTGTGCACGGTTTTTATGACTCGGTGCCGCAGGTGCAGGGGGACATTCCTGCGGAGGCGTGCGCGGTGCTGAAGCACATGAGGGAGGGAGACTGGCTGTGCTCGTATGCGACTTTGGAGGGGATCGAGACGACGCTGAGGCGAATGTCGCGGAGGCTGCGGTTTCCGTTTGATCTGGCGGCGTCAGTGGCGGTGCTGGAGGCGCAGTATGAGGGATTTCGGGAGGACTTTGAGGCGTTCTTTCCGGAGGTGAAGACACATGTGACGCTTTAATGAAAGTGGGCATCCGGCAGCTTTTGATGAGAAATTTATGTGTTGAAATATCAACACATAGAACTTGACGGGATGCCGATGTGTTGAATTATCAACACATCTATGTGGGACAATCTAGCTTCCAAAAATGTCAGCCGCCGTGAGCGCCAGGTGCTGGAAATCGTGATGCGGCGCAGCAAGGCGACGGCACGAGAAATCGAGGAGGACATGCCGGATGCGCCGACGTACTCGGCGGTGCGATCGATCCTGAGGCTCCTTGTGGAAAAGGGACTGCTGGTGAAATCGCTGCATGGGCGCACGGATGAGTTTACCCTGCCAATGGAGCCTGAAAAAGCGCGGGTGAAAGCGCTGCACCAGATGGTGCGAGATTTTTTCTCCAACTCTGTCGGGGCTGCAGCAATGGCTCTGCTGGGCGACCGCCGATCGAAGCTCTCGAAAGAGGAAGCTGACCAGTTGATGAAACTCATCCAGGAGGCTCGTGAGAAATGAACCCGTTCTTCACTTTGATTCATTCGTGGCTGCTCGGCGGCCTCACCTATCCGGCGCTGACGTATGTGATTACTGCAGCGATGAAGAGCACGGCCATCGTGGTCTTCACCTGGTTTGTGACAGCGTTTTTGAGGCGGAAACCGGCGCTGATGCGTCTGTGGATGTGGCGTGCCTGCAGCGTGGCGCTGCTGAGTGTGCTGCTGTGGGCGCTCGCTCCGCGATTCGTGGATGCGTGGCGGATGAATGTGCATGTGTATCCAACTCCAATGATCTTGCAGGTGGTGACGCAGGCGCAGGCGCTCGATCTTCTCGCAAAGGAGACACCAAGGGCGCAACCGACGGTGGAAGCCACTTCACCACTCATTGCCTACACCACCGCAGCGCGGCCTGATGTGCCGCTGGCAACCATGCGGGTGCCTTGGATGGAGCGCCTTGAGCAGATCGTGTTTCATGGGTGGTGGTGCGTGGCCTTGGTACTGCTGGCCTGGAGGGCATTTCGCGCAGTGTGCGGACATTTTTGGCTGCGCAAAAACACTGTGGGTGTTTTGCGCACCACAGGGCACCGTCTTGTGTGCGGGCTTGTTTCGCCAGTGGTTACAGGATGGCGCAAGGCGTGCATCTGGCTGCCGGAGGCGGCTGCGGAATGGCCTGATGCGAAGCTGCGCGCCGTGTGCCTGCACGAGATGGCGCATCACGCGCGGCATGATGGAACGTGGCAGTGGCTTGGCTGGCTCACAGCATCGGTGTGGTGGTGGAATCCGCTAGCATGGCTGGCGCTACGCCAGTTGACATCCGAAGCGGAGCTCAGTGCGGATGAAAGTGCGCTTTCTCAGCACATTGCGGCGACGGATTATGCGCAAGTGCTCGTGGAAATCGCTGCGGGGGGCGATGTGACTACGCCAGCGACGGGCGTGGCCATGCTGGGCCGCAGCAGCATTCAAAATCGTGTGAAGGCCCTCTTGAACGGTGCCGGGCAACACGGCGTTTTTGGCCGCAAAGCGAAGCTGGCGCTCATGGTGACCGCCATGGCGGCAGTGATGGCTGCGGGCGTGGAAGTAAGGCATGTGATGCAGGCGGAAAAACCATCCGAACCACTCACCGAGGCCGAAAAGGACCTTGTGGAGCGCAGTCTGGCCGTGTTGGAACCGCAGATCGAAAGACTGCAGCGTGTGCATGTGAAGCTGAAGGAGACCTGGATCGCTGAAGGCAAGGAAACGGTGCGCAGCCCCCAGCCCAGCGTGATCGAGGCGTGGGTGGATGAGTCCGCACGGCAGTCACGCGCTGAATACCGGCCGCGCGTGACGCAGTGGAGCTATGGGGCGGCACCGTGGTTCATCAAAGACCAAACCGAGGCCACCGATGGTTTGCGTGGCTGGAGCTATGAAGGGAGTGAGTCGAATGAGGTGCGTTTCAGCAGGGAGCCCAACGATGCATTCTTCTCGCTGTGGGAGGCGCGGCCACGTGCGCGGGAACTACGGGATACTTTGCAGCAGATGCTTGCCAGCGGGTGCAAGCAGTTCGGGCTGACCAGGCATGTCATTCGTGAGGAAAGCGATCGTGTCGTGATCGAGCGTCACTGGCCCGGTGGCGGGCAGATGGAGCACTGGGAGATGGATCTGAAGCAGCGTGGGCTGGCATTGTTCCGGCAGTATTTCCCCAAGCGGCCGGAGCCGTTTTCAGTCGAGTGGTCTGTGCAGAAGTGGGCAGCGCTTGATGACGGCACGCCGTATCCGATGCTCATGATGTGGAAGTATTACTCCAGCGACGGACCGGGCACCTACACGCGGCAGATCACCTCGCTGGAGACGATTTCTGGCATTCCCGCCACGCTGCTGGCACCGCCGCCAAAAGAGGTCTCGCCCTATGTGGCGACCGATGGCAAGGCTTTGCATGGCGAGGAGCTGGAGACGCGTTTTGTGCACGCTGCGACCGGAAAACCGGTGCCGGAGGTCAAGGTGCACTATGAGGTCAATGGAGGGAAGCGTCTGGAGGCGGTGAGCGATCTCGGTGGCATGCTGCGCCTCCCGCTGCCACCCGAAGAGGTGAAGCATCTGCGCTTCTGGGGCATGAAAGCTGGCTTCGTGATGCAGCGAGTTCAATGGAGCCGTTATGGCGATCCGTTGAAGCTGCCCATAAGCTACACGATGAAACTTTACCCCGCCGGAAAGCCCATCGGCGGGCGCGTGGTGAATGAGGAAGGACAGCCAGTGAGTGGTGCGGAGGTGAACATCCAACACTCGGGAGGCCCGCAGCGATGGAATGTCTTTGCTGATGTGCATGCCACGAGCCACACTGTGAAAACCGGTGCTGACGGGCGCTGGAGCATGGCAGGCTACGCGGAAGATCTCAGCGGCGCGATCATCCGGGTGGAACACCCGAATCACCAACGCATGGCGATGGACTACCGGACTGCCACAGGCCAGGCCTACGAATCGCTGCGTGACGGCAGCAGCCAAGTGGTGCTGCACGGCGAGAGTGCCGAGGTGAGCGGACTCGTCACGGATGAAACGGGGAAGCCGGTGGCGGGCTGTGCGGTGACTCTGGGGGAGGATCGTCACGGTCATGTAGACAAGCCGCAGGCCAAAACCGAGACTGATGGCCGCTACAGGGTGCGCACCCATGAAATGGGCAACAACTGGATCACCTTTGAAGCGCCGAACTTTGAGCCGCAGACAAGGCAGATCGAAATCGTATCGGGCAAATCCGTGAAGCTTGACGCCCAACTCACGAAAGGCCGCGTGCTGCGGGTACAGATCGTCGATGAAGCCGGGCGACCGGTGCCGTCAGTGTGGGTGGTGGCGAACCGCTGGCAGCAGAAGCGCCCGCTGTGGTTTGAAGCCACGACCGATGCTCTGGGCCGCTTTGAGTGGAACGGTGCGCCTGCGGATGAGGTGAAATGGGAGATCTTGAAGGACAACATCGCCTTGCGTGACTTTCCGCTGCTACCTGTGGCGGAGTTGCAGACCGTGACGCTGCGTCCGGCGATCCGCTTTACCGGCACGGTGCTGGATGCACACACCGGCCAGCCTGTGACGTCGTTCAAAGTCACTCCCGGCGACACCCGACGCTCTGCGAATGACATCTTCTGGAAGAGCGAACAAACGCAGAGTTTTCGCGACGGCTCGTTCAAGCTGGATGTGTGGTGGATGCGCGAGGACCACAAGCTGCACATCACAGCGGAGGGCTACGAATCGTTCGAAACGGCGCTCTTCACACCGAAGCAGCAGACCGAGCCAATGACGATCAAACTGGTGCCATCAAAGTAAGCACATCCTGGAACTCCTTCTCAATGGTGTCACCCAGCAACGTGAAGTGGCCCATTTTGCGACGGGGGCGGACATTGAAGCGACGCTGAGCGGATGTCGCGAAGGCTGAAGTTTCGGTTTGATCTGGCGGCGTCGTTGGCGGTGCCGGGGGGCGCAGCATGAGGGGTTTCGGGAGGACTTTGAGGCGTTTTTTCCGATGCTGAAGAGGGAGGTGCTGGAGAGATGAAGCATGGCGCATACGAGTGCGCGACAGCGTCGTGGAGTGCGGTGACAGAGATGCACGGCGCAAGCCTGCATCGGCGGCACCGCTTTTGGCAGCCGGACGGAGTTCTTGGAACTTTGTGCGTGCTACACCAGTTCGAAAGCGGTGTGGCGCTTCGCTTCCCACCGCACTCCACGACGCTGTCGCGTTTTTTACCAGTCCGTGTGAACCTCGTAGTCGTCTGGAATTTGAATGCGCTGTGTTTTGAAGCGATAGATGGATTCGACCATTGGCTTGCTGGTGTGGCGTTCGAACCAAGCTGCGGAGCACCATGGGTAATCGGCGGCTTTGGAAACCAGGCCGTGTTTTACGGCATTCTGATGGGTGTAGTTCAAGCGTGCGAAATAGGAGCGCTCATACGTGAGCAGGGATTCGCGGTAGTTGTGCCAGACTTTTCTGCCGGGTGTGCGGTCGAGCTTGTTTGCCCATTTGGCTGTTTTCTCATGAAGCGAGCCCAGCATTTCAGGAAGGGTTTCTGCGGTGGCAGGCGATTCGGCGATGAAGTGGTAATGATTGGAGAACACTGCCCAGGCTTCCAAGCGCCAGCCGAAGTCAGTGCAGAGTTTGAGCAGGCCGCGATGCAGGACTGCGAGGCGCTCTGCACCACGGAAATGATGTTCCTTCAGATATGTGCCTGCCGTAACAAAATAGATGCCGTGTGTTCCGAGCCGATGAAGCGGGGCATGGGGCCATGCGAGCTTGGGATCGGCATCGGGATGCATTGTATGAATGCTACGAAATGATCATGGGTGAAGCAAGCGCGAGAGCGTCTTGGAGTGCGGTGGCAGAGATGCAAGGCGCATGCCTGCATCGGCGACACCGCTTTTGGCAGCCGGACGTGGGTTCTCCCGCCTTAGTGCTTTCTTCACCTTCTCGAAAGCGGTGTGGCGCTTCGCTTCCCACCGCACTCCACGACGCTGTCGCGTTCTCGAATGCGTATCAGTTTTCGTCAGTCGCCGATTCCCAGTGCTTTCCGGATGGCGAGAGCGTCTTGGAGGGCTTGATCAATGGTTTCTCCGAGGACGGTGAAGTGGCCCATTTTGCGGCGGGAGCGGGCTTCGCGTTTGCCGTAGAGGTGGAGTTTGGCGCGGGGGTGATTGAGGACGGGGGACCAGTCGGGGTGGACGAGGGGGGCGGGCCAGACGTCGCCGAGGAGATTGATCATGACGGCGGGAGTGTGCTGGGAGGCATCGCCGAGGGGGAGGCCGCAGATGGCGCGCTGCTGCTGCTGGAACTGATTGGTGCGGCAGGCGTCGATGGTGTAGTGGCCGCTGTTGTGGGGACGAGGGGCGATCTCGTTGACGATGACTTTGCCGTCGGTGGTGACGAACATTTCGACGGCCATGGTGCCGACGTAGTCGAGGCCTTCGGCGACGGCTTTCCACAATGCGATGGCCTGCTCGGTGATCTTGGGATCGACACGGGCGGGAGCGATGGTGACGTCGAGGATGTGGTGGGTGTGCTGGTTTTCGACGCAGCCGTGAGTAGCCATGCTGCCATCAATGCCGCGGGCACCGACGACGGAGACTTCACAGACGAAGGTGACCCATTGCTCGACGACGGCGCGCTGGCCGGTGAAACCGCTCCAGGCTTCGGCGAGATTGGTTTCGGCGGTGACTTTGCACTGGCCTTTGCCGTCGTAGCCAAAGGCGGCGGTTTTGATGACGCAGGGGCGGCCGAGCTCGGCGACGGCGGCTTCGAGTCCGGCGAGATCGTCTATCACCCGGAAGGGGGCGCAGGCGATGCCTTGATCGCGGAGGAAGTTCTTTTCGCGCTCGCGGTGCTGGGTGGTGATGAGGGCCTTGGCACCGGGGCGCAGGGGTTTTACTGATTCGACGGCGGCGAGGCAGGAGGCGGGGATGTTTTCGAACTCGGCGGTGACGACATCGACCTGCTGCAGGAAGTTATTCAGGGCGGCGCTGTTATGGTAGGCGGCGTTGATCTCGATGTCGGCGAACTGACCTGCGGGGCAGCCCTGGGGTTCGTCGGTGAAGATGGCGATGCGATGGCCGGCACGGCGGGCCTCAAGGGCGAGCATGCGGCCGAGCTGGCCGCCGCCGAGGACGCCGATGGTCGAGGGAGGCGGGAACTTCATGCCTTGGGTTCGACTTCGAGTTCCTTCTGACTTTCGAGCACCTTTTGGGTCTGGCGCTCGCGGAAGGTTTTCAGTTTTTCGACGAGCTCGGGATTGTCATTCGCGAGCATGGAGACGGCGAAGAGTCCGGCGTTCAGGGCGCCTGCATTACCAATGGCGAAGGTGGCGACGGGGATGCCGCCGGGCATCTGGACGATGGAGTAGAGGCTGTCCACGCCGCTGAGGGCGCGGCTTTGCACGGGGACGCCGAGGACGGGGATGGTGGTCATGCTGGCGGTCATGCCGGGGAGGTGGGCGGCACCGCCGGCACCGGCGATGATGCATTTGAGACCGCGCTCCGAGGCGGTGGTGGCGTAATCGTACAGAAGCTGGGGCGTGCGATGGGCGCTGACGACTTTCTTTTCAAAGGGGATGCCGAAGTCGGTGAGCACCTGGGCGGCATTTTGGAGGGTGGGCCAGTCGGAACTGGAGCCCATGATGATGCCCACGAGGGGCTTGCTGGCGGCGGTGTTGCTCATCGGAATAGGTGGCAGAATGGCGGCAGGGTGGCCCGACACAAATTTTTTCTGGATGAGATTTGCCCGGGCCTGATAGGGTGCCGGTCATGATTTCAGCATTCAACCGCAGCCAGGTCGTGTGGGGGGTATTCGGTCTGGCGGGCAGCGTGGTGTGCTATGTGCTGGCGTGGGTTTTCTTCGAGCAGGGCGCGACGATGGTTTTAGACTCATGCGCCTTGTCCACGAGGGCCGCTCCATGGACAGCCCTGCTGGGGCTGGCCTGCATTTCCTTCAGCGGGTGGCGGACTTGGAAAAACGGTGAGGGATTCCAAAGCTACTCGGAGTCAGCTTTTTATCATGATTTTGGCGGAGGCGCAGAAACAGCAGGTGCTCACCGCGGAGCCAAGATGACGGGACTGGCTTATGCGCTGAGCCAGGCCTTCCTAGCTGGACCGCTGCTGCTGCTGAGGAGCCTGCATCGCTTGCGGAATCTCGTCCCGGATGAGGCCGGAGTGGAACAGAACCTCGTGCATTTGCTGGCCATGCTGCAAGCGGCGAACAAGTGGCAGGGGCCCTCGGATTACCCAGGGCAGGAACGGGAGGTTTTACTGCTCAGCTTGATGAAGAAGATCGATTTCAGCCGCCACAACGGGAACGTTCGTTTTAAGGTCAGGACCTTTGAGGGAATTTAGTTTTGATTGGCATCGGCTGTCAGACGGGTTCTCTGGATGGCATCGGAGAGCTGTGTTATTATGGCGCAAGAACGCAGCGGGACTGGTTGCAGACGCTGCTGGTGAACGCTGTGTGCATCGCGTCGCTGGGTTTGCTTCCCGGCTTCGATGGCTGAAACCCAGGGTAGCCTCGCCAAGGCTCGGCAACCCTGGGCTATATTACGCAGCTCCGTTGGAGCTGGTGTGGTGCGGAGCGGAATGGCGAAAAATTGTGTTATTCTGCAAGGGGACCAGCGGGGAGGGCAGGATGTTCTAAAGGTGCCAAAGCGCACGAAACATGGCCTTAACCGGGTGGCATTGATGACAATCTTTTTGAGAGCCGGCCTCGTGATCGTTTACCAAGGCCCTTGCCCGAGGCCGCAGGCTGTGCCAAGCCATTTGCCATGACTTTTCTCGACAAACTGAATCAGCGCATCGCCAAGACTGGATCCAATCTCTGCGTGGGGCTGGATGTGCGGGCGGAGAACGCGGAGGAATCGACGAAGCGGTGGATTCTGGATGTGATCGAGCAGACGGCGCCGTATGCGGCGGCGTTCAAGCCGAACTCGGCGTACTTTGAGGCGCTGGGCTGGCGTGGGATGAAGATGCTGGAGGAGATTTTGAAAGAGATCCCGAAGGAGATCCCGGTGGTGCTGGATGTGAAGCGCGGGGACATCGGTGAGACGCAGGGTTATTACGCCAAGGCCTGTTTTGAGGCGATGAACGTGGATGCGGTGACGCTGAACGCCTACATGGGCCGCGACACGCTGGAGCCGTTTTTGAAATACACGGACAAGGGGCTGTACCTGCTGGGGGTGACCTCGAATCCGGGTGCGAAGGACATTGAACTCCAGCCGACTGGCGACCGTCAGGTTTATGAACTGGTGGCCGCGATGACCGCCGGGCATCCGCAGGCCGGCCTGGTGGTGGGACTGACCAATGCCGCCCCGAATGTGCTGGATCACATCCCGGATGTGCCGCTGCTGATTCCTGGACTCGGCGCCCAAGGGGGCGACCTGGCGGCGCTGAAAGGCAGCGGGCGGAAAGCGCCGCTGCTGGTGAATGTGTCGCGGGGCGTGCTTTATCAAAAGGATGAGCTGACCTTTGCCGCCCGAGCGGAGTTTTGGATGCGTCAAATCCAGAATGCACTCAACTGAATTTTCATTTTTAAGAATGGCAAAATCGAAACGCGGATGGCGCTTGATTGAAGCGCATTCGAGAGGATGGGTGAGCCGTTCTCATGGTTATCGATCTCAGCGAGCATCTCAAAACCCCTTTTCAGCGCCGAATCTACCGACTGGTCGGCCCTGCCTTGGAAAAGGCGCTGGGGCTGCGCGGTTTCAATGAATGCTACGAGGAGTCTGCGCGGCTGTTCAAGATGCACCCGCAGCACCCGAATGCCTTCGCGTGGTTTGATTCCGTGGCGCATTCGCTCAGCCTGCAGGAGGAAGTGGATCTGCCGGCTGAGTTTGAGTTCCCGAAACAGGGGCCGCTGATCATTGTGGCCAATCATCCGTTTGGGGTGATCGACCCCATCATGCTGGCCCGCTGGGCGGGGCAATTTCGGCCCGATCTGAAGGTGATGACGAATTCACTGCTGCTGGCGATGAAGGAGCTGGCAGATCACGTGATCCCTGTGGACCCCTTTGGGGGTGAAGGCTCCGCGAAGCGCAATCTGGCGCCGATGAAGGAGGCCATCCGTCTGCTGCGCGGCGGCGGTGCGCTGATCATTTTCCCCGCAGGTGAAGTGGCCTCCTACAAACCCGGGCGCGGCATCGATGAACCGGCGTGGAGCAACCATGTGGGCTCCCTGGTGCGCCGCACTCAGGCGACGGTGCTGCCGGTTTACTTCCCCGGTACCAACAGTGCGCTGTTTCATGCCGCCGGGATGATCCACCCGCGCCTGCGCACCGGCCTGCTGCTGCGTGAATTCTGCAACCGTGCCAACACGATGGTGCAGATGAACGTGGGGCAGCCCATCCCCTTCTCGCGCCTGAAGAAATTTGAGGATGATGAATCCCTCACGCGCTACCTGCGCATTCACACTTTTGTGCTGCACCAACGTGGCAAGGAAGAGACGGCCAAGCTGACAGTCACGGGTGAAAACGTCACGATCACACCGCCGTCTGAAACGACGCAGGCACACATGGTGGAGGAAATCGACCGCATTCGCGCCCGCGGGGGCCGTCTGGTCGGGCAGGGCGGTTTGTCTGTCTATCAGGCGCACTCGCATGAGATCCCGGTGCTGCTGCCGGAGATCGGGCGTCTGCGCGAAGTCACTTTCCGTGAAGTCGGTGAGGGCAGCGGCAACGAAGTGGACATCGACAAGTACGACCGGTACTACGAGCACCTGATTCTGTGGGATGAGGAGAAGGAGCAGGTGGCAGGGGCCTACCGGCTCGGGCGTGCGGACATCATTCTGCGCGAGTATGGTTCCAAAGGTTTGTACACCAGCACGCTGTTCCGGTTTGAAAAGCCGTTCCTGGCGAATCTGGAGCATGCGGTGGAGATGGGGCGCAGCTTCATCATCAAGGCCTACCAGCGCAATCTGGCCTCTCTGCCGCTGCTGTGGAAGGGCATCGCGCACTGGATCGCGCGCAATCCGCATTACAAAAAGCTGTTTGGTCCGGTGAGCATCAGCAAGGACTACAGCAGCCTGTCGCGAAAGATGATCGTGGAGTTTTTGCAGGACAACCGGATGCACCCGCACCTCTCGAGTTTTGTGAAGGCGCGCAATCCGTTCCGGTACATGCGCACGCGCCGCATGATGCGTGAGTTCATCAGCGCGGATTTGCAGAACGTGGACGACTGCTCGGCGCTGATCTCCAGCCTGGAGACGGACGGCAAGGGCATCCCGATTCTGCTGAAGCACTACCTGAAGCTGAACGCGACGCTGCTGAGCTTCAACGTGGACAAGGATTTCTCGTCTGTGGTGGACGGTCTGATCATGGTCGATTTCACGGAGACGGATGCGCGGCTGCTGGCCAAGTACATGGGCGAAGAAAACTGCCGGCAGTATCTGGCGAGCCACAAAAAAGAAGCGGCCTGAATGCAGGCCGCTCCGTGGGGTGAGTCGGGTTTGTCCGCGGGCCTCACCGGTGAACTTGGGAGGGTGTGGCAACGCTCGCCAATCCCTGTGGCGGGGAGGCGGGATGACGCTGCTGGTGGACGCGGTGGATGAAGAAAGCGCCGGGTTTGCTTTCCCATTTGGTGGGAGCCAACCCAGGGTCTCCTCGCTGAGGCTCGGCTGACCTTGGGCTGTAATACGCAGCCCCTTCAGGGCTGGTGTAAAGCGGAACGGGATGATGTAAGAGAGCAGTACCGTGGCGAGGAATGGCGGAGCTTCAGGCCTCATGTCAGCAGCGAGGAACATCATTCACTGAGGACAGTGAGCCAGGTCATTTTTCAATGACTCATGGTATGTAATGCTATTGGCGCATTCTAAATTGTTTTATAGCCTTATTGACTCATCACATCGTGAGGGCACAAAGCTAATCCCCTCACCCCGCCCCTCTCCCCCGAAGAAAGTGATTCGCTGTCGTCGTGCGTCAGGGGCGGGGAGAGGGAGAACCGCTTTGGCTGCCCTGGATTTATCCGACACAAAACTATTTAAAACGCTTTAACTATTTCTGCTGTCCGAGCACATGGGGCGGAGCCACAAAAAAGAAGCGGCCTGAATTCAGGCCGCTCCGTGGGTGAGTTAATTGACTGTTTTTGCCTTACTTGGCAGCGCCGTTGGCGGCGGCTTCCATTTCGGGCTCGATGAGGCCGTAGTCGCCGTCTTTGCGACGGAACAGGAGGGCGAGCTTGTGGGTCTTCTGATTGTGGAAGATCACGAAAGGACGCTCGCTGATTTCGAGATCCATGATGGCTTCATCCGCATAGAGAGGACGGATTTTGTATTTTTCCTGGTGCACATAGGCGGGCTCAATGTGCTCGTCCTCGGTGTGCAGCACTTCCTGATGGAAGACCTGCTCCTCGATGTGGCGGATGGAGACTTCCTTGCGCGGGCGGTGGTTTTTGAGCAGGCGGGTCTTGTACTTGCGCATGCGCCGGGCGATCTTGGCGGCGCTTTCGTCGATCGAAGCATAGATGTCTTCGGTGACGGACTTCACTTCGATGACGATGTGGTCGGCGCAGAAAAGGATGATTTCCGCGATGTGGCGGTGATGGTTCTGCACGTCGAGCACGACCTTGGCCTCAATGATGCGGGGGTAATCAAGGTGGAGTCCTTCGATCTTTTTGTGGGCGTAATCGCGGATCGCATCGGTGACTTCCATGTGTCGTGCGGTGACGATGATGGGGAGGTTGACGTTGTGTTTTTGCATGGTGGTTCTCCTTTTTTGGTTGGACTAAAAATTACATGGTGAACCCTTCGCCCAGATAGAGGCGACGGGCTTCATCGTCATTGACGAGAAAGTCTTTGCTGCCGTGGCGGCGCACCCTGCCCTCAAAGATGAGGTAGGCGCGGTCCACGATGTTGAGGGTTTCACGGACGTTGTGGTCGGTGATGAGAATGGCGAGGCCGGCGCTGCGGAGCATGCGGATGATCTCCTGGATCTCGCTGACGGCGATGGGATCAACGCCGCTGAAGGGCTCATCGAGCATGAGCAGCTTGGGCGAGGTGACGAGGGAGCGGGCGATGGTGAGGCGGCGCTTTTCACCACCGCTGAGGGTGATGGCGAGATTGTCCGCCACATGGTCGATGCCGAACTTTTCCATCAGGGACTGGGTCTGCTCCTCACGCTCCTGGCGCGTGTAGGGCTGAGTCTCCATGACGCCCATGATGTTTTCGCGCACGGTGAGGCGGCGGAAGATGGACTCCTCCTGCGGGAGGTAGCCCATGCCGAGCCGGGAGCGCATGTACATCGGCTGATTGGTGGTGTCCTTGCCATCGAACATGACCTTGCCGCCGTTGGGCTGCACGAGGCCGACGATCATGTAGAAGGTGGTGGTCTTGCCGGCACCGTTGGGGCCGAGCAGGCCGACAATCTCACCGCTTTTGACTTCGATGTCCACGCCATTGACCACGGCGCGGCCGTCATAGACTTTTTTCAGTCCTTCGGTGTGCAGGAGGGTGTTCTCGTCTGGAATGATGGGCCTTGGCGTACCCGCATCAGGCGCGGTCTGCCAGGATTCTGCACGTTCTGAGGCGGGCAGGGATTCCCGGCCACCAGCATCCTTCATTCTTTTCTTTCGCGGAGCCATGTTCACTGCGGTGCGGGTGCGGGCGAATTCGAGCCACTCCTACGAGGCGTCACTTCATCTCCCTGGAGGATGAGGGTCTCATGGCCACCTGTGGTGGTCAGCTTGCCATTCTTGTCGATGATCATGATACAGCCTGCTTCGGTGGCCTTGTGCAGCTGATTGCCAGCCTGAACCTGCGGCCATTCGAGGAGGGTGGTCTGCTTGGTTTTGCCATCGTAGATGAGGTGCTTGCAGTGGCCGATCTGCAGTTCACCGTCTTCCGAAATTTTCTCGATGGTAACCATCGGGCCGCGGGCGTCCGCCTTGTCGATGGGGGGATCAGTGTTGGCAGGCTTTTTGGGGGCTGCGAGGATGTCCGCGTCTTTGGCCGCTGGGCCGACCTTTTTGGGCTTGGGGGCGCCGAGGACTCCGCCTTCCTGCTTGGTCATGAAGAGCTCCAACTCTTCACATTCGATGTACATCTGGGGGTGACGTGCTTTCACGTCGCCGGTAAAAATGCCATAGTTGTTGTTGGCATCAAAGAAGGAGCTCTTGGTCGCGGTGATGTCGATCTGACCTTTGGTGGCCTTGGGGGCCTCGTCCAAGTTCAAGGGCTGCAGAGGTTTGGGCTGCGGGCCCGGGGGCGGCGGAGGAGGAGCTTCAACGACAGCCACCATGGGGGCTGGTGCTGGCACAGAAGCAGGGGGGGTATCTGCGGCGGCGGGGGGCGTCGTCGCTGTTGGGCTGGAAGCCGAGCCCTGGCCTTGGATCATCGACTGGGCAGCCTGCAGGGCCTTCTGGCGCATCTCGGCGCTGTCGGGCGAGAGGAGCAGTTCCTTGGCCTTGTCCTTCACCGCGTCCGGCACCTGTTTGACGGCATCCTTGGCGGCATCGATCGCCTTGGCCTTGGTGTCTTCATCGACCTTCTTTTTGCGAAAATCAAAGAGCGGGCGGGTGCCGCCGGGGCCTTGAGCCAACGCGCCAACGCTGCTGACCAGCAGGGCAATGTACAGTATGGACGACGTCTTCATATCACTTGGTGGGGCGTGATTCAGCAGGTTGGGTTACCTCGCCGCTGAGAGTGCTGCTGTCAAAGATGACCATGTGGATGTTTCCTGTCATGCGTCCCTGATTTTTTGCGGTGTCAAAGATGAGGCTGTCACCTTCAATGTCGAAGGTGGGACTGCTGACGTGGCTGCGCTCCGTGCTGCGCAGGATGCCGCCGCTGGCTGCCATCTGATAGAAGGCGGTCTTGAGGTCGATGCGGACGTCGTTTTTCGGATCGGCATTGAACATCTGGACCACGAGATTTTCCGCGTAGATGCGTTCGTCATCCACCCGGCGGAGCGTGTCTGCGGTGATGAGCGAGGTGCGACGGCCGGTGGAGTCGAAGGAGGGGATGAACGCGCCCTTGTTCACGGCTCCGGGCGGGACCATCTGCAAAAAAGCGCTGATGCCGGAGTCTGCCGGCGCCGGCTGCTGGGCGGTGGCGAACATGACGAGGCCCGCCAGCACGCCGAGCGTGATGGAGACCGCGAGTCTGCGGTGGTAGAGCAGCTCAAGTGATGTCACGAACGAGGCCATGAATCTTCCGCAAGGTTTCCACCACTTCAGCGATCTGCGAAAGCGGGATTTGATTGGGGCCGTCTGAAAAGGCGTTGGCAGGATCCGGGTGCGTTTCCATGAACACACCGTCGCATCCTGTGGCGACTGCGGCGCGGGCGAGGACGGGAGCCAGCTTGCCATCTCCGCCAGTGGCGGTGCCAAGGCCGCCGGGGCGCTGCACACTGTGGGTGGCATCCATGACGACACGATATCCGAGCTCCCTCATCCAGTAGAGAGATCGCATGTCAGCGACGAGGTTATTGTAACCAAAGGTGGTGCCGCGCTCGGTGAACATGAAATTTTGGCAGCCGGCACTGACCAGCTTGTCAGCAATATTACGAACGTCCCACGGGGCGAGGAACTGGCCCTTTTTGACATTCACTGCGCGGCCGGTTTCACCGGCTGCGACGATCAGATCCGTCTGACGGCAGAGAAAGGCGGGGATTTGCAGGAGGTCGATGTGTTCTGCGGCCTGCCGGGCTTCCTCGACGCTGTGGATGTCTGTCGTGACAGGGACGCCGAGTTTCGCGCCGATCTGGGCCAGCAGCTTGCAGCCGGCCTCGCAGCCGAGGCCGCGGTAGGAGGAAATGGCGCTGCGGTTGGCCTTGTCGTAGGAGGCTTTGAAAATCCAGCGCCAGCCGTACTGCTGCGCCATGGCACCCAGTTTTTCAGCGACATCCCAGATGAATTCCTCGCTCTCGATTACGCAAGGGCCAAGCATCAGGACCGGTTCCGTGCCATCCATCGACACAGACCCTATTTTCACCACCGGAAGAGAGAACAACCCCATAAAAACTTAATATTGATTCTGGGAGCCTCGCTCCAGAATCGGTTTTGAAGTTTTCCAACCCCGTTGCGCGGCCCGCTATGGAAGAAATGTAGCGGGCAGGGTTGGAAAGACAACGGAAGATTCTCGCGAGGAATTATGCATCCAAGCGCCGCACTTCGAGTTCGACTTGAAGGGCGGCAGTGGCTCCGGGGGGGCCGTCGAAGTGGCCGGAGACGGGGGCGGCGTCCTGATAGTCGCGGCCGGTGGCGATTTTGATGTGGCGTTCGTCGGCCAGGGTGTCGTTGGTGGGGTCCAGGCCGAACCAGCCTTTGCCGGGAATGTGGACCTCACACCAGGCGTGGGAGGCCTGGGCACCGCGCAGGTGGGAGTCGGGGCCGTTGTAGAGATAACCGCTGATGTAACGGGCCGGAATGCCGAGGGAGCGGCAGACGCCGATCATGAGATGGGTGAAGTCCTGGCAGACGCCTTGTTTCTTCTCCAGCACCTCATTCATGTGCGTGGAGGCGGTGGTGCTGCTGGGAGCGTAGGTCCACTCGCGGAAGATGTGATGCATCACCGCCTCTGCGGTTTCAAAGACGTCGTTGCTGTCGTTGCGGATGTCGATGCCGAGCCGCCAGACTTCGGGCGTGACTTCCACGTAGCGGCTGGTGCCCAGAAAAGGGGAGACCATTTCGTCGGTCTCAGTTTTGAGTGCTTCAAAGCGAACGCCGAGGGGCTTGCCGTCCTTGTAGGGATTGGTGGTGTTGATCGTCGATTGGGACTCGATGATCAGATCTTTATGCGGCTCTGGAATGTCGAAGTAGTGAACGTAGTTGAGCCAGTTGTCGCGGAAGTGCTGGAGCCGGGCAGGCGGCTTGACGTTGAGCAGGAAGAATTCGAGACGTGATTTGTCGTCCGTGACGGGACGCAAACGCACTTCGTTGTAGCTGTCACGTACCGCGGCACGATAGACGTAGCGGGTACGGTGGAAGACTCGGAATCGCATGGCGAGCAGCAGGGGATGCCAACGATATTTTTACTGTTGTTGTTGCTGCTGCTGTTGCTGTTGCTGGACCTGGAGATCTTCGTCGGCGTGGGCGTGGTAGGCGCCTGGGGCGATGTTTTCCACCGGGGCGTCGTCGTCGCTCAATTGCGAGAGTTCGGCATGCTGCACGAAGGTCTGGAAGATGGCTTCGCCGATCTGATTCAGACGCAGCTGAAGATCGTCGATGTATTCATGCAGGCCGGTGGCGAGCACTTCTTCAACGGTGGTGTAGGCCAGATCGGCGCGCAAACGGCCCACGTGGCGGAGGGGCAAGGGCATGCCTTTGAGACCGGCATCCGCACAGAGAGATTTCAGGGCCGTTTCAGCTTCTGCGACGCAGCAGGCGATGGAGCGCGGGAAGGTTTCGTCGAGCAACAGATAGGCAATGATTTTGGAAGGATCCAGGCGGCGGTGATGGGCCTGGAACGCATGCCAGGCGGAACAGGAGCGCAGCAGGGCAGCCCAGCGCAGAGGCCGGGCCTGTGCGTGAGGGGGTAGTTCGAGGGACAGGCCGGAGCAGGTGTCCAGCAGGCGAGACATTTTGTCCGCCCGCTCCAGGCAGGTGCCGAGGCGTAGGAAGTGCCAGATCTCACCGCGCGGGGTGGTGGAATCGGCGATGCCTTGGAACTGATAGGAACCGCGGAGCACGCGCTCGTAAAAGGCGGCGCTCTGGGTGCGATGCATGGCCTTGCCTTCGGCGGATTCGACGAAGAGGCGCAGGGAGTTCAGCGACTCCCAGATTTCATCGGAGATCTGATCCCGCACGGTGCGCGCGTTTTCACGGGCGGCCCGGATGCTGTTGAGCATCGAGTTGGGATTGTCAGAGCGGACGGCGAGGAACTCGGTGACGTCCTTGCCTTTGATTTTTTTATGCAGCTTGGAATAAGCCTCTTCATCGCCGGTGGTGGCGAGGAGGGGCTGCCAGAACTGCGCTTCATCGACGCCTTCGGCTCCGGCATCCAGCAGGAGGTCCTGCGTGGAAAGGAGGAGGCGTGAGAGGTTTTCGGCACGCTCAACGTAGCGTGCCATCCAGTAAATGCTGTCTGCGACTCGGCTAAGCATGGCGTTTGATCAGGCGGCGGGTGGGGTTTCGGCAGGCATGTCGAGGGGATCATCCCAGAGCACCCAGGTGTCTTTGCTGCCGCCTCCTTGAGACGAATTGACGACGAGCGAGCCTTTTTTCAGCGCCACGCGGGTGAGACCGCCGGGAACGACGCGAACGCGGTCGCCACAGAGCACATAGGGGCGCAGGTCGATGTGACGGCCTTCGAAGTGGTCGTCCACAAAGACGGGATGGCGGGAGAGCTGGAGAACGGGCTGCGCGATGTAGTTGCGCGGGTTCTTCTTGATGCGCTCGCCAAATTCTGCGCGCTCCTTTTTGGAAGCGTGGGGCCCCATGAGCATGCCGTAGCCGCCGGATTCGTTCACGGCCTTGACCACGAGCTTGTCCAGGTTGTCGAGGATGTAGGAGCATTCCTTTTCATCCACGCCGAGATGGGTGGGCACGTTCGGCAGGATGGGATCCTGATCGAGGTAGTATTTGATCATCTTCGGCACGAGGGCGTAGACCGCCTTGTCATCGGCGACGCCGGTACCGATGGAGTTGGCGAGGGCGACGTTGCCTTTGCGATAGGCATTGATGATGCCCGGAACACCGAGGAGGGAGTCTTTGCGGAAGACCTGGGGGTCGAGGAAGTCGTCGTCGATGCGGCGATAGATGACGTGCACCTGCTCCAGGCCTTTGGTGGTGCGCATGAAGACGCGGTCATTGCGGAGGATGAGATCGCGGCCTTCCACGATGGGCACGCCCATCTGCTTGGCAAGGTAGCAGTGCTCAAAGTAGGCGCTGTTGTAGATGCCGGGTGTGAGCACGACGATGGCAGGGTCCAGGACGCCGCTGGGGGCGAGGTGGGCGAGCGTCTCACGCAGCATGGAGCCGTAGGCATCCACCGGACGCACGGGCAGCTGCTGCAGCAGGCCGGGGAAGGCGCGCTTCATCGCATTGCGATTTTCCAGCATGTAGGAGGCGCCGGAAGGGCAGCGGCCATTGTCTTCGAGGACGTAGTAGTCGCCCTTGCCATCGCGCACGAGATCGGTGCCGCAGATGTGGATGTAGATGCCGTGAGGGACTTTGATGCCACGAAACTCAGGCCGGTAATGCGAGGCGGAGAGGACCAGCTCGGCGGGGACCGCCTTGTCAGTGATGATCTTCTGACCGTGGTAGATGTCATTGAGGAAGAGATTCAGCGCGGTGATGCGCTGGATGAGCCCAGCCTCAATGGTCTCCCATTCACGCTGCGGTATGATGCGCGGCATGAGATCGAAGGGAAATATTCGTTCCGTCCCTTGGTCGTCACCATAAACAGTGAACGTCACGCCCTGGCGAAGGAACGCGGCATCCACGGCCTTCTGGCGAGCGGAGTATTCGGACGGAGTGAGTGAACCTACACTATCAAGCATGGCTCCGTAGTGCGGACGTGCCTTCCCGGATTTGGAAAACACTTCGTCGAAGAAGCCCTCTGGTTGGTAGTCGTTAAACAGTGACGACATGAGGTGATATAATATAGCAGGGCCTGTGCCAGAGTTTGAATGTCTTTGAAAATGGCATCGGCTGGAGGGTCTTGATCAGGTTCCCACCGGCTCGACATCCACGCCTACGCCGACGGTGTGCCTGCCACCGCCAGTAATGATGCCACGCACGGGGCTGACATCCGAGAAATCACGACCGATGGCCACGGTGATGTGGTCGAGAGAAGTGAAGCAGTTGTTGGTGGGGTCGAAATCGACCCAGCCAAAGCCTGGAACAAAACAGGAGGCCCAGGCATGCGATGCATCGACTCCCTGAAGCCGTGGTTTGCCTGCGGGCGGATGCGTGCGCAGGTAACCGCTGATGTAGCGTGCAGGCAGGCCCATGGCGCGGAGGCTGGCGATGGCGAGATGCGCGAAGTCCTGGCAGACACCGCGTTTTTTCTCCAGCACTTCGTTCAGCGGGGTGCTGATGGTGGTGGCCTTCGGATCAAACACGAACTCACGATAGATGCGGCGGCAGAGATCGGCGGTGGCGGCGAGCACGGGACGGCCTTTGGTGAAACTGGGCAGGGCAAAATCACGCAGCGGCATTTCATGGGTCAGCAGCGGGCTGCCGAAGACGAACTGGCAGGGATCCAGGAGATCCACGGCCACGGGGTCACGAAACATCGCGGCAACGTTCTCCCAAGGCGGTGTCTGGAGGGGATCGGGCTGCAGCACCGGCATCAAAGAAACGAGGCTGCGCGAGATCACTTCAAATTGCTTGTGGAGCTTCTGCACCGAGAAGCAGGATACCAGATTGCCAAAGGAATCGGTATGCTCCGTGAGCAGATCAGGCTCCGGGTCAAAGCTGAGGCTGAACTCCAGGCAGCGCTGTGTTTCGGTATCACGCGGGCGCAGACGCGCGGCATGGTGCGACACGACCACCCGCGAGCTGTAGACGTACGTCGTGCGATGAGTGATGCGGTAGTTCATCACGTGGACAGTGTGTCAGCAGGCACATCATCGCTGCTGCTGATGGTGGAATGCGCGAAATAACCGGCGGTGAGCGCGTCATTGAGGACCGGCATGGCCTCGATGAGCTGGGTGAGCAGCTTGGCCACCTGGGTCTGCGACCAGCCACCCGGCTCGACACGGGCGAGCTCTGTGGGATCACACAGCTGCAAGCGGGTGCTGTTTTCCAAAAACACGCGCATCGCCGGCGTGAGAACTGCGGAGTTTTGCTCGTGGGGCAGATGCTTGAACTGCTGGCGGATGCGCTCGAACTGAAAGCGCAGGCCGCGAGGATTCAGGTCGTCGAGCATGAGCAGGTCATACACGGCGGCGAGCTGCGGGAGAAGACTGTAGCGGTTGCGGTAGGTGATGGTGCTGTCACCCACCTCGAGAATGGCCTCCAGCAGGCTGGGGTTTTCGGCATCGGCGCTGCGGAGTCCGGCGCGCAGAAGCTCGCAAATGTACACGGTGCGCTCAATGCGGTGGCCGATGTCGAGGAACATCCAGCCCTGGGCGCGCGTCATGTTTTCCTTGGCGAGGCCGTGGAAGGAGGCGAGTTCGAGGATGATGCGGGTGAGGACGTTCAGCGCGTCCGACATGGGTGTGACGCTCGGCGTGTTGTCGTAAGCGTCGAGCGCATCGCCAAGCTGGCTGATGACGCGCCAGGTATCGATGGATATGCGATCACGCAGCAGGACGCCGATGCGCTGGATGTGAGCCACGCTGGAACGAATGCTGGTAGGGTGATTGGCATCGAAGACGGCCTCCAGCAGCCGGGCCTCAAGCTGCTCCTGCTGGGAGGCGAGTGAGGCGGCGTCCGGGACATCATCCAGAACGGTGAGACTCTTCAAGGCCTCCAGCAAGGGAAGCAGGAGGGGTGTTTCGCTCATGCCGCTTTCCGGAGAGCAGCGCAGCAGGGTGGAGCGCAGCAGGCGGGCGCTGGATTCAGCACGTTCGGCGTAGCGACCGAGCCAGTAGAGATGATTCGCCACACGACTGCCGAGATTGTGGCCGGTACGGCGGAGTTCCACCGGAGTGCTGGTGCTGGAGAGCAGCGTGACGTTTTCCACCGGCCCTTCACTGAGCACCCAGGTGTCTTTGCTGGTGCCGCCCTTCTGCATGGACACCAGAGGGGAATCCATGGAGGCGGCCACGCGCGTGAGGGCACCGGGCATGACCATGTAGCCGTCCTTGGTCGCGACGAGATAGACGCGGACGCTTACGGGCTTGTGGACGAGGTGACCGTCCTCCCACACCGGAGCGGTGGAGAAGGCGATCTTTTCCTGAGCCGCCCAGCGGTCCGGGGCAAAGCGCATGCGTTCGGCGAGGGAGGCACGCTCGGCACCGCTGAGGCGCCCGCCAAAGCAAGCCTCACGTCCGCGCACGCGGAAGGCGCTCTTGATGACCAGACGATCGAGGTTTTTTTCCACCTCGCCACGGGGGCGTTCCTGTCCGCACCACCAGGTGGCCACGGAAGGCATCAGAAGTTCTGAGCCCAGCAGTTTGCGGCACAGGCCCGGCAAGAAGGCCATCATGGCAGGTGCTTCGGCGAGGCCTGAGCCGAGGGCGTTTCCCAAGGACACATTGCCGGCACGAACGGCGCGCACGAGGCCGGGAACGCCAAGCATGGAGTCATTGCGCAGTTCCAGCGGATCGCAGAAATCGTCATCCACACGGCGGAGAATCACATCCACCGGTTCGAGGCCGTTGAGGGTCTTCAAATAGACGCGGTCGTCACGCACGGTGAGGTCTTCGCCTTCCACCAAGGTGTAGCCGAGGTAGCGGGCCAGATAGGCCTGCTCGAAGTAGGTTTCGTTGTAGGGTCCGGGGGTCAGCAGCACGACGCGAGGCTCCTCCACTGGCCGGGGCGCGAGGGCGGCGAGAGACTGCTGCATCTGGCGGAAGAACCCGGCGAGACGGCGCACGCGAGCATCACGAAACACGTCTGGCAGCAATCGCGACGTGATCAGGCGGTTTTCCAAAGCGTAGCCCGAACCGGTCGGGATCTGGGTGCGGTCGGAGATGACCCACCACTGCCCGTCGGGCGAACGGGCGAGGTCCGCACCGTACACCTGGAGTGGCTTGGCGTTTGGCAGCTTGATGCCGTGGCAGGGCCGCAGGTAGGCGGGCTGCCCGAGCACGAGCGCCGCAGGCATGCTGCCCTCACGGATCAACTGCTGCGGACCGTAGCTGTCGTTCAAAATCGCGTTCAGCAGGGTCGCACGTTGAATCAGCGCCTTCTCGATGCCCTCCCATTCGCGAGCCGAAATGACAAACGGCACCGGGTCCATCTTCCAGGGGGTGTCGAGGCCTTTGTCGTCGTAGATGTTGAAGGTGACGCCGCGCTCCGCCAGCAGGCGGCGAGTGGTGTCTGCCAGGCGCTTAACGCCGGCGGTATCCCGGCGGTGGAGATCGGCGATGATCGGCTCGTAATGCGGGCGCACTTTGCCGCTGGCATCCCGCAGTTCATCGTAATGCCCGCGGGTGTCAGGACCATCCAAGCGCGACATCACCGCCCGTTGTGGAACGGGAGCAGCGGCGGTGGAGCTTTGGGATTGGAAGATCAATGCGAGGACAGCTTTGCGATTGGCGATAGTAGGAACCGTTCAAGCATTGTGCATCCCGATTCTTTACTTTCATCCATTGCGCAGGTCCAGAGTGAACGGGAACTCGGGATTTGGCCTGGCTGGCTCCACTTTCATCTTTCCGGGCGTGTGACCGTGACGGAAGAAGCGGGCGTAGCGGCGGCTTTCGGCTTCGTAGGCGTTCACCGGGAAGGTTTCATGGCTCAGGCCGCCGGGATGGGCGACATGATACCTGCAGCCACCGAGGGAGCGCTGGTTCCACTGATCGACGAGGTCAATGGTGAGCGGTGAATGGACGCCCACGGTGGGGTGCAGGCAGTTTGGCGGCTGCCAGGCGCGGTAGCGAACTCCTGCGACGTATTCGCCGTTGGTGCCGGTGGGATGCATCGGCACGGTGCGGCCGTTGCAGGTGATGGCGTAACGGCCTTCGACGAGCCCCTGCGCCTTGATTTGGATGCGTTCGAGCGAGGAATCGACGAAGCGCACGGCACCACCGGCACCGTTGTCCTCACCGAGCACGTGCCAAGGCTCCAGCGCCTGGCGGATTTCCACGTTCACGTTGCGAGTGCACCAGTCACCGCTGAGCGGGTAGCGGAATTCGTAATGCGGGGCGAACCACTCGGGCTTCAGTTCAAACCCGGCCTGCTGCGTGTCATGGCAGACGTCCTCGATGTCGCTCCAGGCGAAGTGAGGCAGCATCCAGCGGTCGTGGATGTCGGTGCCCCAGCGCACGAGCGGCGCCTCGTAAGGCTCCTTCCAGAAGCGGGCGATGAGGGTGCGGAGCATGAGCGCCTGAGCGAGGCTCATATGCGGATGAGGCGGCATTTCAAACCCGCGCATTTCGAGCAGGCCAAGTCGGCCGGTGCTGCTGTCTGGCGAGTAGAGTTTGTCGATGCAGAACTCGGCGCGGTGGGTGTTGCCGCTGGAGTCGATGAAAAGGTTGCGGTACAAGCGATCCACCAGCCATGGGGGCACCTCTCCGCCCTTTGCCATGGCCTCAGAGGCGGCCTTGAAGGCCACCTCGAGTTCGTAGAGCGAGTCGTTGCGCGCTTCATCAATACGCGGGCTCTGGCTGGTGGGGCCGATGAACATGCCGGCGAACATGAAGGAGAGCGACGGATGATTCTGCCAGTAGCTGGTGAGGCTGCGCAAGAGATCGGGCCGCCGCAGGAAGGGGCTGTCCTTGGGCGTTTCCGCGCCCATGACGATGTGATTGCCACCGCCGGTGCCGGTGTGGCGGCCATCGACCATGAATTTCTCGGTGCCGAGGCGGGTGAGACGGGCCTCTTCGTAGAGTGATTCGGTGATGTTCACCATTTCATCCCAGCTTTTGGCGGGATGGACGTTCACTTCGATCACGCCGGGGTCGGGGGTGACTTTGAGAACGTGCAGGCGCGGGTCATAGGGAGGCGGGTAGCCTTCGATGACGACGGGCTGATCCAGCGCCAGCGCCACATCCTCCACGGCACCCAGGGCGGAAAGGTATTCCTCCAGCGTCTTGGTGGGCGGCATGAAGATGAAGAGCTTGCCATCACGCGGCTGCACGCAGAGGGCAGTGCGCACGACCTGATCGGCAGATTGTCCCACGGCAGGCGGCTGGGCGGCGGGGTCAATCCCCTGCTGATCTTCCTCACCGATTTCTTCGGTCAGTCCTTCGGCATCGGAGGGGCCACGACGCTGCGCGAGTTTTTTCCAGAAAGAGGGCGGCACGCCGGCGATGCCACGCACAAACTGCTGCCGCGAGGGCAACGGATCGCGGTCTTGCATGGGGTCCTGCTCGTGATGATAAGGATAGTCGGTGGTCTTTACCCAAGGCTGGGAATCGAGCGGCAGACGCAGGCCGATGGGTGAATCCCCTGGCACGAGGTAGCAGCGCTCCGCACGGAGGAACCAGGGGCCGGTTTGCCAGCCATTGTCCACGGGTTTGATCGGCAGCACGTGGCCGATGATTTTGTCGAGCCCTTCCTCGAACACCTTGGCGAGACGCGTGCGCTCCTCCTTGTCTTTGAGGTTGGATTTGAGCGGATCGACGTTCACCGGGAGCTTGCGCTCACGCCAGAGGTAGTAGAAGGCGTCTTCATACGTCGGCATGATCCATTTGGTGCTGCAGCCGATGCGCTCTGCCAGCGCGTGGATGAAGCGTGCGGAGTGGATCTCGTTCACGCCATAGTCTTTCTGCATGTCGGCATACAGATGAGGGTGGGCCCACAAAGGCTGGCCGTCTTTGCGCCAATGGCAGCCATAGGACCAGCGTGGGAGGGATTCGCCGGGGTACCATTTGCCCTGGCCATAGTGCAGGAAGGCTCCGGGGGCGAAGCGGTCGCGCAGGCGTTTGAGGAGGATGTCAGAGAGCTTGGCCTTCATGGGCCCCACGGCGGCGGTGTTCCACTCGGCACCTTCGGCGTCGTCGATGGAGACGAAGGTCGGCTCGCCACCCATGGTCAGGCGTACATCGTTGGCTTCCAGTTCTTTATCCAAGGCATGACCCAGAGCTTCGATCTCCGCCCATTGTTCCTCGGTGTAGGGCTTGGTGACGCGGGGTGATTCGTAAATTCGGTCGACCTTCATGTCGAACTCGAACTCCGTTTCGCAAGGCTCAGCCATGCCGCTGATGGGTGCGGCGCTCCCCGGGTCTGGGGTGGCGGCGAGCGGGATGTGCCCTTCCCCGGCGAAGAGGCCGGAGGTCGGATCGAGCCCGACCCAGCCAGCGCCGGGCAGGTAGACCTCACACCAGGCGTGGAGGTCGGTGAAGTCCACTTCGGTGCCGCTGGGGCCGTCGAGGGATTTCACGTCCGGCTTCAACTGGATGAGATAACCGCTGACGAAGCGTGCGGCGATGCCCAGACGGCGCATGAGCTGCACCATGAGCCATGAGGTGTCACGGCAGGAGCCGGTGCGCTTGGTGAGGGACTCCTCCGGCGTCTGCACGCCCGGCTCCATGCGAACGGTGTAACCAATGTCCTTCCAGAGGCGCTGATTGATGGTGACGAGGGCGTCAATCGTGCGCGGTGGCCAGGGTTTCATGGCGAGGAGCTCGCTCTCGACCTGGGTGAAGTATTCCGCGAATTTGGGCGTGAGTTCGCCACACTTCAGGAAGGGGGCGAGCTCATGATCCAGCGTGGCATCGTAGTCGAAGGGGAAATTTTCAGCCTCAGGCTCCAGGAAGAAGTCGAAGGGATTGAACACCGCCATCTCCACCACGACGTCCACCTCGACGCTGAACTCCTTGGTTTTCTCCGGGATGACCAGCCGGGCGAGGAAGTTTGACTGGGGGTCCTGCTGCCAGTTCAGGAAATGCTTCTCCGGGGTGATTTTGAGCGAGTAGCTCAGGATGCGAGAGCGGGAATGCGGAGCGGGGCGCAACCGAATAATCTGGGGGCCCAGCTCGATGGGTCGCTCGTAGCGGTAGCTGGTGCGGTGGTGAAGGGCGACGTGGATGGACATGCGAAAGGGTTGGGGGCGGACGGGAACTCAATGCCCGCTACGTCATTATTAGCAAGTTAACGGCCAATCTTGGATTCCGGCGTCGGAAAACTGCGCTCGCACCTTGCCTCCCCACGATTTCGCGAGACTATGCGCCCGCATTTCCCAACCCACCCCATGTCCAAGAAGACCCCTGCCCCCACCACGATCCGCCCTATCAAGAAGCTGATGGTCGCGAACCGCTCTGAAATCGCCATCCGCGTCATGCGTGCGGCCACTGAACTGGGGCTGAAAACGGTGGGGATTTATGCGCAGGAAGACCGCTTCTGCCCGCACCGCTTCAAGGCGGACGAGGCCTATGAGCTGAACAAGGACAAGGGGCCGCTGGGAGCGTACCTGGACATCGAAGGCATCGTGACTCTGGCGAAGGAGAAGGGCGTGGACGCGATCCATCCCGGCTATGGCTTCCTGTCTGAGAACCCGAAGTTCTCCCAGGCGTGCGAAGACGCCGGGATCATCTTCATCGGGCCTGAGGCGAAGATTCTCGACATGATGGGCGACAAGACGGCGGCCCGCAATGTGGCCCGCAAGCTGAGGGTGCCGATTCTCGAAGGGACCGATGAGCCGGTGAGCGACCGCAAGGAAGCGCTGGCGGCCGCGAAGAAAATCGGCTTTCCGCTGATCATCAAGGCGGCTTTTGGTGGTGGCGGGCGTGGCATGCGCATCGTGCGCGAGTCCAAGGACCTGGAAAAGCTGCTGGATGAGGCGCAGACGGAAGCGGAACGTGCCTTCGGCAACGGGGCGGTGTTCCTCGAACGATTTGTGGGCAAGGCGAAGCACATCGAAGTGCAGATCCTGGCCGACAAGCATGGCAACGTGCTGCATCTGCATGAACGCGACTGCTCCGTGCAGCGCCGGCATCAGAAGGTGATCGAGCAGGCGCCGAGCTACGGCATCAAGCAGGAGATCATTGATGGCTTGTGCGATGCTGCCGTGAAGCTGGCGCATGCGGTGAACTACACGCACGCGGGAACGGTGGAATTCCTGGTGGATCATGAAACGGGCGAATGGTTCTTCATTGAGATGAATCCGCGCATCCAGGTGGAGCACACGGTGACGGAGGAGATCACGGGCATCGACATTGTGCGCAGCCAGATCCTCATCGCGCAGGGCTATCAGGTGCATCAGGAGCCGCTGGCCTTGCCGCCGCAGGACAAGATCGAGAAGAGCGGCTTTGCGATCCAGTGCCGCATCACGACGGAAGATCCTGAAAACGGCTTCACGCCGGACTTTGGCAAGATTTTGACCTACCGCAGCGCGGGTGGCTTTGGCATTCGTCTGGATGGCGCGCTGGGCGCGACGAACGCGGTCATCACGCCGTATTATGACTCGATGCTGGTGAAGATGACGGTCTATGCCCGCACCTACCAGCAGTCGCTGGACCGCATGGACCGCGGTCTGCGCGAGTTCCGCATCCGTGGCGTGAAGACGAACATCCCATTCCTCATGAATGTGGTGCATCACCCCGAATTCATGGCGGGGCAGGCCACGACGCGCTTCATCGACAACAATCCTGACCTGCTCAAGTTTGTGGCGCGCAAGGACCGCGCCTCGAAGCTGCTCAACTACCTGGCTGACACGATTGTGAACGGGAATCCGTTCGCGAAAGGGCACAAGGTCAACAAGGCCTTCACCGCACCGCCAACGCCGAAGTTTGACCACCGCATCGCGCCGGCGAAGGGTACAAAGCAGCTGCTCACGGAGATGGGGCCGGAGAAGTTCTGCAACGACTGGATTGCGAAGCAGAAGAAGCTGCTGATCACCGACACGACGATGCGTGATGCGCACCAGTCGCTGCTGGCGACGCGCATGCGCACCTTTGACATGCTGGCCGTGGCGGACAGCGTGGCACGGCGCACGCCGAACCTGTTCTCGCTCGAAATGTGGGGTGGCGCGACCTTTGACGTGACGATGCGCTTCCTGCGCGAAGATCCGTGGGAGCGCCTGCGCGACATCCGCGCGAAGGTGCCGAACATCCTTTTGCAGATGCTCTTCCGCGGCTCGAATGCCGTGGGGTACACGAACTACCCGGACAACGTGGTGAAGGGCTTCATCAAACATGCCGCCGAGAACGGCATGGACATCTTCCGCATCTTTGATTCGCTGAACTACCTGCCGAACCTGAAGGCGGCGATGGATGCGGTGCGCGAGGACACGAACTCCATCTGTGAAGGCACGCTGTGCTACACGGGCGACATCCTGGATCCGAAGCGCGACAAGTATGACCTGAAGTACTACGTCCGCCTGGCGAAGGAGCTGGAAAAGATGGGCGCGCACATGCTGTGCATCAAGGACATGGCCGGACTCGTCCGCCCGTTTGCCGCGAAGAAGCTGGTGAAGGCGCTGAAGGATGAAGTGGGCATCCCGATTCACTTCCACACGCATGACACCAGCGGGCTGAACGCCGCGAGCATCATCGAAGCCGCCACGGCGGGTGTCGATGTGGTGGATGCGGCCATTGCATCCATGTCTGGCGGCACTTCGCAGCCGAACCTGAACTCCATTGTGGCTGCCATGCAGAACACGCCGCGTGACACCGGACTGGACGTCGAGGCGCTGCAGGAATTCAGCGACTACTGGGCTGCGGTGCGCAGTTTCTACAAGCCTTTCGACACCTCCGAACCTTACGGCACGGCGGAAGTCTACCTGCACGAGATGCCCGGCGGCCAGTACACGAATCTCAAGGAGCAGGCCATCGGCATGGGCCTGGGGCCACGCTGGCCGGAGATCGCGCATGCGTATGCGGAAGTGAACCAGCTATGCGGTGACATCGTCAAGGTGACGCCATCGAGCAAGGTCGTGGGCGACCTGGCCATCGAGTGCGTGGCGCGTGGCGTGAAGCCCACGGACATCATCAATCTGCAAGGCACCAAGTGGAGCAAGGACGTGACCAGCATGTTTGAAGGCTGGCTGGGCGAACCGTTCTACGGCATGGAGTCGGCCAAGGCGGCGGATTCACGCAAGAAGTGGAATGCGCTGGCCGATGCCATCGTGGGCAAAGGCGGCAAGCGGATCAAAGGCCGCCCGGGCACGCATGCTGCGAAGATCAAGCTGGAGGACGTGCGAGCCGAGCTCAAGGGCAAGCTGAAGAAGGAGCCGACTGAAGACGACGTGTGGAGCTACCTCATGTATCCGGATGTGTTCCTGAAGTTTGCTGAATTCCGCAAGACCTACGGCGACGTGTCCGCCCTGCCAACGCCGGCCTATTACTACGGCCTGCAGGACAAGGAGGAGATCCACATCAGCCTGGAAGCAGGCAAGACGCTCTTTGTGCGCCTGCTCAACATGACCGAGGCGGATGCTGCGGGTCAGCAGACGGCGATCTTTGAGCTGAACGGCTACCCACGCCATACGACGGTGACCAACAAGTCGCTGGCGAAGAATGCTGTGACGAAGACCAAGGCAGATCCTGCGGACCCGACTCAGGTGGGCGCGCCGATGCCGGGGATGGTGGCGAGCATTGCGGTGAGCGTGGGGCAGAAGGTGAAGGAAGGGGAGACCCTCCTGACGCTGGAGGCCATGAAGATGTTTGCGGCGGTTTCGTCACCGATTGCGGGGACTGTGAAGGAGATCTGCGTGAAGATCAGTGAGAGTGTGGAGAGCAAGGATTTGATGGTGAGGCTGGTGAAGTGAATTCGTCAATGCGCATCCCATTGACATGAGCGCCAAAGCTCCAGCCGCAGACTCATTCTTCATGCCGGTTCGCTTCGCGGTCATGCGGGAAGACCTGCCGGCCGAGGTGTTCATGAGCTTCGCCAGCGATGCTGACGTGCAATGTGTCAAAAGATGGCGCGTTTCGCCTCGGTTGAGGGCCAACATGTCCATGCGCGCCCGTGCAGCGGATGCGTGCGAATTTGCCAAACTCGCGGCGAAGCGCTGGCGTCATTATCGGGACACCCGCACCTTCGCTGCCAGTCTTGAAGCGCTGCTTCAGCTGATCACTGCGGACCAGCACGGCGAGTATTGTTTCCATCTCAAAATCACTGCGGACTGGTTTCCAGGCATCTTGGGAGCGGCGATGGTTCGCCGCACTTGGTGCCACCATCTCATGATTGATTTCCTATTCGTGCATCCGGACATCTGCGGGAAGTTGGTCGGCATCAAGACCGTGGGCCTCCAGATACTTCAGGCCATCTGCCTGCTCGCTCGACAACTGGGTTGCAAACGTGTCTGGGGCGAGGCCACACTCGACTCAGCACCCTTCTATCAGCGCCAGCTCGGCAAGCTCGTGGAGGACCACTTTGCCATCGAAAAGCGCGAGATCGCCCGTTTCGCCAGGCGTCTCCAATCCTTCCCAAAACCATAGTTGAACCCAAAATCGGTCTGAATTAGTTTGGCACCATGCAAAAGCCCTTCTCTGAACTGACGCCGGCGGAAATGAAACGCCTCACCAAGCACCTCAAGGAGCTCGTCAAAGCTGAAGGCGACTTTCCTGGTGTTCTCGGCAACAAGAACAGCTTCTTTATTGCCAAGCCCCTCCCTCGGAAGCCGAGGAAGCCTGCCAAACGAACTGCCAGGGCATCCTGATTGGGCACATGACTGCCCACCCTCGAAGCCATGGAGGTGTTCGCCACCATTTCATTACCGAGTGCGGGAACTGCGAGTGAGATCTGCGTGAAGATCAGTGATATAGATCATTGATCTCCTCAATCGAAGCTTCAAGAGTATCAATGTCCTGAGGCGTGCTTTTGTGGGCAAGTGATGGGGGGTCATGAATGACCTTATCTCACTCTCTCTACAGGCGGCAGGCGTGGTGCTTGCTGCGGATTTTGCCGCCGGTTTTGTCCATTGGATGGAGGATGCTTACATCCGCGAAGATACGCCGTGGCTGGGGCGCTGGATCGGGCGACCGAACATTGTGCATCATCATCTGCCGCGGCGCATGACGCGGAACACATGGTGGGAGAGCAACAAGGAGCTGCTGGTGGCGATGGGGGTGCTGATCATCGCGGCGGCGTGGCTGGGCTGCCTGACGTGGCATGTGTGGCTCTTTGCTGTGGTGGGTGGGAATGCGAACGAGGTGCACAAGTGGTCGCACCGGACGCGGCGGGAAAACGGGCGCTTCATCTCGATGCTTCAGGACCTGCGCATTTTGCAGACGCCGCAGCACCATACGGTGCACCACACGAATCCGAAGGAGGTGCATTACTGCCCGGTGACGAATGCGCTGAACCCGGTGCTGGATGCACTGCATTTCTGGGAGGGGCTGGAGTGGGTGCTGGAGCACACGGTGGGGCTGAAACGCCAGCCGGACAGCTCGGTGCCCGGGCAGGGCATTCCACCGGAATGGATCGCGGAGATGCGGCGTGCGGGGTAAGAGAAAATCACTCGTCGCCGGAGGTGTTTGCGCCATCTTCGGCGATGTTCGGCCATCTCCCGGGTCCCACGATGTGCTGCCAGAAGGCGGCGTCTTTGTATCGAGCGCACTTTTGCGGTCTCGGCACGAGTTTGCACCGACACTATGGCGCGTGGGCGCGCTGGCTGGTGAACAGGGACAGCGCTTTTCTGACGCTGCTGGGCTCCGCCCTGGCGGAAGCGCCGCCGGAGCTGTGCAAGACTACCTGCTGCAATGCATTCGCAACGCCGCGTGATCTGGTGGCGGACAGCCCGGTGCTGCAATATGCCGCCGCTGTGACGATTTGCGGCCTGAGCGCGAAGCTGGACGACGAAGCGCAGGATGAGCGGGGGTGGCGACGCCATGCGGCGCGTGCGGGATCGAGTGCGCTCGACAGGCCCATCGGCGATGCGCTGGGCCTGCTGCATGCGATGCGTTTTCCTGTGCACGATGTTCGCGGCTGGATGGCCGGACAAAGTGACATCGAGCATCCCTCAGCGAGCCTCGACGCATGCGCCGGGCCGACGTGTGCGGCGTATGGTGAAATCGTGGGACACCTCGCGCAGGTGTCGGGAACACCGGAGGCCAAGCCTCTGCTGCATCAACTCGGTGAGAGCCTGGGCTTTCTCATCTACGCGCAGGATGCGTGGGAGGATTGGGCGCGGGACAAGAAGCGTGGACAGTTCAACCCGCTGCATGCGTTTCCTGATCTCGCGGGGCGGCGTGCCGCGTTGCTGCCTGCGCTTGAGCAAGCACTGGCCAGCCTGCGGCGTGCGTTTGATGCCCTGCCGCTGCGGCGTCATCGCGACCTGCTGAGGGCGGTGCTGATCGTAGGTGCGGAAGCGCGAGTGGCGCAGGTGGCGGGAAAAGGAGAGAAAGGCACGAAGCATGTGCAGTCGCCCATTGAAGGCACCGAGCGCAAACGCTCCTGCTGGGACAAATGCGATGGGTGCAACTGCTGTGAATGCTGTGACGTGGTGCGCTGCTGCCGTCCTGGATCGAGCACCGGCGGGAGCTCCATGATCGACTGCAATCCCTGCGACGGCGACGGATGTGGATGCTGCGGCTGTGACTGCTAGCGCAGGCCGTCCTTGATTTGGCAAACCTCCAGAAGAAGCATGAACAGTGAGATGATGGGGCGAAAGCACCTGTTCCCGCGCCCATTCAGGGCGCTTCCTGAAGAAACGCCGGGCATTGGCTCATGTGACCCAGGGCTTGTCGCTGCGCTCCAGCGCCCTGGGCTGACTCCGTGGGTCCTTCAGACCCCATGCAGTGCGACGCTTTGAGGGACGTGCAGTCGCATTCTGCATAACGGGCTCGATTCGCCGTGATCAGGCCACTGCGATCACCTTTGCGGAAAGGCCGGGGCGCAGTGCGATGGTGTCCCCTGCCCGCTTGGCGATGAGTTTTTGACCCAAGGCGGATGCGGGGGTGATGACGACGACTTCCTGGCCTGCATGCACAATCTCCGTCCCGCCTGCGAATGGGCCGAGGAAGTAGTGTGTTTTTTCGCCGGGGGTCTCCAAGGTCACGAGGGCTCCGAGGGTGACGGCGGCAGTTGAATCCAGGGTGTTGCCAGACAAGGCGCCGAAGGCGCGCACGGCTTCTTGCAGCTCCGCCACGCGCTGGGCCTGACCACGGGCGACGTAGGAGGCTTCCAGGGTGCGGGTGTCGTACTTGTTTTCCGCCTTGCTGTCCGGGTCCGTGGCGGCGGCGAAGGCACCCTGCGCGGCGCGGGTGAGTGCGGCGAGTTCGGCATTGAGCACGGAGAGAATTTGATCGAGGACGGCTGGTTTGTTCACGGGGAGTCAAGCCGTGCGCTGTTTCCAGAGGGGGATCAAGGGTGAAAAAAGCAGTATTGACCTGCCAATGGCATTTCAGGTAAACTCTGAATATGAAAACGCACCGGCAGCTTGCTACGAGAGCGTTCACCCTGATCGAACTGCTCATTACGATCACCATCATCGCGATCCTTGCGAGCATGACAGCTGCGGGAATCAGCTATGCCATCGACCAAGCCAATCGCCTGAAAGTGCGAGCGGTGCTGGTGGATCTCAAGAATGGCATCGAGCAGTTCCAGATCGACTACGGCCGCTGGCCCATTCAGGTCACTGCCCAAGGTGCCAACGGAGAGGACGCAGCCGAAGTGCTGACCGATGGCAACAATTCGCTGGTGGATACTCTCATGGGCATCCCTCCGGCGTCGGGCGGCGCGGTGGATCTGAATCCCAAACGCACGCCGTTTGCATCATTTCCCCCTGCGAACAATGGCCGCCATGGCTTGGTAGGAGCCGCACGCCCCTACAAGCTCGCTGACATGTACGGCCAGCCTTATCACATCCTGATGGATACAAACGGTGACAATCAGGTGAAGAATCCTGATGTCAGCAATACCGACCCCAAAATCTCGACGGGACAGGCGGCGCATGTTGTCGCCAAGGTGGCTGTCTATAGCAGCGGCAAGGATCAGATCCCAGGCACGAGTGATGACGTCACTTCCTGGCGGCCTAAATGAGCCGGCCACTGCTGCGAGGGGCTATTTGCCAGCCGCCTTGAATACTTCGGGGTGATCCAGCACCATTTTCTTCACGCGTGCTGCCTGAACTGCGGGACAGTCTGGCGGCAGCCATGAGGATTGTTCGAGAACCTCGCGCCCGCCGATGCTGCCGAGAATGACGTAGGCGCTGAGCAGGGTGCCGAGCAGATCGGGATGTGTGCCGTCTTCGGCGTAGAGCGAGAGCGCGGGATAGAGATCATGCACGCGCCACCAGAAATCTCCCACGGGGCTGACGATGATTTGTGCGCCCGGAATTTTTTCCTGCGCTGCCTTCACGGCGTTCGCATTGGCGACGTGGATGCGGGCCAGGGCCTGCTCAGGATTGTTGCCGGTGGCGAGGGCATCGGCGGATTTTTCCTTCCAGAGCTTTTCGTGCCGGGCCCATACCTGAAAGACGACGACCAGCACTTTGGGGTTCAATTCGTGGGCGGCTTTGACGAGCTTGGCGAGGCCGTTTTCCATGAGCATTCTGGCATCTGCATCCACGGCGGCGGCGGCGGAGACGACGCTGTGCTCCTGCACGACGACGACATCCCAGGGCTTGCCGTCGTCAGCGCCTTTTTTCAGCAATTCCATGCCCTCCGCATTGGTGGTGTGGCGCTCAAGGGTGTAGTTGCCCTGAAGACTGCTGCCGATGTGCGGTGCCAGCATTTGGGAGGAGAGCATGAGCTCTCCCACCATGCCGGGAAGGAGATTGAACGCGGTGTAGCTGTTGCCGAGAAAGAGGATGCGCACTTGCGGCAGCTCGTCGGCGGCTTTCGCCGGCAAGCAGCAGCAAGCAGCGAGAGCTGCCAGCAGCCAGGTGCGTCGGGACCAATGAATGGATGAGCCTGCCTTCATGTGTGTTTGCTCATGGCTTGCAGAGCTTGTCCGCGAGCATCTCGGCTTTTTCATTGCCCTCCTTCGCGGGCACATGGCCGACGACGGATGATTTGTCCTTGTCGAGTTTGATGATGACGAACGTTTCAAGGCGCGTCTGCTTTTCGTCATCGGCGCTGGACATCATGCGATAGATGATGGCGTAAGGGGCAAAGGAGCCGCCTTTGCGGAAGCCGCGCCATTGCACGACGTTGTTCGCCTTGGCCGGGAACTGGCCGGGGCAGGCGGTGAGGGTGTCGTTCATGAGGTCGGTCTTGCTGCCGTCGTAGATCAGATTGATCCAGCTACGAAGATCGCCGCCTTCATGGATGACCTGATAGCCGCCAAGACCGGGGCAGAGATGCCTGAAGTGATCGATCTCGGGATCTTTTTCGCGTGACGAGTCTTCGAGGATTTTAACCTTCTTGGGGTCGGTGGTGGTGAATTCGGACTCGGGTTTTGGATCCGCGGCAGAGACGACGGAGGTGGCAAGCGCCAGCAGGGCGAGGGCGGTGAGCGGGTTCATGAGAGTGAGCATGGGATCATTTCAGCGAAGCATCCGCCGCGCCATCGGCTTTGCGATAAAGACTTGTCGGAATGAGCATCTGAGGAGGAAGTTCTTCACCTTTCGAGTAGCGCATGAAGGCGCGCACGACTTCGGCACCCATCTTGTCCGGGAACTGAATGGGGTCGGCGTAGATCTTGCCTTCCTTGATCGCCTGCTTGCCTTCGGGCTGGCCGTCGAAACCGATGATGACGACCTTGTCCGTGCGGCCCGCCTTCTCAATGGCTCCGCGTGCGCCGAGTGCGCCGGGGTCATTGATGGCAAAGATGCCGACGAGGTCTGGCTGCGCCTGCAGCATGTCTTCGGTGGCTTTGTAGCCTTTGTCATTGGCGCCGTGGCAGTCGAGCTCGCTCACGATCTCGATTTTTCTTGCCGCCGTGGCGTTGTGAGCGGCCAGAACTTCCTTGAAGCCTTTGACGCGCAGGATGCAGGACTCCACCTGCTTCATGTCGAGCACGCCGATCTTCCCCCCCTGCCCTTGCAGCGCTTCGATCATGGCCTCTGCCGCCATTTTGCCGCCGCCGAAGTTGTCGGTGGCCACCTGGGTGGCGATTTTCACGCCGGGCTCGTTGCAGGGCACATCCACGGTGAAGACGGGAATGGCGGCGGCGTTGGCTTCCTGGATCACAGTTACAATCGCCTTCGAGTCCGTAGGGCTTAGCACGATGGCGGCGACATCTTTCACGATGAAGTCTTTGATCTGGTTGCTCTGGCGCGCCACGTCGCCGTCTGCGCTGACCACGAGCGTGTCATAGCCGTTCTTCTTAGCCTCGGCGATGATGCTGTCGCCGATCACTTTGAAAAAGGGATTTTGCAAGGAGAGCAGGGACACGGCGATGGTGCCTTTGGATTCCGCATGCTGATCCGAAGTCTTGCCGCATGCGGCAAGCAGGAGGGTGGAGGCCAGAAGGATGTGGCGGAGTTTCATCATGGGTATGCTAACACGAGCTCGTCTTCTCCATCAATAGCGGAGAAAAGTCCGCCGCCTTTCCTCAAATGCCTGTGTCTCCGCAGACCAGTCTGCCACGACTTTTTTCCATGCATCGCCACCGCGCAGGGCCTTCACGCTGGCGGTACGATTGAGGAGGGTGTCCACCAGCGACAGCTTGAACTCTTTTGGATACAGCCGTTGCAATGTGCTGGCGATGGCGATGCCTACTTCGACTGAATTCAAGGCGGCGCGATCTGTGATCGACATGCGCACGCCGCCACAGGCAGCACCTTTGAAGATGCTGGCGGTGGGCGTGAAGCGTATGGGGGTGAACTGCACGCCGGTGAGGCCGAGCTTGTTCAGCTCATAGGACAGGCTCAGATCATCCACGTAGGGTGCGCCGAGGACTTCGAACGGGGTGTCGGTGCCGCGCCCGACGGTGATGCTGAACTCGAGGAGGCCGATGCCTGGATAAAGCAGAGCGGCGCTCAATGAACGCATGTTGGGCGAGGGATTGATCCAGGGCAGGCCGGTGTGATCAAAGCGCATGTGGCGCTGCCAGCCTTCGACGGGGATCACTTTCAAGTCGCAGCCGATGCTGCGCTCGGTGTTCATCATGGCCGCGAGTTCGCCGGCGGTCATGCCGTGGCGGAGCGGGATGGCGTGCGTGGCGGTGGGTTTCTCGGCATCGATGACGGCGGGGCCTTCGACTTGGATGCCGCCGATGGGATTGACGCGGTCCAGAACATAGAACGTCTTTTTTGCCTTGGCCGCTGCCTCCATGCAAAGACGCATGGTGCCGATGTAGGTGTAAAAGCGGCAGCCGATGTCCTGGATGTCGAAGACCAGGGCGTCGATGTCTGCGAGTTGTTCCTGCGTGGGGGCGCGCTGCTCGCCGAACAAGCTCAGCACGGGGAGGCCGGTTTTCTTGTCGGTGGAGTTGCTGATTTTTTCCTGATCGAGTTCACCGCGAATGCCGTGCTCGGGGCTGAAGAGTTTTTTCAATTTCACGCCGGGGGCATTGGCCAGAAGATCAATGGTGCTGTGGCGCTGGGCATCGATGCCGGTTTGATTGGTGATGAGGCCGATGCGGAGGCCGTGCAGGTCGGCGAACTTGCGCCGGGTAAGTACGTCGATGCCGTTCAACACGGTGGGCACTTCCGTTTCGGCGCGCGGCCATGGGGGGCCATTTGAGGGGATGAGATTTGCGCATTTGGCAGCCGCTGTGCCGATCTCTTCATACAAATCACGCACGCTGCCTTTGCCATGGGGGTGGAGGCGTGAGCTCATGAAGATGACGAAGGTCTTCGATGTGGGATCAATCCATAAACTTGTGCCGGTGAATCCTGTGTGGCCAAAGGAGCCGATGGGAAACACTTTGCCACGGGGCCTGCTGAAGGTGGAATCGATGTCCCAGCCGAGGCCGCGGCGTTCGAAGACTGTGGCGATGGTCTGCGGGGTCGTCATGAGTTTGACCGTCTCCGGTTTCAATATGCCGGCACCGCCCGCGAGAATCATGCGCGCGTACTTCGCCAGATCGCCGGCGGTGGTGAAGAGGCCTGCGTGGCCGGTGACGCCGCCCATTTTGCGTGAGGTGGGGTCATGCACCACGCCGCGAAGCATGATGCCGGTCTCATCTTTCTCGGTGGGTGCGATGCGTGGCCGCCAATCCTCCGGTGGGAGGAAGCGTGTGGAGTCCATGTGCAGTGGCGCGAACACGTGCTTGTCGGCGAACTCGTTCAAGCCCATGCCGCTCACGCGCCGAACGATCTCGCCGAGGAGGATGAAGTTGATGTCGGAGTAGCGGAAGAAGCGGTCGGGAGGGCCTTCTGGTTCTGATGCGATGGCAAGGGCGATGCCTGCGGTGTAACCGGTCCATTCGGGCTCTTTGGGAAGGCCGGCTTTCAGGCCGGAGGTGTGGGTGAGGAGATGACGCACGGTGATGCCGCTGCGAAATCCTGGAAGGTAGCGCCGCACTTCGGCCTCCAGCTCGATCTTTCCCTGCTCCATGAGGATCAGCACACTTGGCAGCGTGGCCACCACCTTGGTCAGTGATGCGGCGTCAAAGACGGTGTCCTCGGTCATGGGCTCCTTCTCGGGGACAAGCGCGCGCTGGCCTTCGACCATTGTCATCTTTTTGTCACCGCTCTCGAACCAGAGCACGGCCCCGGGTGGATTGCCTTTGGCCACGGCTTTGCTGACCACGGCACGCAGTGAGTCGAACTCATCCGCGTGCGCGAAGGAGCAGAGAAGAAGAAAAGTGAGCGAGCGCAGCATGAAGAAACTCATCCTGCCAGAAACGCCATGTGGCAGCCTATTTCTTTTTCTTCTTCGCGGCAGGTTTGCCAGCCTTCGGGCTTTCAAAGATGGGGGCGATGGTGCCTTTCTCCCATCCGGCAATGGCGGAGACGAGCTCTTTCACCACCTCGGGCTTTTCAGCGGCGAGGTTCTTGGATTCGCCGATGTCGGTGGCGAGATCGTAGAGCTCGGGATCTGCTTTGCCGAGGCGCACGAGTTTCATACTGCCGCGACGTATGGCGTTGTTGCCGCCGGGGCCGCCGGTGCGCCAGAAGAGGGTGTCATGAGGGGCGCTGGTTTTTTCACCGCTGAGGAAGGGCAGCAGATTGACGCCATCCAGATTCTTCGGGGTCAAGTCAGACGAGTCTGCGGCGGCGAGTGAGGTGGGCAGGAAATCGAGTGCGATGACGGGCTGGTCGTATTTGCCCGGTTTGATTTTGGCGGGCCAGCTCACGAAGAAGGGTACGCGCATGCCGCCTTCGTAGACCATGCCCTTGGCACCACGCAGCGGGGAGTTATTGGTGAAATTGGAGCCGCTCTTTCCCTGCAGATTGGGGCCGCCGTTGTCACTGACGAAGTAGATCAGTGTGTTCTCGCGCTGCTTGGTGGCGTCGAGTTTGGACAGCACGCCGCCGACGGCTTCATCCATGGCGCACACCATCGCCGCGTAGGTCTGGCGGTTTTTGTCCGTGATCTGGGAAAACTTGTCCAGCCACTTCTGCGGAGCCTGGAGTGGTGTGTGGGGGGCGTTGAAGGCCAGGTAGAGCATCCATGGCTTGGCTTCAGCGGCGTGACGTTCCACAAACGAAGAGGCTTCATCGCCGAACTGCTCGGTGAGGTATTTGGTCTGGGCCTCATCCTTGCCATTGCGGTTCAGCGGGATGTTGTATTCCGCGCCGCCGCTGGTGCCCGGGAAGTACATGTGCCCGCCGCCGAGAGCGCCGAAGTATTCGTCAAAGCCGCGTTTGTTTGGGTGAAACTGCGGATGCGCGCCGAGGTGCCACTTGCCCACGGCACCCGTGGTGTAGCCCGCTTTTTGCATGAGCTGCGGATAGGTTGTTTCCGTCAGCGGCAGGCCTGCCACGGTGTCCTGCGGCAGCCAGGCGGGATTGTTTTCATGCCCGAAGCGCTGCTGGTAGCGGCCCGTCATGATGCCCGCCCGGGTGGGACTGCAAAACGGATGCGACACGTAGCCATTGGTGCAGACGAGACTTTGTGCGGCCAGCTTGTCGAGGTTTGGGGTGGGGATCTCCTTGGAGCCTTGGAAACCGAGGTCGTGGTAGCCGAGATCATCCGCGATGATGAGGAGCACGTTGGGTTTGACGGCGAAGGCGGATGCGTTGAGCAGCAGGGTGGCGAGGACAAGGAGCGGGCGCATGGTGAGGCGCGGTAAACGAGGGTTTGCAGCTCTTGTTTCACTTCAGGCTTGCATCACACACGGAATTCCGGCATGCCCATGGCATGAAGCCCAGCCTGCTCCTCCTTCCTCTCCTTCTGACCCAGTGTGGTGATGAGCCCAAGAAACCTGCGTCTGCGGCGAAGCCCGTGGCGGAAAAGCCTGCGGCGGCGACGACTGCCGCCCCGGCTCCGGCCAAGGATGCGCCGAAGAAGGTGTACTGGACGCAGGAGATGATGCATACGGAGATCAAGTTTCACAATCCGGGGTATGCGGGGAACGGGCAGTTCAACATCGAAGGCGGGAACGTGGTGGCGCTGAGCCTGCGTGGGGCGAAGATTGAGAACGTGAAGTTTCTCGAACACATCGAACCGCTGGCGCTGGATCTGAGCGAGACGCCGATCACCGACCTGCGGCCGATGAAGGGAAAGAAGCTGGTGGAGCTTTATCTTGAAGACACGAAGGTGCGGGACCTTTCGCCGATCCGTGGCATGCCGCTGGAAAAACTGTACCTGAGCCGCACGCCGGTGGAAAATCTGGCGGCGCTGGAAAACATGCCGCTGGTGGAGCTGAACGCAGTGGGCTGCCCGATTGGTGACATCTCGGGCATAGCCAAATGCCCGATCCAGATGCTGTGGCTGACGGACTGCCCGGTGGCGGACATCAGCGCGCTGAAAACGGTGCCGCTGGTGAGTGTGACGCTGCACCGCACCAAGGTGAAGGATCTCTCCCCACTGACCGGCACGGCGCTGCAGCGTCTGCACATTGCCGAGACACCGGTGACGGATTTGACGCCGCTGAAGGGCATGAAGCTCACGCGTCTTGTGTTTACTCCGGCGAACATCACGGCGGGTATTGAGGTGGCGAAATCACTGCCGCTGCAGGAAATCGGGACGCGCTTTGACGACGGCGGCAAGGACCTGATGCCTCCCGCCAGCTTCTGGCCCGCGTATGATGCGGCGGTGAAGAGTGGCGGAAAATGACCAAAATTTATCTTTCCCCCCCGCCTTCCTCCTGACAGAATCCGGGCGAATTCCATGAAAGAGTTTGCTTACATCCATGACGAGAAAAACAGCCCGTCGCCTTTGCGCGCGGTGCCTGCCCTCGCCAGTTTTAGCGATGACCAGCTTGATGATGTGCTGAACTCGAGCAGCCTGCTGCAATGCGAGCCGGGCGATCACATCATCAAGGAGGGAAGCATCGACTCCCGCATCTACGTCCTGCTCAGCGGTGAGCTGGAGGTGCGGGTCGGCACCAAGAAAGTGGCTGCCATCACCCGCATTGGGGAAGTTTTCGGCGAGCTGGCGCTCGTGAACCACGACAAGCGTCTCGCGTCCGTCATCGCCTCCACGAAGGCGGTGTGTCTGGCGGTGGACCAGAAATTCCTGCAGGACATCCATCCGCGCGAGGAAGACCCGGATTTCCATGCGGCGCTGTATGAATTCGTCGCGCGTCTAGTTGTGCGCAAGCTGGAGGCCACTTCGCGCCGTCTGGCCGAGGTCGAGAAGGAACTGCGCGAGCTGAAGGAAGCCAAGGCTGGCGCGAAACCAGCGGCTGCCAAACCGGCAAGTGCGCCAAAGCTTAAGCGACCGGTGAAACGCGCCCCTGCCAAGGTGGTGAGGAAGCCGGCGCGGGTGAGGTAGTCCGTCGGATCATTCCGCACCGCCGCCAATCGTGATGCGTTTGGCGGGGATGGGGGATTCGATGATGCCGAGTTCGGTTTCCTGTTTCAGCCGGAGCTGACCGCAGGCGGCGGCGATGTCGTGGCCCTTTTCACGGCGGAGGGTGGCGGTGACGCCAGCATTCGTGAGCACTGCGAGGAAGGCATCCTGGGTGGCTTCGCTGGGGCGCACCCAGTCCAGGCCATCGACGGTGTTGTAGGGGATCAGATTGACCTTGGCATTGGCACTGCGGGCGCGTTTGGCGAGGGCGTGGGCCTGCTGGAGGCTGTCGTTCACGTCGGCGATGAGGATGAACTCGAAGGTGAGGAACTGCTTCCGCTTCTGATTCCAGTAATCGAGGGCTTCAAAGAGCTCACCGAGATTGTGCTTGCGGTTCACGGGCATGATTTTCTCACGCACTTCATCGGTGGCGCCATGCAGCGAGATGGCGAGGCGGATCTGCAGGGGGAAATCGGCGAGCTTTTTGATCTGCGGGGCGAGGCCGCTGGTGCTGACGGTCATGTGGCGTGCGCCGATGCCGATGCCCCATTCGGCATTCAGGATCTCGATGGCCTTGGTGACGTTCGAGTAATTGGCGAGGGGCTCGCCCATGCCCATGAAAACGAGATTGTCCACGCGCTCTCCGGCATAGGCCTCCACCTGCACGATCTGCTCGACGATTTCGGCGGCGGTCAGATTGCGCGCGAAACCGGCAAGACCGCTGGCGCAGAATTTGCAGTCGTAGGCACAGCCGACCTGGCTGGAGACGCAGAGGGTGCGGCGATCCGAACTGCCGCCGTAGAGGGCGGGATTGGCCGGGATGAGCACGGTTTCGACGTAGCGGCCGTCGTGGAGCTTGAGGAGGAATTTGCGCGTGGTGTCGCTGGAGCCAGCGACTTTGGCGATGGTCATCGTGCGCGTGACGAAGCGGGTGGCGAGGGCTTCGCGGGTGGCTTTGGGGAGATTGGTCATCTCCTCGAAGGTGGCGGCGCGTTTGGCGAAGACCCACTCGACGAGCTGTTTGGCACGGAAGGCGGGCTGGCCCAGCTCTGCGAACACGGCAGCGATCTCCTCCGGCTTCATGCCGAGGAGTCCCTGGGGTGCGGGGGGGGTGGTCATGTGTGCAACAGTGGCGATGAAATGAGCATTTGAAATTCGAGATTTGGGTTTGATGCTGCTGCCATGGGAATCCCCGGCCTCATCATGCTGCTCGTCATGGTCGTCCTTGTCGGCGCGGGCATCGGCATTGGTTTGTTTGCCTGCGCGATTGCAGCGGGGCTGGCAATGCTGGGGGTGGTGTCCAGTTCTGTGGCGCTGGGCTTTCTCACGAAGCGGCCTGCCACCGCGGTGCGGGCGCTGCTGCTGCAGTGCGGCATTCTGGCGGGCATTCCCGCCGGAGCGGTCACTGCCTGGGTGGGCCGGTCAGTGCTGGAGCATGTGGATGAGAGCTGGATGATCGCCGTGTATGGCGGCATCGGCGGGGCGTTTGCAGGCGCGATGCTGGCGCTGCTGCTGGACTTTATTTTCCGCCGCACGCATGCGTGGGTGGAGCAGCGAGTGAAGCAGAAGGCGCTGGTGGGTTAGGCGGTGTGGAGCGACTGAACCTGGGGGCTGGATTGGGGACCGGAGAGTGAAAGGAGAGGTTCTTTGGAAGCTGTTTGCTCGAACCAAGCTTCCAGATTCCGGCTAAAGCCGGGACTACAATACGTGCGCAGGGCGGTTTTAGGTTTTGGGAAGATGCGGAGGCTTCCAGAACGGGCTAAAGCCCGAACTACGTACTCAGAACGGAGAAGTTGCTAGGGCTGCTTTTCCTGCTCACGGAACTGCGTGGGGGTGAGCTTGGTCATTTTCTTGAAGTCCTTGGAGAAGAAGAACTGATCGTGGTAGCCGACCTGGCGGGCGATTTCTTTGACGGGATCGTCGGATTCAATGAGGCGGCGCTTGGCCTGATTGATGCGCTCACGCCGTAGCCAGTCGATGGGGCTGGTGCCGATGGCCGATTTGAACTGGCGGCTGAAGTGGCTTTCGCTCATGCCGCTGAGCTGGGCGAGCTCGATCACGCGCATGGGCAGATGGAAGTAGAGGCGCATGCGCTCCAGCGCCTTGGAGACGGCGGAGGGGAGCTCGGGCTGAACGAGGCCCGGCTCCGAGAGGCGCACGTGGAATGCGAGGCCGATGATGGAGGCGACGGCGGCGCTGGCGAGAGCGGCATCGCTGGGGCGGGTGCCGCTCATGTACTGGAAGGCGCGCTCAAACTCCTGCTTCACCGCCTGCTCATTGATGCCTTCGAGAACGGGCTGCGAGCGCACTTGCAGGAGTTCGGCGATGCGGTCCAGGGATCTGCCCTCGATGCGCATCCAGTAGAGCTCCCACGGATCTTTTTTTGCGGCACCGTAGATGTGCGGGTGATGGCAGTTCACCCATAGCAGCGCACCGGGTCCGACGGCATGCCGTTTGCCTGCGATCTGAACCCAGCCGCAGCCTCTGAGGCAGAGGATCAGCTCATGACCGGGGTAGGTTTCACGCTCGATGCGGTGCTCGAAACCCGCCTTCAAATGGCCCGCACGCACCACGGAATAGAACAAATCACGCTGCCAGTCGGCGGGTGTGGCATAAAGATTCGTCATGAAGACGGTTTCTTGGAACAGCGTAGCCATGGCCGGATAATACATTCAGCAGCACGCGGGTGTCGAGCATTGAATTGCGTCCGGAACCCCACGGAGGGGGAAAATCCTTTTGCAGCAGAGGGTGCAAAGCGGCATACTTAATCCCCCGCTGCGCACTTAATTACCCCCGCGCACGCACTTACCCACACACCATGCCCACTTACGATTACGAATGCCAGACGTGCGGCCACAAGTTTGAGGCCAAACAGTCGATGAAGGATCCGCATCTCACGGACTGCCCGAAAGAGGGCTGCCCAGGTCCGGTGAAGCGCCTGATTGGACTGGGCTCAGGTTTCATCTTCAAAGGCAACGGCTTTTACATCACGGACTACCGCAGTGATTCGTACAAAGCGGCGGCGAAGAAAGATTCTGAAAGCGCCTCAGCCTCCACGAGTTCGACACCGGCTCCGGCGGCCACTCCGCCGGCACCTGCCAAGACCTAGGGCGCCTAGACCTGAGCCCGCATTTACCCCCCACCCCTGCCGCCGTGATTCGCCACCTGTTTCAGACTTTGCGGCTGCTTGGGATCAGCCTGCTGGCCGGAGCCACCTGGGTGGCTTACCGACCGGCCGATCTGCCCAATGTCGCCGCGCCAAGCAATGCCAAGACGGATGACCTGCTGGACAGCCTGCGCCAGACGACGATCAAACGTGCAGCGGTGGTGGAGATCAGCGAGGCTGAAATCAACCGGCATCTGGCCACGACGCTGTCAGGGAAAATCCCGAGCATGCTTGGCAGCTGGGTCAGTTTTGAAGGCGCACGAATTGATCTGGAACCTGACAGAGCCCGCTTGTTCGTCATCTGGAAGCTCAAGGGCTACACCCACACGGCGAGCGTGGATCTTGCCATCAGTCGTGACGATAAAAACTTTCGCGTGGAGGTGCTGCGTGGTGCTTACGGCCATCTGCAAATGCCACGTGGCATGATGCGGCCGCTCTACCCGTCCCTGGAGGCGCTGGCTGAGGCGCTGGACCCGGAAATTCGAGCCTTGTTTCAAATGACCCAGATCACCATCGCCAAGGACAAGCTCGTGCTCGATCCCCGTTTCCCTCCCGCATGAACCGCCGTTTCCCATCCGTCCTTGCGAGCGTGCTCTCGTATGCCTGCGCCACACTGCTTGCGGTGGGTCAGACACCCGCACCTCCGGCACCACCGCTCACGCAGGCGCAAAAGGAAGCTGCGGCTGCCATTGAGGCACCGAAGACTGCTGTGGCGCCGGCGCCGGCCCCGCCCCAGCCAGGCCAGTTGCAGAATGGAGTTCCTGCCAAGCCTGCGGCGGAGACACCCGCAGCTCCGGCGGCATCTGATAATTCCGCCAGCAAAATGCAGGTGCTGGAAGCCGTCACCCAAAAGCCTGCGGTCAAAGAAGTGCCGCGGGTGGGGACTCCTGCGGACAAGCTCCCCGTCACCAGTTCCACCAGCACGAGCCGACAGTTCATCGTGCATGGGAAAGTGTTTGAGACTCGCAGCGCGATGTCCACGCGCTGTGAGGAAGTTTCCCAGGAAGTGCGCAAGGTGCTCAATGACAAGGAGCCGTGGGTGCTGCCGATCGTCGTGCTGCTGAACACGGGTGAGGAGGCGGCGAAATCAAAAGGACCGCCGATCAGCACCACCATTTCCGAGCTTAGCTTCGGCGGCTTTCACCTGCAGGTGACGATCAATGAAGGGCCTGGTCTCAAAGCGGAGGATCTGCGCAAGGAGCTGGTGCGTGCGCTGCTGGCCGAGCGCATTCTGCGCAATCACCAGAAGATCGAGACGCCAAAGGAGCGTCTGCTGCTGCCTGACTGGATCATGACCGGCGTGCTGCACGCGCTGGACTTCCGTGCCAGCCCAACGCCCAGCGCGATGTTTGCGACGCTGTTCCGCAGCGGCAAGATCTATGGCATCGAGGAGATCATCGAAGCTTCTCCGGTGGAGATGGACAACCTGTCCCGCACGATTTACGAGACCTCCTGCTGTGCCCTGGTGCTGGCGCTCGTGGATCAGCCCAGCGGACCCCAGAGCCTGAACAAGTTTCTCAATTCCCTCGCGAGCGACCCACGCTCCGAACGTGAGCTGCTCAGCGCCGCCTTTCCAAATTTTGCCGCCTCGGCCTCAAGCCTGAACAAGTGGTGGTCGCTCCAGCTTGCCTCGCTGGCCAATCCCGGTGTCGGCGAACCCCTCACTGCGTCTGAGAGTCTCAAGGCCATTGAGGAAGCGATCACCATTCACTACGAAGCACTTCCCTCCGCCGTCCCGAAGAATGTGAAGCTGCACCCGTTTGTCATCCCGGCACCCTTGGCAGTCATCCCGGCCGGCGAATCCCATCCGGAGCCCCACACGGCTGCGGCGCCGGCCAAGCCCAAGACCAAAGAAGCCACCGCCGAAGCCAAGGACGAGCCGGGAGAGGAAGATCCCAAAGCGAAACGCAGCTTCCTCCGGCGCATGCTTTTCCTGGGAGATGCCAAAGAAAAAGAAAGCGAAGCCAAGGATGGTGACAAACCGGCCAAGACGGCTGACGAGAAAATGCCGCCAGCAGAGGAGGAAAAGAAACCGGGTTTCATGGGCCGTCTCTTTGGTGCGGGCAGTGACGATAAGAAGACGCAGGATGAGCCAAGCGTGAAGGAGACCACAGCCAAGGTGGCTGCCAAAGCGGCTGAAACTCCTGCCTCAGACGAAAAAGAGAAGAAGGCGGAGGAGGAAAAGAAGCCCGGTTTCATGGGCCGTCTCTTCGGTGCTGGCGGTGATGAAAAGAAGACGCCGGATGAACCAAGCGTCAAAGAAAGCACAGCCAAGGTCGCTGCGAAGCCGGCTGAATCTCCTGCTGCTGTCGAAAAGGAGACGAAGGCAGAAGAGGAGAAGAAGCCTGGCTTCATGGGGCGCCTTTTCGGTGCCGGCAGTGACGAGAAGAAGCCTGAGGACAAACCGGCTGTGAGCGCGCCTGCAGATAAAAAGACGGCTGAAAAAGAGAAAGCGGCCGCCATCGAAAAACCGAAGGTGCCTGCCAAAAAAGAACCGGAAGCCAAGGAAGAGCCGAAGGAGGAGAAGAAGCCCACCAAGCTCAATCCCATGAACTGGTTCCGTGGCGGCAAAAAAACTGAGGAGAAGAAAGAAGAGACTCCCGCCAAGGAGAAGGAGGCATTTCTCACACCGCCGGACACTTTGGAGGTCGCTCGTCTGATCTCGCCCATGATGGCGGATGCGTGGCAAATGCTGGCACCTGCCGCCGCGCGTCCGACTGCGGAGCCGCTGTTTGATTTCCGCAAGCGCAAGCCCAAGGCCGAAGAAGCCCCCAAAGAGGAAGCGCCTGCCCCGAAAACGGAGGAGGACAGACCACCCGTCAAGAAAAGCAGCAAGCCGCGCACGACGAACCCCAATTCCAAACCGGCCTCCAAATCATCCGCCAATCCTGCGGACAAACCGCAGACCAGCAATCCAAACGCCAGACCCCTGCCGCCCGAACAGATGAAAGTCGTGGCCGCAGCCAACGCTGACGCCTCGACCACGCTGGTGCCTGTGAGTTTGCCGCTGGAAGAGTACCAGCACATCCTCAAGCACCCGGATCGCGCCAAAATACTGGCCTACAACACCGCCTCACTGCGTGCCCTGGAGCTGCGTGTCAGCATCCTGTTCCGTCCTGTGATTCGAGGCTATCTGGTGGCAGTGCATGACATTGAAGCCGGGAGAACCAAGGACATGGACAAGCGCCTCGCCGCGCTGCATGAATTTGCGCTCGTCGCGTATCAGAAGTCCATCGCTGTGCGCGACTACCTTGACTGGTTTGAAGCCAGTGAAAGCGGTCGCCTTTCCGGCAAGTTTGACGACTTCCTGAATCTGCCCGCCACCATCAAGAAAGAACTCCCCGTCCGCACCGATCCGATCTCGAAGTATCTGGATGCGATCGACAAGGAGTTTACGAAGTAGGCTCAGTTCAGGCTCACATCTTCAGGCATGCCGGCCATCACCTTGTAGACCGGCCCCATGTCCTTGAGAATAGCGGACCACATCTGCGTCGGTTTTTCGACGGTGAGCACGAGCGGACGTGCGGTGGTGGTGATCCAGGAACGGACTTCGAGCTCGCTTTCCAGCTGTCCGCCGCTCCAGCCGGAGTAGCCGACGAAGCCGCGCACGTCATGACCGAGGCTGAGCGCATGCAGGGCATCTGTCACTGACAGGTGTGTCTGGCAGCGCAGGGTGCGGCGGCGCTTGTTCCAGTGCAGCGCGGCAAAGGCGAGCTTGTCGGTGGAAACCGGGCCGCCCATGAAGACGGGAACCTCACCGAGCGGGCCTAGATCCTGATCTGGCAGGAGATCAGCGACGCATTGCTCCAGCGGCCGGTTCAGGATGTAGCCAAAGGCGCCGTCCTTCGCGTTGTGCGCCGCCATGAAGACCACGGAGCGGGCAAAGTTGGAGTCACGCATGGCCGGTGAGGCGAGCAGGAGGCTTCCACTGAGGGAAGACGATGATTCGTTGGTGTGTTCCGAATTCATATCGATGTCTGACGCAATAACTACGCCAGTCACTCAATTGCCATCAAAAAAAACGCGCGCTGAATTTTAAGTTCAGCGCGCGTCTGTTGAGATCAGAGCATCCGGATGCTTACGCAGCGGCCACTTCGAAACCCTTGCGGTAGGTTTTCGTGAGCAGCTTGTCAGCCTCGGGGGCGTTGGTGAATTTCAGATTGGCGGCGTCCCACTCGAGGACCTTGTTTGCCTCCTCCATGCGGCCCGTGATGGGGTCGATCTTCGGAATGGCGAGGCGTGTGGCCACGTTGCCAAGCTGCACGGTTTCCGCGAGCGGGCCGGCGTAGTGGAAACCATCGCTGGTCTTTTTGCTGGCGAGGCAGGCGTCCACCCAGGTGTGCCAGTGGCTGCGGCCTTCCTCCTTGGGATATTTGAAGCCGGTGAACTTGTCGAGCGGGTAGAGGCGGGGACCGGCCACGTGGGCGAGCACCATGGTGCCGCCTTCGCCGATGAAGATGGAACCGCTGCCGGGGAGATCCACGTCTCCGGGCATCTGCGCGAGCTTGTGGCTGGGTTTGAGGCCGCCATCCATCCAGGTGAGCTTCATCGTCTTGCCGGCGGTGTATTGAGTGCCGGGGAAGACGTAGTTGATGGTCTCGTGTGTGGGCCAGATCTGATTATTGATGCCGCTGTTCTTCGCCTGAATGCTGATGGGCGCGGTGAGATCGAGCGCGGTGAAGACGGGGTCCATGATGTGGCAGCCGAAGTCGCCGAGGCCGCCGCCGCCGAAGTCCTGCCAGTCGCGCCAGATGAAGGGATGGTAGGCAGGTGCGTAGTCACGCATCGGAGCCGCGCCGATCCAGAGGTCCCAGTTCAAATTGGCCGGGGCCTGAGCGGGCGGCGGCGGCTGGAACATGCGGGTGCGCTCGTTGCCCGTGACGCCCACCCATGAATAGACTTCTTTGATTTTGCCGATTGCGCCTTCCTTGATGAGGCGTGTGCCCATGCGGTACTCGATGGAGGAGTGGATCTGATTGCCCATCTGCGTGGTGAGATTCTTCTTCTCGGCCCACAGCTTCATCTGCCGTGCCTCCCAGACGGTGTGGGCGAGGGGCTTCTGGCAATAGATGTGCTTGCCCTTCTGCATGGCAGCCACGGCCACCGGGGCGTGCATGTGATCGGGAATGCCCACGGTGACGGCATCGAAGCCATCTCCCAGGGTGCTGAACATCTCGCGATAGTCGGAGAAATGCTTCACGCCAGGGAACTCCGCGTCCGCTTTGTCGAAGCGATTTGCATCCACATCGCAGAAGCCGACGAACTTTACTGAGGCATGAGAGCCCACGTTGTGCAGGTCGCTGTAGCCCATGCCATTGACGCCGACGCAGGCGACCTGGAGCTTGCTGTTGAGGTTCTGACCACGGACGAAGGCCGGAAAGGCGACAGCGGCGGAAGCAAGTGTGGAGTTCTTGAGGAAGGAGCGGCGAGAGGTGGGCATGATCTTCGATGGATTAGAGTGACTCCCACTTACGCTGCCACAACGGACTCTTTGTCTCCAAAGACAAAGAAGGGCAGTTTAGTACCATGAGCGGTTGGAAAAGAATCTGGATCAAAGTCACTCAAGCTTTCCATCCGCCCCTTCCCCGCCACCTCAGCGTTTCTTCGCGCGCTGAAAACGGCTCTGGCGCTCTTCGGCGGAGACTTGGGGAGGCTTTCTCTCGAAAGAGCCATGCTGGGATGCCTGCTTGAGCGCGGGCGGGATCAGGCACCGATACCCGCAAACAATTCAGCGATGTCCACGCTCACTGCTGGCAGGGCGGTGCTCTGAAGGAGGGAGCCTTCGGTGATGCGGAGCAGGGTCTGATAGCGGCCAGCAGAGGGATCGCGATAGCATTCGATGCAGCGTTCTTGACCATTTACAATCCAATATTCGACCACGCCGTTTTCTGCATAGAGGTCGGCCATTTCACGGTCTTCATTGAGGCTGGAAACAGACACCTCAACAACGAGGAGGGCCGTAGTCGGATGACTTTGAAAATCCACCTCTTTTCCTGCCACCACTGATATATCAGGCTCTGGCTCTGAATCAGTGAAGGTCAGCGGATCCTCCTTGCGAACCCACATTTGACCTCCCACGAGCTTTTGAAGCAAGGCGAACATTCTCGCGGACAGCTTGGTATGAATGATGGACCTGCTTCTTTTTTCGACAATCACCCCCTTGATGAGTTCAGCCCGTGCTGGAGCAAGACCGGTGGCGATCATTTGATGCCACGCATGGATGGCCAATGGCATAGAGCACTGTTCAAAGCCTGACTGTCTCATGGGAACCAATGATTGATTTTAAGTCCAGCTCAAAGACACGCAAGCCTTCATCCGAGCGTTTCCCGGAGTGCCTCCAAGGTGGTTTTGCATCATCGTTTCTTCGCCCGCTGAAAACGGCTCTGGCGATCGGCATCAGTGATGGGTTCGGGTTTTGTTTCCGACGCCACTGAAGTGGTTTGGGGCGCTTCAGGCTGTGGCGTTTGCTGCAGGCGCTGCTGATGCTGCAGAGCTTCGCGGGTGGGTTTGACGACTTTGGGGCGCTGCCGGGCTTCGGCATGGGCCCATTGCGGCAGCTTCCAGCCGGTGCGAGTCACGAAGGCTTCGAAGAGGAGCAGCAGCAGGGTGGTGATGAGCAGATATAGACCTAGATCCGTGAAGCGTGGAATGGTGGGGCTGCGCCAGGCCTGGCTCATTTCGAGCAGTTCGCGACCGCCACTGGTTTGGGAGACGCGGCGCAGTTCCTCCACGCGGGACTCATCGAAGGCCCACTCGGTGCTGGTGCCGACGATGGCGGGACCGAAGCTGATGGCCTGACCGCCGACCTGCACGGCGCCACGCACCATTTCACCTTCGGGAAGTTCGGTGCTGGTCTGGAAATGGCCGGGGGCGACACGCTCCCAGGCGAGCTCATGCGAGCCTTCGGCGCGCAAGCCATGCGCGAGCACGACACGCGGGGCTTTGGTGCGCAGTTTGGGCTCCCATTCTTCATCGTAGAGGAGATCCAGCGTGAGGGTGTTGCCGTCAATGCGGTGCCGGACACCGATGCCGGGCGGCACGGTCTCACCCATGAGCCAGCGCACCTGGGTCTGCAGAAAGTCGCCGTATTTGGGCCAGTCGCGTACGCGCTGGGAGTGCTCGCCGCCGAGGGGAAAACTGACGGCGGCCGTGCGGCCGGTGCCGCGAGGCCCAAAAGCGACGAGCGGTGCTGCGTATTCATCCTGCGTGATGAGCGCCTGGCTGGCCCAGTCACGCAGGTAGCTGAGATTGAAACCATCCACTTCCTTGGGCCACTCAAAGGCCTGGCTGCTAATCTCAAACCAGCCGCCTGCCGCCTTGGTGGCGACGGGTTCCGTGATGAAGGCGCTGCGTGCCACGGCGACGGTTTCCTGGCTGAAGATGCTCGGGAGTTCCTCGGCTTTGTCGGTGTAGAAAATGCGGCCTTTGCCGCGCTTGGCGATGTCATCGAGCAGCCAGGCGTCCACATCCTTGCGGGTGCCGAGGGCGATGACACTGACGGTGCCGCCGTTCTTGATGATGTCTTCGATCAAGATCTGGTAATCGTCCGGCTGCTCGGAGTCGGCGGCGTCTGAGAAGAGAATAATGTGGCGCTGGCCGACGGGCGCGGATTTGAGCTGATCCCATGCGGCTTTGAGGCCGTTGTAAACATAGATGCCACCGCCGGTGCTTTCGATGCGGCGCACGGCGCTCTCCATTTTTTCGCGGTTGGGGCCCACCTGCTGGAGCGGCACCATTTCATGGGCCTCGCTGTCCACGGCATAGACTGCCAGCAGATCCTGCGGGCCGAGGAAGCGGATGGCATTCGCTGCACCCTCGTCGGCGAGCTGCATTTTGGTGAAGCCGTTCTGCACGGTCATGCCCATGGAGCCGCTGCGGTCCATCACGATGGCCATGGCCACCATGAGCTTGCGGTGCTCCTGCTTCATTTCGAGGGACACCGGAAGCAGTGGATCGAGTGGAGATTCGAAGTAGCCGCCTGCTGCAAAGCTTTGTTTGCCACCGGCCATGAGGATGCTGCCGCCCTGCTCACGCACATAGAAATCCATGGCCGGGAGAAACTCGGAGGGCAGCTCGAATGCGGGGACATTGTTGAAGATGACGCACTTCACTCCTGCCAACTGACCCGGACGCAGGGAGCGCAGCTCCGTGACGGTCTCGACGGTGAAGCCCTGCCGCTGCAGAGTGGCTGCGACGGGATCGTTGGTGTATTTGGTGAGCAGCAGAACGCGAGGACCGCCGGCGATTTCGATCATGGCCTCGTGGCGATTGTTGCCCGAATGCGCGTCCTTGCCGGGCTGGATGATGGCCTCGTAATGCGCCACACCGGCAGCGGGCAGGCGGTCGGTGAAGCGGATCATGCCGCTGCCGAGTTTCACGGCCACTTCGCTTGTTTTGAGTTCTCGCCCGTTGCGCAAGAGTGTGAGGGGGACCTTGCCATCGGTGGTGCCACGCAGTTCGATTTCGATCAGAAAGGGTTCGCCCAACTGCGCGCGCGCAGGGAGCTTCATGGCGGAGACACGGTAGTCGGTGGTCTCGATTTCGCGGGCGAGGCGGTAGTCCAGCTCCACGCCCTGCTGCGTGAGTTTGGAGGCGAGACCTGTGAGGGGCTCGGTGGAATAACCGTCGGTGATGGCCAGGATTCGCGCCGGCCTGCCACGGCCTTCACGTTGGGCAAAAGCGAGCGCCTGAGTCACGGCCTGAGCGGTGCGCGTCTGAGTTTGATTGCGGGCATACATCTCCGCGCCTTCAGCACCGCGCTTCATCACCTCTGCTGCGTAGTTGAGGTAAAAGATCCGGTCTTCGCGGCCCCGGCTTTTTTCGAGCAGCTTCTCCCATTCCTGCATGCCCTTGGCCATCGGCTGCTCGGCTGAGGTGGAGGAGTCCAGCAGGACCCAGAGATCCACGCCGTCTGCGAGACGTCGCCATTGCGGTTGTGCCAGGGTCAGCGTGATCAAAGCGACGAGCAGCAGACGCACCGGCCGCATGAGCATGAGGCGTGGCAGGAGCCAGCCTGCCAGCAGCAGCACGGGCAGCAGCGCGAACCATTCTGGATGGCGGAACATCATAATGTCGGGGCCTCATTTTGAATGGCCGCAAAAAACTCAAAATGGCACAAAAAAGAGAGGGAGAGCAGGTTTCCGGAGGCAGCCCCTTTTTGCGACCTTTGCGTTTTATTGCGGCTCAAGAGGAGGTGTTTCATGCGCGTGATACCTCCTGGACTTCGCGTCTGGAATTTGTGAACCACCAACTGCCCAACAGCAGGAGCAGCAGGATGAGGAGCCACAACCGCCAGTTGGGATCGGCCTCGTGCAGGGTCTCGATCTGCACGGCTTTGATCTTGTCGAGTTCGTTGAAGGGCTTTGCCTGGGTGAGGTCGGCTTCGCGGGTGTCGGCGAAATGCGCCGCCGCAGTGAGGAGCAATGTTTCACCCTGACGCACGGTGAAGTGGCCGGGCTTTGCAGGCGCGCGCAGGAGACGGGCCTGTGCGAGGGGGATTTCCTGTTCTCCGAGTTTCAATGGCCCGGCTTCGGCATCCTGACGGTGGGCGACGACGAGGTGCTGGCGCACATCGAAATTCGCGGATTCGGGAGCGAGCTTGTCCGTGCGCAATTCTTCGAGAAAGCGATGCAGCAGCACGGCGAAGGCAGGGAGTTTGCGGGCGTTGGAAGTTTCCAGATCAAACAGGCAGATCAACTGGCGTCCGCCTGCGGGCATCATGCGCAGGACGATGAGCGGGCGCTCGCCCTGCCAGAGGAGGACGCGATCCTGCGACTGCCGAGGCATGGCTTTCGATTCGCGCACCAGCAGGCCCTGCCAGTTCAGTCCTTCCACGAGCGCATGGGGTTCGGCGACGATGCTGCCTTTGAGGTAGGGAGCGGTTTCGTCCGCCGGGGCTTGAAAAAAGCAGCCATGCCGCTGCTCCGGCAGGGCGAAGGTCGGTGTCATCACGGCGGCGACGAGATCTGACTCGCCCGGCACAGCGACCATGCGCAGATGCGCGTAGCGGCTGAACAACTCGGCGAGCAATGGCACTTTGCCTTCAAGCGGACAGAGTGAGAGCACCTTGGGCTGGGGACGCACGAGGGGCAGATCGTTGTCGAGTGATAGCGCGTCGTCGCTGAGGTGCAGCGCGATCTGCTGGATCTCACCGGCTGGGAAAGGACCCGAGAGCGTCTGGGTTTCACCGGGGCCGAGCTTGACTGGTTTCCAGGGAGACTCCGCAGCACCGGCCTGCGCACGCCACTGCCGCTCCTGCGCGGTGCGGCTGTAATTTTTCACCAGCGCATGCCACACCCACTGGCCGTCTTTTTCTTCCACCGTCACGCCCGCCCAGCCGACGTTGTCGGTTTCCTGGCCGACGGATACCACTTGTGCGCCAAAGAGCGGCGGCACTGGCAGAGGGTGATCCGTGACGAGCACCACGACGCCCTGCTGCCCGACGAGTCCGCGTGCGACGCGCAAGGCGGGAGTGAAATCATGCACGCCGAGCAGTGGCTCCCAATGATCGAGCGCCTGCCGCAGTTCACCAGCCAGCGTACCGTGATAGAGGCTGGGGGCTTCGGCATCTGAAGACAGCAGGGTGAGCTCTGCGCGTGCGAGAGGTCCTTCAAGCAGGCCGAGAACATCATCCACTGCTTTGACAGCAGGCGCGCGAAATGCCTGCATGCTTGCGGAGGTGTCCATCACGATGACGATGCGCTGCACGGCATCGTGTTTGAGCCAGCGGGGCTGCACGAGGAGCCAGGTGAGCAGCAGCACCATGAGCAATTGCAGCCAGAACGGGATGGATGTGCGCAGGCGCTCAAAGCGGCTGCCGGTGCGGCTCTCGCGCTTCATCTGCTGCAGCAGGAAGAGCGTGGTGGCGGGAACACGACGATTGCGCCGCTGAAGGAAATGAATGGCGATCACGGCCGGAAGACCAAGCAGCGCCCAAAGGCCCCAGGTGTTGGCGAGCGTGAGATTCATGCGGTTTCCACGGCTCCACTGGAAAGGCCTTCGAGTTGCAGCGCCTTTTGAAAGTCGGCCTCTGCTGACACACGGGCCAGTGCGATGCCGTGTTTCTGGGCGGCGGCTTTCCAAAGTTCAAAATGGCGGCGGTAGGCTGATTCGTAGCGTTGCAGCAGCGCGGCTTCGACCCGGTGCTCATGCGGCAGGCCGGTCTCGGGGTCGATGAATTCGTAGTTACCATCCCAGCCGGGATCGGCCTCCTCCTGCGCCTGCGGAGCGAAGACGATGCCGCGACCGCTGCGTGTGCTGAGGCAGGCGAGCATGGCTTCCGGTTCGGTGGCAAAGAGCAGGTCGCTGATGAAGACGCGCATGGCCCCGGCACGCAGGGGGAGACGATTGAGCGCGGGAGTTTCCTGAGTGGGGATCAAGGCGCTGACACGTGCGTGCCACTGGCCGCTGAGAATGACCTCGGGCTCCAGCAATTGGTGCTGTGATCCGGCGACGGCATAGCAGCGCAGGGTGGCGCCGGACTGCAGTGCGGACTCGATGGTGTAAGCAAACAATTCCAACGCACGCTGCTCCTTGGCGGCAAAGGCGAACATGGAGGCGGAGACATCGAGGATCACATCGACGAGCGGGCGCACCTCCTCGCGATAGAGCTTCATCGAGTAGGTGCCGGTGCGGGCGTAGGCCTGCCAGTTGATCTGGCGTGGATCGTCACCGGGCAGGTAGAGGCGATGGTCCTGGAAGTCGAGGCTGCTGCCGGTGCCGCTGCCGAGAAACTCACCCGCATGGCCACGCCAGCGCTGCTGACGGAAGGGCAGCTTCAGCACGCGCGCCCAGCCACGTGCGCGGACGTGCAGCGTGCGCAATGCGCCGGCATCTTCAAGCAGCGTCATGAGTGCGAGGGGTTTCCTGAGCGGCTTGCTCAAGCGCTTCGGATTCGAGCGTGGTGTAGGTTTTGAAATTTGAGGCAGCACGCACTATGGCGACGAGGAGCCAAATTGCGCTGAACATACAGCCAAGGACCATGAGTCCTTCACAGTTGCTGTAGCCCACGCACTCGACTCCAAACAACGTGGTGATGGGGGTGAAAATGCCGATGACGCCCAGCTCACGTGCATTCATAGTGAAGCAAAAAAGCGACAGCAGGATCCCGCAGATCACTGAGCAAAACTGCACCACCCACCAGTTTACAAAGGTGTTCGTGCGGTTGATGCGCAGGATCACCGGCACGAAGACAGCCAGGAGCAGGCAGACCATGTAAACGCCCGGGCCGTCGTCCCAATCCCAGGAAGAATGCCTGAGAGTGATGCCAGCCATGATGCTCAACGCCATCAGACACATAACGGCGGAGAAGATCACGCCGGAAGCCCAGCCAGGATACAGGAGTCTGCCTGCCAGCCTGCCAAAACGCCCGCGCCGTGCCAGCACTGCCACAGCCGTGGGGTAGCGCGGCATTTCCTCCGTCAGCACATCCATGCAAACGATGAGCGTCAGGACCATGAGGGGAATGAAGGCCCAAAAAGCCACATCGGGATCGGTGTTGAGAGAACACAGCAGCAGGCCCGTCACCATCAAAGCGCCGTGGACGGCCAGTGCGATGAGGCGTTTCAACGTGCTGTGATTCTCTGAGGGTGGAGCGATGCGTGAGGAGCCGAGCGCCAAAAAGTAATACACGGCATACACCACCAGAGCCAGAATGCCGCCAATGAGGCTGCACTGCTCCCATAGAGCGAGCGCAAAGAATTCGCGCACCATCGAGTCTGCCTGTGATGCCGAGACGAGGAATGCGGTGAAAAACCCCAGTGGGACCGCCCCCGCACCCACGCAGAGCGCCAGAAAGATGCGCAGCAACAAGGGGCCCTGAGAAGAAAAGGACAGCAACGCCGCCGTAATGACCCCGGAGCCGAGAGCCAGCATCACCAGCGCCACGACCTCCTGCAGAATTTCCACGCCACCAAAGAAGTAGCGTGCGACCATGTAGGGAAGAATGGAGCCTGCGACCAGAAGCGTCTGGCTGTAGAGCGCAACCCATTTGCCATAGAGGATGCGGAATGACGCGATGGAGGTGAGCGTCAGCATGTCCAGTGTGCCATCCGCAGCTTCGGTATGCAGGGCGGCAAAGCCACGCAGCGGCATGACCGCCAGCAACATGAAACCTGCGATCCCCCAGAAGATGCCGTTCACCGCCTCCACTGGCGCACCCAATGTCACCGTGATGAGAAGCAGGATGATGAAAGTGTGGAACAGGATCAGCGCCGAGGTGAAGAACCGCGTGCGCAGGCCCTGGCGCAGCTCCTTGACGACGATCGGGCTGAAGCGATCGCTGAAATCACGCAGCATGGGCAGAGCGGCATTCATGTCAGACTGCGGTGCCTCCTTTAACAGCGTGAACCATGCGCCAGCCTTCCTGCCGCGCAGCGCGTGCGTGCCGCCAGGCGAACACTGCGGCAATCAGCAGCAGTGCGGGCCAGATGGAGGCGGAGAGCATACCTAGCTGGAGAAGGGCCGCCTTGTCCCCCGCCTGTGCGGTCTTGTAACCCGATGTCAAAAACTGCGGGAGTGCGCAGGTGAACCAAGCTGTGGCGCTCCTCATGCTCAACGACGCCAGCAGCGGAATGCCCAGGATCGCGATCATCAAATTTACAATCAGCCAGAAGATGATGAAAGGCGGCAGCAGATCACGCGACTTGCGCGTGGAAAACAGCTGGACCAAGACCGCTATCATCCAGATCCCGGCAGCACTCACGAAGACCAGCTTGGCCTCCTCCACACTGCGCGTCCACCCAACGTAGACCACCACCAGCGACACCATCAGAGCCGAGTAGACCAGACCTGTGACCCAACCCGGCGCCAGCAGCCACAGGGCGACACGGCCCGGCCAGCCGCGCTGATAAAAGGCGGCATACACGGAGGGCACTTCGTTCACGCGCTCGGTCAAGGCGTCGATCATCAGCAAGGTGAGCACGCCCGCAGCGATCATGCCTATGTCGGCTCCTGACCCGGTCAGCCAGCCCAGCAGCAGCAACGAAAGGATCATGACCAAATGCACAGAGCGCTTGACCACGCTCAGGAGCGAAGCGCTCGGCGCGATGCGCGTGGCCGCCAGGCTGAGAAAGAAGAAAATCGCCCACGCCGCCATTCCCACCACCAGCAGCGCGGAACTGGCTCCGCCCGACTTGGTGAAGAACGTCACCATCGAGCCCGAAGTGGTACTGGTTCCCACGCGTGTCATCACCATGAATGAAAACGCGCCACAGCCGCCGATCATCAGCGGCAGGAAAACAACGACGGCCCGCAGCCAGAACTGACGCTGGGTGGAGAGCGCCACGATCACCGCCGCAATCACGACGCCGGCCAGCCATTTGTAAAACAGCGCCGCGATCTCGCCAAAGAGATCCAAACCGCCAAACACAAAACGTGCGACCACGTAAGGCATGATGCTGAGCATGAGCAGCAGAGACTGGGAGGCGATGGCGGCCCATTTGCCGAAGATGATACGCCCGGCTGAAAGACGTGTGAGCGCCAGCATGTCCAGCGTGCCGGACTTCAACTCATCCGCCACGGCGGAAAATCCGCGCAGAGGCATGATGATGCAGAGCACGAGTGTGACGATGCCATCAAACCATCCGCTCACCACGGCGGCATTTTCCGCCCCGGCGCTCATGAGCGTGAGCAGCACCAGCATGATGTGCAGCGTGAGCAGCACACCGCCGAACAAGCGAGTGCGCAGCCCCTGCCGCAGTTCCTTGACCACCATCGGTGAGAGGCGGTCGGGAAAATCCGTGATGGCAAAGGAAGCGTTCATGCTTGGGATGGCGGCAAAGAAGCGCCAAAAGCTGCAAAAATGAGGAGCCGGTGATGATGCATTATTTTGCGTCCTCCGTGATTTTTGGCGGCAACCCTCCAGGCGGCGGAGCTTTGAAGGTGTTCTTGTCGATCTGACCGAGCATGTCGATGAAGGCGTCTTCCAGACGGCGCTCCTCGCGGTGGTAGTCCAGCACGGGGAGGCCGTCCTGGACCATGCGGCGCAGCACTCCTGCCAGGGTGGCATCGTCCGTGGACTGAATGCGCAAACGCGCACCGCGCTTGGTCTCTTCTTCGACCTTGATCAGCGGAGCGGTGAGCGCCCATTCGATGAGCTTGGCGGGTTCGCCTGCGATCTGCACATTGACCAGTGTCTCGCCGGCGGTCTCGGTGCCGCGCATCATGCTTTCGGCATCGCCATGGTGAACGATGCGGCCTTTGTCGATGAAGAGAAGGCTGTCGCACATCTCGCCAAGTTCGCTGAGGATGTGGGAACTGATGAGGATGGTCTTACCCTCCTGCGCGAGAATGCGGATGAGGTTTTTGAGTTCGACGCGCGCCTTGGGATCGAGACCCGCCGCGGGTTCATCGAGGATGAGGATCTGCGGATCATGCAGCAGAGCGCGGCCCAGACAGAGGCGCTGGGTCTGGCCTTTGGACATCTTGTTGCTCATGCGATCTGCCAGCGGCGTGAGATCGGTGAAGTCCATCACCTCCTGGATGCGGCGGACACGATCCGCGCCTTTGAAGCCAAGGGCGCGCGCATAGAAGTCGAGGTATTCGAGCACGGTCATGTGCTCATAGGTGCCAAAGCTGTCCGGCATCCAGCCCAGCAGACGGCGCACCTTGGCCGGATGATGAACGACATTGTGCCCGCCCATGCAAACCCTGCCGCTGCCGGGAGAATCAAGCGTGGCCATGATGCGCATGGTGGTGGTTTTGCCCGCACCATTGGCACCGACGAAGCCGACCACCCGACCGTGATCAATGCTGAAGGACACGCCATCCACCGCCTTCAGGGTGCCGAAGGTGCGGTGCAGATCTTCCACCACGACCGCAGGCTGGCTGCGATCCATCTCGTGAGCGGGGGCGGAGTTTGAAACAGACGATGACATGAAGATCGAAGAGGCGGAGTTCAGGGCTGCGTGACCGGGCCGAAGACAACAATGCGATCGTCCTCCCAGCGGATGGAGGGCAGGGTGTCGAGTGTGAAATCCGGTGCCTTCCGGGCCTTGGCGACGAAGAAGGAGCGACGGTTCGTGGTGGTGTTGAGGGCAATCCGCAATGAGTCCACGGCAGGATTGACGGCGGCCTCACACCACAACCGTTGAGAGCTGTCATCTGCTTTGACCAGGGTGGCGCTCTGGCCGGTGCTCAGCGGTTTTTCGAGCCGCCAATGCGCGCCCGCTGGATCTGTGTAAAACAGTTCCTCCACCGTGAAGCCGAGCGCTGAGATCAGTGTCGGTGCGGCGTCAGGTGCGGCACCGGCCTTGAGCTCAAGGCGTGCACGCGTTGAGACGGCAGCACGCAGGACCTGCCCCTGCTCTGCGCGGCTTTGGAAGAAATTGCCGCGACGTTCACGTCCGTCCTGAGTCAGACTCGCGGACTGTGCGGTGGAGGTCTTTTTCAATTTTGCCCATGGCGAGTCCGGCATGACCAGGGGTTCGATCAGCACGGGCTGCTTCATCTCAAAGCCTGCACCCAGCAGCACGCCGGTACGGCTGACCTGCTCCTGAGTCACATAGGCCGCCGCTTCTCCGGGTTCGAGATTGATGACAACGAAGCGCCGCCCCACACCACCGGTGCCGTCCTGCACCAGGATCAGCACCACCATGACCACACTGGCACCGATGGACAGCAATGGCGTGGTGATGAACAGCTTGTGTCTCCTGCCAGCCGGAGCCAGCACGAAAAGATTCACCGGCCCCACCAGCATGCCGAAGACCACGAGAAACACAATCACCTGCCAGGAGGCAAAGCTGCGCGTGCCCAACAATTTCAGCAACGGCCATGCACCCACGGGGGCATGATCAGACCTGAGGCTGTTCACGCGCTGTTTTTCACCCCAGTAGCGATTTAGCGTCTGGCTTGCAGGCAGGGTCTTGCCATCCCAGCTCAAGGTGGCGATTTTTCCCAGCGATACCATGTGCGTGCCTGCACTGGCAATGTCTGGCAGCCCAAGCGATTCCGAGTAGGCCCCGGGCGACAGATACACATGCAGTTGCCCGCCCAGCCGCACCCATTCCAGCAGCGCACGCTTCACCGCAGGTTTCAATTTCTGCCAGTCGGTACTGCTGAGCAGGATGAAATCAAAACCGCTGTAGCCCAGCCATGCGTCGGGCAGGTCCGCCGGTTCAAAGCGACTGACAAAGTTCAGGCTGCCGCCGTAATAGCCCCCACGGCTAGAGCGCAGCTTTGCCTCCAGTTCCTTGTTGAGCTGAGTGATGCTGAACTCCGCCAGTGTCTCGCTGAGAGCCAGTGCTGGAAAACCGGCGATGCGGCTCTCGTGGTCAAACTTGGGCGACTCATCGAATCCGGTGCCGGAGATGCCCACCCGCATCACGTGGCCGGAGGAACCTGCGCCTCTGTCGTCATAGTCCACAGCCAGCGGCACCATGAACAAGGCCGACTGGGTGGAGCGCGCAGGCACGTCCACGGCAAAGCTGCTGTCGTGCTCGTTTTGCTGCCGGTAGTACTGGGTCTGCGAATGAAAATCAAAGCCCCAGCGCGCATTGCGACCGGTGCCGTTCGTCGCGACGATGCGCATGGGCGCATATCCCGAGGGAGGCAGCGGATCAAACACGCTGCGAACCTGCACGCGAGTGCCGGAGAGCGGATCGAGCTCCTCATTGGCGATGTTTTTCTGCGCATGCGCCGCCGTGGCCCCCAGCAGCAGCACGCCCAGAAGCAGGCGGTGAAAAGACTTCATGCGGCCTCCTTCAGGGTGCGTGGTGTCGCGAGGTTTTGCACGGGCACTTCAGCGAGGATGGCACGGACCACTCCGGCACTCGTTTTGCCATCCATACGGGCGGTGTAGTCCAGCAGCACACGATGATTGAGCACCGGCAGTGCCAGAGCCTGTACA
>NZ_JBAQCR010000168.1:0-25894 GCF_049294395.1 Prosthecobacter sp.
GGGCAATGCCCTGTACACGGCTGCGGACGACTTTGAAGAAATCAAGATGGGCACCAACACCCTTCAGGTGGGGCTCATCCGTAACGCCACCAGCACCTTCTTCATGATGGAAGAAGACCTCGGCATGCGAGGTGACCTGGAGAACGGCAACAATGAGGAACTCGGCAAGTGGATGGGCCGCGAAAAAACCTCGCAGATGGGGCTTTCCCTGCTGCATCAGGTTTCTGCGACCAACCACTTGGTGGTCAACGGCCGTGGTGACATTCAGAACCTGACCTCAGGCGATGGACTCTCTCCCGATGACCTGGTCACAGCCGGGGCCATGCTGGAAGGCATGGGAGGCAAACCGGCCATGATCGGCGTGGATGGTGAGGGCAATGAAGTGTTCTCGCTGGTCTTCCTGAGCACCCAGTTCGGCACGTCCTCGATCGAGGTCGATCCTGACTACAAGGCGCGTCTGCTGGCCATTGCCACGAGCAACGGCATGTCCAACGCGCTGGTGAAGGGCGGTCTCATCCCTGTCTCCGGCCACCATCTCAAAAAGTGGAAGGTTGTGGACCATGACGGTGTGGGCCCTGTGGGTTCGTTCCTCAATCCGAAAGCCTATCTGGGCATTGCGATCGTGGACGGCACCTCTGCCGACCTCACTGGTGGCGGCCGTGGCATCACGGGCGGTGGCGATGCGACGAGCGCCGCCATCACCAAGATGCAATACTTCCGCGATTTCCCGCGCAAGGCCATCTCATTCTGCAACGGTGAATCTGTGGCCGCCACGGCCACAACTCACCAGTTGATCACCGGCAACAAGTTCTATGTCACCATCGTCAATCCGGCAACGGCTGCGGTGGATCCCGGCAAGTGGTGCATCTATCGTTGCACCGTGAACAACGGCAACGAGATCACTGTGGATGCTCGCCTCGGTACTGTGGCCAACAACGGCACAGGCATTTCTGCCAGCACCGTGGGTGGTGTGACGTGGGATGCCAACATCAACACCACGGTGCACCCTGAAGGTGCGCTGGTGTATGCGTCCAACCAACTGGGCAAGCCGCTGTTCAAGACCATCGGTCTGGGCCGGCGTGCTGCACGCCGCGGCTACGGGAAGTTCCGCAACCGACGCATGATTCAGACGCAGGAAGGTGGTGCGATCACGGAAACGTACATCGCCTCCATCTTTGGCCAGAAGCCACGCTCTGACCGCCGTCAGCGCTTCCCGGGTGTGATCATCCTGCACCACACGGGCAACTACCCCGGCTGGAACCACCCGTAATCTCCAACGGGGCAGTGATGCCCTAACAGTACCAAACCTTAACCTGGGGTGGGGCCGCGAGGCCCTGCCCCTTTTGGGTGAAGAGACAGCCTTGTTAAATTTTCACCTGTAACCGTCATGCCTAAAGTCACTGCCATCATCCATGTCCCCGAGCGGTCCCGGTTTGTTCCGGGGCGTTACGGTCAATTTGTGCGGCCTGACGGCCAACCCCTTCACATCTGGCTTGGGCGCGAGCTCACCATTGCCGAATTCAACGAGCATTGGCCCAAAGCGGTGAAGAGCGTGCCTGACACCGTGCACGTTCAAATCATCGAGCGGCCCGACGAAAATGACACGGTCTTGAAGTCGGATCACGAAAAAGCGATGTCTGCCGTGCAGGCTGGCGTCGATGAATTTACCAAGCAGTGCAATGACATCATTGCGACGAAAGACACCCGAATTTCGGAGTTGGAGAAAGCTCTTGCTGCTGTGCCGACAACTACCCCGCCGGTGGTCAATGAGCCGGTGACTGAGGCTGAAAAGACGCCCGTCGTGACTGACGCTGTGGCCAAAGAAACCCCCAAAGAAGAGGCTCAAAAAACGACTGTGACGGAAGAGAGCACCTCTGAAGCTGAAAAAACAGGCAGCGAAGGGACTGACACGACCGCCACTGAAACCGAAAAAGCCGCTGGCGATGATACCAACACTGCAACGGTCAAGGAATCCTTGACCGTTGGTGACCCTGCTGCTGCAGCAGCTCCAGCCGCAGCACCCAAACCCAAGGCCGCCACAAAGAAGGCCGCCCCCAAAACCCCCAAGAAAACCGACTCAAAGTAAAATGCCCCCTGCTTCGACCAGCGCAGCGCAAGATGAAGTCTCCGCCCTGAACCGGGCGCGAGACCTTGCTGCGCAGTCGGATCAGGGAACTAGCAAGCTGGTGTTTTCACTCTGCGGCAACGTCTATGCTTGCCAGACCGGGCTGTCAGATGACAAGCTGGACATCGAGCCTGCACCGCAGAGGGATCACCCCAACTCCCGCATCTCCTATGCGTCAACCAACGCTGCAGGGCAGCGTCACGCGATCTTGCGGAGGCTGGACATGGACGAAGTCAACCACCCTCCGCAACTGGTCTATCATGCCGGGGAAGATGGCCAGGTGAAGGTGACGCAAATGCCGGGAGTGTTTGCCGGCCTCGCGGCGCAGCATCCGTTCCAGGTGATGTATGCTGGCCTCAACAAGTGGATGGTGGGGGCTGGGAACGTCCGTGTGTCTGGCGTAGATGTGGCCTTGCTGGAAGCCATCATTGTCGAGATCAACCAAGGGTGGATCTGCGTGAATACCGACTGGCTCGTCTCGGGTCTGCATGAATATGCCTTGCAAGGGGCTCAAATTTCCGGGGTGAGAAACCTCAATGCGGTGCAGCCGCCTATCTGGGATTTGAACGATGAGGATCAGTTCACCGTGGGGGAAGGCAGCGTACTGTTTCCGATTGCCTACGTGGAAGTGGGGGCAGGAAAGCGGCCTTTGATCCAGCAGAGTCTTTTCAATGACCTTGGCTTTAGCCCTGAAACCTTCTCATGGGGGCTGACAGGCCCCCGAACATCCTTTTTCTGAACCATGGGCGCGCTCGATGACATGACCGAAAAGACGCTGCACGACCGCAAGGAGGGCCGTGGTTTTAGCGGCATCGCGGCAAACGGGCCTGCGGTGGCGGGTGAGTTCCCTTTCCGAGGCTCTGACATGCCGATGGATTACCGGCAGCCTGGCTTTGCTTTTGAATCCCCCGCCAAGAACGTCTTCACCTCTCAATGGAAGTCTTTCGTTCAGGGCGTCGAGTGCAAGGTTCCAGAGCGGTTCACCGCCCCCGACGGTTATGTTGTTGGCGTCAAGGTCGTGGTGCTCTGGCAGTTCAAATCAAAAGCAGACCCGGTTTCCCCACCTGACCCTCCCACCACGCGCAAGTACGCCAGCGGGGCCTATCAGATCAGCACCGTGGAGTTTGTGTGCGCGTCTGAACTGCCGGCAGGTGAATCCATCGCCTACGATGGGAGTTATGACGGCGACGGGAAAGACGTGTTCGGCCATGAATTCAAGGACACGGAGACTCTCGTGGCTCAGCTTGGCGTCGTGACCAACGGAGCCCTTGTTCGTTCCATGGACGAGGGGAATCTGTTTTTCAGCCATTTCTCGCGCGATCAATCCACTACTTTGGTCCTGAACCCGTAACTCAACGCCACTTCCATGCCTCTCACGACCTACACCGCAAACATTCTGCTCAATCTGGCCCTTGGCGCCACATCCTGGCCGGGGGGCAAGCCGCCCACGCTGTACTTTGCTTTGTTCACCAGCTCTCCGACGGTGAGCGGCGGTGGGACTGAAGTTTCCGCCGGCGGCTATGCGCGGGTGGCCGTGACTGCGGATGGCACCAATTTTACCGCCATTGCCACGGAGGGTGATCCGCTGGTGAATGCGCTGGAAATCGCCTTTCCACAGGCGACGGCTGTTTGGGGGACTGTGTCCCATCTGGGCATATTTGATGCGGCGAGCGGTGGGAATCTGCTGATGTTCCAGGCGCTGAGCGCGACCAAGGCAGTCGCTATCAATGATACGCCGAGTTTCGCGGCCAGTGGCTTGAGCTGGGACTCAAGCGGCGGACTTGGCAAATACCTGCAGAAGGAGTTTTTAAACTACCTCTTCACCGGGGCGAGTTTTACGGCCATCGCCACCCATTATCTGGCCCTTGGCACGGGCGGGAGTGAGTCGGGACTGACCGGTGAGCAGACGGGCGGCAGCTATACGCGCAAGTCCATCACGAACAACACGACCAACTGGCCTGCGGCGACGAGTTCCAAAAAATCCAACGGGGCAGTACAGACCTTTGCAGGGTCTCAGGCTGCTGCTGGATCTTGGAGTCATGCCGCCCTTTATGATGCATCCACCAGCGGCAACATGCTGGCACTGATCCCGCTGAATCTGCCCGTGGCTACCACAGGTGCGGCCGACACGCCGTCTGTGGCCATTGGTGACCTGTCGATTACGCTGAACTGACCTTAATCCATGGCCTCTCCCGCAATCATCTGTGCTGCAATCGGGCGTCTCACGACGGCTGCGGCACTGACTGTGCCGGTGTGGAGCATCGCGGGGCAGGCGGATGCGTACTTGGTGACGGGGCCGGAGCCTGTGCTCGTCCTAGAAGGGAAAGTCAGCGGGGAGGCTGTGTGTGGACTGAGCATGCTGGAGCCATTGCTGAAGGCGGAGGTGCTGCTGGAGAGCACTGGTTTTACCCTGACTGTGGTGGCGGAGGCAACGATTGGTAATTCTGTCGTCGGGCTGACGGTGTGGGATGTGGCCCTTGATATTTACGGGCTGTTCCGCATCGAGGTGAAGTCGCCGACGGCGCTCGATCTGGCACGGACGCGCATTTTGGCGGCAATCAATTCTGTGATGCAGCTGATCTGGAGCCGTGCGGACAAACTGAACTACTTCAATCAGGAGCAGCTGGAAGTGACCGTTGCCACGGGCACCTCTGAAATCGCGCTGAGTAATGATGTTCAGAGTGTGATCGGGCCGGTGTCGGCGGTGGGAGGCAAGACTTTGTCTCCGATTCCCAGCCGTGAGGCGCTGCTCAACTATGTCGATTACTGGTTTGGGGGTTCGGCTCCCGCCATTCAACCGCCTGCCTACTGGGTGAACTGTGCGCAGGACCTGCAGCAGGGCGACCGGACAAGCATCAAAATCACCCTGCCATGGGCGACGAGCGCTGACTATGTTTTGAATGTGGATGTCGTCAAAAGCGTCCTCCGGTTTACCGAGGCCGACATGATCAATGCGGCGCCGATACGCCTGCCGGCGAAGTATGTGGAACTGCTCTTTCTGCCGCTGCTGCGCGAATGGGCCGCGAACGATTATCTGTTCAAGTCTGAGACTGCCCGCCCGGGCATTGCTGCTGCGGCCTCTGCGGCCAAAGAATCCCTGGGGCTGCTGGAACCCAGCCCGTCCATCGTGAAGAAAACTAACCAGGGGGATTCGACGCCATGACAACCCTGCAGCTGGCCCAGCGGATGACCCGCAATCTGACGCATGGTGACATCCGCACGCTGCCTGCGGATGAGCAGCAGCGCATCTTTGATGCGATCAATACCGGGCTGGCAGAGTATGTTGAGTTTCTGCCGGAGATCCGCCGCGCGGAGCCACGGCTGGAGACTTTGAGCGCACCGCTGACACAGACCCTGACCTGCACGACGGGCAGCGCCACGGTGGCTTTCGCCTCCTTTCCAACGCAGGCTGCGCACCTGGGCAACACGGTGCAGGTGGGAAGTGACTCCGGGCGGTATCAGCGGCTGGTGGCTGAGAACACCCTGCTGGCAAGCCACAATGGTCCCACGGGTGCCACCTCGATGATGTTGTACTCGGATTCGGTGCAGTTTGGGCCGTATGATGACTGCGTGAGCGGTGATATGGTGCTGGTCGAAGGCAACACCCGCCACCGCATGATGGCCGGAAAGCCCCGCGAGTGGCAAGGCTGGCAGCCACAAGCGCTGGAACTGGGCATTCCACGGTACTGGTGGATGGAGGCTCTGAGCGGCATGACCGGGCTGGCTTCATCGCTGTTTGTCATGCGTGTGTGGCCTGTGCCTGCGACGGCTTTTGACCTGTTGTTTGATCTGCGGCTGTTTCCGACGGCGGTGTCCATGATCGACCTGACAACTCCGCGCGTGCTGCCGGTGCTGGCGGTGGAAGAGGCGCACCTCGTAAATATCTGCATGCCCGGCATGATCACTTCCAAACTGTGGTCTTCGGACGTCAACAAAGGAGACGTGCGGAGCGACTACCAGCGGGCGATTGAAGCGATGAAACCCAAGCTTGAGAGGTCTGGATCCAGCCAGCCTAATCAAGTGTGCACCCCACATGGATGGTGATTTATGGCTGTACCTCTTTCCAAACTCCAAGAGACCATTCAAACAGCCGCGCTGGCGGTGACGAATGCTACTGAGGTGCTGTTTACAAAAGGTCTTTACCTGGCTGCGATCGAGCAGGGGATTCAGTTCACGGTGCAGGTCTACGATGACACGATGGACCTGCAGACGATGCAGGAAAACCAAGAGATCACTCCACAGATGGTCACGAAAACGAGCTCCACTGAAACTCCGGCGGGCAGCCAGCAGCAGCAGACCTATGGCAGGTCTTCCGAATCTGAAGTGATCTACGAAGGATAAACACCATGGCTTCTCCCTCCTCCCGAACTATCCAGAGCCAAGGCGGCACGGACACCTCCGTGACGTCTCCAACGTCGCCTGGGAGAAGTGAAAGCACCCAGACGACTTCCGGATCTACCAAGTCGTCCATCGTGAAGGCTCGGGCGGATTTCACCATCACCTTCACTTTGACACCATCCGCCCCACCCAAAGGAATACCTATCCAAGCATGAAACCTATCCAACTACCGTTGCGCAATTTTTCCGGGAGCATCACGACGGGCGGCACCGCGCAAGATGTGTACTCAGCGGCCCAGGCTCCGAAACACAGCTTTGTGTTTCAGAACGTGTCTGACACGGCCATGACTCTTGAGTGGGATGCGGATGCCGTGGCTGACAAAGGCATCCTGGTGGCAGCCGGTGTGGCCTATGAGATGCCGCCCGGGGTGATGTTCACCGGACGCATGAGCGTGCTGTGCGCGACAACGGGGAAGAAATTCGTCTGCAAGACCACCTGATTCCATGCCCTTCTGGCCTGACAGATTTCATATGGAGACCGTCCGCTCTGGCACGGCGGCGGCGCCGTTTGTGGGTGTGCTAGATGATTATGAGCTGAATGTAACGGCGGTGAGGTGCCCGGCGAAGCGGCTGCTGACTTCTTACAGTGGCCCACTGGTCAGGGTGGCGAGATTGGAGGATGGGGTGGAGTCTGATATTGCAGCACTGCCCAGCGGGTGGTTGGATCTGGATGCGCTGGCGACGTTCTTGATGGGGGGCACGCCGCTGCTGCGATATGTTTACGATCAGCGGGGGAGCAACAACCTGGTGCAGGCGGTAGCGCTGAGTCAACCCACGCTGGGAACGGCGGTGAGTGAGTGGGGGGGGCTTCCTGCAATCGTGTTTGGCGGGGTGCCGCAGATGATGTCTTTGGAAACGCCAACGTCTCCACTCAGCATCATGATTGGCGTTCACTCGACATCGAGCACGGGTTTTGGGAGGTTCTTTTCTAATGCGACGGGTAACTCGACGATGTTTGATCTAGGGGTTTCCGGCGCCTTTGGAAGGTGGGATAACGCTGACGGCCAGCAAAATGTGAACTTCGCTGACGCCTCTCTGGCCCATGGGTTGGAGATGTGGTACAACGGGGCTAATTCCATCATCCGACTGGATACGGCGGAACTTGCCTCTGCGGCGACGGCCCCGCTGGCGGATGTGGTGAATTTTGGCGACTACGCCCTGGGCGGCGGGCAGGCGTTCATTGGCTCCATGGCCTATGTCGTGGAGGTGAATGCTTTCTATGACATCACACAGCGAGCGGCGCTCCGGGCAGCGCTGGCGAGTGTGTTTCCTTTTGCGCTGTGATTCTATGCTTGTCTACATTCCAGCACCTGCGGCCCAACCTCTGAGCGATGCTCTGTGGGGGCTGATGCGCCCGACTTCGGTGAGAGGTGAGAAGGACACGCAATACTTGTTCCCCTGGGTCACCGCTCTAGATGGCTCGCTGTGGCTGATGGTGGACACGGAGTATGCAATCACGGTGCATGCAGAGGCGGTGCTGGGCGGCATTGCCGACATCCTGCAACCGTTTATTGATGCTGGGCAGGTGCCTGCTGAGACGAATGCACAACTCTCTGCGCTCATTGATTCAAAGCGGGGCGATGTACTAGTGGTGTATGAAGCGTTTCCGCCGTTTTTCAAAGCTCAGGCAAAAACGCTGCAGCAGATGATTGAGGGTGGGAGACTGCCTGTACCGGAACCAACGCCATGAAATTTCAACTCGACCCCTCCCACTTCGACATGCCCATATCACTGGCCACCTGCATCATCGGTGCGGCAGTGAGTGCGCTGGGGCTTGTGGCTGCCACGGTGGCGGGGTGGTGGGTAAAGTTTGCCACGATCGACCCGCAGGAACTGGCCATCCAGCCGCTGCATGTGGTGCTGATCGGCTTCATCATCGCGCTGGCGGCGTTCATCGTGCTGATTCTGCGGGCGGTATGGGGCAAGGGCATCGAGACGGTGAACCGCTTCAGCGACGCACTGAACAACCAGGCGCAGCAGATTGCCGAACTTATCGAGCTTTCGACCAAGCGGGCGGAGAAGCTGGAGACGCTGAGCTTTGATGCTTTGAGGGATGCCGCCAGCGGTGCGGGTAACACACCTTTCCACAAGACATGAATCCTACCCCTTCTGCTCTGCCCAAGGTAGCCTTGTTTAAGGGCAACGGCTTTGTTTCCACCATGATCCAGTGGCAGACCCGCAGCATTTACAGTCATGCGGCTATCTGGCTGCCTGGAACTGAGCGCACGGTGATCGAGTCCCGCGAGTTTGCCGGGGTGCGCGAACATGAATACACGGCCAAAGAATGGTCTGCGGTGGATCTGTTTGACGTGCTCGGTGCCAACCATCTCACCTGGCAGATTGCCCTCAGCTTTGCCCGGGCTCAAATCGGCATGCCTTACGATTACTGGAGTGTGGCGCGCTTTTTGACCAAACGCCCGGCGCGAGACAATGGGAAGTGGTTTTGCTCTGAGCTGGTGCACAAGGCGCTGTCTGCGTCTGGCATCCGGCTGCTGGAGCGCATCCCCTCGGCGGAGGTGTCTCCGGGTGAGCTGGCGGTGTCTCCGCTGCTGCTCGGGGCGAGCGACGACATTCCCCAATTCATGCTGCTAAACCGTAACTGATCACCCCCACCCATCAAACCTATGAAACTGACCCCCATTGTACTGCTTGCCACAAGCATCATTCTTTCCTCCTGCCTGACGCCGTCGCAGAAGGACAAACTTGCCAGCAACCTCGCCAAGGATGGGAAGGCAGCGCTCGTGGGCGGCCTGACCACGGGCACCTGGGCAGGAGCTGCTGACGCAGCCATCGGGCAGGCGCTCAAGAACAACCTCACGGCACCCAAGAACCCCCTGGGACCTGTGAATCCGCAGTGATGCGACGAAACCCTAATTTCCACCCCAAACCCACAAGAACTATGAAATACATCCTATCCATGATCCTCGGGCTGGCGCTCTGCGCCAGCGTCACGCCGGCGTCCGCACAGATCGCCAACATCACGAACAGCAAGCCGGGAATCTCCTACAATGCGAACTCTCGCACGGTAACGGTGGCCTACACGGTGCAGACGGAGGACCACACGGTGCTGGCCTCGGCCACGGGGGCCGCGTTCACAATCAGCCTGCCAGCGGTGAGCCCCAAGGCGTACCGCGTGGTGGTGATCAAGAAGATCGACAGCGGCAGCAACGAGGTGACGATTGATGCCTACGGCAGCCAGACCATCGATGGGGCCACGACTTATGTGCTGGCGCGCCAATACCAGAGTGTGGAGCTGCATTCCAACGGCAGCACGTGGAGTGTGGTGTCCCGCGAGTCTGGCGCCGGGGTGCTGCGTAAACTGTATCTGGGCACTCCACGGGCGGTCGAAGCCGCCCGGGCTGTGGCCTCGGCCAATATGCAGGTGGGTGCTTACACGATCGCCAACCAGCCGGATCAGGCGCGCAATGTCTCGGTGACGCACACGGCGGTGAGCACGGCGGACACGCTGGGCACGGTGATCTTCGTCGGCACGGACTACAATGGGGCGGCGCTGACGGAAACGCTGACACCCTCCAGCGGCACGGTGGTGTATGGCACAAAGGCCTTCAAGACGATCACCAGCATCACGGGAGCGGGGTGGGTGGCGGCGAGCACGGCGGACACGATCACGGCGGGCTACGGCTCGTTGATTGGCCTGCCGGTGGCTCTGCCGGATGCCACGGGGACGGTGCTGGGCACGCTGGACACGACGGTCGCGGTGAAGGCCACGACGGGCACCACGCTGGCGACTTCGACGGTCACTGAGGCCAGCGGTGACGGGGCCAAGAAACTGACCATCTACCTGGACAAGTGATTTTAGCGACTGCCATCTGTGCGACGGCTGCCGCCACCAAGGTGTACTTGGTGGCGGCGGCTTTGCTCGGGTGTGTGGTCGGATTCATTTTGATGAAAACTCCACCCCCGTCTGAGCCATGAAATACAAGGAACTGCTGCGAAATGTCAGGGGCCGGGGCAAACCTCCGGTGGGGTTTCTGGATGAGCTGGTGGCGTGGCTGAAGAGTGCGCCGGAGGAAATCTTTGCACCGAACAAGGACCCTGAGGACGTGTTTAACCGGCTGGCTCCGCTGCTGGGTCCGTGGAAATCCCCGCTGCACCGCCGGGCGGCCATGGGTGAGCTGCTGCGCTGCCTGGCTGGATTTGAAAGCTCGTGGAAGTGGAACTGCGGTGTGGACACAACCAACAAGCGCAGTATGAAGCTGATCACCGGGCAGGAGACGGGCATCTTCCAGGTGTCGTATGATTCTCTGGGGCTGGATCTGGCCGGGCCGGATGTGGTGGACGATTTGCACCAGTGTGCGAAGCGGTACTGCTACGGCGGATTGAAGGTGCAAAACTTCATCGACTTGATGAAAACGAACCACGTCTTTGCGTTTGAGTATTGCGCGAGGCTGCTGCGGAACTCGTTTTTCTGGGACGGTCCCATCAAGCGGAAGGAAATTGACTCTTCACTGAGCAAGGAAGCGGTGGCGGAGTTTGAGCTATTTCTCAGCGCGCCAAAGTGAGGCTAAGGCTTCATCTGATCTGACACGGCTTTTTGGAGGGCTTCTTGCAGGGTCTTGGCCTCCATGTGAGTGTACACCTGATTCATCTTGGTGGTGGTGTGGCCGGTGATCCGCCGGCGGATGTCGTCGGAGATGCCGGCGTTGGCGAGGAGACTGTTGGTGGTGTGGCGGAAACTGTGGAAGGTTTTGTTGGTCCAGCTCTGGCCCTTGCTGCCTTCGACCTTCTCGCGCTTTTCACGCTTGAGGCCGGCGGCGTCCAGGAGGGTGCTGAATTGCACGGAGAGGCCCGTGGGGCTGCCGGACGGTGTGTCTGCCAGTGAAGGGGCCAGAAGCAGGCCGGGGCGCTGCGTGGCAAGGCGCTGGAGGTGAGACTCCAAGGGCTCCACGATGGGGATCTGCACGGTGGTGCCAGTCTTGCCTTGGACGAGGGTCCAGACTCTCATGCCGCTTTTGGCCTTAAAATGCTTCCATGCGGCCGTGGCGCAGTCCTGCAGGCGCTGGCCGGTGCAGAGGCCCAAGAGGGAGACGGTGAGCCAGTCGAGGTGCTCCTTGTGTTTGCCGAGGTGGGTGATGATCTGGGCGACATCATCGAGGGTGAAGGGCTCGCGGATGTCTTTCTCGCTGTACTGGCGGAGAATGAGCTCGGCGGGATTGCGGGGGCAGAAGCCCTCAGCGCGGGCGCGATCGAACACGGCCTGCAGCGTCTTGACGTTGTTGTTCACCGTGGCGGCCTTCTTCCCTTCGTCGAGCATGTCGAAGTACCACGCCTGCATCATGGTGCCGGTGATGAGGTTCAGTGACATGTCTGACTCCGCACCCATCCAACGGGTGAACTGGCGCACGTGGCTGGTGTAGGATTCGAGGGAACGCTCCTCCACGCGCTGCTCCTGCAGGCCCAGCCATTCCTGCGAGTATTCGCCCCATTTGCGGGTGATCTCCACCGTGGGGTGGCCGCCTATGCGTAGGATGTGGTTCAGGGTGTCGAGCACGAACTCGCGCGAGAGGGCGGTGTAGCCTCGATGCCCGGATGCGGCGAGGGCGAAAGACCGGAACTCATCGCCGATGCTTTGGGCGCGGCCTTTATCGGTGGCCTTGGTGGATTTCATTGTCCTCACCCATTTACCCTGTTCCTTGGACCACGCATAAAACTCTGCCTGCCAGAACTGGCTGCGGGGATGTTTGACGAGGGTGGCCTTGGTGGGGAGGATCATGACGAAGTTCAGCAGCGAATTCGCAAATAGTTCAGCTGCAAGTTCAGGGTAATGCAAACATTGCAAACATTCCAAACAAATACGCAAACTTTTGCGCACACTAGGGGAAATGGCCGAAAAGCGGACCGGACGGGGAATTATTCCAGGTCTAAAAAAGGGCTTTGAGCGTGTCGGCGGTTCGATTCCGTCCCGAGCCACCTCTTGATTTGAAGAGGTGGTGGCGCTGAATGCGTCAAGTTTCACACGCTTGAACAGAGCCACGATCACCGCACCGATCCAAGGTGCGATCAGACCAGCCGCTTCTCTCCGCCCGTGTTTTTTTTCTTGGCATCATTCAAGGTGCCGGGACACCAGCAGTGATTGTCATACCACGCTCAGTTGAAAACGAGTCCTGCAGGCAAGCCGCCCTTTTCGCGAGATGGGGTGGGTATGACAGCGTAGGACGGTCGTGGCGAAGCCCGCCCGTCTATGAGCGTATGGCAAACACCCCGGCGTAGGAACGTCCTCGCAGTCGGGCGGTTTGGCGCAGGAGGCGGCAGGCGATGGACACACGCTTGACGCCAAACACGACCGACCTACGCCCAGAGCGCTGGGCTCGCAACGGTTTGAGAAAACCTCTTCGCCGGGCCCAGCACACAGACCTGTTATTAATGGCTCGTGGTATCAATTCCAATTGGAGTGGTTTGGTTCAGGGCCACAGATCATCGACTGCGGAGATCGACTGCCACGCGTCACCCGCTGCCATTTTGCGAGGGGCTGCTTTTGCAGATGGATGCTGCGCGGTCGTCTGGAACGGGAGCCTCAATCCAGGAGCTTCACGCCGCCGGTGTATTTTTTCACGACGTCGGGATCGAGCTCGAGGCCGAGGCCGGGGGTGGTGGGGATGGCGAGCATGCCGTCGGCATCGAGGGTCCAGCCACCGAGGGTGATTTCGTCGATGAAGGGTGAGCCGGTGAGGTATTCCACGAGATCGGTGCCGGGGAAGGCGGATGCGAGATGGAGATCTGCGGCGAGGCCGACGGCGGTGTTCCAGCCGTGAGGGATGAACTGCACGCCGTGCTCCTGCGCCATCCAGGCAATGCGGCGCTCTTCGCTGATGCCGCCGACTTTGGTGACATCGGGCTGGATGATGTCGAAGGCGCGTGCCTCCAGAAAGGGCTGAAAGGCCTGACGGCGTGTGAGGACCTCGCCGCCGCTGATCTGCACGGGTGAGTGCTCGCGGAGTTTGGCGAAGTCTTCGAGCGAGTCGGGCGTGAGGGCTTCTTCAAACCAGTGCACATCGTAATCGGCGAGCATCTTGGCGGTGTTGAGGGCCCACTTGTAGCCGTTGGTCCAGTGAGCGTCGCTGCCACCGGCATCGACCATGAGCTTGTTGTCCGGACCCACGGCTTCGCGTGCGGCGAGGACGATGGCTTCGTCCGTGGCGGCATTGCGTCGGCCAAAGGGACCCCAGCCGATTTTGAAGGCGCGGAAGCCCTGGGCTTTTACTTTGAGAAGATGATCGCGCAGCTTTGCTGGTTCATCCATGAGCAGCGAAGCGTAGGGCTGCACGCGCTCGCGATAGCGACCGCCGAGGAGGCGGCCGACGGGCTGCCCGGTGGCTTTGCCGAGGAGATCCCACAGGGCGATGTCGATGCCACTGATGGTGTGGGTGATGGAGCCGCCGCGACCGAGCCAGAACATGTTTTGATGCAGCTTCTCGCTCACGCGCTCGGGTTCGAGGGCGTTCTCGCCACGATAGAGTGGCTCGAGCACGGCCAGAGCGGAACGGACGAGCGCATCGTTGGTGAAGACGCTGCCGAGACCGACGGCACCTTCATCCGTGTGGACGGCGATGAGTGTGTGGACGCAGTCTTCAGGGCGGAGTTCGTTGCTCCAGCCGCCTTCGGGGGTGGCTCCGCGCAAACCTGCGCAGCGGATTTCTCGGATTTTCATGGGTGACGTTGGAAGAGTTTGGCCTGGGGTTGAAAGCGGACTTCGGGATCGAGCGGGAAGATGGGGCGGGCGCAGCGGGTGTGGCCGAGGCTGCGGAGATTGGCGCTGGTGGAGCCGGGCGCATCCACATCGATGTAGCGTGCGGCCCAGTCTTTGAACATGTGGCGCTCGCACTGCGGCGACTTCACGACGACAGCGCCGAAGTGCTGGGGATCGCAACCGTGCGCGAGGAACAGGGCTCGATCATAGAGACTGACCGCGCGGCTGGTGACGATGAGCGTGATGTTGCCCGCTTGAATCACGGCAGTGGGTCCGGCCTGCCAGAGCTCGCGGGTGGTCTCGCTGTGAAACCAGCCGTCTGAAAGCATGCGCACGCGTCCTTCGACTTGAAGTGGTGTGAAGCGGGCGGGATCGAGAGCGCCGCCGACGGTGGTTTTGACTGCGTGGCCCACACCTGCGCTGAAGGCGGCTTCCACCGCAGCGGGATCGACGATGGGGACCAAGGCGGTGCCGGCATAGCCTGCGTCGAGCAGGGCGCGAAGGATCGCATTGCTGTCGCCGGAGGCACCGGAGCTCGTGGCATCTGCTGCATCCACCAGTACGACGGTGCCGGAGGCATTCTCGATTGCCTGACGCGCGGCATCCGCGAGGCTGGTGAGGGGTACCTGCATCTTTTCATGATGTTCCCAGAACAAGGCCGCGATGCGCAGGGCTTCGCGTTCGGCGAGGGCGGGATCGTTGTCCGTCACGACGAAGCTGTTCGAGGCGAGGGCGGGAACATCGGTGAAGGGATTGCCCCACATCATCGCGGCGGAGAGTCCGCCTGCGCTTTGCTCGACCTGCATCGCGGCATTCACGGCGTGGCGAATGGAGCCGGAGGCGGTGATGAGTTCATCCCCACGCACGAGGGCGGGCACGCGCACCTTGGCAGTGACGGGTTTCACCTCGCCAGCGACGATGCGCAGGAGCAGGCGCGCGGAACGCTCGCCGGTGCTGAAGAAATCGACATGGGGGTAGGTGTGAAAGGCCACGGCGGCATCGCTCTGCTCGAGCATGAGGTCGGTGAGGATGCCGTGGAGATCGAGCGAGATGACGATGGGCACGTGCTCGCCGACGATCTTGCGCGTCTGCTGCAGCAGCCAGCCTTCCGGGTCATCCAGGCTCTGCGTTGCCATTGCGCCATGGAGGGAAAAGTAGATGCCATCCACCGGCGGTGCGGCCTTGATGCTGGAGAGCAACTCGCCCGCGATGCGTTCAAACGCCGCATCCGCGAGCGTGCCGCCGGAGGTGATGAAGTGGGCGCTGCTGGTGGGGACGAGTTCCACGCCGGGTGTTGCATCGAACACGCTCAAGGCACCGCCCACCTCACTGCGCACCTGGCGGTGGTAGTCGAGAATGGACTGGCCGTGACGGAGCGTGAAGTCGTCGTATCCGCTCAAAAAGGGATTGAAGGTGGAGACTTCCTGTTTGCATTCAGCGATGAGAATTCGGGGCATGAGAAAGCTATTCTACGGTGCAACAAGGCCAGCCTTCCGCCATTCCTCGTCAAAGTATCCGGCGCGGATGATTTTTTCCTCTGCGCCCACCCGGATCACCGCCCAGTCGCCGAGACGTGGGAAGAGCAGGTAGTTGAAGGCGGCGAATTCCTGTTCGTGAAACGTGTGGCCGCTGTTGATGACGAGGTAGCGGTTTTTGGCGAGCGGACTGGCGGTGATGAAGGCTGGGGAATGATCTTGGGCGGATTGTACTTCCATGCCAAGCCGAAGCTCGTCGCGAGTCCATGTGAGCGGGAGCTGCGGCAGAGTTTTGGCGATCCATGAATTGCTGCCGGGATCGCCGAAGAGGATGAGGTGCTTGTCGCGCACATCGTCCTCGGTGACTTCGGTATCGTCCTTCACGGGCAGGGGGCCGCGCATGTAGCGGGCCCATTCGTATTCGAAGCGCTGCAATTCGGCGGCGGCCCAAGTGTTGACTGTGGTACTCCAAGGTTTGCCGGTGCCGCGCACGCAGAGGAAGGGCGTGGCGAAGGCGTCGTCGATGGGGCCTTGCAGGCCGGGTTGCTTGCCGGTGAGCTTGATCTCTTGGCGCGGGCCATCGCAGCGCCAGGTATCGCCGGTCTTGGTGAAGACGAGGGCGTCATCGGCGGCGTGCGGTGGCAGGGGGATGTTGGCACCGGCAATGCGCATCGTCTTCACGAGGCGATGGATGGCGAAGCGGGTGATGTTGCGGACTTCGCTGACGTCGATGGCATCGGCAGTCACGCTGGCGCGGAACTCGGCACGTTCGTAGTGTCTGCCGAGGCTGAGGAGTTCGAGCCAGTGGCAGCGGTTGTATTTGAGCGTCCAGGTGACGAAGCGAAGCTGCTGCGGATCGTGATCGAGACCCTTTGCTGCGTATTCACCGATGCGGCGCATCTGCTCGGCGTGCGTCTTGGGATCGATGACATGGCCGGTACCCTGCGAGATGAGATTCGTGAACGGAACGCCCTCTTTGGCGAAGGCCTGGCCCATGATGACGTGCGCCTGGAAGAAGGTGTCCTTGTCGCCGATGCAGGCGATCTCCGGCACCATGGTGGCGTTTGCGGCGTAGTCCACGGAGTCGAGCATGTGCAGGCCGAGTTCCTGATGCGGTGGCAGCGGACCGACCTTGATGAAGCCGGGGATCGGAGTTTCTGAGAAGCGGTGCGTGTCCACGTATCCGCAATAGGGGCCGATGGCGACGAAGCGGTCCGGGTGCTTCAAGCCGAGGTGCCAGGTGCCGGAAGCGCCCATCGACATGCCGCGCAGCACGATGCGGTCGCGATCAATCTTGTAGTTCCGGCAGACGGCCTCGATGGCTTCAAACACATCCGTCTCGCCGGCCCAGCGGTAGCAGTTTTCCACGCGGCCGAGCGGGTGAAGCTCGATGTAGTCCATATCGGGTGCGTTGCCTTTTTCTTCGTCGCCTTCATCGAAACGGCTGATGAATTTCAGCTCGCTCATGCCGACGGGTTTGGAGCTGCCGTGCAGCACCACATCGAGCCGCATGGGTTTGGAGCCGTCGTAGCTCTTGGGAAGGATCACGCCGTAGGGCTGCGTTGAGCCATCGATGGCGGAGACGTAGCCGCGAATGACTTTGCCGTGCTTGGTGGTCCACGGAGCCGTCGCAGAGACGGCACGTTCTTTGTTGCGCTCGACGGCACGTTCGATGAGCCGGATGTCTGAGGGTGAAAAGGCGGTGTCGAAGGACAGTGCGTGTTCCACCGCTGCGGAGAAAAGGCCCATGTCTGCGGTCAAACGGTCCCGTTCGGCATTGGAACGTTGGATCATCGGAGACGTGGCTAGTTTCGCCATCCACACACCTTCCTGCTCAAACGTCAGTGCGCCTGCCTCACGGAGCACGAACTCCATCGCAGCGACGGTGTCCTCATAGGTCGTCGAGTGTCCGCCCATTTCGCGGTGGATGCTCAGGACCTTGCGTTTGGCCTGCTTCAACTTTTCCGCAAGTCGCAGCACGCTCTGCGGTGGCACCACATCATCTTTGCCGCCGGTGGTGAAGGCCGCCGGCATGGTGAAATTCTCCGGCCAGAACTCCGCGCTGCGTTTTTTGTATTCATCGGGCTTCTCTGTTTTTGAGCCACCATAGGAAGCCGTGCGGGCGTCCTGGAACTTGTCATAGTCCACGAGGTTCGCGATGCCATTGAGGCTGCACACGCCTGCGACCAATTCAGGATGCAGCGCGGCAAGGGTCAGCACGGCGGTGCCGCCCATGGAACCACCCGCGATGAAGACACGGTTCACATGATGGCGCTTCTTCAACTCACTGATGATCTGCAGCAAATCGGCTTCCGCTGCGGGGCCCATCCACGAGGTTTTGGCGCGGTAGTCGGGCGAGATGAAGATGAGTCCAAACGTTTCGGCAACATCGCGCAGTCCTTTGCACTCGCCGCGTGAGTCTTTGATGAACTGCCAACGGTCGGAGCCGTGGCCGTGAAAGGCGATCAACACATCATGCGCCATCATGGGCTCAAAGGATTCTGGCAGGATCTCCACGTAACGCTGCTCGGTGCCATCGAGCGTGGATTTGAAGGCGATGTCCTGTGGCTCGGCAGCACGAGAGTGGCCGAGAAGGAGGGCGATGCAGAGAAGGGCTTTCATTTGCGTGCTCATGGGTGTTTGCGAGGAATCACCGGCAGCACGATGTGGGAGGCCTGGCCGGTGCTGTGCATGACCTTTTGCGTGGCGACGACGCTGGTGGTTTCGAGGCCGATGTTGTCCGCGCCGGTGTTGAGGTTGCGCAGGTAGTAGGGAAAGAAGCTGCTGGAGATCTCGACGCGGATGCGGTGGCCTTTCAAGAAGGCGTTGGAAGTCGCCCGCCAGAACTCGATGGTGTATTCATGGGCCTGACCGGGCGTGATGAGGCTGAGCTTCGCCGGATTGAACGAGCCGTTGTGGTCGGGGTCGCGATGGCGGGCGCGCATGACGCCTTCGCAAAGCATGGCGGAGAAGCCGTCTGGCTGCACGTCGATGAGGCGGACCATCCAGTCGGTGTCACGGGCGGAAGTGGCGGCGTAGAGTTTGGCGGTGATGGGGCCGGTGACTTCGACTTCCTCCTCCAGCGGCGGTGTGGTATAAACTAACACGTCGGGGCCGGCGGATGACTTGCGCGTGTCGGCGGCGCCGTCTTCCAGATGCCCGCCGGTGAAGGGCGAGCGCGTGGGTTTGGCGGGATCATAGACATAGGAGTCGGACGCGGGCTCTCCCGCTGCGGGCGGTGAGGTGCCCAGCGTGCCGTCGCCGTTGAGTGAGTTCGCGTGGCCGCCGCTGTGGAGGTAATACTTGGTCCAGCGTGTCTGAGGGAGAGGCCAGTCCTGCTCGGCGGACCATTGGTTGCGGCCCATGACAAAGACGTGCACCGGCGCGTCGTTCATCACGTTGTTGTCGATGCCTTTGAGCCAGTGATCAAACCAGCGGCAGACATAGCCATCCCAGTCGATGACCGCCTGCTCGCCGTAGTCGAAGGCACCGAGCTTGCGGCTGGAATTGATGATGTGCTGCCAGGGGCCGATGACCATGCGTGGGTGGCGTGACTCAAGGGTCGCGCCATGCTGTTTCATGGCGAGGAAGTTCATCGGCGCGCCGGGGAAGTCGGCGTCAAACCAGCCCGTGGCCGCGAGGGATGGCACGGTGACTTTCGCATACTCCTCCGGCTTCTGATAAGCGATGCCCTGCCAGTAAGGATCCGATGACGTGTTGCCGCGAATCCACTTCTCAAACCATGGCGCATCAAGCGCGCCGCGCAGTTCATTCAGCTTCAGGTAGGGCAGCTGCATGTAGTCCGCGAGGCGGCGCTCTTCGGAGGCAAAGCCGCCATACGGCCCCGGTCCCATGGTCTGGCCGACACGCCCCGCATTGGCACCGCCCCAGTCGAGCATCCAGGAAACCAGCACGCCGTTTTGATACGGGGCATTGAACATGGCATCCGGCGGCGCGACCTCCGGCACGATGGCCTTCAGCGAAGGCGGAGTCTGCGTGGCCGTCCACCACTGCGCCCAGCCCATGAAGGACAGTCCCATCATGCCGACTTTGCCATCGCACCACGGGCGCGAGGCCAGCCACTCGACCAGATCATAGCCATCGGTCTTGTGCTTCGGATCAAATGGGTCCCAGGTGCCCTCCGAATCAAACCGCCCCCGCGAGTCTGCGACGGCGACGACATAGCCACGTTTCGCAAACCATGCGGCGCGTTTCTGAAAGCCGGGATTGTTGCTGTAAGGCGTGATGATCAGGATCGCTGGGAAGCGGCCTTCGGCTTTCGGCTGTGCGACATCCACGGACAGTTTCACGCCATCACGCATGGCGGCCTTGTGGCCGCGGGTGGCTTTGACCTCGAACTTTTCGGCGGAGTATTGGCCGGGATCGGGAGCTTCGCCATGAAGCGGGGCGAGTGCCGCCAGCAGGATGGCGGTGAAGATGAGGAGCGGCTTCATGAGGTTCAAAGGGCGGATCGCATCAGCTGTGTTTCGATGTCCATGCCGACGCGTTCGCTCCAGGCCGACTGCATGGTATTGAACCAGAGGCCGGGTTTGCCGGTGCCGATGGGGATGTTGTTGATCTTGGTGCAGGGGGCCAGGCAGTAGGGCGTGGTGGTGAGCCAGGCTTCGTCGGCGTTGATCACATCGTAGGGCTGGAAGTCTTTTTCGATGAACTGCATGCCGATGCCTGCTGCGAGCTCCTTCACCGTCTGCAGGCTGACGCCCCAGAGGATGTTGCGCGTCGTGGGGGAGATGATGGTGCTGTCTTTGACGATGACGAAGTTGGAGCCGGCGCACTCGGTGACGTTGCCATCGAGATCGAGCAGCAGGGTGATGGCGCGCGGATCGACGGCCTGCGACTGTTTGTCGGCGAGGAACCAGTGCAGGCGGCTGCGGTTCTTCATCTTCGGCTCGACGCATTGTGGCGGGATGTGGCGGATGGAGGGCGTGACAACATGCGCGCCCTCGACGAAAAGATGCCGCCACATGCTGAAGCGCAGGGGAAAGGAGTGAATGCAGATCGTCGGTGACATGGGACCTGCAGCGCCTGCGGAGCCGGCGTAGAGCGCGTTTTCTCCAGGGGTGACGAAATGGACGATGCCGAGATCCTCGTCCGGCCGCAGCAGCTTGCAGTTCGTTTCGGCAAGCTCGTTCGTTTTAGCCAGCATCTCCTCCGGTGACAGGGGCAGCGCGATGCCGGCATACTTCAAGGAGCGGTAGAGCCGCGCCACATGATCCATGGCGCGATAGGGCTGATGGCGGAAGGTGCGGGTCATCTCCGTGAGCGTCGCGCCGAGCACGATGCCGAGATCATAGATGTTCAGCTTGGCCTGCGAGGCGGGCAGGAAGCCGGTGTTCAGATAGACGACGGGTTCGTTCATGGGGTTTTAAAACAAGGGTTCTCAGCGGTGATCAGGTGCGCCTTACTCATACTTCACATGGGCCTCCAGTTTCTCGATCTGCAGGGTGGATTTTCCGGAAGAGAGGCGGACTTCCACTTCGTTCACGCCTTGCTTCCATGCGCTTACGGGCACGGCGCAATCGAGCCGCAGCAGACGTTGTTTGGGATTCACGGGACGCGGTTTGTAGCCGGAGGTGGGCTGGGGTTTGGGCGAGAAGATCTGCGCGTCCTTCCATTCGGGATCACGCGTGGTCACGGGCAGCAGCGTGCCGTTGCAGCGGAGTTTGATCGCATCGGCCTCGGTGGCCTGAAACAGAATGCAGCGGAGGGTGAGGCTGGCCTTCACAGCGTCAGTGGGTGGTGCATCGCTGATGTGCAGGGTGAACTTCGCTGCGCGTGGATCGTCGGAGAAGGAATGGGGCAGGGGAGCGGTGTCGTTGCGGTTGAAGAAGCCGTCTGCCCAGGGATAGCCGCCACGTCGTTCGACGGCGAAGAACTTGTTTTTGCCTGCCATCGTTTGCAGTGTGCCAGCCTCATGGTAGGCGGCCTGATGCGACGGAGGACCTGGATCTGAACCGGTGATGAGGCAGGCGGCGGCGGTGCCGATGGACCAGTTGAACGTGGTCACGCTGTCAGCGCCGCGTTGCAAGTGGTTGGCGAAGACGCCGCGCAAGTACTCGATGGAACCGTAGCGATAGCCGTCGGTGGCGTGATGATCATCCACGCAGGGCTGAAGCTGCACGCCACTGCCGACCGCCGCGCGAATGCCTTCCACATCGACATCCATCGTGCGTGAGCCGAGGGTGAGGACGTCGACGAGATGCTGCTCCGCCCAGAACTGCACATCGAAGCCGTCGGCGTGGCAACCGGCGAGTGTTTGCGGCACCTTGGCCGCCAGCAGGAGAGGACGTCCGCGCTTCTCGGCGACGTCGAGAAGCATCCGCCTAACGCTGCGCATGAACTCGGTGGCGTGATCGCGCAGCTCCCACTGATGACCGACGGGCAGGCAGGGAATGTGGCGGGAGAAATCGATCTGGATGCCGTCGAGATCGTAGCGAGTGACGAGTTCACGCAGGAGATTCACCTTGTGTTCGCGCAGTCCGGCGGCGGTGAGATTCCACATGCCCTGCGGCCACCAGGAGGCGGGAACGACCCAGTCGGGATGTGCGACCTTGAGCGGATGCGGCTGCTTGGAGAGGCCGCCCTCGGGCAGGCACTCGACTTCGCTGATGCGGTGATTCCAGAAGACTTCCAGTTTGCGGCGGCGGGTTTCATTGATGAGCTGCTCGACCCAGTCCACTCCGTCACGCAGCCACTGCTTTAATAGAGGATGATCCACCGGCGGCTCGATCTTGCTGGGGTAGGAACAGCCGAGAGGGCTGCCGCCGATGTCCCACCAGATGGCATCAATCTGACTGCCGGGCTCGTCTGCATACGAGAAGACGGCATCGCGAAAGCGAGGGAAGGAAGTGTCTCCGTTGCGGTTGTGCTTCCAGTAGCTCCACATCGTGTCATTCGCATCGTATTGCACCACGATGCGGCGGCGGCGCTGCTGCATCAGCTCGCGATGAGCGGCGGGTAATTCCACCGGCTGCGTGTTTGCGGTGGCAGAGTGAAGCAGGCGGGTGCTGAGCAAGGCGCCTGCGCTGGTGTGCAGAAACGTGCGGCGGTTCAGCGGTGAAGGCATGGCTGAGGGTTGGCTCATTGGGGAAGTCGGTTTTCTCACTTCGACGCAGGTTCCACGCGCACCCTCCAGAACAACTCCTCGGGTTTGGCGTATTCATCGGCGAGGTGGTCGTGGATGGGTGAAGTGCCCTGCTGGTGATCTAGAATGGCCGCGCGTTTGGTTTCGAACTGCGCCGGGGTCAATGTCACGCGGCGGTCGGAAGCAGAGGCGGGTGGAGCGCCATGGACGACGTAGGTGAAGAAATCGCCGTGGTAGCCGGCGGAGAGGATGGCATCGCGGACGAACAGGAAGGCCGTGCGATGATCGCCATGGGTGTCGGCTTCATGCGTGACATAGATTTCCTTTGGCTGACGGTTGCGGATGATCTCCGCGATGTCACCCACCACGTTTGCTTTGAGATAAGGCGCGGGCTGGCCGTGCATGGTGGAATGATAGTCAGGCGCGGTCACGCCATAGGTCGCGCTCTTCTGCGTGAACATCTGCCGGAACGGTGTGCTGCCGTCCATGGCGTAGATTTTTTCCAAGCCTGAATCGGGATAGCCGAGGAAGATCAAGCCGTCCTTCGGCAGACCGAGGCGCGCCAGCGCCCGCACGGAATGCTGCTGCCGCAGAGCGCCGGCGCTGATGAAATCTGCCGCGGTGAGGTGGTCGCGGTCCTTCTTGGCGGCGGCTGCTGCCAGGGCCGGATAGCCATCACCGCTGGTGATGACCACGACGCCGACATGCTTGTGCTGCTCCAGCGCCCGGAGCATGACACCGGCGCAGCCGATCACTTCGTCATCGGGATGCGGAGCGATGACCAGCACGTCGAGCGGTGCATTCTGAGCCAGTAGCGGAGATGACCATGTCAGTCCTGCTGCAACGATGAGCGTGTGGAGGAGGCGGTTCATGGTGCCATGTTTTTTGAAGGCCGACCGATGGGCAGCAGGCTGGCGAGGCTGCCGCAGACCACGCCCGTGGCAAACGATCCCGGCATGATCCACATGATGCTGATGGGGGGCAGACCCAGAGGAGTGGCATAGGCGATGCACACGGCCGTGGCGATGCTGGCCAGAGCAGCCACCAGTGCGCCGAAGGTCGTGGCCCGGCGAACGAACATGGCCAGGAAAAAGAGCACGAACAGCGGCGCGGTGAGCAGATTCACGGCGCGGAAGCAGACATCGAGGAGATTGCCCTCGATGCGGCTGACCAGCAGGCTGATGAGGATCACGGCGATGCCGATGGTGGCTGAAATCCAGCGGGCCAGCCGCATGCGGCCGGCATCGGTGAGCGGTGATGAGCGGAAGCGCACGATGAAGTCTTCGGTGATGACCAGGGAGGAGGAGTTCATGCCTGAGGACAGGCTGGACATGGCAGCGGCGAGTACGGCGGCGATGATCACGCCGGTCATGCCAGCAGGGAGGCCGACCATGACGAAGCGCGGGAACAAACGGTCAGCGCCGGTGACGAGGCTGGCGGATTCGGTGAACAACTCGGGATGCCGGGTGAAATAACCGACGAGTGAGAGGCCGACCAGCCCGAGGAGGATGCCGACCAAGGCTTCCGAAGCCAGCGTGGTGAAGAGGGATCTGCGAGCCGCCCGCGCATCGCGCGTGGCGAGCCAGCGCTGGATCGCCATCTGATCGGAACCGAAGGTGCAGACAAACCATGCGAATGAAGACATGATCATGCCAAGGAATGTCATGCGCGTGGTCGAGTCGAAACCAAAGCGCGGCTCATCCCAATGCGCCGCCCATTGATGCGGCCACCACGCGGAGACGCCACCGAGATCCACGGTGACAATCACGATCACCGCGACCGCGCCGCCGAGCATGATCAACGACTGCACCGCATCGGTGAGGACGACGGCGCGCAGCCCGCCTTCTGCCGTGTAGATGAGCGTGACGACGCACATGACCACGCTGGCGAGCAGCGTTGCCTGCGGGCCGAGACCGAGCATGGGGGCGAGGACTTTGTCAGAAGTCGCATAGAGGATCGTCGCCATCCAGCCCAGGCGCATCGCCAGGAACATTGATGCGCCGAGCAAACGCACACTCGGCCCGAAGCGCTGCTCCAGCATCTCATAGGCACTGGCGGCCTGCTGGCGCATGATGAAGGGGATAAGGCCCCAGCCGACGACGATGCCGATCAGTGGAAAAACCGCATACTGCACGAGCTGCATGGGCCCGTGTTTGATCATCTCTCCAGGCACGGCGAGGTAGGAGAGCGCACTCGTCAGGGTGGCGAAGAGCGACAGCCCCACTGCGAAGGGGCTCATGCGCCGGCCGCCGAGCATGTAGTCATCGGTGGTCTTGTTGCGCCGTGCATAGTACTGGCCGATGACCAGCATGCCGCCGGCGTACGCTGCGATGACGAGCCAGTCCAGGAGTCTCATGCGATGTGGAACAAGGGAGAGAGCTTCATGCCGAGGCCTGGGTTTGGGCGAGATCGCGTGGGAAAAAAGTGCGGATGCCGAGGATCAGGGCGGCACCGGCCACGAGGTAGGCGAGGGCGGTGATGGAGAGCAGGCGGTCGATGCCGAGCGTCTGTTTCCACATGCCGCCAAAGAGGGTGGCGAAGCCGGAGGTGATGGCACCGCAGAAATTGAGCATGCCCACGGCGGTGGCGCGGGCGGTGGTGGAGACGATGTCGAAGGTGGCAGAGAAAATGTTGGCGATGAAGAGCCCGCTGAACAGGCCGAAGCCGGTGGCGGCGATGCGCGTGACGAGGAGAGTGTCGCTGTTTCCGAGCGCATGAATGCAGGGCGCGGAAAGCACGAGACCGCAGACCATGAGCCAGAAGCGCGCGGCTTTAGTGCGACGGTAAAGCGCATCGGCGAGCATGCCGCCGCCGATGACGCCAGCGAAGGTTGCGGTTTGCAGGAAGACGGTGGCGTTGAAGGCGGCGTCGGCCTGGTTGAGGTGGAACTTGTCGTGCAGGAAGGCCGGGAGCCAGCCGTAGAGCAGCCAGAGGCCAAAGACGAACACGGGGAACACCAGGCAGAGCAGCAGGAAGGTGCGTGAGCGGGCGAGGGCGCCGAAGGTGATGCCCGCCGTGGTCGTGCTCTGGTCCGTCTGCGGCTCTTCGACGCGACGCAGGAAGGCGAAGTAAGGAATCGCATAC
>NZ_JBAQCR010000169.1:0-7332 GCF_049294395.1 Prosthecobacter sp.
GGTCACAGGCTCCCGGGTCGCTTTGCAGTCGGCCCTTCGCTCCCTCCGCCTTTCGGCGGCTCTCCTCACTACTATGGCCTCTGCTGACTTCTGGCCGGCTCTCGCCGGCCAGATCTCCTTGGGTAAGAACATGAGCTTTCCCCTCGTGCCACGGACCTCTGCTTGATGCGTCTTGATGGTCTTCGGACTTCGCGTTTCCTGGCACGCTCGTCGCCCGCATCCTGCCTTCGTGTTCCTGTGGTCGAGAGTTTGCCCCGGACTTCTTTCAGCCACGGCCTCGCGGCCGCTGCCTTGTCCTTCGGCTACGGTTAACTCCCATCGTTTCCGATCAGCTCCTTTCATCTGATTAGTTCATGTTCATGCCAAGCACACTAGGGACGCGTTGTGCGCGTCCGTAGATTCCTTCATCCCAGCGTGGTCTGCTGCCGCTTCGCATTCCCCCTTTTTCAAAAGCTCCCGCCCAAGCGCCCACGTCCTGCCCCAGTGAGCCTTCTGTCACCTGCCATCAGGATCTCAAATGAAGCCCTGAGCCGTTTCGAGTGGAGTGGCCTCACCCGCTCATTGGCAGACCTGTTTTCAGCGAATCGTGATATTAGATTGAATCCACCTACACCGCCGCCGCCGAGAAAAACACCTTCTCTGCCGTGCCGCGCAGCATCCAGGCTTTGTCCTGCTCCGTGAGGAAATCGAGACGATCCCGGATGATCGCGATGGCGTTGTGGTAGTTGTGCCCGTGCTCCACCTGGAAGGGGCAGTCGCTGGCCCACATCACGCGCTGCGGGCCGAAGGCATCCCGCACCTGCCGCACCAGCGGGCCCATGTCGGTATAAGGAGCCTTCTTTGCACCCAAGGCATAGAAGGCGGAAGCCTTCACGTGCGTTTTGGCGTGCCGTGCCAGGCGCAGCAGGTTCTGCACCTCCTCAGGCTTGGCCGGCCCTGCCATGCCCAGACGGGCGAAGTGATCCACCACCACGCCCGTGTCCGGGTACCACTCGCACATCTTGTCCATCAGCGGCAGCGTGTCCGGATTGATCAGCGGGCAGACGTTCACCTTCAGCTCCGCCGCCGTCTTCCACAGCGTGGCCATGCCCGGGGAGCCCAGCCAGTCGGAGAGATTTTTCACCTTGCCGGGAGTGATGCGGAAGCCACGCACGCCCTGCTTCACCAGGCTGCGCATGGTGTCAGCCAGCCCTGCCGCGTGCTCGTCCACGATGGCCACGCCGCTGAAGACACCGGGATGCGCGCGCATCATGTCCAGCATGTAGCTGTTGTCCGTCTGGTAGTAGCTCATCTGGATGAGCACGATGCGGTTCACCCCTTCCGGCTTGCAGTGGGCAAACAACTGCTCCGGCGTGAAGCTCGGTGGCTGCATGTCGCTCACGGCAAACCCACGGGCCAGCGGGTACTTCTGCACGTCGGGCGTCCACACATGCACATGCGCGTCGATCCAGTTTCCTTTTCCTGAAGGTGAGAAAAGATTGCAGCCTGTGAGAGCGGCGGCAGCAGAGGAGGCAAGGAAGGAGCGGCGTGTCGGGTTCATCTTCACTAATCGTAGCGAAGAACTTCCCTTTTGCGCAAGCCTTTGCACCCGCAGCAGAAATCATTCATCATGCCGCCATGTCCCGACTGCGCCGAATCTGTGTTTACTGTGGCTCCTCCTCTGGCAGCGATCCCCGCCATCGCGCCGCCGCGCATGATCTGGGCGCGTTTCTCGCGCAGAGCGGCATCGGACTCGTCTATGGCGGTGGCAATGTGGGCCTGATGGGAGCCATTGCGGACGGGGCGCTTTCGCAAAAGGGAGAGGTCATCGGCGTGATCCCGAAATCCCTCATGGAAAAGGAGCTCGGCCACGGCGGTGTGACGCAGCTGCACGTGGTCGGCAGCATGCACGAGCGCAAGCAGCTCATGGTGGACCTCAGCGACGGCTTCATCGCCCTGCCCGGCGGTTTTGGCACGCTGGATGAGCTGTTCGAGACCCTCACCTGGCTGCAGCTCTCCTTTCACGACAAGCCCGTGGGCCTGCTGAATGTGGGCGGCTTTTTCGACGGCCTCATTGAATTCATCTCCCACATGAGCCAGAGCGGCTTTCTCAAGCCCGAGCACGCCGCCTGTGTCCTGGTTGAGACTCAACCCACCGCCCTGCTGGCCCGCATGGAGGCCTTCCGGCCGCCGGATTTGGGCAAATGGATCGAGAAACTGGCCGCTGAGGCGCGCTAGTCTTGGGCACGCCGGGCACGCACCCTTTCGTCAGATCCCATTTGCCCCGGAGGGCACTCGATTGTTCCCAGTTTCTCCCTACGCAAAGTGGAGTTCTTGACAGGTTATTCACAAACAATTGAGAACTCTCACTTCTGTGTCTTGAGGAATCAAAAGCTAGAAATTTTCCCCAAGAGTTTGTCACAGATCAGGAACAAAACCTTGAGCGTGGAACCCTTGTGTTTGAATCGTGGAACGTGCAGGGCGGGTTCGTTGTGCAACGATTTCGACACACAATAGGCCGACCACCTAACTAGGCAGCGGACTGTAGGAACCCCGCCTCCATCCAGTCAATAACATTTTTAATCCGTTGTTTATCAACGATTTGTAAACCATTAACACAGCCAAGAAGCGCTCACATCCGCCCCCATTTGCAGGTACAGCCCCTTCTACGGGCAGGCAGAGAAGGCAGCGAGGTCAGGCTGTGAGCAAACCGCCATTTTCCACCTATGGATTTCATGGCGTCATTATTTCGTTTCCAACATAAATACTTTCATTTTTGACAATCTCGCCTTTCTAGCTCTGCCCCGGCATTCCCTGTGTGTGAATCGCAAGCAAATTGTTCACACCCCATGTGGAGAATCTTTTTCTGTCTGGGCAAAACCTCAGAAATCTTTGTTTCCGAGAAACCTCGAAGCCTCACTTCCACCTTGTTGCCGCAGTGGGTTCCGGTAGCCTCGCCACCAACTCCTACTTCCCGCCCTATGCACGCCTACCAAATCACCGGAACCACCGGCATCGACTCCCTGCGGGCCGTGACCCTGCCTGATCCAACGCCCGGCCCCGGGGAGGTTTTGGTCCGCATCCGGGCCACCTGCCTGAACTACCGCGACTACATGAACGTCATGGGCATTCGTGGCGTGACCGGCCCGGTGCCCCGCATTCCCTGCTCCGATGGCGCGGGCGAGGTGGCAGCCGTGGGTGCAGGCGTGACCCAGTTCAAGTCCGGCGACCGCGTCGTCTGCCCCTTCATGCCCACCTGGATGGAGGGGGAGTTTAGCCAGGCTCATGCCTCCGGGGCGCTCGGCGGTGCCGTGGACGGCCTTCTGCGCGAGCTGGCGGTCATCCGTGCCGAAAGCCTGCTGCCCATCCCAGACTACCTTTCCACCGAAGCCGCCGCCACCCTGCCCTGCGCCGCCGTCACCGCCTGGGATGCCCTGCACTGCCGTGGCGGGCTGAAGGCCGGAGAAACCGTCCTCATCCTCGGCACCGGCGGCGTCTCGGTCTTTGCCCTGCAGTTTGCCAAGCTGGCCGGAGCCCGCGTGCTGGCCACGACGAGCTGCGATATCAAGGCCAAGCACCTCCTCCAACTCGGCGCTGATGCCGTGCACAACTATAAGACCGATCCCGACTGGGACACATGGGCCGTGAAGCAAACCGGCGGCCTGGGAGTGGACAAGGTCATCGAGATCGGCGGCCCTGAGACGCTCAATCGTTCGGTCAAAGCCACGCGCTTCGGCGGCCACATCGCCCTCATCGGCGTGCTCACGGGCACCAGCGGCGAAGTGCAGACCGTGCAGATCCTGCGCAAAGGCATCCGGCTCGACGGCATCTACGTCGGCTCACGCGAGATGTTTGCCCAGATGCTGGCGGAGATGGAGCGCGTGAAACTGCAGCCCGTCATCGACTCCACCTTCGAGTTCAAAGACGCCCCGGCAGCCTTCCAGCGCATCGCCAGCGGGAAGCACTTTGGGAAGATTGTGATCCGGGTGTGAGGCGGCTTTCGGCTAACTCCCACAGCCCTGTGTTGCCTGCTCAATCGCTTCCTTCAGCCAACTGCGAAACTCCTCGGTGTCACGCGGGCGGGGAAACTCACGCGTTTTTGCTGAGCCCAATTCTTCAATGGCCTCAGGACAAGCCAGCGCCACCAGCCCATTCATGGCCTGCCTCCAGACGGCTTTCTCCCCTTCTCTCAATGCCTCGCCCAGCAACGGAATGACCGAGGTCTGCCGGTGCTCCCAAATCACATGGAGGAGGAAGTCACGCAGGTCTGGATCCGTGGCCGCACGAAACTCCGCCGTCAGCTCTGGCAGCGCCTCATGATCCAGCTCAGTCAGTCCAAAAAAAGCATTCTCGGTGTCGTCCTGGTGGTAACGTTCAAGGTAGTAGGCAATGGGGGACGCAAAGGCGGACATGGGCGTTGTGACGTATCGCAAAACTCATCTAGATCAAGCAGGCTGAAGTGCCCAGAGATGCCCCCCCATTTGGAGTGCGGTTGCGCAGCGAGGCACGAATGCAGCTACCGCTTTCGAACGTCTCGTGATCCGCGGGAGGGCATCGGCCTGCGAGCGCCTTAGGGTGAGTGTCGGCGAAAGGTCTGTGGCGCGATGGACAGCCGTCCTGCCTGCGAAAGCGGTGGCTGCGCTCGTTCCTCGCTCCGCAACCGCAGTCCATATCAGACGCTGTCGCGCTCGCGTTAGCACTTGCCCGAACGCTACCGCCACAACAGCCCCGAAAACTTCTTCGCCACGGCCTGCCGATGCTTCGGCCATTCGCGCGCGACAAAAGCAGGCCAGTCCTTCGTGGTGGCCAGTTTCTTCCCATCCGGCGTGCAGAGAATGAGCGTCACGGGCAGCCGCCCTTCGCACAGCGTCGGGTGTTCCGTGAGCGCGAAGCACTCGTGCAGCTTAACCTGCACTTCCGGTGACTCGCCCGCGTAGGAGACCTTCAGGCTCCCACCCGCAGGCCATGGGATGGAGAGGGGTACCAGTTCATCCAGCCAGCTCACCTGCCCCTGGGCCAGATGCTGGTGAAAGGCGGCCATCAGCGGCGCGGCCCGCGCTTCCTTCACCAAAGAGAGGCCTTTGAAAGCACGGGCGAGGCACGCAGTAACGGCCTCCGCATCAAAGCGCGGGAACTCCAGCTCCGGCAAGGTGGCGTGAACGAGATCCACCCGGGCGATGAACTGCTTCAGGCGATGATCCATCAGCGGCAGATCAAAGGCTCCCGCTCGGTGGGCTTCAGCGAGGCAGCGCCCGCTGGCGATGGGATCGAGATCGCGCTGCTGCGCCTTCTGCTCGATCACGAGGTCGCGGTAGCGCACCACTTTCATCGCGGCCACACGCTTGTTTTGCGCATCAAACAGATGCTCCACCGTGGTGCTCAAATGCTGCGGAAACATCTCCGCGATCCACGCCGGCTGCACGGCGGTGGCGAGGCTGAGCAAGGTCAGCGGCACCGGGCCACGCGAGGGTGCTTCACGCAGATTCGCAGCCACGAAAAACGCAGCCTCCTGCACCACGCTCTCGCGCACGAGCTGGCCTTGGCGCTGCTCGGTGAGATCGCACTCCGGCTTGCCGGGCACGCGGCGTTTGGCCAGTTGATCCACGAATCCGGCCATGAGGCAGCGCAGCAGGGCTTCGTCACTTTTGGCCGTTGTCCCACCATCGCGGTCATACAGCCGCTGCTGCTGCGCGGCGTGCAGGATCTGCTGGCAGGTCTGCTCCACTTGCCGGGCCACCTGCGCATTGATGCCGTGGCTGCGGCAGCGCTCAAAGCTGAAGCCGTTCTCTTTGGCAAATTCGTAGGCCCGCATCAGCGTGATGAAGTCGGAGTCTCCGCTGTCCTCAAACATCTCGCGCAGGCCCTTCATTTGTGCATCATCGCGATCCAGCCGCGCCAGCAAATCTCGCCCACTAATGAGAGCCGCGCACAGGGCCGCATCTGGCACACAGCCGCGCTGGCTGGCCTCGATGAGCATGCGCGAGTAGCGCGGATGCATCGGCAGGCGCAGCATCTGGCGGCCCACCGGGGTGAGCTCCGCCCTGCCCTCGTGCAGGGCTCCCAGCATGGTCAGCAGTTTCTCCGCGCGCACCACGGCCTGAGGATCGGGTTTGTCCAGCCAGTCAAACGTGGCCGCCTCCTGAATGCCGAGCGAATGCAGCAGCAGCACGACCTCGGCGAGGTCGCTGCGCTGAATCTCGGGCGTGTTGCGTTCTTCGCGGGTCTGGTGGCCAATCGAGGTCCACAAGCGATGACAAGTCCCCGGCGCAGTACGGCCCGCACGCCCTTTGCGCTGATCCGCGCTAGCCCGGCTGATCGGTTCCAGCAACAGCGTGCCGATGCCACGCTCTGCATCGTAACGCGCTACCCGCGCCACGCCGCTGTCCACCACATGGCGGATGCCATCGATGGTGATGCTCGTCTCGGCCACGTTCGTCGCCACGATGACTTTGCGCAGCGAGTTCGGCGCAAAGGCGCGGTCCTGCTCCTGCGGCTCCAGTTCACCATGCAAAGGAATGCAGGTCACACGCTCCTGTGTGCGCAGACCTCGCAAGGCATCCAGCGTGCCATTGATCTCGCCACGCCCCGGCATGAAGACAAGAATGTCGCCGGGCTCACCTTCATACAGGATTCGCTCCACCGCCTCCGCTGCCTGCACCGTGAACGGACGCTGATCAGGCACCGGCAGATAGGCCACCTCCACCGGAAAGCTCTGCCCTTCGGAGACAAGGATGGGGCACTGGTTCAAATACGCCGCCACAGGCTCCGCATCCAGCGTGGCAGACATCACCAGCATCACCAGATCGGGCCGCTGGCTCTGCTGCAAGTCCTTCACCAAGGCCAGCGCTACATCGCTGAGCAGATTGCGTTCATGGAATTCATCAAACACCACCGCACCGATCTTCGACAGCGAGCGATCATCCTGCAGCCAGCGCAGCAGAATGCCCTCTGTGACAAAGCAAATTCGCGTGCCCACGCTGGTGTGGTCATCAAAGCGGATTTGATAACCCACCTCGGCTCCCAGCTTCCCTCCACGCTCTGAGGCCACACGCGCCGCCACCGTGCGTGCGGCCACACGGCGCGGCTGCAGCACCACGATCATCTTTTCTCCCGCCACGCCCGCATCCAGCAGCATCTGCGGCACCTGCGTCGTTTTGCCCGAGCCCGTCGGCGCCACTAGCACCAGCCGATTGCCGCCCTGCAGCGTGCGCAGGATGTCGGCGTGAATTTTCCAAATGGGGAGCGCGGTGGGGGCAGGCATGAAGTGGGGCGCTCGCTATAAACCAGAACTTCATCTTTTTCGACGAACGATGGTGGATTCCATCCACGGCCTGCGTTTCGTCGGTTCACCCA
>NZ_JBAQCR010000170.1:0-8869 GCF_049294395.1 Prosthecobacter sp.
CGGCCACGGCCAGCACCTCAGTGACGGCGGTTTTCAGACGGGTCTGAGCTTCGGCGAGCTGAGCGGACACGGCCAATGGCGCGGCGGCCAGGAGAAGCGGGAGCAGAAAACGTAGGGTCATGGGGCGGGGGGTGGGGAGACTTTGCCTTTTTCAACACTGCCAAAAGCCATTTTGCCAATTAACGACTCCAGATCGACCGAGGACTCAGTCATCGTGATCCGAGAACCAGCGGAAAGGTAAGTTTCATCCGCACCAGGCGCAAGTGCCACGTATTTGTCTCCGATGAGTCCGGTGGTTTTGATGGAAGCCATCGTATCGGTGGGCAGCTTCAGACCGGCCTCCACGCGAAGGGTCACCATGGCAGTGTAGTCGGTGCCATCCACACGGATGCCTTCCACCCGTCCCACAGGGACACCCGCCACCAGCACACTGCTGCCGGCATTGAGCCCTCCTGCATTGGTGAAGCGTGCCTCCATGACATAGGTGTCTCCACCGATCAGCGATTTTGAGCCGAGCTTCACCGTCAGGTAGACGATGGCGGCGATCCCCAGGAGGACGAAGAGGCCAACGTAAAGTTCCAGCTTGGATTGTTTCATGAGTCTTCAGATTGCAGGGCTTCGCCACGACGTATAGCAGCAAGTGTACGGCCAAGTGCTTCCGCGCTGTCGCGGAAATCCTCCACCATGGCGACGGTGGAGGCGGAAAATTCAGCAGGAGTGCCTTCAAAGCACATGCGCCCTTTGTCAAGGAGGGCCACGCGGTCGCTGGCGATCAGCGCCTCGGTCAGGTCATGCGTGACCACCAAGGCAGTGAAGCCAAACTGACGTTGATACTTCGCGATCATGGCAAAGACCGCATTGCGCCGCAGCGGGTCAAGGCCGGCGGTGGGTTCATCAAACAGCACGAGTTCCGGCCGCGTGACGATGGCGCGTGCGAGGGCCAGGCGCTTCTGCATGCCGCCGGAAAGCTGGCTGGGATAGCGGTCCTGATGCGCTTCGAGCTCGATCTGCCGCAGCGCCTCGAGGCTGCGTTCGCGGATTTCCTTGTCGGAAAGATCCGTGGTCTGCTCCAGCGGGAGGGCCACATTTTCCAGGGCAGTCAGGGAGTCGAACAAGGCATTGCTTTGAAAAAGGAAACTGCAACGGCGGCGGAAATCGGCGCGTGCGGCCGCATCGCCGATGCTGAGGAGTTTGCCGTCAAAGTGAATGCTGCCTGCATCCGGACGAATGACATCGGCCAGGCATTTCAAGAGCACCGATTTGCCAGCGCCACTGCGACCGAGGACGGTCACGAGACTGCCGCGCGGCACATTGAGGCTGGCGCCATCCAGCACGACGTTCTCTCCAAAGCACTTGTTCAAGCCTTCGATGCGCAGCAACATTGGATTGGAATCAGCACCCATGATCAGACGAGGAAGGAGGTGATGATGTAATCTGCGGCCAGCACAATGATGCTGGACTGCACCACGGCACGGGTGGTGGAGGCACTGACGGCACGCGCGCCGGTGGCGGAACTGCAGCGATGGGCGTTAAAGCCATGGTAGGCGCACAATGAAATCGTCAGCAGGCCAAAGGTGACTGCCTTGATGATGCACTCCCGCACATCCTGGGCCTTGACCGCGTGCTCCACCGAGGACCAGTACACGCCGGGCTCCAGGCCCAGCAGGAGTGAACCTGAAAGGCTGCCGCCCCACAAACCCACGGTGACAAACAGGGCCGTCTGCATGGGATAGACGACCAGTGCGGCGAGCAATCTCGGAGTGATGAGATAGGCATGACTGCTCACGCCCATTGTTTCAAGTGCGGCGATCTGCTCTGTGTTGCGCTGAATGCCCAGCTCTGCCGCCAGGGCGGACCCTGCCTGCCCAACCAGCATCAGCGCCGCCAGGGCGGGCCCCAGTTCACGTATCAGACTGAGGGAGACGAGGGTGCCCAGCAAACTTTCGGAGCCGAAGCGGTTCAGGACGTAATACCCCTGCAGGCCGAGCACCAAGCCGGTGAACATGCCCACGATGAGGATCACCGGCAGGCAGCGCACGCCCTGCTCAAAACCGGCGCGCGCAATGCGCCTGCCAAGCCGCCGCGCACCCACTGCGGAACGAAAAGACTGCCCTGTAAAGAGAGCAAAGTCGCCCAGTTCATGAACAATGGAGAGTGAGTAACGACCTATGGCGCGCAACATTCGGTGCGGGAACCTTCACCCACGCACCGGAGTTGCGCAACGCCGTAGCGCCTTCCGCCTCAAGATTCTTTCGGGCGCATCCTCAAAGATCGCCAACCGGCAGCCACTTGCGCTGCTCCCAGCTTTGCAGGCCGAGCTCAGCGAGTTGCACGCCTTTGGCACCTTCCCGAAGGGTCCAGGGGAAGGGTGTGTCCAGCACCACGTGCTTGAGAAATTCCTCCCACTGGATCTTGAAGGCGTTGTCATAGGTCGTCGTGTCAGGCACCTCCTGCCAGCCGCCGAAGAAATCGATCGGCTGGTCGATGTCTGGATTCCACGTGGGCCGTGGCGTGGTGCCGATGCTCTGCACCCAGCATTTGCGCAGACCTACCACAGCGCTTCCGTGCGTGCCGTCCACCTGCATGGTCAGCAGGTCATCGCGCCGCACGCGCACCGTCCAGGAGCTGTTGAACTGGCAGATGACACCGCCTTCGCACTCAAAGGTGGCGTAGCATGCGTCATCGCTGGTGCAGACATAGGGCTTGCCGCGCTCGTCGATGCGCTTCGGCAGATGCGTGGCTCCTATGCAGCTCACGGCCTTCACTTTGCCAAAGAGATTGTCCACCACGTAGCGCCAGTGGCAGAGCATGTCGACAATGATGCCGCCGCCGTCTTCCTTGCGGTAGTTCCATGAAGGACGCTGCGCGGGCTGATCCCCTTCCTCACCGGTGAAGACCCAGTAGCCAAACTCGCCACGCACGCTGAGGATGCGGCCAAAGTAACCCTGATCCCGCAGTGTGCGGAATTTGCGGATGCCGCTGAGCCAGAGCTTGTCCTGCACCACGCCGTTTTTCACACCGGCATCTTCGCAGAGCTTGGCCAGACGCAGCGCCTCGCTCGTTTCCACGGCGGTCGGTTTCTCGCAGTAGATCGCCTTGCCTGCCTTCACCGCCTTTTCCACAAAACCTGCACGCTGCAAAGTGCCGGAGGCATCAAAGAAGATCTCGTCCTCCTTGTTGGCCAGCGCCGCATCGATGTCTGTGGTGTAACGCGTCACCCCCGTGCGCTCTGCCAGGGCCTTGAGCTTGTCATGATTCCGCCCCGTGAGAATCGGGTCGGGCATCAGCGTGAGATCATCGCTCACCTTGAGTCCGCCTTGATCGCGGATGGCCTTGATCGAGCGAATCAGGTGCTGGTTGGTACCCATGCGCCCTGTGACGCCGTTCATGATGATGCCGATTCGTTTGGTTTCCATTGTTCGAAGTTTAAGGTTTAAAGTTTGTTAGTTGCCCGTGTCGTCCGGATAAAGCGCCGCATAGCTCTGGCTGATCTTTTTCAGAAACACCTGCTGGTCCATGGCCCAAAGGCGGTTCGAAAAGATCTCCACCTCGCGATAACCCGTGAAGCCGGTGGCATCCACCCAGTCGCTGATTTCTTTGATGTTGATGCAGCCTTCGCCCATGAGGCCGCGATCATTCAAGAGATCAATCGTCGGTGTCCCCCAGTCACAGATGTGAAAGGCCCGCAGGCGGCCGGTCTGACCTGCGAGATCAATCTGCGACTTCAGCTCGGGATCCCACCAGACATGGTACACATCCAGCGCGATTCCGACCGATTTCGGCGAGCCCAGCACATCGCAAATCTCGTGGGCCTGGCGCATGGTGTTCACGGCGCTGCGATCATCTGCATACATGGGGTGCAGGGGTTCGATGGCCAGCTTCACGCCCGCCTGCTCAGCTGCCGGCAGCACCGCAGCGATGCCATCGGCGATCTGCTTGCGCGACTCCACCAGCGACTGCCCGGGCACGGCACCGCAGACCAAGACGATGAGTGGAGCGCCAATGGCGTGCGCCTGCTCGATGGCCTTCAGATTGTCATCAATGGCCGTCTGCCGCCCTGCTGTGGTCGCGGCTGGGAAAAAACCGCCACGGCACAGGCTCACGACTTCCAGCCCTGCGTCCTGCGTCTGACGCGCCACAGAACCCAGATCACGCCCTTCCAGGGCCTGCCGCCAGATGGTGATGCCGCTGACGCCGCGCTGCGGGAACTGCACGAGGCATTCTTCAAGGCTGAGCGGTTTGGTGGTGATGGTGTGGACGCAAAGTCGGCGCATGAGAAAGATCATGGCAGCGCCTGCTCATAAGAAAAAGATGATTTTACGATACCCTGGATCAGAAATATCAATGACGGGTCATGGAACTCTACCAACTCGGCTACTTCATCGAAATCGCCCGCCAACGCAGTTTCACCCGGGCGGCCGGGCGGCTGCACATGGCGCAGCCGGCGCTGAGCCAGCAGATGAAAAATCTCGAGGCGGAGCTGGGCACGCCCCTTTTCAACCGCGGCCGCAAAGAAGTGCAGCTCACCGCCGCCGGCAAAGCTTTCCTGCCGCGTGCCGAAGGTCTCCTCACGCAGGCCGAAGCTGCCAAGGCGATCGTCTCCGATGTGGCCCACCTGCGGGGCGGCAAGCTGACCATCGCAGCCATTCCCAGCGTCAGCGCCTGCCTGCTGCCGGAGGTGATTCACACCTTCAGCCAGCAGCATGATCAGGTGGCCTTGCATTTGATCGAGAACAGTTCTGAGCGTGTGGCCGACTGCGTGGAATCCGGGCGGGCCGACATCGGCTTTCTCCAGCTCCCCGCGAGCAAGGCGGCTTTCAAGTCACAAACTCTGCTTACCGAGCCTTTTGTGCTTCTGGTTGGCAAAAGGCATGCGCTTGCCGGACAGAAAACTGTGCTGCTGCGGCAGTTGTCCGCTGAATCCTTCATCTTCTACAAAGGCCGCGCCCGCGACACCGCGTTGGAGGCCTGCCGCAAGGCCGGTTTTGAACCCCACATCGTGTGCGAGAGCGGAGAACTGGGAACGGTGCGTGCGCTCGTCTCCGCAGGGCTGGGACTCGCCATTGTCCCACGGCTGGCGGCAGGAAACCTGCCCGCGACCATTCTTACCGTGGCCATTCGGGAACCCAAAATGCAACGCCAGATCGCCGCCGTCTGGCAGAAGGGCAGTGAGCTCTCTCCTGCGGCGGCATCACTGCTGGAACTGACCACGGACCTGATTTCGCAGGGGAACCACCACTCAAACTCATGACGACTGTGCCTGCGCATTGAGACATTCCCTGCCCCCTCAGCGGCTTGGACAATCATGCAGCGCCAGCCCGAACTAGCGCCGCGATTATCAAAGAAATTTAAATCAGGACTTCGCGGCGGCAGGTTCAGCAGCCTGCTGCGGATTGGTCTTGGTGGGCGCGTAGTAGTAGCTGGCGTAATTGTAATAGGTGTACTCTTTCAGGTTCGAGCTGGAGCGGTTGAGAATGACCCCGCCGATGTTGACCTGGCGCTCATAGAGCAGATCCAGAGCCTTGCCTGAGAGACGGGCCATGGTGGAGGACATGCGCACCACGAAGAGCACCGAATCAAGTTTCGGCGCGAAGCTGGCGGTGTCATCCGCCACGAGGACAGGAGCACTGTCGAAGATGACGTAATCGTATTCCTCACCCATCTCACGCAGCATCTCTTCGGCTGTTTTGGAGAGCAGCATTTCCGAGGTCTGATCAAAGACGTCACCGCGGGCGAGCAGGTCCAGGTTTCGTGTGCTGGTTTCCTGAACGGCATCACGCCAGTGCAGTTTGCCACGCAGGGCTTCGCTCAAGCCTGGAGTGGAGGGAAGCTTGAAAAGCTCGCTCACACCACCACGGCGCAAGTCGCAATCTGCCAGCAGGACACGCGCTCCGGCCAAGGCCATGGTAACAGCCAGATTGGAGGTGACGGTGGTCTTGCCTTCATTGGGAACCGCACTGGTGATGAGAATGGTCTTCGGCGGCTTGCCCTGCCAGTTTTTGAAGAGAATGGAGGAACGAATATTGCGGAAGGCCTCGGCGTAGAGATGGCGGTCGTCATTTGGACGAAGCAGGGCCACATCACCGCGATTTCTCTGTTCCGGCACCTGCCCAAGAACCGCTTCCCCGGGGAACAAGGTCTGGAACTCACTGTAGGAATTCATCCGGTCGTCCAGACGGTCGAACAACAGCAGGATCACAATGCCAATCCCCATGCCGCCAATGAGACCGACAACGATGGGCATCACCCAGTCTTCCACATTTTCATAGGCAGGGATGGCACGCTCTTGAATGGCCACAAAGTCTGCCTGGGAATTGAAGACGCTCTGAATGCTCTCCACTTTTTCAAAGAGCTTGTCGTAAGTCAACTTGGCCGACTCGGCCGCTTTCTCCAGTTTGTCGTGCTCTGCGATTTTACCGCCGAGATCGAGGGCCTCTTTCTGCTTCTCAAGAATCTGAGCGTCCAAGACCTGCACGCGACGCTGAATATCCGCCATCTGAGTCACCATCTCCTGCTGAATCTGCTCTGCATAGGAAGCCAGCAGCGCCTTCTGCGCCGCCAGTTCTTCGGTAACATCCTGCACCATCGGGTGCTGCTGTTTGAACTGGATCAGAAGAGAGTCCAGCTTGGTCTTGAGTTCAGTGATTTTCGATTTGGTGCGCAGGTAATCCTGCTCCGCCATGGTCATGCCATTGCGCCCGGGGGAGGTCTCAGTTGCCTTGATTGCGCCTGATGGCTGGGTGGTTTCGGCCCCTTTGGAACCTGGAGCACCAGGCGTTGCCGCAGCTCCGCTCAGCATGCGTTCACGCGCCTCCATGGCGGCATTGACGTTGGCGATTGCGAGCTTCAAATCGTCAAGTGTCGTGCGTTGTGCTATCCGCTGCGCTTCCAGGTTTCCAAGGTACTGTGCGGCAAGATTGTTGCCATTGGTGATCGTGAGGATGTTGTTGGCGGCTTTGAATTTGGTGAGACGCTCAAGGCTGTCCTCCATGAGCTTCTGCTTGTTCACCACCTCGGTGAGGAACTGCTGGAGCACCTTGCCCTGAGCCTGCTCGCGGATGCTCTGACGAAACGCGATGAACTCGTCCAGCAGGGCGTCCAAAAAGATCTTCGTGTACTTAGGCTCAGAGCCTGTCGCAAGGATGTTGAAAATGGCCGAACCCTTGGTCTGAGCCACGCGGATTTCCACGTCCGAATCCTTCACATCCGGGTTCAATGCTCTGACGCGATCCAGCGCGCGTCGTTTCATTTCGGCGCTCTCGATCGTTTCGATGATCGTGCCGTAGAAGTCCGCCTGCTGTTCACGCCAGGTCACGTTGTCGTTGAACGCCAGCTGACCGCCGGCCACGAGTTTAGCCAAGGAGCGAAACTCCTGAGGGCGCCCGGTAATGCGCAAGGCCTGAACACAAACACCAATGCTGGCCGTCAGGAGCAGGAACCACCAGCGGCGGCGGAGCAGGATCTTGTAACGCTGGAATTTGGCGGATGCCTCGTGAATACGACTCAGCGTGCTGGATTGCGCCGGGCCTGGGAGGGTGAGGTTTTGTTCCATGATTTCAAAAATCCAAATTTGTTCTGTCGGGCTGCCAAAGGCTGCTGCTGTCTCCCGTTATTTTTTGGGCAGGCAGAGTCGCTCAAAAACACAACTTAAGCCATTGGATTTATTTGGCCGCAGCACTGTTCGATTTTAAATCAAATTCACCTCATTCGATTTCGAAATACCTGTGAGAAACCCGTGTATTTTAGAAATTAACAGTCTTTTCTTCGACGATGATGACGTCATCCTTGCGAATGAACACGTCACGCTCGAGGTCGCCCTGACGCATGATCCCGTCCACATTGACCAAAATGGTTTTGTTTCCCTGAGGGGTTTTGCGGATGATTTTCACTTTTTCCTTGTTGGCGAACTGGGCAAAGCCACCTGCACGAAGAATGGCCTGGCTGATGGAAATGTCTTCATTGGCCGGCAGATCGTATTTTCCCTGTCTGGCCACGATGCCGAACATGACGTAGAACTCCAGGTCCACCTCCCGCTCCTCCATCTGAGTTTTTTCGTTCAGTTTGTCGATCGCGATGACCACGGTGGCATTTTGGAAAAAATTCTTTTCCAACTCCCGCTTGATGGTGAAAGCCAGATCACGGCAGGTTTTTCCCCGGGCATTCACCAAACCCACGTAAGGGGCCTGGACCTCCCCTGTCACTGCAACAACCTGCTGCAGCGCATCACGGCGGTCTTCCAAAATGCGGATACTGATGGTATCCCCCACCGAGATGGGACGATTGTTGTCCAATACGTCCATCGAGTTCAAGACTGCCGCACCAGCGTTGGCCGGACCACCAGTGGAAACAGGTGCCTGGCGCGATGACCTTGAGGACTCAGGGATGCGAAAGCCAGGATCTTGAGCTTTCAAAGCCGGGAGAGCAAAGGCAAGCAGAAGCAGCGACAGTGATATCTTTTTCATGATGATAGTGAATGAATTTTGAATCCCTCATGCGCCAATGCCGATCACGGCCAGGCTGAGATCAAAAGTCATAGACCAATTACGATCCGTTTCGTTAGAAATTGTAATTGAAGCCCAAAATCACGCGTGTCTGCGTGGAATCCGCATTGGATTGCTTATAATTGGTAACGAAATAGCGGTAGCCCAAGTTAAGCCCTGCCTTGGCGGTCAGGTTGTAGTTCAGGTCAAAGGAGAAGCCGCTCTGGTCCGCATCTCTTCCGGCCACCCCCAAATAGTCGGCACGCCCAAAGTGATAGCCAGTTCCTGCCCGCAACTTTGAGGTCAACTGGTGAGTGTAATAGAGATCCACACCGAACTGAGTCAGCTTGTACCCAGTGCCTGGAAAAGCAGGGTCGGTAAGCGAGGGC
>NZ_JBAQCR010000171.1:0-9113 GCF_049294395.1 Prosthecobacter sp.
ATATCCCGCTGGTAATGACAGCCACAGGCACGGTGCTTTGCGTCGTGCTGTTGTTGCCCAGCTGGCCATTGGTGTTCAGCCCCCAAGAGGCCACCGTGCCGTCTGAACATAGCGCCAGACTGTGGGAGTTGCCCGCTGAAACTGCGATGACGGTCTTGCCAGACAAGACGCCACTGGTGGTCACCGCCACCGGCACACTGCCGCTGCTGGCTGTCGCGTTATTGCCTAACTGGCCGTTGAAATTGGAGCCCCAGGCAGCGAGCGTTCCATCAGAGCAGAGGCCCAGAGAATGACCGCCTCCTGCGGCGTGGGCGATGAGAGTTTTGCCATCCAAGGGTGTCCCTGTGGTGGTGCCCGGCGTGGGGACTGGAAAAAGAAATGCGGCGCCATTCCCCAGCTGGCCGTTGGAATTGCTGCCCCACATGGCCACCGTGCCATCGGAACACACGGCAGCACTGTGGTTTTGCCCGGAAGCGACCATGGACACCGTTTTACCCGTCAAAGCGTTGCTGCTGACACTTACCGCAATCGGTACTGTGCTTTGGGTCAGGCTGCTGCTGCCCAGCTGGCCATAGGAATTGAGCCCCCATGCGGCCACCGTGCCGTCTGAACATCGAGTGAGACTGTGAGAACCACCCGCTGAAACTGCGGTGACGGTCTTGCCAGACAAGGCGCCGCTGGTGGTAACCGTCACAGGGACGGTGCTTTGCGCCGTGCTGTTGTTGCCTAGCTGACCGTTGGTGTTAAGCCCCCAGGCGGCCACCGTGCCGTCAGAGCACAGCGCCAGACTGTGGGAGTTGCCCGCTGAAACTGCGATGACGGTCTTGCCAGACAAGACTCCACTGGAGGTCACCGCCACAGGGACGTTGCTTTGCGCTGTGCTGTTGTTGCCCAGCTGACCGTTGATGCCAGTTCCTCAAGCGACCACCTTGCCGTCTGAACACAGCGCCAGACTGTAGGTATTGCCCGCTGAAACTGAGATGACGGTCTTGCCAGACAAGACTCCGCTGGTGGTCACTGCCGTAGGTACGGTGCTTGTCGTCGTGCTGTTGTTGCCCAACTGGCCAAAGAGATTTTGGCCCCAGACGGCCATCGTCCCATCTGAACATAGCGCCAGGCTGTGGGAGTCACCTGCTGAAACTGCGATGACAGTCTTGCCTGCCAGCGGTGTACCTGCTGTGACGACAGCTGTCGGGACGGTGCTTTGCGTCGTGCTGTTGTTGCCCAGCTGGCCATAATTGTTGTAGCCCCATGCGGCAACTGTGCCGTCTGAACACACTGCCAGACAGTGGGTGCCTCCGACTGAAACTGCGGTGACTGTCTTGCCGGCCAGGGGGGTGCCTGAGGTGGTGACTGCCACCGGCAGATTGCTGGTGGCAAAGGTGCCGTTGCCCAGCTGGCCGTATACGTTGTTTCCCCACGCAGCCAGCGTGCCGTCTGAGCAAAGCGCCAAAGTGAGGTTTGGCCCATTAGCAACGGCAGTGACCGTCTTGCCTGCCAGCACGCCAGCAGTGTTCACTGCCACGGGTGATGGGGAGGTGGTTGTCACACTGTTTCCCAACTGCCCATAAGCATCCGCCCCCCATGCCAGGGGCCGGTTGCTGGCCCACACCAGCACAAGGTCATTACCCGTGCCGCTGTAGTAGTTCGCCACAAAGGAATAGCTCAGACCATTGTAGCTCAGGTTCACTGCCTGCCCCTGCGTCAGATTGCTGAAAGTTCCGCTGATGAAAGGCAGGCCGGTGTTGTTCACCACTTTGAGGTTGGTGCCGGTGGTCGGGGCAAAGTTGAGGGTGAAATTCACCGTGTTCCCTGTGGCGGTGTAGCTGCTGGCACTCACCGGCACGTCGGTGGCGGTGTTCCAGGTGGCATTCACCGTCGCCGCTTGTGTGGGCAGCGCCAGGGCAAGGAAAATACAGGTCGAGTATAAGAAACAACGCGCGGTGAATGTCATGCAAATCGCTTATAGCAGTCACGCCTACAAACGGGCAAGGTAATTCATTCACCGGCTCTGCCGCTGTGAATTTAAGAAGCGGACATGGCTGAAGCCATCACCGCCTGGCCGCGCGCCCTGCACTGCGGGCACGCGGTTCGCTGACAGACGGTGCGTGTAGGGAAATGCCGGCACTACTTGCGCGCTTCCGCCTGGGCCTTGTCCATCACTTCCTTGAGGGTGACCTCGGCTCCGCCGCGGCGTTTGCTCTCGTCGGCGGCTTCCATAAAGGCGTAAATTTCCAGTGTTTCTTCAGGGCTCACAGGAGCGACGCCGGTGCGAAAAAAGTGCACGATGGAGTAGAGCAGGGGATCGTAGCCGTCGTAGGTGCCGATGGCTGCCTCGCCCTTCTCACCGATGGCCTTGCCACCGTAGCCTTTGGATTCTGTGAAGGTGCCGGTGCGGCCGCCTTCCCAGGTGCCGGTGACGGTGATGCGGGCGACGGTCTGCTTGGTCTCCACCTTCGTGACCTTGTCCACGGTGGTGACTTCCTCCATGACGGTGCCGCGCTTCACGCTCTGGCAGCCGGTGCCCATGACGGTGAAGAGGGACTCCACGCCGTGGATGCCATACCAGAAGAGGTCGGGGTGGTGGGGCTCCAGGCTGGCGGGGCTGGTGGTGCTGGCCTGCTTGACCTTGCCGATGCTGCCGCCGCGCACGGCCTGCGTGCCTTTGCCAAAGCGCAGCGAAGAGGAGGAAAATACGGGAATGCTGGCCTTCTTGGAGGCATCGAGAATCTTGATGGCATCGACGAGAGTGCCCGCGATGGGTTTGTCGAGGAAGACCGGTTTGTGCGCCTCGATGCACGGGAGCACCTGCTCCAGATGCACGCGGCCGTCGTTGGATTCGAGGAAGACCACGTCCACTTTGTCGAGCAGTTCATGGATGCTGGGGACGATCTCCACGCCCAGGGCCTTGACCTTCTCCGTGTACTCCGGCACGCGCTCCGTGCTGGAGGGGATGTCCTTGGAGCCCTGCGCATACGCGGCCACGAGGCGCACGCCCATGACCTCCGGCTTCTGCGGCGTGGTGTTCAGCGTCTTGGTGAAAGCCAGCACATGGGAGGTGTCCAGCCCGATGATGCCGGCGCGGATGTTCTGGGCGCTGGCATGGAGAGAAAGCAGCGCGGAAGCGCCGACGACGAAGAGCAGGGTGCGAATCATGGCCGAGGACTACGCAGCACGTGGGGCGGCCTTTCGGCAGGGTTTCGGGGAGAAATTGCCTGCGTAGGAGAAACCGCCGCTGCGCAGCACAAAAGGACTGAAACAGGTGCGAAAAAGCGGTGGGGGCAGAGGTTGGCCGCAAAGAGGCGCAAAAAGCGCAAAAGGAGAAGGCGCTGTGGTTATTGAGGGCGGACAGACCTGTCTGTTTGGTCTGAACAGACCCATTCATTGCTGGTTCGACTCTGCGGAAGATGCCGCTTCAGGGGCTCATTTTTTTGCGCTTCTTTGCGGCCAATGATTCGGGCCTTCAGTGAGGCCTAGTACGCCTTACCGCTGCGGTTGCGCCACTAGTCTCATGCCAGGCGCTTGATGCCGAGTTCGGCAAACAAGGCATCGGTGCCACACTGAAACTCTGCACCTGAGATGAGTGTGACGCGCCCTTCTTTCACGTCCTTCACACGCTCGGTCACTTCGGCATCCCATACTGATTCAACAGCGTCAGAATCCTCTCCGATCCAAGGAATGTGTTCAATGATCACCGGCATGGCTTGATTGTATCAAACGGTACGCGGATTGTCGAGGGGGTGAATCACCGTGGCGAGGAGTCCTGCCGCACGCGTGGGAATCTGACCGTGCTGCCTAATCTGGCTCGTCGGGGGACTCTATGCGGCGGGCACGCGCATTCTGCGGCCACTCCCAAGTCGGACTTTTTTGCGCCTTTTTGCGTCTCTTTGCGGCCAATGATTCTGGCCTCAGCCACTTACCGCACGCCCACGCAATACACCGCCTTGTTGCTCCGCAGAATCAGCACGTCTCCGCTCACGGCGGGGGTGCCGTTGAAGTGGGTGGTGTCGCTGGCGAATTCGTTGGTGCTGAGCAGTTCGTAGGTGGGCTTGGCGGCGAGGACGAAGGCGCCGTTGCGGCGGGAGACGCAGATGAGTTTGTCGCCGATGAGCACGGGGGAGGCGTAGAAGGGCTTGCCGCCGCCGCGTGAGCCCATGGTGGCGCGCTCGCGGTAGATGTCCTTGCCAGTTTTGGCGTCGATGCAGAGCGCGAATCCCTGATCGTTGATGACGTAGAGGTGGCCGTCTTTGAGGATGGGCGTGGGGACGTAAGTGCTGGAGTTGCTGTCCCACAGGATGGCCTTGGGGCCGAGATCGCCTTTGCCGCCGATCTTGATGGCGGTGCTGCGTGTGGCGGGGAAACCGCCGAAGACATAGACGGTGTCGCCACCGGGGACGAGGCAGGGGGAGACGTTGCCGGTGAGGCCGTGGGTGGCATACCAGCGCAGCTTGCCGGTGTCGGGATTCATGCCCCATAGCTCCTGCGGCACGGCGATGACGAGATCGTCCCCGCCATCGCGCTTGAGGATGTTGGGCGTGCCGTAGGCCATGCCGAAATCGCCCTCGGCTTTCCACACGATTTTGCCGGTGGTTTTGTCGAGGCCGAAGATCGTCTGGGACTCGTCGTTGGCGTTCACGATGAGCAGGTTTCCATGGATGATCGGACTCGCTGCAGAACCCCAGCGCCGCTGGCCGGAGTTGGTGCCGCAGGAGGTCTGCCAGAGCTGCTTGCCCTGCAGGTCAAAGGCCAGCGCGCCGCTCTTGCCGAAGAAGACGTAGACGCGCTCTCCATCGGTCACGGGCGTGTGGGTGGCGTAGCCGTGCTCGGTGATGAAGCCGGTGAAAGGATCCTCCGCTACGGCGCTGGGCACCTGGGCATCCCAGAGCACCTTGCCATCGGCGCGGTTGAGGCAAATGAGATGCCGCACGAGCTGGCGCATGTCGTCCGCGCCCGGTTTGTCGCCGTAACCGGTCCAGCAGGTGATGAAGACGCGCTCGCCGAGCACGATGGGGCTGGAGGCGCCGGGGCCGGGCATTTCCGCTTTCCAGAGCAGGTTCTCCGTGTCGCTCCACTTCAGCGGCACCTTCGATTCCGTGACAATGGCCGCCCCCGTGGGCCCGAGAAAGCGCGGCCAGTCATTGCCAGCGGCAGTGAGCAGGGAAGGCGTGGCGAGAGCGAACGTGAGGGCGGAAGCGAAGGCGCGGGAGAGCAATTTCATGTGGGGAGAGATAACCCGGGGAGGACGGGAAAGTTACGCGGGGGATGCAGGCTGTGGAGCGCGGAATTTATTCCGCAGCACTCCGCAGCAGGTGGCGCTCCGAGTTTCACGTGCCGGCCGTTCACACCGAGGATTGGTCTGTTTGCGCGATGCCGTGTGGAGTCCCACCCGCTGGGGGCTTGCGACCCGCTGCGGACTGAAGTCCGCGCCCTGGACTGCTTGCCGAATTCGCAGCAACGGGATAAGTTCGCCCCAGCCATCAAACAATGATGATCGCCGATTCAATGTCCCCGGAACACCTTGCTCGATTCATGGATCTGGTCAGCGTCAAATATGGCGTGTGCCTGTCGGTCGATGCCCGCCGCTCCATCCTAGACCGTGAGGTGCTGGAGATGAAGGAGATCCCCAGACTGCTGCTGGAATGCGAAGGCCCGGGCGAATGGTGGGATCTACATCTGTTGCGAAGCATCCGTGACGAGCTGTACAGGTTCAGCTCGGCCTGCGAGAGCATGGACGAGTGACGAGTCCATGAAAGCGCGTAGCGCTGCCATGATCGTTCGGCGCTAAGCCGGCTTATGAATTTCAGGTCCGGAAGCGCGTAGCGCTGGCATAACGGTAGCCGTGGGTGCCAACCCACGGAACCGCGTGGCCCATGCCGTTCGAATCCCGAGGAACCGCGTAGCGGTGACACAAACCTCCGCATCAGCCCAAGTCCACGATCACGCGATGTATCGGTCGTCGTATTTGATGCGGGCCTCATCCAGCATTCGACGCAATTCCCCCAGAAAATCCGTGTGCTGATGATGCTCCTGCTGGTCTTTGATATAACGAATCACAGCATCCTTTTCGCGGACCGAAATCGTGAAGGCACCGTAGCCGTCCTGCCAGCCGTCAAATCCAGGGAAGATGCCCTCCTGTTTGATCCACCGGCTGGTGTTCGCTTTCAGCTCGCGCATGTAATCCGCCAGAGACAGCGAGGTATGCAACGTCATCAGGATGTGAACGTGGTCATCCATCGCGTTGATGCGGTGAAGGTGGCAGTTCAGGCCCTGATGAACGCCCCAGACGTAACGAAAAAATTCCTCCCGCCGGGTTTCCCGCAGAACCGTGGCACGCTCCTTGGTGGAGAACACGATGTGATACAGGATCTGCGTGTAGGTATTGGCCATGGCGGAGGCGATGGGTGCGGCGGAGATTTGTGTCACCGCTACGCGGTTCCACCGTTCTGGCAACGGTGGGTTGCATGCCTACCGTGGGTTTCACCCACGGCTACCGTTATGCCAGCGCTACGCGCTTTCGATCCAATGGTCGTCGGGCTGGCCGTATCGCGTGGGTGAATACCCATGGAGGATCTGGACAACCAAAATGCCAGGAGGTAAAACGGCGCCAGACCACCACCAATCACTCTGCGGAAGCCGAGGCAAAATGAGATGCCTCGGTGTGGCCGCAGTCTACCTAAATATAAAACCAGCGTCTTGCAAGAAGACGAAAAACTCCTTCAACTTGGATTCCAGAGTTATGTTGGCACAGCAGAACTTCAGCCACCATACCCTTTCAGGGTTTTGGGGCTTTACATCGCGGTCCTGCCTGGTCAGAACCGCCATCATTTCCAAGTCATCAAAGACGGCCACAAAGCTACGGCTGCCCACGTCAAAGCAAGTGGCTTCAAAGCGAGTCCTGAGGACTTCAAAAATCTCTTGGGCGGATTTTTCACCCAGGAGCGATGAGTGTCTTTGGAACCCATCAACCTTGTCAGTGTCTTTCTGATAGTACCAGACCTTTTGCTCATCGGCTGAGCCATATTCACTCACAAGTCTGAGCGAGGACTCAAGAGTGCACTCAAAACTCAGCGTGGGCATCCCTGCTCTTAGCAGAAACATCCGCCCTGAACCTGTGTCACGAGCAATTAGATTCCCATCAATGGAGTCACCTATGACATTGCAGCAGGTGTACTGGCTCATGGGAAACCCCGCGTAGTTTTCCTCCAGATCAGTCCGGTCGATTTTGTGGGACAAGGTTACGGGCTCAAAGAGCCGCCAGTAGTCGCATAGCATCCCGGAGCCCAGCCGGGTGAACAGATCAGTAAGGCAGTTGTTTGAGCCGTCAGCGCCCTGCTCATCGGGACTGGCTCCGGCAAAAAACACCTCAATTCCTGAAGAGATTTTACCCATATTCAGAATGTGATTTGTTCAGCGCCCCCGCCCCTCACACCTCCACCGGCACCGGCTGCGGGGCCTGAAACGCGGACATTGAAAACCGCTTCATCAGCGAGCCCGCCGCCACGTACCCGAAGCCGAAGAAGAACAGCAGGAGGAAGGGAATGCTGCCCCACTGGCCGCGCTGGGCGGCGAGGGCGATCATCCAGCCGAAATAGCCGGTGAGCAGGACTTCGATCCACAGGGCGATGGACTTGCCGGCCTTGTAGCGGGAGCGCTGCTTGCTGGCCTGCGCTTTGTTTTCCATGCCGTATTTCGGCGTGCGGACGAATTCGGACGACTGATTGAGCAGAGCCTCCAGCACGGCCTTGCCGTTGTTGATGCTCATGCCGATGCCGAGGGCGAGCAGCATGGGCACATACGGCAGGGTTTTCAGCCAGCCCCAGCGGCCCTGGGCGCCCTGTGCGGTCATGTAAAAGATGATGACGCTGAGGGAGGCAAAGAAGAACACGGGCACGTCCACAAAGACCGCCTTGTGCCAGCTGCTGCCCATCACGAAATTCGCGGGATACATCAGCACCAGGGTGCAAAGCGTGAGCAGGTAGGCGAAGTTCGACGTGAGGTGGGAGGTGGCCTCGATCTTCAGGCTCAGGGGGATGTCGCTGCGCCACACGTTGCCGAGGGTCTTTTTGCACACCTGGATGCTGCCCTTGGTCCAGCGGTGCTGCTGGCTCTTGAAGCCGTCCATGTCCGGCGGGAGCTCGGCGGGGACGACGACGTCCTTGAGGTAGATGAATTTCCAGCCTTTGAGCTGCGCGCGGTAGCTGAGGTCCAGGTCTTCCGTGAGGGTGTCGTGCTGCCAGCCGCCGCCGGTTTCGATGGCGGCCCGGCGCCAGATGCCGGCGGTGCCGTTGAAGTTGAGGAATTCGCCGTGGCGGCTGCGGGCCGTCTGCTCCAGCACGAGGTGGCCGTCGAGGAAAAGCGCCTGCAGCTTGGTGAGCAGGGAGAAATTCTTGTTCAGGTGCCCCCAGCGCGCCTGCACCATGCCGACTTTCTCGTCGGTGAAGTGGTGGATCACCTGCTTGAGGTAGTCCGGGGCGGGCTGGAAGTCGGCGTCGAAAATGCAGATGTACTCGCCCTTGGCGGAGGCCATGCCTTCGTCCAAAGCGCCGGCTTTGAAGCCGTTGCGGTTCGTGCGGTGGCGATACTCGATGTCGTAACCCTTGGCCTTCAGATCGGCGGAAAGCTTCTCGGCGTGCGGGGCGGTTTCGTCCGTGGAATCGTCCAGCACCTGGATCTGCAGGCGGTCGCGCGGGTAGTCCAGGGCGCTGACGGTGCGCAGGAGGTTTTCCACCACGTGGAGCTCGTTGAAAATGGGGAGCTGCACGGTGATCACGGGCAGCTCGGCGAACTCATGGGGCGGCACCGGCACGTCCGCGCGGTGTTTCCAATAATGGTATAACACCTTGATTCTGTGCGCGCCAAAGGCGGACAGGGCGGTGAAAACAAGGATGTAGCTGGTGAACCAGAAGAAATTATCCCACACAATCATATCGGAAGAGGAAGCAGGGCACGGGGGCGCATCAATCTCCACCAGTTACCAACAATCAAGCAGCATTTCGGGTGCCAGTAGGGGCGGGATTTTTAAGCGCGACGTGGAGGCGGGCGCTGCGCGTGCGGGAAAGCGATGGTTAGAGGGGAGGGGATGCAGCGCTCCGGACCGTAGGATGGGTGTGGCG
>NZ_JBAQCR010000172.1:0-10932 GCF_049294395.1 Prosthecobacter sp.
GAGGGTGAAGGTGGGGCTGGTGACGGCGGCCTGGGAGTTCATGCCGGCGACGATGCCGCGGGTGATCTGCGTTTTGCCTGCACCGAGGGTGCCGCAGAGGGCGATGACATCGCCTGCGGCGAGGGTGGGCGCAAGCTGTGTGCCCCAGGCATGGGCGTCGTCGGCGGTCTGCAGGGTGATCATGCGTCAGCACTGAGCGCGAAGTGGTCCCAGCCGGTGCTTTCGAAGTCGGGGGGGCGGCCTTCGCCAGGGAGGACGAGTTTGCCGATGATGGTGAGGGGGAGCTTGGGGAAGGCGAGGCGCCATTTCTGCAGCAGGGACTTCACGCTGCGGGGATTGACGGCGAGTAGGAGTTCGTAGTCTTCGCCATCGCCCCAGGCTTGATCGAAGGTGCAACCGGGGTTGCAGGGAAGAGAGGCGACGTTCACTTGATAGTGCGTGCCGCTGGCGAGGGCGAGACGGGGGAGGTCTTTGGCGAGGCCGTCGCTGATGTCCATCATGGCGTGCGGATGGGCGTTTTCAGAGAGCCAGCGGCCTTCTTCGAGGCGGGGCTGGAATTTGAGATGCTTGCCGGTGATGGAGCCGCCGAGGCGGCCGGTGACGAGGATGACATCGCCGGCCTTGCCTTCGCTGCGGGAGAGCCAGCGTTTGGAAGGGACGGTGCCGCTCATGGAGATGGACAACATGAGCACGAGGCCACGCGAGGTTTCGCCGCCGACGATGTTGATGCCGTACTCCTTGGCGATGGCGCGCATGCCGCGATAGATCTCGGTGAGGAATTCGACCTGCATGCTGGGCGGAGCCACGAGGGTGATCATGGCGTGACGCGGTGTGCCGCCCATGGCGGCGAAGTCGCTGACGACGCGGGCGATGGCCTTGCGCCCGATGAGCTTGGGTGGGGTTTCGAGCGTGAAATGGACGTCCTGCACAAGGGCGTCGGTTTTGAGGAGGGTGTGTTCGTCCTTGGTGCTGCGCACCACGGCGCAGTCATCACCTGCCCCGGCGATGACATCGCTGTCGAGCTTCACTCCGCGCATGAGTTTGCGGATGAGATTGTCTTCTCCGATGTCGGCTAGGGTGGGCATCAGCGGAGAATGACGAATGACGAATTTCCGAATGACGAAATAATGACGAAGGCCGAATGAGGAAGGCAGACGGAATGCCTTGGGCTGATCGTTGGGACGGGACTCATTCGGTTTTCAATCGTCATGGCTACTGCTTAACGACCACATTGGTGCCGTCAAAATGAAGGAGGCGGTTTTTGAGGCCGCGAATGGCCTGCTTGTGGATGTAAACCTCGGTGCCGCCGATTTGATGGCGGTGCTCGGTGGGGGCCTGCGCGCCGCTGATCCAGGTGAGCTGGCACCATTCCTGGCCGCTGAGGTCTCCCTGGCTGCAGCGCACATAGTCGAGATGCAGCACATCCCCCGGGTGGCCGATGCTCTCAATGTTGTGCTTGGACTCCAAGAACTCGGCGAAGGCCTGCGAGTAGATCAGGCCGGAGCGGAGGCGATGGAGGACCATGGACATGATTTTAAAGCGACAAAGCGCGGGACGGGGTGACCGTTCCGCGCTTTGTGGGAAGACGAGTTCGTCAGGAAGCGGGGAATCAGCCGAGGGCGGCGGTGTAGTTGGCAGCGACAGCGCTCCAGTTCACGGCGTTCCACCAAGCGGCGAGATAGTCAGGGCGCTTGTTCTGATACTTGAGGTAGTAGGCGTGCTCCCAGACGTCGCAGCCGAGGATCGGGGTGCCGCTGCCGTCCATGAGGGGGTTGTCCTGATTCGGGGTGGAGGTGATGGCGAGCTTGCCTTCCTTCACGACGAGCCAAGCCCAGCCGGAGCCGAAGCGGGTGACGCCAGCCTTGACGAAGGCTTCCTTGAAAGCATCGAAGCTGCCGAAGGTGGAGGTGATGGCTTCACCGAGAGCACCGGTCGGAGCGCCACCGGCGTTCGGGCCCATGATGTTCCAGAAGAGAGTGTGGTTGAAGTGACCGCCGCCGTTGTTGCGGATGGGGGCCTGGATGTCTGCAGGCACCTTGGAGATGTTTTTGCAGAGGTCTTCGATGGACAGCGCTTCGAGGTCGGCCTTGCCGGCAAGGGCGTTGTTCAGATTGGTGACGTAAGCGTTGTGATGCTTGCCGTGATGGATCTCCATCGTCAGCTGGTCGATGGTGGGCTCAAGCGCGTTGGTGGGATACGGCAGGGGGGGGAGGGTGTGGGCCATGGTAGGGTGGGTGGGGTTGATGGTTCCCGGGTAAGTATCGCGAATCTTCACCGGAGCAAGTGGGAGAATACCCCATGATGGACGAAAAAGACGCGGCGGCGGTGGCGTTCGTATAGCACCCTACAACCATGAAACGTGCCCTGCTCCTCCGCCTTGCTCTTGGCCTGATTTTGACATCCGTCCTGCCTTCCTGCGGGTTTGCGTTTCGGTCTGCGTGGAAAAAGGCGCCGGTCACTTCAGGAGTGGAGGGCAAATGGGAGGGCACCTGGCTCAGTGAGGCCACCGGGCACACCGGCACCCTGCGCTGCGTGGTCGGAAAACCTACACGTAGTGGTATAGTGATAGGTGCGGCTGGCGAAGATGTCGGATCGGTCCCTGCTGACCGCATTTTCTTCTACCACGCCACTTGGAAGAAAATTCTCAGCGGCAGCTATAAGGCCGTACACATTGTGAAGAAGCAGAAAGACGGCACTTACACTTTCAAAGGCGAACACAAGATGCCCAACTGGGCTGGCGGCCTGTACCAGTATGAGGGGACCGTCAAGGGGGATGAGTTCAAGGCCTGCTACCAATGTTCCATGGACAAAGGCACGTACACTTTGAAACGCGTGCGCTGAGCAACCAAGCGGCCAGACGCGGGGTTCCATCCACGTCACTTGCGTGACATTCCCCCATGAAGTGGTTCCACAGCTTTCGCGCCAAGCTCAGGGAAGAGTGTGACGATGAGGGAGGTCTTGTTGCGCAGGAACAAGGCTACTTTTCCTGTCTTGGCGGGGGCTGAAAGCGTATGAATGAAGGAGGGCGAAGAATGGACCTGATGGACTGAATGGACAAAATGGACCACTCTTTGGGTGCCTCTCTTCGTCACTTGTTATTACCAACGCATGTCCAACGCCCGCCAGAAACCTGATCTCATTGCCAAGCTGCGTGATGTGCCGCATGTGCCGGGGGTGTACATCATGCGGGACCGGATCAATAATGTGATCTATGTGGGCAAGGCGCGGGATCTGCGCAAACGGCTGGCGAATTACTTCACGCCAGCGCGGTCGAAACTGGCGGACCGCAAGACGCGGGCGCTGATCGCGAGCATCTGGGATTTTGACCTGCATGAGGTGCGCAATGAAACGGAGGCGCTGGTGCTGGAGGGCAAGCTGATCAAGGAATTCCGCCCGCGCTACAACGTGAGCTTTCGGGACGACAAGCGCTACTTTCTGGTGCGCGTGCATATGGGCGATGCGATGCCACGGCTTTCCACCACGCGGCTGAGGAAGGAGGACGGGGCGCGCTACTTTGGCCCCTTCCCGCATGGGATGGCGCTGCGCACGACGCTGAACTGGCTGAACAAGAAATTTGGCCTGCGGGTGTGCCGCCCGCTGAAGCCCGGCGAAGCGGACTACAAGCACTGCTCCAACGACATCATCAAGAACTGCTCAGCGCCCTGCATCCTGCGAATCTCGCTGGAGGATTACAAGAAGCGCGTGGAGCAGGCCTGCGAGTTTCTGGATGGGAAGTCGAAGGATCTGGTGACGGCGCTGGAGGAGGAGATGCTGCATGCGGCGGCACGGATGGACTTTGAAAAGGCGGCTGAGCTGCGGGACATGGTGGAGGACTTTAAAAAGACGCTGATCCCCACGCGGACCTTTGAGCGCGGGGCGCGGGCGCGAGTCATTCGGAGCATCAACCCGATGGCGGATGTGCAGGAGCTGAAGGAACTGCTGCACCTGGAAAAGGCGCCGCTGGTGATGGAGTGCTTTGACATTGCGAACATCGGCACGGCGCACTGCGTGGCGAGCATGGTGCGCTTTAAAAACGGGGTGCCGGACAATTCGAACTACCGGCGGTACCGGATCAAATCGGTGACGGGGCAGAATGATTTCATCAGCATGGCGGAGGTGATCCGCCGACGCTTTTCGCGCATCCTGCTGGAGGGCCGAAAGGTGGCGGCGGATGTGGCGGAGTTTTCACAAGAAGAGCCCGCTGAGGCACTGGAGCGAGTGGCGGCAACGAACACGAAATTTGTGACGCTGCCGGATCTGGTGATCGTGGATGGTGGCAAAGGGCAGCTGGGGGTGGCGGTGGCGGAGCTTCAAAAACTGGGACTGCATACGCTGCCAATCATTGGTCTGGCGAAGGAGCATGAGGAGGTGTACCGGCCGGGAGAAAGTAATCCGGTGATCATTCCGCATGAACGTGGAGCTTTGAAGCTGCTACAGCGGATTCGTGATGAGGCGCACCGGTGGGCGAACGGCTACCATCAACTGCTGCTGGGAAAACGTGTGGCGGAGAGTGTGCTGGATGACTGCCCGGGGATCAGCAAGACGCGCAAGGCGGCGCTGCTGAAGGCGTTTGGCTCGGTGACGCGACTGCGGAAGGCGACGGTGGAGGAGATGGCGGAGGTGCCGGGGATCAGCAAGGTGCTGGCGCAGGGGGTGAAGGAGTTTTTGGAGAGTCGGTGATTGAGGGGGGGGAGAACTGGAGTATGGGCGCTGTAAAGCGTGCGGCGGGACGTAATGAGGACGCTGCTGGTGGGCTTGGGGTTGGGCGGATTCTTGGGTTTGCTTTCCCGGCCGGATGGCGGGTACCAGGGTAGCCTCGCCAAGGCTCGGCAACCCTTCGCTATGTTACGAAGCCCCTTTGGGGCTGATGTGTGGCGGAGCGCCTTGGTGGAGGTGTGTAAAATGGGATTTTGAGTGGCCATGGAACTGCGGCATGCGTGATTCCAAAATGCGGCCCATCTTGTTTCTCGCGGGATGGGGGATTTGTGGTATATGGGCGCTCATGCACATCCTCGAACAATTGGGGCTCGCGCTGGGTCTGGCTTCGCTGGCGGGGCTGAATCTTTACCTGACGGTGTTTCTCACGGGAATGCTGGTGAGGTTTGATGCGCTGCATCTGGCGGCGAAATATCAATCACTGGAAGTACTGGGGCATGAATGGGTGCTGATTGCGGCAGGAGTGCTGTATGCGATTGAGTTTGTGGCGGACAAGGTGCCGTGGCTGGATTCGCTGTGGGACAGTGTGCATACACTGATCAGGCCCGTGGGTGGAACGATCCTGGCGATGCAGGCACTGGGCGACATGCCGCCGCATATGGAGGTGATCGGCGCGCTGCTGGCGGGTGGTGCGGCGCTGACGACGCACAGCGCGAAGGCAGGTGCGCGGCTGCTGGCGAATCATTCGCCGGAGCCGGTTTCGAATGTGGTACTGAGCATCGCCGAAGACATCACGGTGGTGGCGGGGACGCTCATCATGGTGATGAAGCCGGTGCTGGCGCTGTGTGTTTTTACCGCGGTGATCATCGTGCTGTGGCTGGTGCTGCCGCGGATGTTTCGTGTGGTCCGGCGTTCGTTTGAGATTGTGCGGGAGAAGTGGCGGGCGGTGATTGGGCGTGAGGAGCGAAGCGTGGTCGTGTGCGCTAGATAAGGTGGATGGTTCGTGATCTACGACGGTAGGCAACGTGGATCCGATCATCGCGGCCGCTCGTTACGGAACCGCGTTGCGGTTCGTTCTTGAGAAGCAATGGATGCTGCGTGGAACCCAGGGAAGCACTCGCTAAAGCTCGGCATCCCTGGGCTGAAATACGGAAGGCCGTTGGCCTTCAAGACAGGAGTTCACATAGCGCTGTCGCAGCTAGCGATGTGCGCGAGCGTGAATACGAAGTGGGATGCCAGACCGTGCTCAGGAGTCGTTTAAACTGGCGGAGCGGAAGGATCGAGGGCGAAACTCAATCATTCGAACTCTTCGCCGGGATCGTCGAGGGCGTGGGCTTTGAGGTCTTCGAGGTCGACCCATTCGAGGGCGGATTCGTGGGTGGCGGAGAGGGAGACGGGCGGAGCGCAGCCGGCATCGAGGGCTTCTTTCCAGCGGGTGACGCAGAGGCACCAGCGATCGCCGGGCTTGAGGCCGGGGAAGTCCCACTGGGGAGCGGGGGTGGAGAGGTCGTTGCCACTGAGATAGGAGAAATTGAGGAACTCCTCGGTGGCCTCAATGCAGACGGTGTGCAGGCCGACGTCTCCGGGACCGGTGCGGCAGTAGCCATCGCGGTAGAACCCGGTCATGGGTTTGCGGCAGCAGCAGGTGAGTGGTTTGAGAAGGACGTTGGTACGCATGGGGGGATTATGAATGCGGCATGATGACAGTGCCAGAGGCTTGCAATGCGAAGACCAGAGAATTGACCACGGAATACACTGAATACACGAAATTGAACCAGACTCTGGCTTCCGTGAATTCAGTGTATTTCGTGGTTGATCCAATCTGACGAATGTCACTCGGAGGTTAATTAATGTTGTTTCCAAGAAGGGCCGCTGGGTTCAGCGGCGGAGAGCTCGGTGATCTTAGAAAGTTCCTTGGCCGTTTCATTGTCCTTCATGGTCACGCCTTCTGCTGCGCATTTGATTTCAAAGGCTTCTCCTTTGTTGGTCTGGATCGTGTTGCCACTGATCTCGGTTTCCAGTGGTGGGAGAGTGGCTTTTTTGTCGCCGCTCATGCCGATGAGGATGTTGTGTTGGCAGTTGATGAAGATGTTGCCGGTGACTTTGGCGCGTTTGACTTGGAAGTAGCCGTTGGGGACGGAGTCGGGGATGCCGAGCATGATGCAGAGGGCGCTGCGTTCGTTGTCGCCGGTGAGGTTTTCGAAGCGGTTGGCGGTGATGGTGTGGTCCTCGCCAATGATGCGGACGCCGCCGGCGCCTTTGGCTCCGTCGCCGATGAAGGTGTTGTTTTCAACGGTGCAGGCATTGCCGTGGCGGAGGGTGAGGGTGCCGGAGACGCCTTTGAAGGTGTTGTGGCGGTAAAGGTTGCCGCAGGATTTGTTGGAGATGCACTCGGCTTCGCCATCGCATTTCTCGAAGAGGTTGTGCTCGACGATGCAGGAGGCGGTTTGCATGGAGGTCTTGCTGTCGCCAAGGCGGATGGTTTCGCCGCCGTTCTTGCCGAGCTTCTGGCGGGGTCCGAAGTGATTGTGGTCGATCTGGTGTTTGCCCTGGTCTTTGGATTCGTTGGAGAGCCAGACGACCATGGTGGTGCCCTGGGTGGTCTTGCCGGCGATGTAGCAGTGGTCCACGCGATTGCGTGCGCCATAGATGGAGACGAACTGGGAGGAGGCTGTGGAGGTGAGCTGGGTGTCGTTGGTGACGGCGCAGTTGGTGATGCGGGAGTCGGAGGCGAGTTGCTTGGAATCTTTGCGCAGTTCGATGACCTGCTCGGCGCTGGGGTTTTGAAACCAGAGGCCGTCGACGATGATGTGAGAGCCACCGACGGAGATGCGTGAGGTGCCGGTGAAGATGACTTTGCCGGGGGTTTGGGCTTTGATGGTGACGGGTTTTGCTTCGGTGCCTTCGGCGTGGAATTTGAGCTGGGCATCGGCCCAGGTGCCGTCGTTGAGGATCAGGGTGTCGCCTGCGTTGATTGTTTGAGCGGCGGCGGCGAATGCGGCGGCATCTGCGATGGGGATGTCTTTGGCCAGAGCGGGAATGGCGAGGGCTAAGGCGAAGAAGGTGAGGCGCATGGGTGCATAGGAGACGGCGGGCGCTTGACGGCAAGGTTGTTTTCCGGCACACTTGCAACATGACTTCACTGCCTGAGTCCAAAGCGCGCACGAAGCTCCGCCAGTTGATGGTGGAGACGGCGGATTCGCATGAGCCGATTCAGATCACCGGTCGCAGTGGCAATGCGGTGCTGATCTCTGAGGACGACTGGCGCAGCATTCAAGAGACTTTGCATCTGCTGGCCATTCCAGGCATGCGTGAGTCAATCCGCAAAGGGATGCGCGAGCCGCTGTCGAAAGCCTCCAAAACTCCTGGCTGGTGAACTGGACGGTCGTCTATACCAAGCAGGCGCAAAAGGATGCGAAGAAGATCGCCTCCTCGAATTTGAAATCGCAAACGAAAAAGCTGCTGGAGGTTCTGGCGAAGAACCCGTTTCAAACGCCACCGCCTTACGAGAAGCTGGTGGGAGATTTGGACGGTGCCTATTCAAGGCGAATCAACATCCAGCACCGCCTCGTCTATCAAGTGTATGAGGCCGAGCATGCCGTGAAGGTGCTGCGTATGTGGACTCATTATGAGTGACCGGTGAGCGGCATCTAAGAGAACGGTTGCCGGTGGCACGTCAGCAAGGCACAATCGGCTCTATGAAACCCAACCTTGTGTGGTTTGACATTCCGGCGGTCGATCTTGACCGTGTGATTCGTTTTTATTCGGCGGTGCTGGGCCGGGAGATCAAAGAAGAAAACTTTGGTGGCGTGCCCACCGCGATGCTGCCGACGGCGGATGGTGGTCAGCAGGGGTGCGTGGTGGTGGTGAAGGATTTCAAGCCTTCGGCGGATGGCATTATGATTTACTTTGATGTGAATGGGCGGCTGAAGGAGGCGGTGGCTGCGGTGAAGGCGAATGGGGGGACGGTGCAGCAGGATGTGCACTCGATTGGGGAATATGGATTCCGTGCGGAGGTGCTGGATTCGGAGGGGAACTGCATTGCACTGCATGCGGAGACGGAGGGGTGAGCACAGGCACCGGCATTTTTCAGCGCCAGGCAGCATCATTCCCCTTGCTCCACATTCTTCTCAAAGGTTAAACCTTGATGATGAACTCGGAAAACGTTGAAATCTCATATGACATTGATGAGTTGCTCAAGGCGGAGCAATTCTTGCTGGGCGTTCACAATGTTCTACCTGATTTGGATGACGACGGCTTTGCTGATCTCACTCATGAGGAGAAAGTCCTCTCCAACCTTGCTGAGTACCAAGTCTTGTGTGGCGGAGGCTTCTCCACATTGGTCCAAAATATGTATTTCGGATTGTTGGAGGGCACCCTTCAAGCTGCGAAGGAGATTGAAGCCAGCCTGCTCTTCGAAGGCCTGACAGAACTATGGAATATCTTGGAAGAACATGGATTCCCTCGAAATGCCGAAGGTTGTTATGATATGTCCACTGAGGACGTGGATATGGAACTGCTTGATGAAGACTTGAATGATTTGAACGGAAAGTATTTTTCAGATGAACCAAGCCTCTGGAGAGATCCGGAATACCACGAGAAAGCCAAGGCCTATGTTCTGGCTAACATTGAAGTTTTCAGAAAGCGGAAGAAAAAATGAACGAGGGCCACAACTTCGAAGCTGAACTCACAACGACACGCCGCGCTTCCAGGGGAGGAAGTCGTCCTGTCCGAGGGACACGGCTTTGGGGGTGTATTCGCCGCTGGCGGTGGCGATGACGAGTTCGAGCATGTCTTCGCCCATTTGTTCGACGGTTTTTTGGCCGGAGATGATGGGGCCGGTGTCGAAGTCGATGAGGTCGGGCATGCGGCGGGCGAGATCGGAGTTGGTGGAAATTTTGAGGGTGGGGCAGACGGGATTGCCGGTGGGGGTGCCGAGGCCGGTGGTGAAGAGCATCATGTTGCAACCGCCGCCGGCGAGGGCGGTGGTGCTTTCGACGTCGTTGCCTGGGGTGCAGTAGAGGGTGAGGCCGCCGTGCTGGCGGATGGGCTCGGCGTAGTCGAGGACATCGACGATGGGGCTGGTGCCGCCTTTTTTGGCTGCGCCGGCGGATTTGATGCCGTCGGTGACGAGGCCGTCGCGAATGTTGCCGGGGCTGGGGTTGGCATCGAAGCCGGAGCCGCAGGCCTGGGCGGTGGCTTCGTAGGCGCGCATGAGGCCAACGAATTTATCGGCGAGGGCGGCGGTGACGCAGCGGTCGCTGAGGCTTTGCTCGACGCCGCAGAGTTCGGGGAATTCGCTGAGGACGGGTGCGCCGCCGAGAGCGGCGAGGAGATCGGCGGTGTGGCCGATGGCGGGATTGGCGGAGATGCCGGAGAAGCCATCGCTGCCACCGCATTCGACGGCCATGATGAGATTGCTGAGGGAGCAGGGCTCGCGGGTTTGTTCGTTCGCGGTGGCGAGGTGGAGGAAGGTGTCGCGGATGGCGTTGGCCATCATGTCGCGCTCGGATTTGCTCTTCTGCTGTTCGTAGATGAGGAGGGGTTTTTCCAATTTGGGATAGAGAGCGGCCATCTCGCTTTCGAGGAGGCTGACCTGGGCGTGCTGGCAGCCGAGGCTGAGGATGGTGGCGCCGGCGACGTTGGAGCTGTGGATGTAACCGGCGAGGAGGCGGCAGAGGGCCTGGGCATCCTGGCGGGTGCCGCCGCAGCCGAGGCCGTGCTCGAGGAACTTGACGCCGTCGATATTTTTGAAGACGCGTGCGGCGGTGGCGGAGGTTTCGGCTTCGAGGGTGGCGGCTTCGATTTGATCGCGTGAGGCACCGGAGCGATGGAGATCGACGAGGCGCTGGGCGAAGCGCTCGTAGGGGGAGGTTTTGCCGTAGCCGAGGCTGCGAGTGAGGGCCTCGCGCATGAAGGCGAGGTTGCGGTTTTCACAGAAGACGAGGGGGATGACGAGCCAGTAGTTGGCGGTGCCGGCGGGGCCGACGGAGCGCTTGAAGCCGTTGAAGGTGCGGGTCTTCCATTTGGAGACATCGGGGGGCGTCCAGGTGTAGTCGCTCTGCTTGCCGCTGAAGGCGGAAGTGGCGTGGACGACATTGTGAGTGTGAATCAGTGCTCCGGTGGCGATGGGCTGGGTGGCCTTGCCGACGGTGACGCCGTACATGGTGACGATGTCGCCCACGGCGAAGTCATGGGCGGCGAATTTCTGCTTGGCGGGGATCTTTTCGCGGAGGGTCCAGGAGCGGCCGTTCAAGGAGAGGGCTGTGCCGGCGG
>NZ_JBAQCR010000173.1:0-26020 GCF_049294395.1 Prosthecobacter sp.
GCGCTGCGGCCAGGGATTGTTGTCGCCATCGGTCTGAAAAACGACCCGCACCTGCGCCCCCAGCGCCACCGCCTGCTGGATCAGCCCGCCGCAGCCCAGGGCCTCGTCATCCGGATGGGGGGCGAAAACCAACACGCGATCCTGGGGTGAAAGCGTGAAGGAGGAAGGCATCTGGTGGGATCAGGGAATAAGGGAATAAAGAAACCGCTGGGTGGGGGGAGGATGGGAGGCATTTCCATACCCGGCTTCTTTCAGCGTGCCAGATGAATTCTTGGCGGCGGCATATTCTGGTTGGACAGGGTCAGGGAAACCGTGGAAGATTGCCAACCCACTTAATTCATGCAGGCCGCCAGCCACCCCCCAACCCCCACGTGCAAGATCGCTGCACTCATTCCGGCCTACCGAGAAGCGATGGCCATTGCCGATGTGGTGCAGAGGACGATTCCGCATGTGGACCTGGTGCTGGTGGTGGACGACGGCTCCCCCGATGAAACGGCGGCACTCGCCAAGACGGCTGGCGCGGAAGTCATCATTCACTCGGTCAATCAGGGCAAAGGCGCCGCCATGAAGACGGGCATGAAGACCCTGACCGAGCGCGGCTTTGATTTCATTTTGCTCCTCGACGGCGACGGCCAGCACGCGCCTGAAGAAATTCCGCGCTTCACCGCCCCTGCCCGCGATGGCTCTGCCTACGTGGTGGTGGGCAACCGCTTTGAAAACGTCAAGGGCATGCCGATTGTGCGCCGGATGGTGAACAGCCTGATGTCCCGCATCATCAGCAATGCCTGCGGCGTGCGCATCCCGGACACCCAGTGCGGCTTCCGCCTGGTGCGCTCCAGCCTGGTGTCCTACATCATGGGCAGCAGCGACCACTTTGACTTTGAAACGGAGATGCTGCTGCTGGCCAGCCGCGCCGGATTCACCATTCAAAGCGTGCCGGTGAGCACCATCTATGGTGCCGAAAAGACCAAGATCCGTCCGGTGCAGGACACCATCAAGTTCATCAAGCTGATGCGCAGGTGGCAGCGCCAATCAGGCACCATGCCCGCCGGAGCGGCCGAACTGCGTCAGGCCGCCGCGGAGAAGTAACACCGCCCTCGGGTGCCGTCGTTTGAAAGGGTTCAGGCCATTTCATTGATGGTTTTGCGAAAGCGCACGAGGGCGATGGTGAAGAATGTAGCGCCGATGCCGATCAGCACCAGAAACTGAGGCCACACCACGTTGAGGCCGGCACCGCGAAACAAAACCGCCTTGCCGAATGACACGAAATGCGTCGTCGGCGCGCAGAGCATCAGATGCTGCACAATGCCCGGCATGCTTTCGCGTGGAGTGAAGCCGCCAGAAAGCAGTTCCATGGGCAGCAGGATCAGCACCGCCAGAAGGCCAAACTGCGGCATGGAGCGCGCCAGGGTGGCCATGAAAATCCCCATCGAGGTGGTGGCGAAAAGATGCAGCGCCGCGCCGAGCAGGAAGAGCCCCACGGAACCTTCCACCGGCACGTGCAAGGCCCCCTGCACCACGCCGAGCAGGGCGATGGTCGCCGCCACCAGCACCACCAGCCCCATGGACCAGATTTTGGCAACCATGATCTCGAACGGCGTGACGGGCATCACCAGCAGATGCTCGATGGTCCCGTGCTCGCGTTCGCGGATCAGCGCCGCACCTGTCAGGATGATGGAAAGCATGGTCACATTGTTGATGACCTCCATCAAGGAGCCGAACCAGGACTGCTCCAGATTGGGATTGAAACGTTCACGCAGGACCAGCTCCACCCTCGGAGTGGCGCTGCTGCGGTAGTGCGCGACGAATTCATTGACCTCGTCGGAGATCATCTGCTGCACATAGCTGCTGCCGGTGAAGGCCTGCGTCATGCGGGTGGCATCCACATTGAGCTGGAGTCGCGGAGACTTGCCAGCCAGCACATCGCGCTGAAAATCCGGCGGTATGTCGATGACAAAGGTGTAGTCGCCATTGTCCATGCCCGCATCCATCTCGGACAGCGAGATCATGACCGGCGGACTGAAGCGGGGCATGGAAAACGCTGCGGCGATGCGTGCCGAAAGCGGTGAACCGTCCTCGTCCACGATGGCGATCGGCGCCTTGTGCAGCGTGTCCGGCATGGCCGTGGCGGCGATATAGATCGAAACCGTGAAGGTGTAGGCGATCAGCACGAGCATGACAGGATCACGTGCCAGGCTCCAAAGTTCCTTGATTCCAAGCCGGTAGATGTTGGGGGCGAGTGGCATGGTCAGGCATCCTGCTTTTTCAGCAGCGCAATGGACAAGGAGATGATGAACACCACCGCCAGCAGCATGGGCCAGAAGGAATGCTGCAGGCCGGAGAAGCCCAAGGCCTTGTTGAACACGCCGCGGCTGATGTTGAGAAAATAGGTGGCCGGCTGAATGCGGCCGATGAAGAGGCCCGTTCCCTCCAACGAAGAAACCGGATTCAGGAGGCCGGCAAACTGAACCACGGGGATGATGGTGCCAATGAGGGTGACGAAGATGGCCGCAATCTGGCTGCGCGTAAACGTGGAGCAGAACAGGCCCAGGCCGGTCGAAAACATCACAAACAAAAACGCGGCCACGGCGTAGGTCAGAAAACTGCCTTTGAGCGGCACGCCAAAAACCGTGATGGCCAGCAGCGTGAGCAGGGTGAAGTTCAGCATCGCCAGCAGCACGTAGGGCAGCTGCTTGCCGAGCAAAAATTCACTGCGCGTGACCGGGGTGACGTAAAGATTGGTGATCGATCCCAGCTCCTTTTCACGCACGACCGACAGCGCGGTGAGCATCGCAGGAATCATCAGCAGGAGCATCGGTATCACTGCCGGCACCATGGACGGCAGGCTTGCCACATCAGGGTTGTAACGGTAGCGCGTCTCGATGGTGGCCGGACCGGCTCCGGCATTCTGACCGAGCCGCCGCTGGGAAACATCCAGCAGCCAGTTCTGATGCATGCCATGCACATACGCCTGCACCGTCTCGGCGCGGGCTGGCATGGAGCCGTCCACCCAGGCTGCGATTTGGGCTGGATTGCCGCGCTCCAGGTTCCTGGCAAAGTTGGGGGGAATCTCAATCGCCAGCGCGAGTTCGCCAGATCGCATCCGCCGATCCAGATCAGCATAGTCGGTGATGGCCGGACGTTCGATGAAGTAGCGCGAGCCGGACAGGTTGAGTGCGTAATTCTGGCTCAGGCCAGTCTGGTCACGATCAAGCACAGCATAGGTCAGGTTTTCCACGTCCAGGCTCATGCCATAACCAAAGACGAACAGCAGGAAGATGGACCCGAGCAAGGCCATGGTGGCGCGGACGGGATCGCGCTTGAGTTCCAGCGCTTCGCGCAAGCTGTAGCTCCACGCACGCCGCCAGCTGAATGCTTTCCGGCCAGCGCGCGCGACCGGCGCCGCCGAAGGAGGTGGAGCCTCCGCTTCCACTGCGGGCGTCTGCTTCTCCTGCTCATCGCTTTCTTGCAGATAGCCGATGAAGGCCTCCTCCAGCGAGGCGGCGCCTCGCTCACGCACTATGGCGGCGGGAGCATCGGTGGCCAGCACCTTGCCCGCGTTCATCAGCGAGATGCGGTCGCAGCGTCCCGCCTCGTTCATGAAATGGGTGGAGATGAAAATCGTGACCTGGTCGTTGCGCGAGAGATCTATCATCAGCTGCCAGAGCGTGTCACGGGCGATGGGGTCCACGCCCGATGTCGGCTCGTCCAAGATCAGCAGCTCCGGCTTGTGCACCATCGCCACGGCAAGCGAAAGACGCTGGCGGATGCCCAGCGGCAAACTGTCCGGCATGGCATCCAGCAACGAAGCCAGGCCAAACCGCCGGGCCATCTCCGCGACGCGCGCGGCAATTTCCACTTCCGGCACCGAAAACAGCCGCGCATGCAGCACGAGGTTCTGCTGCACCGACAGCTCCGAATACAACGAGAACCCCTGGGACATGTAGCCGACGCGCCTGCGGGTGGTGATGTCCCTGGCATTGACTTCATGACCGAGCAACATCGCACGCCCCTCGGTGGCCGGCAGCAGGCCGGTCAGCATCTTCATGGTGGTGGACTTGCCGCAGCCATTCGACCCGATGAAGCCAAAGATTTCTCCCCGCAAAATGCGAAAGCTGACGTGGTCCACCGCAGCGAAATCGCCGAAGCGCTTGGTGAGATTTGAGGCTTCAATGGCAAACTGATCCTTGTTCGCAGTGCCTAGCGGCGGGATCGAAACCGCACGGTGTTCGCGCTGCTTTTCCTCTGGCAGCAAGGCAATGAATGCAGCGTCGAGTGATTCACTCTGAGAACGGGCGAGGATCTCTGCGGGTGAGCCGGTGGCCAGCACTTTGCCTGCATCCATCGCCACCAGCCAGTCGAACCGCTCCGCCTCCTCCATGTAAGCCGTCGCGACAATGACGCTCATGCCGGAGCGCCCGTCACGGATGCGTTGAATCAGATCCCAAAACTGCGACCGGGCCAGAGGATCCACGCCGGTGGTGGGCTCATCGAGAATCAACAAATCCGGATCATGGATCAACGCGCAGCACAGGCCCAGCTTCTGTTTCATCCCTCCGGACAGCTTCCCTGCCGGACGCGACAAAAAGGGAAGCAGCCCGGTGCTGCGCGTGAGCTCGTCAATGCGGCGGCGGCGCTCGGCAGCATCGTGACCGAAGAGCCTGCCAAAGAACTGCAGATTCTCCTCCACCGACAACGTGGGATAAAGATTTTTGCCAAGCCCCTGCGGCATGTAGGCGATGTGCGGGCACACCTCCTCGCGATGACGCGCTCCCGCCATGTCGCCACCCAGAACTTCGACGCGCCCCTGCTGCACCTTGCGGGCTCCGGCCACCAGCGCGAGCAGACTGGATTTGCCCACGCCATCCGGGCCGATCAGCCCCACCATTTGCCCGGCCGGAATCTCCAACGTGACACCGGCGAGCGCGCTGGTTTTGCCATAGTGCAGACTGACGTCCACCAAATGGGCCACATGCACGGAACTGGATGGCACCCGGTTCATTGGGGTACCTTGATCGCCAGGCTCTCCGGCCATGCTGCTTTCGCGTCAAGTTTCAGCCATGCCACGCCGGGCACGCCTGTTTTGACCAGTTTTAAATTCTTTTGCAGCAATGGGCGGCCGAACTGCGCCTTGACGCGAAACATCAGCTTCTGCCGTTCGGTGGCGGTCTCCACGGTCTTGGGTGTGAATTGAGCAACGCTGGCCACATAGGAAACTTGCGCCGGGATCACATACTGCGGTGCCGCGTCCAAGATCACGCGCACTTCGCTGCCCAGCGCCACTTTGCCCACCGCCGTCTCGGGCAGAAAAAAGGTCAGATAGACATCGCTGAGATCGACCAGATTGAGAACCTTGCCTCCGGCGGCCAGGACCTCGCCCGGTTGTGCGACGCGGTACTGCACACGCCCATCCCGTGGCGACTTGAGCTGGCAGTCCAGAATGTCCGCCTCGATGCTGGCGGCGGTCGCCTTGCTCGCGGTTACGGCGGAGTTGGCTCCTATGACCTGAGCTTCCGCCGCCTTGATCGCCGCCTGGGCTGCGGCCACCTGGGCTTGTGCCGCCGTCACCGCAGCCTCGGCACCGTGCAACCTGGCGACATCATCGTCATGGTCCTGCAAGGATATCGCACCGCTGGCAGACAGCGTTTTGGTGCGAGCGTAGCGGCTCTTGGCGGCTCCGAGTTCAGCCTGGCGCTGGGCGGTCGCAGCCTGCGCGGCAGCCATGTCACTCTGCCGTGCGACCACCTGGGCCTCGGCACTGGCAACGGCGGTGATGGCCTGCTGCAGCTGGGCTTTCGCCGCGTCGTACTGCGCATTGAGCACGTCCACCTGCATCTGCGCCAGCAACTGCCCCGCCTGCACAAAATCCCCCTCATCCACCAGAATGTTCTGGACGCGTCCGGCCAGCTTGGTGGCGATGTCCACCTCGGTGGCTTCCACGCGCCCGTTCCCGCTCACAAAGCCAGCGCCCGGTCCTGCAGGCTTTAATTTGAGCCCCAGCGCAACAGCCATGACGACCACAATGACGGCAATGGCGATCATGCCCCCATGATCCTTGATCAAAGACATGGTTGCATTTTTGAAGGGCCGGCTTGCCAAGTCCGGGGCCGGAACTGGCGGTGCCGCACCCGTGGCAGCGGGAGGCACGGGAGTGCCACTGTTCGAAGCATTCGGTGTAACGGGCAGAGTCATGATCAGGGAGAGGAAGGAGACAGGTTTGGAAGCGCCTTCAATTTACCTCTTTCCAAGAATCTGAACTGTCGATTCCTGTGCCATTCTTGCAGGTGGTGGACAGCGGTCATGCCAACCGTTGAGCGGGTTGGGCCCAAGGCAGCCACTGCCGAAGTCTAATATGGCAGGCAACGAGGATTCCACGTTTCCGCCCTCAACTGTGATCGTCCTTCTGCAAGATGGCAGGCGTATGATGCGTTGCCATCATCCCCCCATGACAGCTAGTGACGCCTCCTGTGCGAAAGGTATGAAAATCGCATTGAAGCGCGTCGCGTGCTCACGATGTTTCATTTTCCATCCTCCCCTCCCAATCCATGCACCACCGTCCCCGACCCTCCTTCGGCTGTTTGTTTGCCGCCACTCTGGCACTGACCGGAATCTCCCAAGCGAATGACTGGACCAACTGGCGCGGCCCGCTGCAAAACGGCGTGAGCCTGGAGCATTACACCAAGGCTGGAAAATTGAACGAAAAGCCCACGTGGTCCGCTGACATCCGCAGCCGCGGCACGCCCGTGGTGGTGGATGGCAAGGTGATCCTCTGGGGATACAAAGGAGAGACGACGGATCTCATCGAGCTCATCACCTGCATGGATGCAAAGACAGGCAAGAAGCTCTGGCAGCATGAGATCCCCGACTATCTCAGCGACTCCATCTACAACCGCTACTCCATCGGAGCTCCAACGGTCGATCCTGAGACGAAGCGCATCTATCTGGTGAGCAACGCCGGCAATTTCCTCTGCTACGAGCTGGACGGCACCAAGGTGTTTGAGATCCCGCTCATGGAAGACTTTGGCCGCATGACCTTCCCGAACTCCCGCGTGGGCAGCCCGGTGATCGAAGGCGAGTTCGTCATCATCCACTTCATCTTCTCCAACTGGGGCGCAGACGGCCCTGCGGCAGACCGCGTTTACGGCTTTGACAAGAAGACCGGCGAGCTGGCCTGGTGGACACTGCCCGGCGTGAGCCCGCCCGTGGACAGCTCCTTCTCCACCCCCGTGCTGGAAACCCGCGACGGCAAGCGCGTGGCCTACTTCACCACCGGCTGCGGCCACGTCGTCTGCGTCAACACGCACAACGGCAAGCCCTACTGGAAGATGCCCATCTGCAAAAACGGAGTGAACCCCTCCGTGGTCCTGCACAAGGGCAACCTCATCGCCATCCACGGAGATGAAAACGTGGACAACTCCGAGAAGGGCCGCATGATCTGCATCAAGCTCCCGGAAAAGCTCACCGCCCCAGTGCCGCCTGCGCAGGAAGCCACCACGCTGGAACCCGGCGTGGAAGTGTGGCGCAACCCGATCGGCGCCACCAGCAGCTCCCCTGTCCTGGTGGGAGATGTGATCTACCAGCTCACCGACGGCGCGGAACTCTACGCCATCGACGCCAACACCGGCACCGACCTCTGGAAGCTCAAACTCAGCAACGCCAACCTCCACTCATCCCCTCTCTATGTGGACGGCCTGCTCTACTGCCCCATGCTGGACGGCAAGCTCGTGGTGGTGAAGCCCGGCGAGAAATCCGGCGAAGTGGTGCAGGAGATCAAGCTCGGCGAAAACGTGCAGTGCCTGGGCGCACCCACTGTGTGCGACGGCACTCTCTACGTGACGACCACCGAGGGCTTCCACGCCTTCAAAATTCCAAACAAGGGAATCAAGGTGGATGCCGCCCCGAAAGTGGAAATGCCCAAGGCTGGCAAGGCCGTGGCGCTGCAGATCATCCCTGCTGAAACCGTCATCATGACCGGCCACAAGCAGTCCTTCCGCGTGCGCAGCGTGGATGCCGCTGGCTTCCTGGTGAATCCGGACGTCAAGGGGGTGAAGTGGGAGTCCTTCATCCCGCCAACCGCCAAGGTCAAAGCCACGATGGACGGCAAGTTCGACGACGAAGGCCGGCTCGTGGTGGCCCCTGACGCCAAGTCCAGCGCCGGTGCCTTCAAGGCCACCGCTCCGGACGGCACCTTTGGCACCATCCGCGGCCGCGCCCTCCGCAACCTGCCCCTGGTGGAAAACTTCGACGGCTACGAGCTCAAGGATGAGCAGCCCACGGAAAAGGTCATGTTCTCCTACCCGCCGCTCCCCTGGATCGGTGCCCGCTTCAAGTTCGACGTGCGTGAAAACGCCGGCAACAAGGTCTTTGCCAAGACCTTTGACCGCCTGCTCTTCCAGCGCGCCACCGTCTTTGTGGCCCCGTCCAACCTCTCCAATTACACCATGCAGGCAGACGTGATGACGGACGGCAGCGCCCGTTCCAAGTCCGACATCGGCCTCATCAATCAGCGCTACCTCATCTGCCTCCGTGGCAATGCCAGCAAGCTGGAGGTCAGCTCCAACCCCGAGCGCCTCAAGCAGGAAGTGCCCTTCAAGGCCGTGGCAGGCACTTGGTACACCCTGAAGACCAAGGTGGACGTGGCCAAGGACGGCAGCGGCGTGATCATGGCAAAAATCTGGGACAAAGCCCAGCCCGAGCCCTCCGCCTGGACCATCGAGGTCAAGGCACCCCGCGCCCATAAAAACGGCTCCCCTGGTATTTTCGCCCTCACCCCGATGAACCAGAAACGCGTCTATCTGGACAACCTGAGCGTCACCCCCAACAAGTAATCCCCACACGGAACGCGCCACGAAACGTTTGTTTTTTAAACCACATGACCACGAAACTTTCTCCCATCCTCGCCGCGGCCCTGGTTGCCACGGCCTCGCTGAATGCCGCCGACTACTCCCAATGGGGTGGTGGCAACACCCGCAACATGGTGTCTGACGAAAAAGGCCTGCCGACAGATTTCAATCCCGGCAAAAAGTTCGGCCCCAAGGCCGCTCCCAAAGTGGCCGGACGCCTCCGCCCGAACGCCCAGGACGCCAACAAGGCGCCCGGCGCTGAAGACATCGACATGAGCACCACGAAGAACTGCCTCTGGGTGGCCAAGCTGGGCTCCCAGACCTACGGCACACCGATGATCGCCAATGGTCAGGTCTATGTGGGCACGAACAACGAGTCTCCACGCAACGACAAGCAGATCGGTGACCGCGGCATCATGATGGTGTTTGATGAGTACACCGGCCAGTTCAAGTGGCAGATGGTTTCCCCCAAGATGGGCAGCGGCAAGGTGAATGACTGGGAATACCTGGGCATCTGCGCCAGCCCGACCATTGTGGGAGACAAGGCCTACGTGCCGAGCAATCGCTGCCAGATCGTCTGCCTGGACGTCAAGGGCTTGTCCAATGGCAACCAGGGCATGCAGGACGAAGGCGCCTTCATGGCTCCGCTCGATAAAGACGGCAAGCCCACCGCTCCCCTCACCCCCGGCGACACCGATGCCGACATCCTCTGGGTGTATGACATGTACAAAGAACTCGGCGTCTTCCAGCACAATGCGACCGCCGGTTATCCGCTGGTGATTGATGGCAAGGTCTTCGTGCCGACCTGCAACGGCGTGGACTGGACGCACACCAACATCCCTTCCCCAAACTCCCCGAGCTTCATCATGCTGGACGCCGAAACCGGTGCGCTCCTCGGTGAAATGGATCACGTCGCCTCCGAGCGCGTGCTGCACTGCTCCTGGTCCTCCCCGAACTCGGTGGACGTGAACGGCAAGAAGCAGATCGTCTTCGCCGCCGGTGACGGCTGGGTGTACTCCATGGCTCCTGAGACGCACAAGGACGCTGAAGGCCTGGACATCCTCAATGAATTCTGGCGCTATGACGCCAACCCACCGGAGTATCGCAAGAACTCCGCCGGTGAGCCGATCAAGTACGTGGAATACGACGGCCCAAGCGAAATCATCGCCACCCCGACCGTCGCTGATGGCTTGGTGTATGTGAACATCGGCCAGGACCCCGAGCATGGTGAAGGCGTGGGCTGCCTGAGCTGCATCGACCCCAAGGGCAAGGGCGACATCACGGGCAAGGCACTGTGGACCTTCAAGGGCATCGAGCGCACCATCTCCACTCCTGCAGTGAAGGATGGTCTCGTCTATGCCGCCGACTACACCGGCCGCCTCTTCTGCCTCGATGCCAAGACCGGCAAGGAATACTGGAAGTTCGACACCAAGGGCCACATCTGGGCCAGCCCGCTCGTTGCTGATGGCAAGGTGTGGATCGGCAATGAAGAAGGCGAACTCTTCATCCTCGCCGAAGGCAAGGAACTCAAGGAACTCGGCACCATCGAGTTCCCTTCTCCGCTGCTCAGCAGCGTTGTTGCCGCCAATGGTGCCCTCTACGTGACCACCCACACGCACCTCTACTGCTTCAAAGAAGGCGCCAAAACGCCTGAGGTGAAGTAAGCGACGTTCCATAAAAGATCACTCAAAGGCGGGCCCGCAATGGCCCGCCTTTTTTGTGCTCACACTCCCGCACTGAGCGGACGCTTTTAAGATTGATGCTGCGAACCACGTAGTTTTTGAATGTTGCCCAGCCCTTCTTGTTTGTTGGATGCCCCGAGCCTCTGCCGTGTGATCTTCGCTCTGCTTGTGTTTTCCACGGCGCATGGAGAGATCCCCAAACCCGACGATGCACCGAAGCCGCTGTCTCCGGCGGAAAGTGCCAAGCTGTTTCAAGTGCCGGCGGGTTATCAGATCCGCCTGCTGGCCAGCGAGCCGCTGATCCATGAGCCCTCGGGCATCTGCTGGGATGACAAGGGGCGCTGCTTTGTGTGTGAGCTGCACGGCTACAATGTCGAAGGGCAGTACGACATCGACGAGCTCAACAAGTCGGGACAGCTCGATCTCGAAGTGCGGCGCATCCAGGCGAGCGAAGCGGCGAAGAAGAAGGCCGAGGCCGAAACCTACGGCACCGTGAAGCTGCTGCGCGACACCGATGGCGACGGCGTGATGGACAAGGCCATCGTGTGGGCGGACCGCCTGCCGCCGTGCTATGGCATCGCCGCCGCGAATGGCGGACTCATCGTGGCCTGCGCGCCGCACATCGTTTTCCTGAAGGACAGCGATGGTGATGACAAAGCCGATGTGAATGAGAAGCTCTTCAGCGGCTTTGGCACAGGCAATCTGGAGCGCGGCATCAATGCGCCCACACTGGGGCCGGACGGCTGGTACTACTTGGGACGCGGCTGGGCCGGGGGCGAGATCACAGGGCCGCATCTGGCGAAGCCCGTGAAGCTGCCCGCCACGGACTTCCGCATCCGTGCGGATGGCAGCGCCATCGAGCCTGTGAGCGGCAGCACCAAGACCATGGGCATGGCCTTCACGCCCGGCGGCGAGCGCTTTGTCTGTACCACCACGCATCCCGGACTCTACGTCACGCCCATCCCGTGGCGCTACCTCACGCGCAATCCAGACGCCGCCGCACCGCTGCTGGATGCACCGGCCAGCGATGACACGCACGTCTATCCCATCTCCAAACCGCACCCTTGGCGCACCAAGCGCGAGCAGCATGCGGAGTACTTCGCCTTCTACCGCAAGATCAGTCTCAGCGATGCCGCCGCTTCCGGCTACTTCACCTCCGCCTGCGGCCCGCTGGTATGGCGCGGCCAGTACTTCGTGTGCGAGCCCGCGCAAAGTCTCATCCACCGCGCCGACATCGTGCGGGATGGCACGCGGCTGCGGCTGGAGCGCGTGAAGGGCGAGGAGCAGAGCGAGTTTCTCGCCTCGCGGGATTCCTGGTTTCATCCCATGAGTCTCGCGCGCACGCCCGATGGCAACATGGCCATCTGCGACTTCTACCGCGAAATCATCGAGGACTACTCCGCCATCCCCCGCCACCTGCAGCAGCAGTATGGCGTGACCCACGGGAATGACCGCGGCCGTATTTGGATCTTGGAAGCGAAGGATACTGACGCGCACCCAAAACTCAGCGCCGCCGAGGCTCTGGTGCTGAAGCTGCGTAAGGAGGATGACAAGCCGCTGGATGCCGCGACGCGCGCGCTCAGCCTCAAACAAGAGCTGGAGCCCAACCTCGCGCTGCAACTGGCGCTCAGTGTCGGTGCTGACCAAGAAGCTCTCCTCGCGCTGGCGCGAAACCATGGCCAGCTCAAGTGGATGGATGCGGCAATTGCGAGCTCCGCGTATCATTTGGAAAAGGACCTGCTGCTGGCGCTTACCTCAAATCCTGGAAAGAGCGAGCCGGTGATGAACAACCTCGCCGGCATTATCGCGAGCCGTGGGGATGCGAAGGAGATCTCCGCCTGCCTCGCGGTTGTCACCTCGGGCAAGGCTGGCGACATCCTGCGCCTGGGTCTCGAAGAAACCAAGCCCCTGCCCCAGCAAGCCGAGGTGCCCGTGCCCACCGCGCCCAGTGCGGAGCAGAATGCCGCGTGGGAAAAGCGCGTGCCCGCCGTGCTGGCCGCGCTGAAGGAGAAGCCGAATCTCGAAGATGGCCGCGTGCTTTTCCAAAGCATCTGCGGCGCGTGCCACAAGTCACACGGCATCGGCGTGAGTGTGGGGCCGGATCTGGATGCGGAGTTTCAGCGCGCACCGGAGGTCATTTTACGCGACGTTCTTTTCCCCAGCGAGGCCGCACGGCCGGGCTATGAAACGCTGCGCGTGAAAACACAGCGCGGCGAGACGCTCCTCGGCATCGCCGCGTCTGACTCGCCCACCAGTGTGACTTTGAAACTCCCTGGCGGCGCGGAGCGCACCGTGCTGCGCAAGCGCGCTGAAATCCGCACGCTGCGCAATGTCTCACTTATGCCAGCCGGACTCGGCGATGCGCTGAAACCTGAGCAGGTGGCCAGCATCATCGCGTTTCTGCGCTCGGCACCGTGAAAGCGGAAAACGAAATGGAGTGCTCCGCAACGAACGCAACTTCATCCGCGTTCTTTTCCCATGACCCGCTTTCTCCTGCCCGCCGTCTTCGCGCTCAGCGCTTCGCTCTTCTCTGCTGAACCGCCAAAGCCGCGCAATGGATCGCTGATCCTCATCACCAATGACGATGGCTTCAGCTCGTTTCACAGCGGGCGCTACAAGGGCGCGGAGGATCTGCGCAAGGCGATGCTGGCGTACAAAGACACGCAGATCGCGGTGATGGAGTGGTGCGTCATCGCGGGCAGTTGTTCCAATTATCCTTCCAAAGTCACCGAGCTCTACGGCACGGGCATGACGGAGTTCCCGCGGCGTGGCGACAAGCTGGCGCATGAGACGGTGAAGCGCATGGCGGATGCGGGAGAGAACACCCTGGGTATCGTGGCTGCGGCCTGCCATGAGGCGGGCATTTCGTGCTATGCCTCGCTGCGCATGAACGGCGACTACCCGGAGAGCATGTGGGGCGGCACGTTTCCACGCTTTGCCAACGGCAGCTTCTGGTGGAAGCACCCCGAGTTCCGCGTGCTGGATGCCAAGGGCAAGCCGGGCTATCACCAGTCCTACGCCTTTCCCGAAGTGCGCGAGTTCAAGCTCAACATCCTGCGCGAGGTGGCGGAGCAGGACATCGACGGCATCAACCTCGACTTCCAGCGCCACCCCACGTTCTTCGGTTTTGAGAAGCCGATGAGCGATGCCTTCAAGGCCAAGTACGGCATCGAGGCAAACACCGTGCCGCAGGATGATCCGCGCTGGTTTCCGCTGCGCTTTGAAATGATGAACCGCTTTGTCCGCGAAGTGCGCCAGCTTTTGGATGAGGCTGGCAAGCGCAAGGGCCGCCACCTGGGCCTCTCCGCGCGCATTGACTGGAAGAATTACGCCACCTGGGGCTGCGACATCGACACGTGGCTGAAGGATGGCCTGCTCGACTACCTCGTCGTGGGCCAGCATGGGCTGGGTGGCTACGACTTCGACATCGCGCCGTTTGTGAAGCTGGCGCAGGGCAGCGGCTGCGCGGTGCTGTTTGGGGAGGAATCCATCGTCAAAGGCCACGACCGCACTGCGGAGGAGGACCGCCTCATCGCCGCCGGCAAGATGAAGCCCGCCACCAGCACCCTGCTGACCCGCGAGCAGTACGACCAGCGCGCCGCCAAAGTCCGCGCCGCCGGGGCGCAGGGCGTGCACCTTTTCAACGAAGGCCGGAAGGAGATGATGAAGGGCTTCTGAAAGTTTAATGCGCCCAGCCGCACTCAGAGTGCGCGGACCGCTTCAAAACGCCCCCTACACCGCCAGCGTTTTGTAAAGCGCGAGCGTTTTCCGTGCGATGCTCTTCCAGCTGAAATGGTCTTCGGCACGCTGGCGACCGGCCTGGGCCATGCGGTTGCGCAGGGTGGGGTCGGCCATGAGTTTGTTGATGCCTGCGGCGAGGTCGCGGGCGAACTTCTCGGGGTGCAGGGCTTCGAAGGGGCTTTCGGTCTGCTGTTCCAAAGGAACGAGGATGCCGGTCTCGCCATCGACAACGACTTCCTTGATGCCACCAACGGCACTGGCGACGACGGCGGTCTCGCAGGCCATGGCTTCAAGGTTGATGATGCCGAAGGGCTCATAGATGGACGGGCAGCAGAAGACATCGGCATGGGAGTACATGACGATCTTTTCCTGCAAGGGCAGCATGGCCTGCACCCAGATGACGCCGGGGCGCACCTTGCTGGCGGCGGCGACGGCGGCTTCCATCTCCTCTTTGATTTCGATGGTGTCGGGTGCGCCTGCGCAGAGAACGACCTGGAAGCCGGGATCAAGATGCTGGATGGCGCGGACGAGGTGGACGATGCCTTTCTGACGCGCGATGCGACCGACGAAGAGGACGTAGGGCTTGTCGGGATCCACGCCGTGCTTGCGCAGCACGTCGGGGGCTTCCGTGCGGCGGTATTCGGCGAGGTCGATGCCGTTGTAGATGACGTGGACCTTGTGGGGATCGACGTCAAAGTGCTGGAGGATGTCGGCCTTGGTGCCTTCCGAGACAGCGATGATGGCATCCGCCATTTTCAGGGCGGTGCTTTCCAGCCAGACGGTGAAGTCGTAGCCGTGGCCGAGCTGCTCGCGCTTCCAAGGGCGCAGGGGTTCCAACGAATGAACGGTGAGGACCATGGGGACGCCGTAATTGAGCTTGGCGAGGATGCCGCCGAAGTGCGCGTACCAAGTGTGGAGATGGACGAGACTGGCATCAATGCCATGGGTGTTGAAATCGAGGCAGCGCTGCAGGGCGCCGAAGACGGACTTCAAATTCAAGGGGCTGTCCCAGCCGGTGGTGTCGAGGCCGAAGCCCTGGACATTCAGATTGCCCTCGTGGCTGGACTGATCGCCAAAGCAGCGGACGTCGATCTCCATGAGCTTGGCGAGCTCGCGCGTGAGGTATTCAACGTGGACGCCGGCGCCGCCGTAGATGTGAGGGGGGAATTCGTTGGTAAGGAAGAGTGCTTTCATGGGTGCGGGCGGGATGGCGCCTGGTGGCTGGAGAGGGGTGGAAAAGGGGTTCTCAGGGTCACTTGCCCTGTGATTGGAACCACGCCTCGATAGCGGGGATGTCGAAGAGGCGGAAACGTTTTTTGACGCGCTGCTCCAGGGCGAGCTGCGCGTGCTTGGCCACATCGAGGGAGGGGTCTTCCTTGATGGACTTGATGAGCTGGGCGTTGGTTTCGGGCAGCGGACTGCCGAGGAGCAGGAAGCAGACGCGCACGCGCACCTCCCAGGAGAGCTTGTAGTCAGCCAGCAGCTTGAGCAGGGCGGCGGGGGGGACATCGGCCTCATCGCGAATGCTGCTGTCTTTGAAGAGTTCGGCCACAGGGAGCCTGTAGCCAGGGTCTTCGCGCTGGAGGAGCTGAATGGCCCGGATGGCACGCAGATACTCGGCCTGCGCGGCGTCATGCAGATGGGGGAGCTGCGGATCCCGCATGTAGTCGACGAGCACCTCAACGGGGCGGCGCATGCCGGTGGCGATGGCTTCGTCAGCGTACTGCGTGAGGCGGTTGCGCTCCTTGAGCAGAATGAACTCCTCCTGGGTGGGCGTGACCTGGGGTTTCATGTCTGCCATGCGCGGGGTGCCGGGCTGATGGGTCACGGGGGACTCAGGTGCAGGCGCGAGTTCCGGAATTTTCAGCGTGGCGGAGATGCTTTCGAGGGATTCCCGGGTCTTCTGCTGCATGAGCAGCTGCTCGCGGCGCATGACGTCCACCTGCTTCTCAAGGGCAGCGATGTGTTCGGCAGACTTGGCGAGTTCTTCCCGGAGCTTGGCATCTGATTGCGCAGGTGCTGGAGCGGGCACCGAAGCGGGTGCCGGAACCGGGGCGGCAGCAGCGGAAAGCCGGGGTTCGATCTTCTCGAGGTAGAACCACCTGCCTGCAAACAGGAGCAGCAGGCCGATGATGAGCGAGGTGCTGAGTGAGATGACCAGATGGCGGTAGGCCAGGTGGGAAGAAACGACATTCGGCGCATTTTCCTCCTTGGGAAGGTCCGAAGTGGATTTTGCCTTGGCCGCAGCGTCTGCCGTTGCGGGGCTGCAGCGGGCAAAGAGTAAAGCGGCTTCCGCGTCGTCTTCGGCGTCGGTGGCAGGGGATGAGGTGGGGGGAAGCGGATCGGACATGAAGAATGATGCGTCAGTGACGTTACGCGATGAAGGTTGCCAGAATCAACAAACAAGGCCAGCCTTTGTCCGTCAATACATGTCATGGCAACAGATTCCACCCGGACGCCCAGCGTGTCCACCCTCACTCCTTCCACCACGCCCCTTCTTGAGCAGCCGGAAACGCTGCGGCGGGCGGTGCTGTGGGGGCTTCCTGCGGTGCTGGTGCTGCTGTTTCTAATCTGGCCATACCAGCAGTGGGACTATGACAGTCGTGAGAGCATCCTGATCGGCTGGGGCCGCTGGGTGAGCAAGCGTGCGGACTGGCAGTTCTGCCTGCTGGTGCCGCTGCTGGTGGGCTGGCTGGTGTGGCTGCGGCGCGAGGAGCTGGGCCGCCTGCCCTTGAAGGGCACCTGGCTGGGGCTGCTTTCCCTCGGCTTGGGAATGTTCTTTTACTGGATCGGCTACAAGGCCAACACAGGCTACCCGGGCTTTCTGGCGGTGCAGTTTGTGCTTTCGGGCTTCATTCTGCTGGTGGCTGGGACGGCGTGGATGCGCACGCTTTCCTTTGCGTGGCTGTTTCTGCTCTTCACCTGGCCGATGCAGCCGCTGGAGGATTCCCTGGCCTCTCCGCTGCGCCCGCAGACGGCGGCGATGGCTGCAGCGGTGCTGAACGCGGTGGGAGTGCCGGCGATCAATGAGGGCTCCGCGCTGCAGTCCGCTCCGGATGCTGAAAGCGGAAAGCAGATCGGGGATGTCTTCAGCCTGGATGTGGATGCCAAGTGCAGCGGGATCAATTCGCTCTTTGCGCTGATGATGATCTCGGCGCTGCTGGGCTACCTGGCGCTGAGGCGGCCGCGTTCGCGATTGCTGCTGTTTGTGTGCGCCGTGCCGCTGGCGGTGGCGGGCAATGTGGTGCGGCTGCTGCTGCTGGTGGCTGGGACGAAGCTGTTTGGAACTGATTTTGCGGTGGGCAGGCACATGGGGGACCACCAGGAAATGTCGCCCTACCACACGTTTGCGGGCTTTGCGGTCTTTGGCATCGCCCTGGCGGGCATGTTTGCGCTGTGCTGGCTGCTGGAAGGACGTGAGATGAAGGCCAATTTCAAGCGTCATGGCAAACCGCTGGCGGCGGGTGAGCTCTGCGCGATTCCTCAGCCGCGCCGCACGCTGGCCCACCTTCTGGCGGCCATCGGGCTGCCGCTGCTGGTGCTGGGCATCTGCGCGGGCACGGACATCAGCTTTCATGTGGCGGCGCCGGGGGTGAAGCTCAGGCCGGATGACTCGCGACTGCCCTACCTGCCGCTGTCTCTGGGCGACTACCAGGGACGTGAGTTTGACATGACGGCCGATGAAAAAAACCTGCTGGATGAAGGGGTGCGGCTGGCGCGGAATGTGTATGCGTCCGCTGCAGGCAGGCAGATCATGGCCACGGTGATCCTGAGCGGATTTGAAAAGCGCAGCCTGCACCGCCCGGAGGTGTGTCTGCCGAACCAGGGCTGGACGGTGACTGACCGCACGCCAATCTCGCTGCAAATGAAGGATGGCCGAGAAATCTCCGTCATGATGATGCGCATCTTCCGCGATGCGGAGCCCCAGCCGGGGGTGAAGGTCCGCACGCGAGCCATCAATTTCTACTGGTACATCGGCTCCGACGGCACCTCCTGCGCCGACCACTACGAGCACGTCTTCCTCTCATACTATGACGCGGTGTTCCGCAACATCCAGCACCGCTGGTCGATGGCCTCCATCTATGTGCCGCTGCCTGAGCAGCACGTGGGACAGGAGGACCCGATGCAGGAACTCAATGCGGTGGAGGATGCGCGCGCGTTTCTTTCGCAGCTGGCCCCCACCTTCATGCTGACGAAAGAGGAGTGGCTCAAGAATGCCCAGGCACCTGCCGCAGCCCATTGAAGGCAGCCCCCCTGCCCTACCGGCTCAAATCTTCCTGCGTCAGCACCTTGAAGCCGGAGGCGGTGAGCACTTCGGCGCCAACTTCTGGGGAATCGAGGTGGAGCACAAAGACGGGATGCTGGGCGGGACGCACAAACAACGCGTAGGTGAAGTCGATGTTGATCTCGGCGGAGAGCAGCGCGGAGAGCGCATGAGGCAGGGAGTGGTCCGTCTCACGCAGTTCCACGACCGTGACGGGAAAGACCACATGCGGGATGCCTTTTTCAATGAAGAGCATCTCCGTGGTTTCAGGATCGCTGGGGATGAGGCGCACGAGGGCGAGCTCGGTGGTGTCCTGCAAGGAGAGGCCCAGCACCTCAATGCGGTGCTCGGTGAGCAGCTTGACCAGGGACATGAGCGCTCCGACGCGATTGTGCAGGAACACGGACAACTGCCGTACGGGAGTGCCTGCCGGAGTGCTGGTTTCGGATTGTGTCTTGGGTTTGGAGGTGATCATGGGGGGCTAGCCTGCTGGGCCGGTGGCGGAGCGGCGCTCATCGAACAAGGTCACGCGCAGCGGGATGCTTGCCAGGGTTTCGTCCTGATGCTGGACCAGCCAGCGGTAGAGGCCCTGACGCTCAAACTTCAAGCGCTGGAGCGTGTAAACGATGTTGCGTGAGACGAACGGGATGAAGGACGAGGGGAAGGTCACGTCCAGCTGCGCAGGCATGGGCGGCAGGCATTCCTTGCCGTCGGGATCGACGCAGCGAATCACAAACTCATGCATGCCGGCGTCTTCCCCCTGAAAAACCGCCCGCACGGCGATGGAGCACTGCGGATGCACCACGGGAAAGGTCTGTGCGCAGAGCGTGTCAAACGCGCCCTGGATGCAGAGCTTGCCCTGGTAGTCGGCGGCAAAGTCACAGACGATGGCGAGCTGGATGTTCATCGTTCAGGTGACATGGGTTAGCGGCCAAAGAGCCTTTTGAAAAAGCCGCCGATGCCTTTTTTAGGTGGCGGAGGTGGCGGAGGCGGCGGCCTGGCAGGCTCCACGTCCGAAGATTTTTCTCCTCCTCCACCGGAATTCTCCTCGACCATCGTGGCCTTGGGAACTTCCTTCATGGCCAGCAGCATGGGGTCGTCCGCCGGAGCTTTTTCAAAGATGTTGGTGAAGACCTCGTTCACGATGGGGGCGGCCTTTTTACCACCGCTGATGTCTTCCCCGGGTTCACCTTCATAAACGACGGCGAAGGCAAACATGGGCTTGCCCGCTGGCAGAAAGCCGGTGAACCAGGCGAGGTTCTGATCTTTGTTGATGCGCCACTGGGCGGTGCCGGTCTTGCCCGCGATCTCAGCCTGCTTGATGGCCGCTGCGTGCCCGGTGCCACCGCCACCATTGACCACGGCCACCATGCCGCTGATCACCGTCTGCCGCTGTTCGGGATTGAGGTCGATGCGCCTGCGGTCCTTGGGTTCGTAAGCCGTCACCACCCGGTCGCTGAGGTCCTGGACTTGCAGCACCAGACGCGGCTGGGGAATGCGTGCTCCGTCCCCGAGACCGGCCATGCACTGGCAGACCTGAAGCGGCGTGGCCAGCACCATGCCCTGACCGATGGCGATGTTGGCCAGATCCCCCGGCAGCATCTTGTGACCGCGATGCTGGAGGAGGTAGCTGTTGGTGGGCACGAAGCCTTCTCCTTCGGCCTTGAGTGGAATGCCGGTACGCTCGCCAAAACCGAGGCGCAGGGCCATGTTGGTGATGTAATCAGCGCCTGACTCAAGCGCGGCACGGTAGAACCAGGTGTTGCAGGAGCGCTTGATGGCGGTGACCACGTTCATGGAGCCCTCGCCTTCCTTGTTCCAGTTTTTGAAAACGCGGTCGCCGATCTCCAGAGCATTGGGGCAGTCAAACTGCGTTTTGGCGTCCACCTTGCCGCTGTCCAGCGCGCCCAGCGCGGTGACGATCTTAAAGGTGGAGGCCGGGGGATATTCGCCACGGAAGGAGCGCGGATAGAGCGGCAGATGCGGATCTTTCGTCAGCTCATCGTAGCGCTTCTGGCGGATGCCGGGAACAAATTCATTGAGGTCAAAGCCGGGATTGGAGGCCATGGCGAGGATGTCGCCATTGGTGACGTCCATGATGACCATGGCGCCGCCCGTGGTGTGTTTTTTGAGGGCGTTTTCAGCGTACTTTTGGAAATTGTAATCAATGGAGAGTACCACGTTGTGGCCGGGACTTGGCGCGCGCCGCACATCCTCGGAGAGGCGCTTGCCATCGGGACTGAAGAGGACGTTCACAATGCCCGACTGGCCTTTGAGATCCGTGTCGAAGGCGGTTTCAATTCCTTCACGGCCTTCCATTTCTTCAAACACGGGGTCGCCATCGACAATGGGCCCGGTGGGCAGAGGTCGTGTCTTGCCGGTGTAGCCGATGATGTGGCAGGCGGTGGCCCCCTGGGGGTAATGGCGCAGATAGGCCGCCTGGATGACGAGACTGCCGCCCAGCAGAGGCTTGAGTTTCGCCTCCATGTCCGGGGTGATCTCCACATTCAAACCTTCTTCCACGGAAAAGACCAGCGGCAGCCAGCGGCGGTGCTTGTAGTGAAGCAGCACGCGTTCGTCGGAGAGGGACCAAGTCTTGCCAAGCGCCGCATTCACCTTGTCGATGGTCGTGCGGGCAAAGCTGGTGATCTCCGCATCCGTGGCGCGATCCATGTAGGGCATGACGAGCGCCAGGTAGTTGGCGGCGCGGTTTTGCGCAAAGGGGATGCCGTGGCGGTCCACGATCTGCCCACGGGGTGCCGGCACGCTGAGGGTCATGGCACGTGCTTCTTTCTGCGTGGCCCATGAGGCACTCAGATCCTGCTTTTCCGGCACGGCAGGCTTCACCTTTTTCGACTCGTCTTCGACTGACACGACCGGCTGTGCCTTCAGCACCACCTGGGCCTGCACTTGGGGACCGAGCACGGCCAGCATCCCAAAACCCACCGCCAGAAACCGGCTGAGCAGGGACGACGAGGTCAGATCATACGAAAAAAGCATGGGAAATAGGGACGATCGCCGATGGGTCATGTGACCACCCAGCGTATGCCTGAACATGCGGCTACGCACCCACGGCGTCAAGCCGGAGGTCGGGGGTGGGGTATTTCGCAGGAGATGGGGAAAAGGCGTGGTGCGCCCTTCCCTTTTTCGTCACCAGCCAGAGCAGATTCACCCTTGTTACTTCCCCAGTCCGTTCACCAGCACATCCACACGCCTCACCTTCAGCGGTGCGAGCACATGAGGATTGCGGGCGGTGCATTTGATGACAAGTGCGTTGCCGCCTTTGCGCATGAGCTTGGTAACATCGAGGTCGAGCCAGCAGTCGTTGTAGTTGAGGCGCTTCTTGGCGGAGGCCAGGTCGAGAGCGGTGCCATTGAGGCGGATGTCGAGATGATCGAGGGTGGTGAGTTGTTCGATCATGAGGCGCAGAGTGGCCTGAGCGCCGGAAGCGGTGGGGGCGTCGGCGATTTCGACGTTGAGTTCGAGGTTGTCCCCGGCCTGCGCGAGAATCAGCGGCAGCGGGCCGCCACGCTCCTGCGGGCCGACGATGTAATGCTTGTCCTTGTGGGCGAGAACGGCGGGATCGCCGATTTCCTTCCATGACTGGCGGTCAAACTGGGCGTCACGGTAATGCTTCAGCCAGTGCTGATTCCATAGGTACATGCCGTCTGCGCCGGCCTGCCAGTGCAGTGCGGCCACGGCGCGGAACTGCGCGGTGCTGTAGTAGTCGCGCTCGCCGAAGAGCACGCTGGCGGAGCGGCCGCGGTCTTCTTTGAAGGCGCAGAGATTTTGCGCGAGGATCTTGCAGCCGGTGCCTTTCGCCAGCTCCTTGAATTTCTCAACAGGAAGGCGGTAGTTCCAGCCGAAGGGATCGCCAACGATGACGATGTCGACCAGCTTGTCCTTGATCCACGAGGCGACGTCCATGCCTTCGTCATGCATTTTATCCAGCTCGGGCGGCACGCGCATGGAGAGGAGAAGCTTGCGGCCAAGCACTTTGCCCCGTGCGTCCAGCGAGGCGCGGACGGCGCGCACCATGTCGGTGATGAGCGCAATGTTCTTCTCGCCCTCGCCATTCTTGAAGAGCTTTGGCTGCCTGCAAAAGTCTAGATCGAAGCCGTCGAGATCGTAGTTTTCGATGGCTTCCGTGATGAGCGCCAGGGTGTAAGCGCGCACTTCGGGGACGGCGAAGTTGTACTCAAACTTGGCGAAGCCATCGCCATGAATCAGCCACTCGGGATGATCACGGCGCATGGGGACGAGGTTGGTGTCCTTGCTGCCATCCTTCAGGCGCGAATCATGACCGTCATTGATGCGGAAGGAAACGAAGACATCCAGCCCGGCCTTGTGCCCGTGCTCGATGACGACGGCCACGGGATCAGTCCCCTGCTCCATCATCTGGTGAGCATTTTCATAAATGCGCCATTCAGAGGCGGTCTTGAATTTGTCGCGGTCAGAGCCCCACAGGGTGCCGACTTTTGTGCGGTGCAGATACCAGTCGCTCAGGCGATGCGTGTCCGTGCCCATCCAGGGGTCCACGCCGATCTGCCAGTACAGGGTGTCAACCATGGTGTCACGCAGTGGGTCAATGGCTTCGCGCACGAGGCCTTCAATGCCGATGGGTGCCTCCATGCCCGGTGCGCCGAGGGAACCGCCGTCATTGCAAAGCACGAGGCGGCGCTTTTCTTTGGCCGGAGGGGCCGTGTCTGCACCGCCGGCTGACATGTGGGTGAAATGACATGTCAGCAGGACGAGAAAGAATTGAGGGAAAAGTGGAAGGCGCATGGCTGGCGTGGATGGTTGCACTACATACAAACACAGGGCGGGCCTGCGCTTCCAGACGACTTTGCACAATTTTTCTGTGATTTTGCGTCAGCCTGCCGCAAGCTCTCTGCCATGGCCGCTAAACGAACGAAGGGCCGCAAGCCGCAGCTTCCGGCGGTGGCGCTGCTGATCGAAACCTCCAATGCCTACTCCCGTGAACTGCTGCAGGGCATCCGTGACTACCTGCGCACGCATGGCGAATGGGCCGTGCATCTCACGGAGCTGGGCCGCAGCGGTGAAGCACCGTGGTTTGCCAACTGGCAGGGCGATGGCGTGATCGCCCGCATCGAGAATGAGGTGATTGAAAAAGCCGTGCGAGCCAAGGGCGTGCCGGTGGTGAATGTGAGCGGTGCGGAGCTGGCGCCGGAGTTTCCTGCGGTGATCGCCGACGGCGCGGCCCTGGGAAGACTGGCGGCGGAGCATCTGCTGCAGCGCGGCTTCCGCCAGTTTGGCTATTGCGGGGACTGCCGTTTCGCCTGGGCACGCGACTACTCGCGGCATTTCGTAGCGGCACTTCAACGTGCGGGGCATGGGTGCGATGTGTTTGATTCCCAGCCCGGTGACGCGCTGAACTGGAACCGCGAACGCCGCAAGCTGGCACGCTGGATTTCGGCGCTGCCCAAGCCCGTGGGCATCATGACGAGCTACGATATTCGTGGCCAGCATGTGCTGGATGTCTGCCGGGAGCTCGGTGTGCAGGTGCCGGATGAAGTGGCCGTGATTGGCCAGCACAATGACGAGCTGCTTTGTGCCTTTTGCCAGCCGCCGCTTTCCAGCGTGATGCCGAACGCTCGGCAGGCAGGTTTTAAAGCCGCTCGATTGCTGGACCGCATGATGCGCGGCCAGCGAGTGAGCACGAAGCCGCTGAAGATTGCGCCGCTGGGAGTGATCGCCCGGCAGTCCACGGATGCGATCGCCGTGCCGGACCCACAACTGGCGGCGGCGGTGCGGTACATCCGAGAACATGCATGCGAAGGAATCGGCGTGCAGGAGGTTTTGCAGGCGGTGCCGATGTCGCGCACAGCCTTCGAGCGGAAGTTTCGCCGTCATTTCGGCAGTTCACCGTATGGCGAGATCCTGAAGGTGAGGCTGCAGCATGCGCGTCAGCTGCTGAGCACGACGCGTCTTTCGATAGCGGAAGTTGCCGAGCGCGCTGGCTTTTCATCGGGCGAGTATTTGTGCGTGGCCTTCAAGAACCAGGCGTGGCCGAGTCCGAAGACGTTCCGTGCGCCGGCGCGGGGCTGAGTGGTGACGCCGGGCAGGGATTGTGCGCGGTTCGCGGTTTGAGTTTGCAGCTCGCGGCGCGCAGCGCTGGGTCTGGTCTCTAAACGCGGGCACAAAAAATCCCGCATCTCTTACGAGATGCGGGATGATGTTTAATCTGGCAACGTCCTACTTTCGCATAGCCTTTCGCCATACTATCATCGGCGCAACAGCGTTTCACTTCCGTGTTCGGAATGGGAACGGGTGGTACCACTGTGCCATGGTCACCAGACTGCGGCTCATCACGCGGATTAGGCGTATGAACCGAGTGTCTGGAGACACTTCAGGGAGTGTTCTCTGACAACTGCATACAGGGTATGGACAAATTCTTCATGAGCCGTCGAACCAGGCTTCAGTTTAAAATGGAACAATGTAAGACAAACGGATGATTAGTACCACTAAGCTGAACGCATTACTGCGCTTGCACCCGTGGCCTATCAACGTGGTAGTCTTCCACGATCCTTCAGGGAAAGCTAATCTTGGGATGGGCTTGGCACTTAGATGCTTTCAGCGCTTATCCCTTCCGCACATAGCTGCCCAGCGATGCTCTTGACAGAACAACTGGAACACCAGAGGTGCGTCAATTCCGGTCCTCTCGTACTAGGAATTGAACCCCTCAACTTTCCTGCGCCCACAGAGGATAGAGGACCGAACTGTCTCGCGACGTTCTGAACCCAGCTCGCGTGCCGCTTTAACCGGCGAACAGCCGGACCCTTGGGACCTTCTCCAGCCCCAGGATGCGACGAGCCGACATCGAGGTGCCAAACTTCATCGTCGATATGAACTCTTGGATGAAATCAGCCTGTTATCCCTAGCGTACCTTTTGTCCGTTAAGCGATGGCAATTCCACATTAAACCACCGGATCACTTTGGCCTGCTTTCGCATCTGTTCGACTTGTAGGTCTCACAGTTAGGCTGGCTTATGCCAATGCACTCAACACGTGATTACCAACCACGCTGAGCCAACCTTCGCGCTCCTCCGTTACTCTTTGGGAGGATACCGCCCCAGTAAAACTGACCGGCTGACATGGTCCCACATCCAGATTCATGGACTGCGGTTAGATCGTTCAATACCCAAGGGTGGTGTTTCATTGACGACTCTGCGTAACCCGAAAGTTACGCTTCAAAGTCTTCCACTTACGCTAAGCATGGAAACCAAACGACCAGTGACAGCTTACAGTTAAGGTGCATAGGGTCTTTCCGTCCTTCTGCGGGTAAGCAGCATCTTCACTGCTAATACAATTTCACTGAGCCCCTCGTTGAGACAGCGGACAACTCGTTACACGATTCGTGCAGGTCGGAACTTACCCGACAAGGAATTTCGCTACCTTAGGACCGTTATAGTTACGGCCGACATTCACGGGGACTTGGGTTCAGAGCTTCGCCTTGCGGCTAACCCCTTG
>NZ_JBAQCR010000174.1:0-7245 GCF_049294395.1 Prosthecobacter sp.
GAGGTGCTCAGCCACGACACGGCCTCCACCATGAAAGGCGCGCAGGTCTTTGCCACCTGGCTGGCAGACTACGAAGACTGGATCCTCGCGTGCCAGGGTGCGGACTACCGCAGTCAGTGCCGCCACATGCTCGGCAGACTGCCAAAGGGCAGCCCCTGGCTGCCCGCACCACAGGCCACAAAATGGCTGCGCGCCCTTGCACAGCAGGGGGCTGCCGCACCGCGTGCCAAAAACATGTTTCATGGCACATCCGGCCACAATCCATCACACCATGCTTCTCAGCAGACGATCAGGCCATCCCGGCTTCGGCAGGAGAAAAGCCACGCCGCTCTGAACTGATCCCTCTTCCGCATGGACACTCATCATGACAGCGCAAATGCAGACGCCTCCGCCCGTACGGCTGAGGAGATTCTTGGCAGGCTTCATGAGCGCGGGGTCAGGCGCACCCCCGCCCTGCGCAGCCTGATTCACGCGATGACCGCGCACTCTGCCCCTGCCGCCATCGCCTACTGGGCAGACTTGACCAGCCTGAAGGAATTCAACCCCGTGACACTCTACCGCCTGATGTTGAAGCTGGAGCAGGCAGGCGTGGTGCGGCGCATGCATCTCGGCGAACGTGCGCAGTACTTTCAGATCATCCAGCCCGGCCCGCAGCCGGACTACCTCGTCTGTACGAACTGTGGTGAACTCCAGCCCGTGCAGACACCGCCCGAGCTATTCAGCATGGAGCAGCAGATCGCCGCAAACTCAGGCTGGAAAGCCGTGCGCCATGAACTGGAGTTTTTCGGCTTGTGCCCGCACTGCACGGAGGGCCATGACGTGCCGCAGGAACGCCGCACTCACCAAATACGATGAGCGTGCCTGCCCAACAGCTTGACCCCCTGCTCGACCGTTGTCTCGACCTCGGTGCCTCGGACCTGCATCTCGCCAGTGATGCCCCGCCCTACTTCCGTGTGCAGGGTGTGCTCAGGTCAGATGAATCTTCGCCAGCCATCCCGGAATCTCAAATGGAGCGCTGGGCGCGCGAAATCACCGGCCAGTCAAGCGGTCCGGTGGTGCGTGACACCGGCAGCTACGATGGAGCCCTCACCAGCCGGCGCGGCGTGCGCTTCCGCATCAACATTTACAAGGTTCGCGGCCGCATCCATCTAGCACTGCGTCGTCTGGATGACCGCTTTCGCCCGCTGTCGGAGCTGGGGCTGCCGGAGTCGCTGAACCAGCTCTGCCTGCAGCCCTATGGCCTCGTTGTCATCGCAGGTCCGACGGGTTCCGGCAAGACGACCACGCTTGCCACGCTGCTGGATCACATCAATCAAACGCGGCGCTGCCATCTCATCACGATCGAAGACCCGGTGGAGTATGTGCATCACTCCAATCTCGCGCTGGTGAATCAGCGCCAGCTCGGGCTCGACACACCCAGCTTCAATGACGCGCTCGTCGCTGCCATGCGGCAGGACCCCGATGTCATCCTCGTCGGCGAAATCCGCGACCTCACCACCATCCGCACTGCCATCACGGCGGCGGAGACCGGGCATCTCGTTTTCACCACCGTCCACGCGGGCGATTGCGTGGGAGCCATCGAGCGCATGGTGTCTGTGTTTCCTGCGGGCGAGCAGGACGGCATCCGCCGCCAGCTCGCCCTCGTGCTGCGTGCCGTCGTCGCCCAGCATCTCGTCGTCGCGGACGGTCCTGGACGAAAACAACGCGGCAGCGATACCGCAGAACCCAAGGGACGTCGCGTCCTCGCGGCGGAGATTTTGATGGCCAGCCAGGCCGTGGCGAACCTCATCGCCACGGGCAAGAGCAATCAGATCTACTCAGCCATGGAGTCCGGCACGCAGCAGGGCATGCAGACCATGGAGCACAGCCTCGCCACGCTCTACCTGTGTGGAGACATCTCCGAGCAGACCATCAATGCCCTCGCCCGAAAGCCAGCTCAGGTGTTTGAGCGCGCCAGCCGCATGAGGACACGTTCCGCCGCATCCGCATGACCCCCGCACCTCACAAACCGCAGACATTGCTCGATCTAGATGCCGTGCGCATTGATTCGGTGCAGGCCTTGCGTCTGCCTGCGAGCATCGCCTTGAGACGAAGACTCCTGCCCTTTGCCGTGCATGAGGGGCATGTGTGGCTGGCCTGCCAGCATCAGGATGATGAAGCAGCACTCCGCACCTTGCAGCGTTACTTTGAGCACCCCCTGCATGCGGTGGTGGCAGAGCCCGCATCACTCGGCCGCGCTCTTGACCGGCTTTACCGCGATGCCCCCCAGGCCGGGACCAGCACGCTCACACGCTACACGGAGCGCGGACAGGCCGCCGCCAGCCTGGATGCGGGAGACGGCGATTCCGACGCCACGCAGCTCGCCAATGAAATCCTCCGTGCTGGCATGCTGCGCCAGGCTTCCGACATCCATTTCAATCCGGGGGAAAAGGAGCTGCAGGTGCGCCTGCGCGTCGATGGTGTGCTGGAGGAGGCCTACCGCCTGCCCATGAGCGTGCATGGTGCTTTGCTCAACCGCTTCAAGATCATCGCCGGGCTGAACATCGCCGAACGTCGCGCCTCGCAGGATGGTGCTTTCCGTCATAGCGAAGCCGGAGCACGCGGCCTGGTGGTCGATGTGCGCGTGGCCACCATCCCCACCAGGCATGGCGAGCGCCTCACGCTGCGCCTGCTCGCCGTGGACAGCAGCCGCTTCAGTCTCGGTGCTCTGGGCATGAGCGCCACGCATCACGCCATGTTCAGCGAGGCCATCGCCAAGCCGCACGGCCTCATCCTGCTCACCGGTCCCACCGGCTCCGGCAAGACAACCACCCTCTATGCCGCGCTGCGTGAACTCATTGCCGCCGAGGTGCAGAACATCATCACCATCGAAGATCCCATCGAAAATGAAATCCCCGGCCTTGTGCAAGTGGAAGTGGACAGCGCCGACAAGGTCAACTTCGCCAGCGCCCTGCGCAGCGTGCTGCGGCATGATCCTGATGTCGTGATGATCGGTGAGATTCGTGATCGTGAGACGGCGGACATCGCCATCAAAGCCGCGCTCACCGGCCATCTGGTCTTCTCCACGCTGCACACAAACTCAGCCGCCGGAGCGGTGGTGCGTCTGGCCGAGATGGGTGTGGAGCGTTTCCTCATCGCCTCCACGCTGCGCCTAGCCGTGGCACAGCGGCTGGTGCGCAAATGCTGTGGGCATTGCATTCAGCCACGCGCGATCCGCACCGAAGAAGCGGCCCTGCTCGCGCAGCCGGAACTGGAGGGGCAGGATGGTTTTGAGCCGCATGGCTGCCTCTACTGCGCCGGGCGCGGTTTCATCGGCCGCATGGGTCTGTTTGAAATGCTGCCGGTTGATGAGCAGTGGTCGCAGATGATCGCGCGTGGCGCAGATGAGGCGGCCCTGAATGAATCCATGCGCCTGCGCAACCTGCCGCTGCTCGTCCACGATGCCGCCGATAAACTGCGCGCCGGCAGCGTGACCATGAATGACGTGCGCAGCGCCGTGACCGTCTGGTAAACTCCCCATGCCCGCCTTCCTCTACAACGTTCTCGATGCCGCAGGTTCCCGTCTCTCGGGTGAACTGGAATCCGCCTCCAGCGCCGCTGCCGCAGCCGAACTGCGCGGACGTGGCCTGACGGTGATTGGTCTTGAGGAGGCGCAGCAGCCGGCCCACTCACGCGGCTGGAAGCCCTCCGAACTGCTGTGGATTCGCTCGCTCGACATTGAAATCTGCCTCTATCAGCTCGCCACGCTTTTGCGCAGCGGGCTCACCTTGCTGGGCGCACTTCGGCTCGTCGCAGAACAGTCGGAGCGTGGCCGTCTTCGCAGAGTGTGGGAGGAGGTGGTCACCGCCATCGAAAGCGGGCGCACCTTTGCAGATGCGCTGGCCCAGCATCCATGCTTCAACCGCCTCGTCGTGCAGCTCGTCAGCGTGGGCGAACAGACCGGCCATCTCGGCCCCGTGCTGGAGCGTGCCGCCATGGCTCTGGAGAAAAAGCGCACGCTGCGCGCCAGCTTGCTCACCACGCTCATGTATCCGGCCATCGTCTTCCTGCTCGCCATCGGGCTGGCGGTTTACATGGTCATCGGAGTGCTGCCAAAGCTGCAGGTTTTCCTGCGGGCGATGGGCAAGAAGCTGCCGCCGATGACCCAGCGTCTGCTCGACATCAGCGACTGGATTCAAATCAACGGCGTCACCACGGTCATCATTGCCGTGTCATCCGTCCTCGCTCTCGTGATGCTCTTTCTCTGGCCGCCTGGACGTGCCGTCATTGATGCGCTCGCCCTGCGCATCCCCCTCCTCGGCAAAGCCTTCCGCACCGCAGGCACCGCCCTGTTTGCCACCAGCTTCTCGGCGCTGCTCAGCAGCGGCGTCACCCTCATTGAGGCGCTGCGCGTCACTGAACGGCTCATGGGCAACCGCCGCCTCGCCGACATCGTGACCACCGCCCGGGAGCAGGTCATGCAAGGCGAGCCGCTGGCACGGCACTTGAGCCGCCCGCACGGCTTCATGCCCATGCTCCCGCGCATGATCGCCGTGGGCGAATCCTCAGGCACTCTCGACAACGTGCTGGATGAAGTAGCACGCTTTCACGAGGCGCAGCTAGACCGCCTCATCAAGCGCCTCACCGCGCTCATCGAACCAGCCGTCATTGTCACCGTCGGCACCGTGGTGGGCTACGTCTACATCTCCTTCTTCATGGCCCTCTTCGCCGCCACCGGCCCTGGCAACAACATCCGCTAAATCATTGATGAAACACCTGCTTCTCACCGCGCTCCTGCTCGCCTCGCTGGCATCTGCGCAGACACCCTCACCACCCAGGACTGCCCCAGATCCCACGGTGCCAGATGCAGCGCTTCAGCAGCTGCTCATGGCCACCCTTCAGAACAAGGCCAGCGAGGCGAGCATCCCCGCCATCCTCATGCGCGGCAAGATCATCAATCAAACCGGCCATGGCCTCATCATCATCGAGGTGAACAAGCAGATATATACGCTCAAGCAGGGCGGCACGCTCAGCCTCTCCGGGGAATTCAGCCACATCAGTCTCCAGCTCAGCGAACTCACCAAAGAGAGCGCCACCATCGAAGTCCTGCCGCTCAAGCAAACCCTCCGACTCCAATGAAGCATTTTTTCATCCTCGCCCTCAGCCTGCTCTCCCTGACCGCTCATGCGCAGACCTCGCGCGTGGAGCTTATTGATCTCCGCCAGGTGCCGCTGGCAGATGCCGCCCGCATCCTGGCCGAAGCCAGCGGCCTGAATGTCGTGGCCTCCGTGGAGGCAGGCAAAACACCCGTCAGCCTCTACCTCACCAACGTCGAGCCTCGCTCTGCCATCGAAGCCCTCTGCCGCTCCCACAACCTTTGGTTCCGCGATGACGAAAAGGGCGGCATCATTCGCATCCATACTCCCGAGGAATACAAGCGCGACCTTGGCAGCTTTCAGGAGGAGCTCACCGAGGTCTTCGACATGCGCTTTCCAAACGCGAACGACTTCGGCCGCTCCATTCGTGATCTCTTCGGCATTCGTGTGCGAATGAACCAGAACACCATGCAGCAGGAGTTCCAGACTACTCAGGAACTGCAGCAGCGCTTTCAGCGTTTTGATGTCGTGGACGGACGCAGCCAGCATCTCGGGACCTCTCAGAACGGCGGCAGCACAACCGCCGGAGGCTCAGGCAACATCAACGGCATGAGCGGCGGCCTTGGACGAAGCTCCATGAGCAGTTTGAATTCGCTCAGCTCAGCAGGCTTCGGCCTCCAAAATCAGAGCAATTCCATTGGAAACAATCCAAACCAGACGCAACTGCGCCCATTGGAGGGACTCAGTGCTGAGCAGGTGCAGGCACTGGAGGCATCAGTCTCTGTCGAGCGTGATGCCGCCGTGCAGCAGTTGCTTGAAGACCGCGTGGACATCTACGTCACCGTCATCCAGCGCCTCAACAAAGTCATCGTCCGAACCAGCGACAGTCGCGCCATGGAGCAGATCAAGGCGCTCTACGTCAGCGTCGATGTGCCGACCCCGACCGTGCTCCTGGAGGTCAAGATTCTCCGGGTGAGCTTGAATCAGGGTTACAGCAGCGCCGTGGATTACCTGTTCGACAATGGACGCTTCCGTGCTGGCTTTGGAAGCAATCCAGTGCAGGCTGGAAATTTGACCTTTAGCTTTGCCAGCAGCAATTTCAGCGCCCGCATTCAGATCTTGGAGGAAAAGGGCCAGGTGCGCACCGTCTCCACCCCCACGCTGCTCATCGCCAATAACGAAGTCAGCCGTCTGTTCATCGGTGAGGAACGCCCGCTGAACCGCAGCTTCAATGGCGGCACCATTGTGCCCAGTGCAAACAACACCCTCGTCACAGGCGGCAGCACCAACATTGAATTTCGTCCCGTGGGGACAACGCTCCTCATCACGCCCAACATCAACGCTGACAAGACCGTCACCCTGCGTCTGCTGCAGGAGAACTCCAACATCAACGTCGGCGGCGCTTCCGTCCTCGTGCCCAGCAACACCGGCTTCACCAGCCAGACCGTCGACACCGTGCAGTCACGCACCGTCAGCGGCACTGTCGTTGCCCGAGACCAGGTGCCTGTCGTCATCGGCGGCCTCATTGACACCAACTTCAACGACACACGGGCGCAGGTGCCCTTTCTCGGCAACATCCCCGTCATCGGCGCGCTCTTCGGCAAGCGTCAGAACGCCAAGACGCGGGATGAACTCGTCCTGCTGATCTGTCCTCATCTCGTCGATCCCAAAGACGGCGGCGCCATCGTCAGCAAAGACGTGCTCGACGCCAACAACGTGAGGGCCCTCCAGTCCTTCACCACCGAGAACGAAGTGAATGAACGCCTGCAAAAAAACCTCCAGCCACCCAATCCTCCACGCGCCCTTCCTGTGTCCGAAGAACCACCAAAGCCCAAAAAGAGAACGCTGATGGACTTCATTCGAGGACGAAACTGATGCGATTACTTGACGCCAAGAACAAGATCAAGGCGGTATTATTGACAATCTGCCATCAATCAGGGCTTACGCATGAACAGAGAGAGAGAATGTGGAGAATAGAAAGAGTTGGGGGAGGAACAATCCGCTGCACAAATTTCCACAGCGGATGATGACAGTATGAATGCTACCCGAACCCATACCCGAGAGCGCCGAAGCGAGGCGGCAGCAGCAGATGTTGAAGTCCCTTCAGGCGCGGTTCGCCGAGGTTCCTGACCTGCGTCAGCAGGGCAAGGTTTTGCACCGGCTTGACGAG
>NZ_JBAQCR010000175.1:0-9697 GCF_049294395.1 Prosthecobacter sp.
CCGGCGAGCGCAGCGGCCCCAGTGGCAAGGAGAGTGCGCCGCCTGCTATTTGGAAATAACAGGCAAGCACATGACGCAGCCAATGGGGCCGCTCCGCCGCCCGGGCAATGTGACAAGATTTTTGAGAGTCGGTCTAAGGGGACGTTCGCACGCCAGGGTGTTTTTCACCACGCTGATGGACGGGCGGGCTTCGCCACGACCGTCCTACCTTCCTCCTTTTCCTACAGCATGCCCGGCGTGTAGCGCGGGCGGTCATCCACACCCGCACCGATCTGCTGGCGCATGCGGGTGTCATCCAGGGCGCGATCCACGCAGTCCTGCAGCGCGCGGGAGGTCAGCTCACGGAGGACGGGCACGGGCGAGCCGCTGCCGGGACGAAAGGCGTTGCTCTGGCGCTCGCCTTCATAGACGTGCGTGAAAAGCACGCGGCCCGAGGTGGCTTCCACGACGTTCACGCGGATGCGTGCATAGCCATAGGGATGCACCAAAAGCTGCGAGCGCAGATCCTGAATCTCCCCGGTGAGGATAAAGCGGCCCTTCACATCGGTGGCCAGCATGCCACGTGATTCCAGCGCGTAGCCAAAGGCATTGCGCACCACATCGCTGACGGGCAGGCGGGTCTGGATGGTATCGACCGACGGGCCGATGGGCAGGCGCACATGGCCGAGCGTCTGGGACTGCTCACCACGCTTGTCCTTGAACTCACCGACGGCAAAGTCCGGTGTGCCCCGCAGCATCCGGCCGTTCTGGGGAACGTAGTCGAGACTGATGACCGAGGAATTTCCACACGAAGTGAGGTTGAGGCAGGCTGCGAATCCGAGAATGACTGAAAAGCACCGAAAGTTCATGGAGGCCATCATTAGAACACCTTCGACGCGAATCAATGTGCTAGATTCACCCAATGCGGGCCCGCAGGAAAAAAAACAACCCTGCCGGAACTCGGAGCTCAGGAAAAAAACCCCCAAAACCTGAATCCAATTAACCCGGCAGGGTTGATTTAATGAATATATTCGGAAACAGCTTCGCCATGCAATACCAAAAAGTTTTCCATCGAAAAAAGACACTCCTTATCACGCTGCTGGGCATCGGCATTTCCGCCCTGTGCCCTTCGGAGTCTCACGCACAGCTGGGTCGCGGGGTACGCCAAGTCATCGTCTCCCAAGCAGCCACCTGGAATTCAAACACCGCCACGATGCAGTGCTACCAGCGCGCCTCCGCCGGGGCTCCGTGGCAGGCCGTCTTTGAGAAGCCCGTGCCGGTTTTGCTGGGCAGAAAGGGACTGGCCTGGGGCCGTGGCGTCTTCAATGCCCCACGGAACGGCATTCCCGCCAAGGTGGAGAAGGACTGGCGGGCGCCCGCAGGTGTGTTTCAGCTGGGATCACTGTTTGGCTATGCCCCCACCCCGCCCGGCGGTGCCCGCTGGCCGTACATCCAGGTCGGCCCCTGGGACGCCTACGTCGATGACTCGACCCTGCCGCAGTATTATAACCGCCATATCCGCATTGATCCCCGCCAGGGCATCCCGCCGTGGTTTGAGAAACAAAAAATGCGCCTGGGAGACGCCGCCTACAAGTGGATGCTCGAAATCCGCCACAATCAGCAGCCCTCCGCTCCCGGCTATGGCAGCGCCATCTTCTTCCACGTACGCCGTGGACCCGACAAGCCCAGCGCCGGCTGCACCACCATGGCCGAGGGCGACCTGACCCGCCTCCTGCGCTGGCTCGATCCCACCGCTTCACCGCATTACGTCCTGCTGCCAAAAGCGGACTATGCAGCGCTGCGTGGGGCATGGGGACTGCCGTGAGCACAGAACGGCTAATCCCTTCTCATGCCTTAAGCCCAAGTGAATGCCAGCCAGCCGTGAACGTCATTTGATTAAACTTCCAGCAACGTCCCGGCAGGTGCCTACGCGAGCGCGACAGCGTCTTGGACTGCGTGCGGCAAGCCTAGGCGCGACGCCGCTTTCGCAAGCCGGACGGCAGGCCAGGGCCGAAGAGTACAGCTTATCCCGCGAAAGCGGTGTCGCCGATGCAGGCTTGCGCCTTGCATCTCTGCCACCGCATTGATTCGCTGCACTCACCCTTCGGACAGCCTGCGGCTGTCTACCTCCGCTGCGCTTCGGTTCCAAGACGCTGTCGCGAGGCTGAAAGTCCAATGCCAAACAAACGCGATGGTGGAGGTTCCGGAACCAGTTGCGGCGCAACTGGGCTACTTTACCGCCCCGTGCTCTTGATCGCCTTCTTGAGCCACTCGCCTTCTTCTTTCCAGGGTGAGGCATTTCGAAGCTCAGCCACGGTCATCGGCAGGCGGGCGCTCCAGTTGCTGTCGGCGGCGATGCCGGGGACGTTGAAGCGGTCTTCGAGGCCATACAAATCGGTGAGCATGAAGGCGGCGTAGCGGGCGTTGCTGGTGAGCAGGGCCTCCAGCAGAGCGTGGCGGATGTGGGCGTCGTATTCCGGCCAGCCTTCGGAGGAGAAGCGCAGGCCGGCAAACTCCGCGAGATCGCCCAGTTCCTTGTCACCCAGGGCGCGCTCGGCTTCATCGCTGCTGGCGGCATCGCGGCGGCGGTGCTCCCAGTGCGTTCGCATCGGCTCATGATCATGCGTGGCGTAGGTGGTGAAGGCGCAGTTGTCATAGGTGCTGCCCATGACGACGCGGCCCTGCTCGTCGTGCTCCCACTGGCAGACTTTGAAGCCGGGAATGTCGAGGCTGAGCAGGTGCGGGCGCACGTAGTCAGGCACGGTGCCCAGATCTTCGGCCACCACCTCGGCTTTGCCAGCAGCGGCATCCAGGATCATGCGCAGGTACTTGTCACCATTGGCGAGATTGGCGGCTTTGTGCTCCGGAGTGTCGTCGTCGTTTTCGATGAAGTGCGGCAGGCGCCCGTCAGTGAGAGCTTTGGCCGCTTCATCACTGAGGTAACAAAACTCCGCATTGCGCGTGGGACGCCACGGGAAGCTGTAGATGCGGTAGAAGCCCAGCACGTGATCAATGCGGAAGATGTCAAAAACCTCGGTCAGCTTCTGCGTGCGCTGCCGCCACCACTGGAAGCCGCCCTGCTCCATGACATCCCAGCGATAAAGCGGAATGCCCCAGTTCTGGCCCCAGTGCTGCACGAAGTAGTCGTCCTTGAAATAGGTCTCCGGCGGAGCGCCGCCGCACCATTCGAGGTCAAACTGCTCCGGCTTGAAAAACACATCCGCGCTGCACCAGGAGATGCCAAAGGGGATGTCCCCCATGAGCTTCACGCCCTTCCCGTTCGCATAGGTGCGGAGTTCGCCCCACTGGCTGAAGCAGAGCCACTGCACGTAGGCATGGAAGAGGATGCGGTCATCGATCTCATCTCCCTGCGCATCACGCCAGGCGCGGGCTTTGCCAGCCGTGTTCAGCTCCTCGGGCCAGTTCGTCCAGTCTTCATGGCCGTGCTCCTCCATCAGGACTTTGAAAAGGCAGAAATCATCCAGCCAGGAGGCCTCCTTTTCGCAAAACGCCTCAAACAGCGCCATGCGCCCGGGCTGGGATTCGATCTGGCTGAAGGCGCGGCGCAGCAGCGTGTTTTTCAGGCGGCGCACCTTGGGGTAGTTCACCGAGCCATGCCGCAGAAGATCCACCCGCAGGATGCCGGTGATGGTGCTGTAGAATTTCTCGTCCAGTTCAGGCACCACCGCCGGGGAGAGATCCAGCGTGAGGTAGTCCAGCGCGACGGAGCTGATGGCATTGTAGGGGCTGCTGTCGCTGCCGGTGGCGTTGATGGGCAGAAATTGGACAAAACCGATCCCCTCATCCGCGGACCAGTCGATGAGCTGCCGCACGCCGCCGATGTCGCCAATACCAAGGTCCTCAGGTGTGCGCAGGGCGAAGACGGGGATCAAAATGCCGGCACGGCGTGGCTGTAGGGTGGGCATGAGGGAAAGATGGTTACCGGAATACGGATTGGCAATTGTTTGTGGTTGTCTGCTGCGATTTGGGTAAGATCGCAAGCGTATAGAGCATGATGCGTTCCCGATTCCTGACGATGCTGCTGTTTTTAGCAATCTCCGCCGCCCCGGCAGCGGAGACGAAGGAGCCACGCGTCATCGATTTCAAAGGGCCGCCGCATTCCTACCTCGAATGGAAGCCGAAGGACCGCTTTGCCGAGCTGCAGGAAAAGGCGCAGAAGGGGGAGGTGAAACTGGACACCACGAGTGACAAGGCCTTCCTCGCCAGCCTGCTGGCGGCGCTGAACATCCCGGTCAGCTCGCAGATCATGGTGTTCTCCGCGAGCTCGCTGCAAAGCGAGATCATCAATCCGCGCAACCCCCGCGCGCTCTACTTCAACGAAGACACCTACATCGGCTGGGTGCCCGGCGGGCTGGTCGAGATCATCGCCGCAGACCCGGAGATGGGCCCCATGTTCTACGTCTTCGACCGCCTGCGCCCCGGCGGCCCGGTGCCGAATGTCACGCGCTCCACCAAGTGCATGAACTGCCATGCGGGCAATGCCACGCGGCGGCTGCCAGGATTGATCGCGGAGTCCCTGCTGGTCTCGCGGGCAGGATCCAGCCTGGAGACTTATCGCCGGGATGTGCAGGGGCATCAGATCCCGCTGGAGGACCGCTTCGGCGGCTGGCATCTCACCGGCCAGCACAACATCGCCAACAACAGGGCGAACGTCATGGGCATCCCGAACAACGGGAAAAACGAGATCACCTCCGTAAATCCCGGGCAGTTCTCCGACCTCAGCCTGCACCTGCTGCCCACGAGCGACATCCTGCCGAATCTCACGAACGAGCACCAGATGGGCTTCGAAAACCGCCTGGTCTATGCCATCTACACCGTGCGCCAGCTCAAGAGCGAGGGCAAAGGCATGCTGGGCGCTGCGGCGAAGGCGGAGATCGAGGAACGTGCGATGGAACTCGCACGCTACATCACCTTTGCCGACGAAGCCAAGTTCCCCGCCAAAGGCATGGTGGGAGATCCCGCCTACGTACAGGATTTCCTGCGCGACCGCAAAGTCTCGAAGACCGGCCTGTCACTCAAGGATCTCGAGCTGAAGACCCGCATGTTCAAACACCGCTGCAGCTACATGCTCTACACGGACACCTGGAAAGCCGCGCCCAAGGAGCTCAAGGAGCGCGTCTACTACCACATGGCCCTCTACCTCCGCGAGCAGCCCGATGCCCAGCATGCCCATCTCCCGCCTGCCGAACGCGTGGCCATCCGCAGCATCCTCAAGGACACGATGACGGATCTGCCTAGCTGGTGGCGCTAGCAACGCTAACCGACGCAGGCTTCATTTGGTGCGGGGGTAAGCCTGCTCAAACTTATGCTTAAATTGCTCGTTTTGCTCGCGCACCGCTTTATCGATCAGGAGCGCACCTTTTGCCTCCTCCATCTGAAGTGCTGGGTCCCGCTTTATTGCAGGGCGTGAAGGAGTCACTTGTGTGGCCAGATGTGCGCCAAAAATCAGCAATCCGCCGCCAACGATGGCAAATCCCACCGTCATGAGTTTACGTGGATTCCACCATCTGAGCAGGCGAAACATCGCCACCTGAACCCAGCGGTGCTTCCAGGCATTCGTCCAGGCATCTGCAGGCACAACGCTTTGCACCAGCGGGATCCCGACCCACCCGTGCCCCTGCAGGACCACGGCATAGAGCGCATGCGCCGCAGCATCGGCCTTCCAGTCACATGCTGCTTCAGGATGCTCCAGCCGCTGCACCCAAAACGAACGAAAATCCGGTGGCAGATCACGCAAGGCCATGCCTCGGGCGATGCTGATTTCGAGGCTGGTGAACTTGCCTGCATCGTTTTCGGCATGCGGCAGACGCTTCAATTTGCGCATGATCGACTGGGCGAGGAAAGGCTGGTGCATGGCCACCAGACCAGCCGCATGGAAGAACACATCGGCGGTGCGCGCTGACCAGGCATCGACCTCGCATTCGTCGAGTTTTTGCACCAAGGTCGTGAGGTGAGCCTGGCTGCCCGCCTGCTCCAGCGCCTTGATGGCTCTGTTAACAAAGCCGGTGCGCCCTCCTTTCAGCAGGTGCGTCAAGATCGCCACCGGAGCGGTCATGCCAAACAGGCCCGCATCCGCGCCAAAGGCATCGCTGATGATGCACTCCACAGCATCAGGTGGGATGCCGAACTCAATCACGTCAACCGCCAGCGCCCTGAGCGCCATGGTGATGATGTCGAAATAACGCCGCGGATTCTCCAGCGCGCGATCCAGCGTTACGATCGAGTAGGACCATTCACGCGGCCAGTCGCGCGCAGGCCGCTGCGGCTTGCGCTGGTGCTGCTCCTGAGGAGGCGTCTGATCAAGCTTGTGCGGGAGGAAGGGAACGTCCCCAGCAGCCCAGGAAGAGGGCAGCGGCGATGGCGGCGCAGGGGCGGGGTCAGAAGGAGCAGAGGGAGGCTCTAAAACCGCAGGAGTTTCCTCTTCAGGCTCCCACTCCTCCGCGTCATCTGGCGGCCCGTCCTCCTCGCTGAGCGCACGAAATTGCAGCCATTCGAGGGCCTGCTCATAGGCCGAGCGAAGCCGCTGAAATCCTTCCGGGTCTTGATCGGGGCGGTGAACCTTGAGCAGCCTGGCATACGCGCTGCGCACCTGCTTTTCATCGGCAGTGTCAGGTCGCAGGCCCAGAATGCTCCATGAGTCAGCCATCGTTCTCGCGGAAAAAGGGTGCCATGAATGTGTCAAGATCCTGAGCTGTAGCGGCGATGCGCTCACGCTCCTGGCTGATGAGAGCTGCTTCAAAAGCTTCGAGGAAACCTTCCAGCGAGCGCCTCATCTCGCCTGAGAGATCAGCATACAGGCGGTTCGCACGCTCGAGGCGCGCACGGTTCTCCGGCCGGTCTGCCGGGTTTGTCTTCAAAGGCTGCAGTTTGCGCAGTGCAGCGGCAATCTGCTCAGCGCTCAGAGTGCCGGGTCTCTGCTCAAAAACCTTCGTCACCTTTTTGCCGGTTTCCTTGATGGTGATATCGACTTCGAGGAGGCCGTTCATGTCATAGGTGAAGCGTACATCCACCTGCCCTGGATATTTCTGACCGGGTCGGGCGCGCAGGCCCTGGATGTGCAGCATGCCAATTTTCCGGTTGTCTTTGACCAGCCGGCTCTCGCCTTGATACACCTGGATGGCCAGCTCATCCTGCTCCGGCGAGAGCGTGCTGAACAACTCGCTGCGGCTGCATGGCACCATCGTGTTGCGCTCAATGATCGGGGAAAAGAAGCCATGCTCACGATGGCCGCGCACCAGTTCCTTGGTGGTTTCAATGCCCAGGGTGTGGGGGCACACATCTGTGAGCACCAGGTCTTTGACGGCGGAATCTCCGGCCACCAGCGCCTGCTGCACGGCGGCCCCGAGTGCCACGACGCGGTCCGGATCCAGCGTCCGTGAGGGCTCCATGCCCAGCAGGTCCCGCAGATCCTCAAAAACCACCGGCATGCGGCTGGCCCCGCCGACCAACAAAACGGCGTCAATCTGTTTGGGTGTGAGCCCGGCATCACGCATCGTCCGGCGCACCACGGGCCGCAGGCGTGCCGTGATTTCCGCCGTGGCTGAGATGAAATCATCCCGCGTGATGGGTGCCTCCTTGCCATGCAGCGTGACTGTGGTGCTGGTCTGCTTTGACAGCTCGCGCTTGAGCATTTCCACACGCTCACGCCAGCGCCGGGAATCCACTGCGGGAGGGCTCCAGTTGAACTCGCGCTCGATCCATTGGGCAAAGGCATCGGTATAATCTTCTCCTCCCAGCCGGCTCTCTCCGGAGGATGCCTTGACCTCCACCACGCCTTCAAATGACTCAAGCAGCGTGACATCAAAGGTGCCGCCCCCCAGGTCAAAGACCAGCAGGGTGTTGAGTTCATCCGTCGCGCGGTAGCCGTAGGCCAGCGCTGCAGACGTTGGCTCATTGAGCAGGCGCAGCACCTTGAGTCCTGCAATGGCCGCCGCGTCCACCGTGGCCTGGCGCTGCAAATCATGGAAATAAGCCGGCACGGTGATCACAGCCGAATCCACCGGGGTCTTAAGCTGGTCCTCGGCGATGCGTTTCAGCTCGCGCAGCACCAGCGCGGAGCATTCCACGGGCGACCATTTCCGCCCGCCAAACTCATAAGTCGTGTCCGTCCCCATGTCCCGCTTGAAGCAGGCCTGCCCCGCATTCGGAGAGGTCACCAGCCGGTCCTTGGCGGCGCGCCCCACCAGCAGGGTGCCATCTTCTGCGACAGCGACGACGGAAGGAATCAAATCCTCGCCCAGCTCATTTTTCAACGTCACCGGCTGGCCATCACGCATGACGGCAACCAGGCTGTTGGTGGTGCCAAGGTCGATACCGATCATCGCAGAGAAGGAGGTTCGGTTTTCCTACCGGCTCAGCTCCAGCATCCGCAAAATCGGCTTCTCCGCGCGCTGGCGCAGGTCTTCCGGCATCTCCACTTGCGGCGTCAGATCGCGCAGGCAGTCGTGCAGCTTTTGCAGGGTGTTCAGCTTCATGTAGCGGCAGTCGGCGCAGGCGCAGTGTCCGGTGGGACCGGGGATGAATTTCTTGCCGGGCACTTCGCGCTCCAGGCGGTGCAGCATGCCGCTTTCGGTGACGATGATGAAAGTGCTCGCGGGGCTGTTGCGGCAATAGCCCACCATTTTCTCCGTGCTGCACACTTCATCGGCCAGAATGCGGACGGCGTAGGTGCATTCGGGATGAGCCACGACCTTGGCGTCCGGGTGTTCATCTTTGATCTGCTGGATGCTGTCCCGCGTGAACTCCACATGCACGTAGCAAGCGCCCTTCCACAGGTCCATCTTGCGGCCCGTGCGCTCCATGACCCAGGAGCCGAGGTTCTGATCCGGCACAAAGAGGATGGGGCGATCCTTTGGAGCTGCTTCCACGATTTTGTCAGCATTGCCGCTGGTGCAGATGCAGTCGCTCAGGGCCTTCACGTGGCCGCTGCAGTTGATGTAGGCGATCACGTAGTAGTTCTTGGCAGCGTTCGCTTTCAGGAAGGCTTCAAGCTGCGGCCCCGGGCAGCTCTGCTCCAGCGAGCAGCCGGCGTTGGCATCTGGCAGTACCACGATCTTGCCGGGGTTCACGATCTTGGCCGTTTCCGCCATGAAGTGCACACCGCAGAAGACGATGACGTCTGCCTCGGTCTCCTTCGCCTTGTAGGCCAGGCCGAGGGAATCCCCCACAAAGTCGGCGATCTCCTGGATGGCCTTGTCCTGGTAATTGTGCGCCAGGATCACGGCATTGCGTTCTTTTTTGAGACGGAGAATTTCTTCGGTAAGGCTGGGGGCGGTGGTGGCGACCATGGAAATGTGTGGAAGGAGAGCGTAAAACGGGGCGGAACGAGGTCAAGAGAGCTTCGCGCACGCTCGTCCTCGATCATGGAACGCCCGCTGGCCAATGCGGAATCGAGAAACTGAAAACTGCGAACTGGGAACTGAAAATTGCAAATTGGTCAGAGGCGGAGTGGTGTATCGTGCATTCCCTCCTTGATCGTATCTCCAGGCCATCCCTCTCCCGCTCCGCCAATTTTCAGTTTTCAATTTTCAGTTCCCAGTTTGCAGTGATTGCTCCCCGCGTTCGCCATGGCCGAGAATGGAGCGCCAAGATCGAGGACGAGCCCATTCCGTTCGACATTCCACCTTCATCATTCCACAGTTCCCCGTGACCCAAAAACAGCCTCACCCCCTTCTCGATCTCGCACTCACCGTCATCC
>NZ_JBAQCR010000176.1:0-8753 GCF_049294395.1 Prosthecobacter sp.
GGGTACTCTGCATCACGACCAGGAAGCAAACCCAGCACACCGCCACAACCCAAAACCACCAGCAGCGCCTGCAAAAAGCCCCGCCACCACCTCCAAAACCCACGATTTTCTGCCATGTCATCCAAAACCGAAAACGCCGACCTCAACGATGCCGAATTCGTCAACACCAGGCTCTGTTCAGCCATCAACAACGCCACACCAAGCGCATAAGGATGCCAATGTGTTAAAGCCGGGCTTGTTCAACCCCAGGGGCATCTGCCGGCTCGCTCAGGCTCGCAGCAATCCACCCTCTAATGTTCGCCTTCTTTAGGTTTGGTCTGTTGGTCACACCACATCGCGTAGAGTGTCCGAAACTGGCTGTCGTCACCCGAGACCAACGGAATCATCATCGACAGGAAGACTGAGCTCATGCTCGCCGCATTGTCCATCTCCTCTTGGTTGAACTGCTTGTAGCTTTCCGGGTCAATCTCCGCCTCGAAATTCTGTATCCACCAGTTATCTAGTTTGGTGAGCATGGCACTGGTCGTCGCCAATAATCCAAGGTCTATGCTGTGTTCGGAGGTCGCAATCATCTTTGGCATGTTGTGCGCGATTTTGTCGCGATGTTCGCGGATTAGGCTCAATGTCTCCAAATCATTCTCCGAAATCGCGCCCAGATTGTACCACCAAAGAGCCGACGCAGTGTAAGGATGCTTGTGAAGCGAGAGCACCTTACGGGCATATTCAGGACCGGTCTCCAACTCACCTTCGACGAATCCGATGCAGTAGAAGTCCCGCGGCCTGCCGACAAGTGAATCCTTGAGCATCTCGAATGCCGCGAGATAAAGTCCTCCTTGAAGAAGGTTCTGCTTTAGTGAGTTGGGGTTAAGGAACTTCGCCCATGAAGCTTCTACGTTTTGACTGGGTTTCATAGGCTAACGATTCGGATCAGGCGACGGCGAGCGGGAAGCGTCGATGACACGACAGATGCCATACGAGCCCCCTGCCTGCATCCGTTTTGTTCGGCCTTGGTGGTTCGTGTCGCCTGTTCATGCGCCGAAGGACAGCATACTAATAAAGTTGTGGCAGTCCCAGTTCTTCCGGTCTGATACCTGTCCGTCTCCAAGCTCGATGACACGCAACACACCGTCACTGCGACGAGCTACATCCACGGAAAAGAATGGACTCGAAACTCTGCTGGCTGTCTCAGCGACGACCTGTGGCACCTCGCCTGTGTCCGAGTGAGCCTGTCCCCGCCAAACAAAGTAGCGCCGCTCACTGGAAGTGTTGTAGTCCTCAAGGCGTCTGGCACACAAACCACCCTCAATCTGCCCACGATACTTCAACATCTTGGTGATGACGGCTGGAATAGCCGAAAGGTCTCTAACCACAGAGCCGCCATCAGTAGAAAGGGACTTCACATAGTCCTTCAGGAAGCATCCGTCCCAGCCGTGGGCTGCCAGTGCTGCTGCAATATCGTCAGTCTCCGAAAAGGTCATCGTCTCTGCGGTGAACTCCGTCAAAAGCGGATACCAACGGGGCAAGTGATGGCAAAGAGTGTATGCGGCAACGTCCGTAATGGGAGTGCCACCGGCAGCGACAATGGCCTCGAACAGCCGAGTGTATTCTGTGGGAGTCAGCATCCAGCCTCGATACAAAACTGTCTCTCCGCTCTGAATCGCAGGCCGTGGCCGAAATGTCCCACCTTGGAAGTCCTCGAAATTGAAAATGGAAACAGGAAGCTCTGCCGCCTGTGCAGCAGCAAACTCGTCTGCAAAGACCTCATCGGCTATCTTCGGGCTAAACGTGTCTGCTGGATAAATGAGCCTCACGGGGATACGGTTGGTTGGGCGAACTACTTGATGAGAAACAATTCTGTCGAGTACGTCAACAGCATTATGGGGAACAGATTTGTCGAGCACCAACGGATTTCAACCTTCATGGGAGTTGCTTTTGACGCACTGTGGCATGGAAAAAACACCAGCCTTCAGCCCCTGAAAATTCACGCGTGGATGCAATATCAAGAGGCTCTCACGGCGTTGACAAGGCCATGCCATTCCAGAACCATCACTGGATCGAAACCGAGCGCACCCGCATGCGCCCTTTCGAGGAGGAGGATGCGGAGCAGGCCTTTGACTGGTTCTCTGATGTCGAGGTGATGCAGTTCATTCCAGGAGGGGCGGACCTCACGCTGGAGGACTCGCGCCGCCGCATCCATCGATACCGCGAACATCAAAAACTTCATGGATTCAGCAAACGGCTGATCCTTCATCGAGAAACCGGCAAGCCCATCGGCGACAGCGGTTTGTTTCATCTTCCCGACGGACAACGCATCGAGCTCGGCTTTCGTCTGGCGAAAGCTTGCTGGGGGCAGGGTTACGCGATTGAGGTGGGCCGTGCCTGGCTCGAATGGTTTGACACACACCACGCAGCGGAACCGCTGTTCGCAGATGTGCATCCCGATCACGCACGTTCCCGGCGTGTGCTGGAAAAACTTGGCTTTGACTGCTCCCATGCGGAAACCATTCTCGGCATGCCGATGCTGATTTACCGCCGTCGTTAGTTTTCGCCACCTTCCCCGTACTCTGCCCACCATGAAACATCTTCTTCCCTTCCTGCTGCTCGCTGCGTCACCCCTCTGGTCTCAAGACCTCTCCGCACAAAAAAAGAACGTCCTCAGCATCGCCGAAAAAAACCAGGTCGAACTCCGCCTGGATCAGCCCTACGCAGGCAACGACAACCCCAAACAGAAAGTCGATCTCTTCCTCCCCAAGAAACGCAACACCGACAAACCCCTGCCCGTCGTCGCCCTCATCCACGGTGGCGGCTGGGTCAATGGCGACCGCCTCGGCTACGCTGCCGCCGCCATCCAGTTTGCCCGCACCGGCGACTACGCCGCCGTCACTGTCGGCTACCGCCTCACCAAGGAAGCCCATTGGCCCTCCCAGATCTACGACTGCAAAGCCGCCATCCGCTGGATTCGCGCCCACGCCAAAGAATACAATCTCGACTCCGACAAAATCGCCGTCATGGGCAGCTCCGCCGGCGGCCACCTCTCTTCCATCATCGGCACCAGCGGCGACGTCAAAGAACTCGAAGGCGACCTCGGCCCCAACACCACCTTCAGCAGCCGCGTCCAATGCGTGGTCAACCTCTGCGGCCCCCAAGACTTCACCCAGGCCCTCATGTTCGACAAAGACATGAAGCCCATCCTCAAAGACGATGCCGTCATCGGCCTGCTCGGCGGCAACTACGAAGAAAAACACGCCGAAGCCCTCGCCGCCTCCCCCGTGACTTACGTCACCGACGACGACCCGCCCTTCATCACCTTCCACGGCACCGCCGACAAACGCGTCGCCTTCCTCCACGCCGAAGCCATCCACGCCACCCTGAAACAAGCCCGCGTCCCCTCCCTTCTCGTCCCCATCACCGACGGCAGCCACGGTTCCGTCGGCCATCCCGAAGTCATCGCCCGCGCCAAAAACTTTATTGGCAACACTCTCCGTGGCGAAGACACCCCCGTCGACATCACCCCCATCCCCGCCCTGCCGGAAGTCAGGAAGTAGCCCGTCAAATGTACACACCCCCTGACTTCAAGATCGATGACCGCGACACGCTGAATGCTTTTATGCGCCAGCACAGCTTTGCCACCATCGTGTCACACGACGGCAAAGTTCCGCAAGCCACGCACATGCCCGTTTTGCTGAATCCGACACAAGGTTCGCACGGTTGTCTGCTCTCCCACATGGCCCGCGCCAACCCTCAATGGCGCCATTTTTCCAACTCCGAAGTCCTCGTCATCTTCACCGGCCCCCACGCCTACATTTCCCCGGCCTGGTATGTCACCGAGCCAGCCGTCCCCACCTGGAACTACACCGCCGTCCATGCCTACGGCATTCCACGCATCGTCACTGACCATGACCGATTTGTGCAAATGCTGCACGATCTCGTCGAATTTTACGAAACCGGACGTCCCAGCCGCTGGCACGGCATCATGTCCGCCGAATTCCGCGATGGCCTTATGAAAGGAATCGTCGGCATCGAAATCGAAATCACCCGCATCGAAGGCAAGTTCAAGCTCAGCCAAAACCGTCCAAAAGATGCACCATCTGTCATCGCCATGCTACAAAACAGCCCGGATCAGACCGATCGCGACACGGCCAAAATGATGAAGGAGAGACTTTGATGTCCGCCCACACCGCCACCGTCCGCTGGAAAAACCAAGGCCCTGATTTCCTCAACCGCCGTTACTCGCGCGAACATGCACTTCATTTCGACGGTGGTGCCATCGTGCCCGGTTCTCCCTCCCCGCAGATTGTGCCTTTACCTTGGTCAAACCCCGCAGGCATCGACCCCGAAGAGATGTTCATCGCATCCGTCTCCAGCTGCCACATGCTCTGGTTCCTCCACGTGGCCTGTGACGCCGGCTTCCTCCCCGAGAGCTATGACGATGCAGCAGAAGGCATCATGACGCAAAACGAACGCGGAGTGCTCTGGATCAGCCAGATCACCTTGCGTCCCCTCATCATTTGGAGCGGCGACCAGCAGCCCACTTCCACCGAATGCGATCATTTGCATCACCTTGCCCACGAACAATGCTTCATTGCCAATTCGATCAAAACGGACGTGATCGTGAAACCCAGAAACTGACATGAAACCGCAGCCCACACCCCAGCGCTTCGATGGCCGCTTCATCACGCTCACACCACTCGATGTCGCGGCGGATGTGGCAGAACTGTTTGCCATTTCGCATGTCGATGAAACCACACGCAAACTGTGGCGCCACATGCCTCGGGGGCCGTTTGCTGATGCCCAGGACCAGGCCGCCTTCCTGCGTGAATGGCAGGCCACACCGAACGTGATCGCCTTCACCGTGCGTGACGCTGCTGCTCAGCATTGTCTCGGCAGCATCTCCCTCATGAGCATCCGCGCCGAGCATGGCGTGGCAGAACTGGGCAACATCTGGTATGCGCCCGCAGCACAGCGCACCAAGACCAACACCGAAGCCTGCTACCTGCTGCTGCGTCACTGCTTTGAGGACCTCGGCTACCGGCGCATGGAATGGAAATGCGATGCACGCAATGAACCCAGCCGCAATGCCGCCCTGCGCCTCGGCTTCACCTTTGAAGGCATCTTCCGCCAGCACATGATCATCAAGGGCGAAAACCGCGACACCGCATGGTTTGCCATGCTTGACCATGAATGGCCGCAGATTGCCACCGCGTTCCGCCGCTGGCTCTATGAAGACGACTCAATTCCGCTCGGACGATTGATTGCCGGGAGTCGCAGCGTACAAGCCCGTGCATGAAGCACGCCTTTCTCCTCCTGCTGACCAGCTCCTTGGTTGTCGCGGCTGACCCGAAGCCCAAGCCCGAGTTTCAATATCAGACCCAGGGTATTCAGGTCAGTCGGGCGACGGCTGATGAGCCTAAAGTGAAGGCCTTTGGCCCGGACACCATCAAAGCTGCCGCCAAATACCTCGATGATGGCGCCATCTGCTGGGTGCGCGAGAAAACCTGCGTGAACTGCCACACCACCGGCCCGTACCTGAGCGAGCGCCCGGCTTTGTCCAAACAGCTCGGCATGCCACTGGAGGAGGTGCTGGCAGACTTCGTCAAAACCGTGCCCGCAGAGGTCAAGCCGCAGAAAGAAACGGAAAAGGATGGCATCAAATACTACGGCGGCTCTTGGTCGAGCATCTGGCGCTCCATGGGTCTCGCCGAGTGGGACAAGCACGTGACAGGCAAACTCTCTCCCCACACGGAGCGCTCCCTGCAGGAAATGCTCATGCGCCAGTCCGCCGATGGCTCCTTCGTCAGTTATGGCGAAGTCGAAATCCCCCACATCACCACCAACTTTGAGCTCACGCTGCAAGCCGCCCGCGCCGCTACCACCGCGCCCGGCTGGCTCGCCAGCCTCAAGGATCCCGAACTGCTCGCACGCATCGAAAAGATGAAATCCTGGCTGCGTGATGCGCCGCCAAAGAATGACTTCGACCGCATCCTGCGCCTCCAACTCGCGCATTACATGCCCGAGCTCGTGCCGCAGTCCCAGCGCGATGCCGCGCTGGCTTTGCTGTCCTCCAAACAACATGCCGATGGCGGCTGGTCTCTGCGCGACACATCCGCCGTGGGTGACTGGCACTTTAAAATGAGCGACACCGTGGTGAAACTCATCAACGGCCTTCCCGATGCGTCGAAACCGGAAAGCGACGCTTACATGACCGCTTTTGCCATCGTCCTAATGCGTCAAAACAACATCCCCACCAGCGATGAGCGCATCCAGCGCGGGCTCAAATGGTTGAAGCAGGAGCAGCGCGTCTCCGGCCGCTGGTGGATGCAGTCGCTCTATCGTGGTAACTACAGTTACATCACCTACATCGCCACGGCTCAGGCCCTGAAGGCGCTGGCCTTGTGCGACGAGTTGCACTGAGTTTCATCGCCGTGCACGCCGATACACCGCCGGCGACTCGCCCATGCGTTTGCGGAAGTGCTGGGTGAAGCTGCTCGCATCCACAAAACCACACTGCTCCGCCACCTCGCTGGCGGTCAGCGTCGTCCGCTCCAGAAGACGCACGGCGGCCAGCACCCGAGTCTTGATAAGGAATTCCTGCGGAGTAATCCCAAACGCACTTTGAAATCGACGCTGCAACTGCCGCAGTGATTGACCGCAGGATTTTGCCACGTCTTCAATCAAGAGCGGCTTCGCATAGTCATGCCGGATGATCTCCACCGCCTGCGCCACGGTCTGAAACACCGGCAATCTGCGCTCCGCTTCATCAGGACGCCTTAATGTGCCCATGACACCCTGGACCCGGCGTTTGGAATCAAAGAGCGGCAGCTTTGTCACGAGAAACCAGTCCGGGATTCCTTGGGAATCCCACCACAGCTCCACGCGTTCGATCACGTCCGCCTTGCCGGCCAGGATGCGCTTGTCGTCATCCACATAAGCCTGCGCCATGGTGTCCGGGTTCAGGTCGAAGTCCGTGCGCCCGATGATCTCCGAATCATCCGGCATCTGGTAGCGCTGCATCAGCCCCTCGCTGGCGAACATGAGATGCCCAGCCTTGTTCTTGGCGAAAAAGTAAACTCCCGGGATGTGGTCAAACAGCCGCTGAAACAGCAGCGTCGGCTCCAGTGAGGCCATCCATGCAGCCCGTTGCTTCCTCCAGCGGGCAACTTCTTCCGCCGAGCGCTTGGGGCGCACGCGGGGTCTCAGAGGCACATCAGATCGCCGGGGGGTCGTCACAGAAAACAGGATGGCGTAGCGCAGGCAACGCGCAACTGCCCTGCTCGACTCAGCGCGCGATCTTTTCCAGCATCACCCGGCAGTCTTCCCAGAGCACCTCATGCGGCTGCTGCTTGTGCAGCGCGGCCAGGGCTGCCGCGACTCCTGCGGCCTCCCCCATGGCCACGGCATTGCCCGTCACCCGATAGCTCGCATGTGCCACAAAATCACCACTGATGCAGCGTCCTGCCATCATGAGGCCGTCCACATCCTTCGCGATGAGAGCCCGGAGAGGGATGTCGTAGGGAGTGAACTTCTTCACGCCTCCACGCTCGATGGTCAGCTTGTCGTTGTCCGCCTTGCTCTTCGCATGAATGTCCACGCCAAAGGTCACCCGTGCCACGGCATCGGGATGGCGTGCCCCCTGAGTGAGATCCTCCGTTTTCACCACATAACGGCCGTGAATGCGCCTGCCATCACGCACGCCGATCTGCTCCGCCGTGGCCACCACCTGCAGGCCGTCCCACACGCCACCCAGTTTCCGCAGAGCGCGTGTGATGGTGAAGATCTCCTTGCGTGCGCGCACCGTGGCGGTGGTCATGGCGTCGGCATCATCGGGGCGTACGCCGTATTCGTGGTTCAGCATCAGCAGCACGATGTTGTCGCGCACATGAAAAATGGTCGGCATGCCATAGGAGGGGTCCACGCCTGCGCGCTGAATTTCCGCTTTGAAGTTGGCTGTTGCCTCGACGTGCCACTTGAGGTCGCCCTGATAAAAGGAGATGTATTTTCCCATCTGCGTCACATCCCGCACGACGGCCAGGGCATTCATGGTGAGCGGCTGGCAGGCGCACTCCGCCGACTTGTCATCCTGGCCCATCCTGCCCAGATCCCAGCCGCAGCCAGCGAGGGCTCCCAGCACGCCATCGCCTGTGGTATCGATGAAAACCGGAGCCTGCCATGCCTCACGGCCCGAGCGTGATTCCGTGATGACTGTGGTGAGCTGCCGTCCCTCGCGATAGGCTGCCACCACCCGCGTTTGCAGGCGAAACTTCACCCCTGCCTCACTGCACAAATCCTCCAGCAGCAGCTTCATTTCGTCCGGTTCATAGACAAAGCGCCCCGGATCACCGCCACGGCGTGCACCACGCTCATCAAGCAGCCGCGTGATCTCCCGGGTGAAGCCGGGTTTGTCGAAATCAAAGATCCACGTGAGCAAGCCCGCCGTCCAGACACCGCCGAGGCAGCCATTCGTTTCAAACAAACGCACCCGTGCTCCCGCCCGCGCCGCAGCGACCGCCGCCGCCACACCCGCCGGGCCCGCACCGCAGACAATGACGTCCGCATCATGCACCAGCGTCACACTGCGGTTGGGTTCATCAAAGTTCACTGCATCGCTCTTGCTTTCCGAAGCAGACACCCATGTGGCCGCAGGCAGCAGCCCGGGGCCAGCAAGAGCAGCACGTAAAAAGTGACGTCGGGAAAAATCGGCAGATTGGGGTTTCATGGATGGTTGGTACGCGTTGCAGTTTGCTGCCTCCCAGCCC
>NZ_JBAQCR010000177.1:0-3196 GCF_049294395.1 Prosthecobacter sp.
CCTTCGCTGTCAACGGCACTATGGCTGTGAATTCCCCCGACTTGCGCGATGCCATGACGTCACCACGGTGAACAAAATTTTCCATCGAGTCGGATGGATCAAGTCGCGAAAAATCGAGCTTGTCGATTACCTCACGCGGAATGGCTGCCGAAAGAACGGGGATATTCGCTTCCTGGCCTGTGCTGGCCTGCACCACCGGAACCAGTGTCGTCACGATCACGACATCTATTGGTAGAAGTGCGAACACTTCACAGGCAACGCGTAGAACACATCCACAGACGTAGTCTTGATATAAATCATGAAAACGCCCCTTGGGCATGGCTTTCGTGATGACCTTGCCTACCGAACTCAACGATTTCACCTCAGCGGGAATCACATTTTTCCCACATACTTGGAGTTCGCACTCGATGAGTTTCGCATGTTCGACTCGAAACGAAATGGAAGAGCCGAGCGTGGAGAGTTCGCCAAAAGCGGATAGTTTGGAGAGTGCGTCCGCGTAGGCCTGGCTGTCTCCTGACAGTACTCGTCTCGATAAGGAACGCATGCTTTCCCAATCAGCATAATCTCGTGCATAGGCTTCCGCGTCTTGCCCCTTCGCCTTGTGGACAGGTAATGCGGCAACGAGGGCCATCCAGTCAAAGTGTGGACTGCTTTCCCGGTGAACTGAGAGCAGCACCTCGATCAAATTCTCGTGCGCTTCAACCTCCATACGTGCCCGTTCCTGCAATGAGAGCTTTGCTTGTTCTTTGAGCAACTGCTCAAGCTCCTTTTGCCTCTTCCGGGCTTCGCGCTCTTCACGTCGTTGAGTAGATTGCATGCTTTTCTATGTGGCGGCCCAGCTCATTTTTGGAAATGCTTAACCCCTTTGTCATTGAGTTTGGTGTTTAAGGCAATGTATTTCCTACGAAATTGCAGGTATTATTCCAAATTATATAAGGGAACGATTATCGGTAATTTTCGAGGAAAGGGGCGCTAGTGCACAAAAAAGAGATGGAGCGGATGGGTAAATAAAAAAAGCGCTGTGTTGCCACAGCGCCCTGGTTTGAATTAAACTGACTTCATCCTCAAGGAATGTTGCCGGGAGTGGAGACGCCTTCTTCGAGCTTCAGCGCCCACTTGATGCCGGCGAGGATCATTTCCTGATAGGTCTCGGCGATCTCGGGGCTGTTCTTGCGCTCCTTGGTGTCGGCTTTCCAGGTGGGGTCCCAGACGTCTTCGCGGTGGCCGAGGGAGTTGTAGTAGACACGGCCTGCGCCGACTTCCTTGCACCAGGAGACGGGGTAGTAGCGGCCTTTCTGGGCTTCGACATCCTTCAGGTCGGCATCCTTCTTGGGGTCTTCGATGTTCTTTGCCTTCCGCTGCGCGGCTTCGGCCTTCATCTGCTCGAGGTTCGGGTGGGTGTTCAGACCGAGGAGGCCGTGGACTTTGGCTTTGTCGAAGGTCTTGATGATGTAGATCTCATCGAAGACTTTCCAGCCGAGGGGGACGGTCTTGGTGATGGGATGGGCGGGGTCGTGAACGACGGGTTGGATTTCGACCTGGGATTTGTGGGTTTCGAATTCGCCGCCGAGCATGTCGATGTAGCCACGGAAGGGGTGGTAGGTGTCGGAGCCGGAATGCATGGCGATGAAGGCCTTGCCGCCTTCGATGAGCTTGATGAAGCCGTCGCGGTCAGGGAGGAGAAGATCGCCGGTGGTGTTGGCGAAGACGAAGCCGTCATAGCCTTTGATTTTGTCGAGCGCCATCTTGTCGGCCATGTAGGCGGCGATTTTGTCATTCCAGATCTTGTTGGCAGCGTTGAATTCGGCGTTTGCGATGCTGAAAGTTTCAACCTTGGCCTTGAATGATTCATCCGTGTCTTTCTTGTCGCGCTCGGGCTTCTTGGGGCTCTTCGGCTGTGGGCCGACATCCGGCTGATGGACGAAATCGACGGTGAAGGCGCCGGACTTGGCACCGAGTTCGGCGAGGACTTTCTCAGCCGTCTCGATTGAGGAATGGCGGAAACTTGTGGTGACGGTGACGACGAGGAGCTTCTTCGGCTCCGCGTAAGCGGAAAGCGAGAGAGCAGCGACAAACAGGAGCGTGAGGCGTTTGATCATGGGTGGTAAGGAACCAACGTGGCGTGGCGAAGATCTTTTGCAGGTGGAAAGTACGTGAAAGGGAAGATCTGGCTGCGTTTGTGTGAGATGAAATCAATCTTATGCTTTCTGTTTTTGTCTCTGGTGATGTCTCATGCGCAAACGGCCACACCGGTGACGGTGGACGCTGGCAAACATCCCAACCTGCAGGCCGCGCTGGATGCCCTGCCGGCAGCCGGGGGGCTGGTGACCATCCCGCCGGGGAATTATGAGATCACCGAGCCGCTGCGGGTGAAGACTGCGGAGACGCGCATCGTGGGCAGTGGTGCAGCGACGCACATCCTCAACAAGAATGAAGCAGGCGCGCCTGCCTTCATCCTGCGCCCGCCGAATCTGGACACGGACAAGAAAGCGCAGCTCTGGCGCGTGCAGATGGCGGACCTGCGAGTGAGCGGCAATGAGAAGAGCGGCGACGGCATCTTTGCCGAAGGCATCCAGGAGATCTATTTCGAAGGGGTGTCGGTGGATCACCATGGCGGCCATGGCATCCACATGGTGAACTGCACGGAAGATCCGCGCGTGGCGGACTGCATCCTCACTTACAACAAGAAGAGCGGCATCGAGATCCTCGGCGGGCATGACATCGTGGTGAACGCGAACCACTTTGAAGAGAACTGGGACGGACTGCGCTGCATCGACGCCTTCAACCTGTGCATGAACGGCAACAACATCGACGACCACCTGGGGAATGGAGTCATCATTGAGAACACCTACGGCTCGGTGCTCAGCGGCAACATGATCGAGGAGTGCAATGGCACGGCGGTCATCCTGGACCGCGACTGCTATGGGATCACCCTGAGTGCGAACGTGATCGCCCACCACCTCAAAGGTGGCATTGATCTGCGGGATGCCTGCGGCTGCACGCTGAGCGCCAACACCTTTGTGCTGGCGCATGAGTTTTCGGTAAGGGTGGGGAAGGATTCCGAGCGCAACACGATCAGCGGCAACACCTTCTGCAACACCTACATCGGGGCAGGGAAGGACAAGCGCCCTGCTGAGGCGAAAACGCCGATGGGGGTCGATGCAGGGACGGGTGTGCTGATTGAGGAAGGGGTCAA
>NZ_JBAQCR010000178.1:0-10954 GCF_049294395.1 Prosthecobacter sp.
TTCTTCGCGTTACATGGACGTTATTCCTATGCCGCCTTCTTCATGGCTTGGGTTTTCTGACTGGCCTTGGGCTTAGCCCTGGTCGAACAGGGATTGTTGATTTGCGAAGTGGGGATCCGACCCGCTACACCTCCAGCTGAATCCCCAGCTCAATGACCTGCCGTGGTGGAAGATCAAAGTAACCCGTCGCAGGGCGGGACATGCGCGAGAGCATCACAAAGAGCTTTTTCCGCCACGCCGCCATCTTGCCGGGCCCGTTCGTCAGCAGCACTTCGCGGCTCTGGTAGAAGGTGATGCCGTTGCGCTTCACCTTGGTCTTCTCAGACATCGCCATGCAAAGGTCATTGAACACATCGGGCGACTCGGAGAAACCGTAGCGCAGGATGACGCGGTAAAACTCCTCGTGATACTCGCTGATCTCGTGGCGCGACTCTTCGCGGACATACGGGACATCCGCAAACTTCACACTCAGCAGCACCACCTGCTTGTGCAGCGCCTTGTTGTGTTTCAGGTGGTGCAGCAGCGCGAGCGGCAGGCCGTCGGCGCTGGCAGACATGAAGACCGCCGTGCCGGGCACGCGTATGATGCGGTCCTTTTTGATCTCATCGATCAGATGCACCACGGGCAGGCGCCCGCGCTGCATGGCTTGGAAGAGGATGGCGCGACCATCCGTCCACGTTTTCATGATCACCCAGATGCACGCCGCCACGGCCAGCGGAAACCACGCACCCTGCATGAATTTGATCAGGCTGCCGGAGACGTAGCCCAGCTCAATGATCGTAAACACCAGCACCGGCAGAAAGGCTTTCCAAAACGCCCAGCCCCAGATGCGGCGGGCCACAAAGAAGAACAAGATGCTGGTCAGAAACATCTCCATCGACACCGAGAGACCGTACGCGGAGGCAAGATTGCTGGAAGTCTCAAAGCCGATCACCAGCGCGATGCAGGCCACCATCAGCAGGAAATTCACCTGCGGCATGTAGATCTGCCCGCGCACATCCGGATTGGTGTGGATGATCTTCAGACGTGGCAGATAACCGAGCTGCACCGCCTGCTGCGTGAGCGAGTACACGCCCGTGATCATGGCCTGTGAGGCGATGATCGTCGCCGCCGTCGCCAGGATGATCATCGGCACCAGCAGCGGCTGCGGCACCAGTTTGAAGAAAGGATGCTCCAGCGCCGCCGGATCGCTGATCACCAGCGCACCCTGGCCGAGGTAGTTCAGGATGAGCGAAGGATACACGAGCATGAACCACGCCCGCTTCAGCGGCTTGGACCCGAAGTGACCGATGTCCGCATACAGCGCCTCACACCCAGTCACCGCCAGCAGCACCATGCCCATGATGACGATCCCATGATATCCATGATGCATCAGGTAATAAATCCCCCAGTGCGGAGACAGCGCCACGATGACTTCCGGATGCTCAATGAAACGATAAAATCCCAGTGACGCCAGTGCCGCGAACCACAGGATCATGATCGGGCCAAACGCCACGCCAATCCGCGCCGTGCCGTGCTTCTGCACCATGAAAAGGCCAAAGATGATCGCCACGGAGATGTACACGATCACGTGCTGGGGCAGGGTGGAGCTGATCTGCTTCATCCCTTCCACCGCAGAGAGCACCGAGATGGCCGGGGTGATCATGCCATCGCCATACAGCAGCGCCGCACCAAACAGCACCACCAGCACCACAAAGGCGCTGGACTTCGGGCTGAGGGCCTCCTTTTTCGAGCGCAGCAGGGACAGCAGCGCAAACATCCCCCCCTCTCCCTGCGCCGTCGCCTGGCTCAGCAGCCCGAGGTATTTGATCGAAACCATCAGCGTGAGCGACCAGACCATCAGCGAGATCGGCCCGTAGATCATGTCCACTCCATCCCGGCCTGGCACGTAACCCGCATGCGTCAGGCACTCACGCAGCGCGTAAAGCGGACTCGTACCGATGTCCCCGAATACCACACCCAAGGCAACTAGGGCCAGGGTCCAACTGTTTGAGTTTTTGTGTTCTGACATGAGGTATCTTCGGGACGTTCCCGAAGCCCTGTTTGAATCAGGGACTGCTGCTGTTAGCCAGCAGGGACTCAGATGCAAGGGACAGTTCGGCGCACTGGGCTGTGTGTATGAACAGTGGCATGCACAAAGTAGTCACAAAGTTCGCTTCGCGGCTGCGCGCAGAAAGTACTACAGAGCTTCAGCTCTTTCCGGGCGCGCGGCGCGACGTCCAGCCATTCACTCATGGTACTCCCAGCTTCGCGATCTCCTCCTTCTTCAGCGCCCGGTCAAACACCGCGATCTCATCCAGCCGCCCCTCCCAGTTCGAGTCATTGTCGCTCCGCCCGCCAAAGAAACACTCATGCGGAGCTTTGGCCTCCTCAATCGCCCTCTCCGTCTCAAACTCCAGCGCTCCATTGAGGTAGCCACGCACCTGGTTCTTGTCACGGACCAGCACCACATGCTGCCACTCCCAGCGCGGGATCTCGGTCTTGCCTGCCACGAGACTCTTGTCGTTCGTGCCGCTGAAGAAAATCAGCTTGCCCGTATTGCCACTCTTGCCGCCGATGCCGAGGTGATCTCCCATCACGCTGAGCCCATGATCCTGCCCCCGGGAAAAAAGCCAGCCGCTGGTATCTCTCCCGTCATTCGGCATGCCATTCCAAAACCACAGCGAGACAGAGTACTGGCTCCCCAGCCCTGCGAGGCGTGAGCGAATGCGTGCGCCGACCAGATGCGGTGCGCGGTTCACCTCACCCGCGCAAAAGCTCGCGGACTTGGGCCCTTCAAGGTAGTAGGCCACATCACGCTCATACACCGCATCATGCGCATGAGCAGTCGCATCCGCCGCCACCGGACCGGTGAACTCGTTCAGCCTCCAGTAAGCCGCCGGTTTCATCGCCAGCACCGCCTTGGCCGCTGCGCCATCGCTCAGCTTCCATTCGGCGCGCGGTTTGTCAGCCACGCGTTCCAGCGCCGCGATGGCTGCTCCCGCGATCTTCGGCTCCGCATTCACCTCCAGCCCGGCGGAGCGTGCCGCCCAGGTGTTGTAGCCGCCCCATGCATGCATCTCCGGCGGCGGGATGTAGCCATCGCCACCGTTCGCCAGCTCGATCACCATCGTATAGGGAAGGGGACTCGCCGCTTTGATCTTCAGGCCCGTGATCGCATACGTTTCATTCGGCGTCGTCGCGATGCCGATGTCCCCAAGCCGCAGCCCCTGCACCACGATCTCCGTCTGCTGCCTCTCATTCAAAAGGATCTGCTCCCGCGCATACACTTCCGTCGGTGTCTTCGCCAGCCGGTCGCCCACCTCCGTCATCACACGCTGCGCCCATTCCAGGCGCTGCTTGTCCGGCGTGCGGTACTTCATAATCATCCGCGTCTCCGTCATCGCCACGCTGGGCTGGTCTTCATACTTGATGCTGGCATAAGCTTTCATCGCAATGTCCAGCAGCCCGTTCGCATACTCATCCATGGTCGGCTTCGGCCGGTCCTTCTCCGGGATCGTGTAATCCACGCGATAGATGTCTCCGCTGCAGCCATGCGACATCATGCCCACCATCTTGCCTTCCGGGTCGATGCGCTTTTGCAGTCCATCTGAAAACAGGCCGAAGTAGTCCGCGCCGATGTCCTTGTCACCAAAGTAGTGCATCGAAAAATTCGCCAGCACCGCCAGCGGTTTGCCGTCCTTCGTTTGAATCGAGATCAGTGAGAGATCAGGATCTTCCGGGCCGGACTCACCCGTCACATCATCCCAGTTGCGACCTGCATGCATGTTGGCCCGCACCGACTTGTTGCCAAAGGGATCTTCCACCACGCGGTCCGGCCGGCGAATCCACTGCCGCAGCGCCGTGAACTCCGCCGCATTCGCTTTGGCAAAACCAATGCGCGCAGGCACCAACGCCGCCTGCGCCGCCGCGATGGCCTCCACAAGCTTCTTCTTCAAAAACGGCACATAATTCGGATCCGGATCCGTGCCCAGACATCCCATGGAAGCCGGGGCGGAGTGCGCATGCGTGGCGGAAATCAGCATACGGTCCGCCGGAATGCCCGTCTTCGCCGCCGCCATCTTCTTCGCATCATCCAGCACCTCGCGGCTCATCATGCAGCTGTCCGCCACCACGAGCGCGATCTCCGTCTTGCCATCCGTCGCCACGATGGCACGCGCATGCACCCGACTGGTGATCTTGTCCACGTAGCGGCTCAGCATCCCCCCATTCACCAGCACCGGCAGCTTCGGCGGCGTGATGTCGATCACCGCCGCCCCTGCTTTAAATTCAGCATGGATCGAGGTGGCAAGCAGCAGAACGGACAGCGGAAGAAGGAAGCGCATCATGGTGCGTGACAATACGGCGCTGGCTACGGTGCTTATTGTGCCCAATTCGCCGCCTTTTGTGACCTTCCCTCTTCGGCCCCTTTTGAAGAACCAGCAAAATGCAGCAAACCCAGCGCGGCGTGGTTCGCACTCTCCGAATGCGGTCTGGAACTCAGGCCCACACTCCACCATCTCTCACTTCGTCATTTTCAAAAACGCCGCCGCATACCGCTTGCCCAGCTCCCGATACGCCGCCGCGTCAAAATGCACCTTGTCACCCTTGTGGTTCAGTCCTTCCGCCGTCACAAAAGCCGTGTGCGGCACCTCCTTCGGCAGATCCCGGTGCGCCTTGTCCACCAGCACCTTCTCAGGCGACCACGGCGCCTCGTCAAACACACCCATTTGTCCCGCGATGAACGGCACCTCCGGCGCTTTCACCAGCTCACGCAGGCGCTTCACCAGATCACTCAGCTTGCCTGCATACGTCTCCGCCAGCCCCGCCTGTGAATCGCTCTCGCCTTGATGCCACAGAATGCCTTTGATCGTCCCCGCAGGCAGCGCCAGCTCCACACGCTTCACCATGTCATCCCACGGGTGGCTCTTCGTCGCAGGATAAAACACCCCCGGCTTCCATGTGTCGATCGGCGATCCACCCACCGCGCAGGGAATCAAACCAATCGTCACCCCCGGATTCGCCTCGGCGATGATCTGGCCAAAAGTCTTGCCCAGGCCCACGCCCGCTGCCGCCTTGTCAAAATGCATCGGATCCACCGCCGGCACCCACTTGCCCTCTTTGCTCAGCATCAGCACCCGCGGATTCACCACCACATCCTGCGCCTCCACAACCCCACGCCCCGCCATGTTCGACTGCCCCACCAGCAGGAAAAGATGAAACTTATCCTTCGCAGGAAGGGACGCATCTTCAGCAGCAGCGAAGACAGTGACAAAGAGAGCCAGCAGGCAGATGAGTGGACGGATCATGGTCAGGAATGGAGAAAAGGGGAACGCTCACACGAATCTCTTTTTGCAGATTATGTGTGTTAGATAGGAATGCGGAGATGGCCGGATTTTTTCAACCAGACTCCAAGGAATGTTCACCCCTCACTTCAGCGTCTTCCGCAGCCACTCAATCAGCTGCTTCTGATAATCCGAGCCCAGTTTCTCCCAGCCGCCCATGCCATGAATGCCTCCGGGCACTACGATCGTCTCACAGCTGTTCCCCGCCGCCTTCGTCTTCGTCTCAAAGTTCACACTCTGTGAAAGCGGCACCGTCTCATCCTTGTCCCCATGAATTTGCATAAACGGCGGCAACCCGCCCTGAATGTGATTCAGCGGCGAAATCTCCGCCAGCCTCTTCCTCGCCGCATCATTCAGCTCCTCCATGCCGATGAGTCCCCCCAGGCCGCCCAGCGCCTTGCGCCGCTCCGCCTGCACCACCAGATCATGCGGCGCATAAAACGGCACCACCGCCGCCACCCGCGTGTCACCTTGGCCCGTGACCCCGGCCCATGAAACGAGGTGCCCGCCCGCAGACTCACCAATCAGCGCGATCCGCTTCACATCCACCTTGTACTCCGCCGCGTGCGCCTTCACCCACTTGATCGCGCTCGCCACATCATCCGCACACGCCGGCCACGCATGCTGCGGCGCCAGTCGGTAGTTGATCGTGAACCACGTGAAGCCCGCTTTCGACAGCGGCTCAAACAACGGCTTGATGAACGAATGCTTGTCCCCCTTCGTGAAGCCGCCGCCATGCACCAGAATGCACGTCGCAAACGGCCCCTCGCCCTCCGGCACATACGCATCCAGCGTCAGCGACACATCCCCCGCCTTCGCAAACTCAATGTCCTGCTTGAGCCCGGGCAGCGTGAAGGTGTCGGCGGCAGGAAGAGCGGTGGTCAGGAGCAGGGCAAGCAGCAGGGCGGATTTCATGGTGCGTAACCAACGCCACTTGCAGCAGCGCTTATCGTCATTCCTCCAACTTCCCGCTGCCGAATTTGTGCGAAAGAAAGCCACCGGGTTTGCTGTCTGGCAGGCGTATGCTCTAATGAAATATGAAACAACAGCGTGTCTTGATTCTCGGAGGTGGATTTGCCGGTCTGGCCTGTGCCAAAGGATTCCCCGAAGAACGCTTCGCCGTGACGCTGGTGGATCGCTGGAATCATCATCTCTTCCAGCCGCTGCTCTATCAGGTGGCCACCGGTGGCCTCGCCATGACCGACATCGCGCAGCCGCTCCGCTCCATTCTCTCCGATTATAAAAACGTCACCACCTTGATGGACGAAGTGAGCCGCATTGATCTCGATGCCAAACAGGTCCACCTGAAGGAGCAGGTGCTCGATTACGACTACCTCGTCATCGCCCTCGGAGCCAAGACCGGCTACTTCGGCCACGATGAATGGGCCGCGCACACGCTGGGCCTGAAGAGCCTGGATGATGCCATGAAAATCCGCAAACAGGTGCTGCTCGCCTTTGAGCAGGCGGAGTGCTCGAATGATCCCCAGACAACCGCGCGGTTGCTCACGATGGTCATCGTGGGCGGTGGTCCCACCGGAGTGGAGATGGCAGGCTCGCTCGCCGAACTCGCACAGCAGGTGCTCAAAGAAGACTTCCGGCGCATTGATCCCAGCTTGGCGAAAGTCCATCTCGTCGAGGCCGGCCCCAAGCTGCTGGCGACTTTCCCCGGCGGACTGCCAGACTACGCCTGCAAGCATCTCGAGCACCTGGGTGTCACGGTGCATCTGAATTCACCCGTCAAAGAAGTCGGCGCAGGCTATGTCATCACCGGTGACCACCGCATCGAGACAGACACCGTCATCTGGGCCGCAGGCGTGGAGGCCAGCGGGATCACACGCACTCTCGCAGGCGTGCCGCTCGATCGCGCCGGCCGCATCCAGGTCCAGCCTGACCTGAGCCTGCCCGGTCATCCCGAAGTCTTCGCCGCAGGCGATCTCGTGGCCCTGACCGACACCAAAGGCGTCCGCGTCCCCGGCGTCAGCCCTGCCGCCATTCAGATGGGCCACTTCATCTCCAAGACCATTCTCAACGAAGGCATGTCCGTGCCGCGCTCATCCTTCACCTATCTCGACAAAGGCACCATGGCCACCATCGGCCGCAGCGCCGCCGTCGTCAGCTTTGCCGGCATGCATTTACGCGGCATGCTCGCCTGGCTCATGTGGCTCTTCGTCCATCTCCTCTTCCTCATGGGCATGCGCAATCGCGCCATCGTCTTCCTCCACTGGGTCTGGTCCTACATCACCTGGCAGCGCGGCGCCCGCATCATTCAGCCCTGAGCTCTACGGAGCGCGGAATTTATTCCGCAGCACTCCGCCGAAGCCCAAAACTCTTAACAGCACATCCCCCCTTAAAGCCGATGTCCCTCTTTTCTGCCGCAAGCAACCCGGGGCGACAATCTGGTTAGAGCTGCAATGCAGAAGAGATAAAGCTTCAGCGGAGGGTGGGTGTTTGCGAGGTGCTGCGGACTGAAATTCCGCGCTTCAAAGACCTTGATCACCAGCGCAGCCGCGCCACCCGGAGCACTAGGAGCGCGGACTTCCAGTCCGCAGCACTCCGCCGAAGCGCCAAGCTCTTAACGAGACAACAGACCCTTCAAGCCGAGGACTCTCTGCTCTGCCTCATGCAATGTGGTCAATAATTTGGTTATAGCCCCTCGAAAAACTCATTTCCTGCAAGAGCCGAAGCAGCATCCCCATAGGGACTGCGGTCGCGGAGTGAGGAACAGCCTGTCCTCCCGAATAACTTCAGGCTCTTCTAAGTACGTAGTTTGAGTTTTCAGCCCGTTCCGAAAGCCCCGCAACACCCCAGTCTCTGAAGCCAGCCAACACACGTATTGTAGTACCGGCTTTAGCCGGATTCTGGAAGCTCACTTCGCGCAGTCAGCTGCCGAATAACCTCGCCTGTTACCCTCCGTTCCACACTCTACCCGCCTTGAGTTCAGGTGCTTCGTAGCTTTAGCGAAGAAGGAAACGCAGCTACCGCTTTCGCCGTGCCAGCCAGCAAACGCGAACCATAAAATGCTCAAAGGCGGCAGCCGCTGCTTTTCCACCAGCCGGTCACCTCACGCCCACCACGAGACATTCGAAAGCGCCAGCTCATCGCAGCCGCACTCCAAATAATGGCTCGCATACTCGCGCTTCCGATATGGACTGCGGTCGCGAAGTGAGGAACGAACGCAGCTACCGCTTTCGCCGTCCTCGGTGAGTCACGCATATCAGCAAACCCTCGAAAGCGCCAGCCGACAATCCCTCTTTGCCCCGTCACCTCACGCCCACCAAGAGACGTTCGAAAGCGGCCGCTCATCGCAGCCCCTCACTTCACCTCAAACACCTTCGCATCCAGCACCTTGCCATCCTGCACCAGATCAATGCGATACTTCCCCGGCGGCAGCCCCTCCTTCGCCGTCAGCGAAGAGTCGATTTGATCACTCACCGCCGCTTCCACATCCGCCGTCGCCAGCACCTGGCTCTTCTCGCCTTCCACTTCCACCAGCACCCAGACAAACTGCACGCCTTTGGCCAGCGCCTTCTCCTTCAAGTTCCACCGCGCATGCAGCTCCGTGTCGTCCGTGGTGAAATACTTCACCTCCTTGCCGGGCTCGCCCTTGCCGTCATCCCGAAACAACTGCGAGGAGTCGAGCACCAGCTTCGTCTTCCCGGCCATCGGCGCGCCCACCTTCACCGTGAACTTCTCGTGCGCCACCTCCTGCCCGTCGAGCTGCAGCGAGACCTCATGCGTGCCCGCAGGCCAGCCCCCGGCCGGGATGAAGGCAAAATGGAAAGGCACGTTTTCCTTGTTCTCCTCCATGGTGAAGCTCCGCGTGCCCTGGTCGTCCACCTTGCCGTTCACCAGCCACGTCGCCTCCAGCCATGACGACAGGCCCAGGTTGCCCGCTCCCGCCAGGAAGACCTTGTCCATGCCGTCAAACTCATGCGTCTCATTCACCGGCTTGTGGTCCTCGTCGGCGCCCTTGGCCAGAGCCGCTTTCAGCAGCTTGCTCGGAATGGCCTCTTTCGGCGGCGCGACACGGAAGGGGAACTGCCCCAGCGGCTTTCCATCCAGGGTCACATCCGCCCGATAGCACGCACCCACCGGCATGGGTTGCTTCGTCTTCATGTCAAAGCTCACAAACGTGTCCTCCCCAAACGAGAAGATCACCCCCTTGTTCACCGTCGCCACATCCACCTTCGCCTCCGCCATCAGATCCTCACGAAACATAAACTTCGCCGCCACCACACCCGACTTCGGCCTTCCCTTCAGCTCGATCGAAAGATACACCGTCTCATCCGGCTTGAAAAACTCCGCCACATCCTTCGGCGACCGATCATCCTCCTTAAACCCATGGCAATAAACCGCCTTCTTCAAATCCCCCTCCGCCGCCTGTAGCGAGACATCCGCAACTGCCAGACTGAAACTCAAAACCAGCAGAGGAACGAAAGATGTTTTCATGTCCGCACCCAACCACGGTTCATGACGATCACAAGACGCATGGCGGGTTTGTTTAGCCGCGCTGAGGCGTCCATTTTGCCCCGATCATCAATCAAGCTTGGGTCCACGAGGCTTGTGCACCCATTGACTTTTTCAAGCCGTATGTTATGTAACCACCGCGTCTTATGACACCCCGCGTTCTCAAAATAGTTCATTCAGCCCGGCTGCGGCCAGGGCTCGGGATGACTATGTCATAGAGGACAGAAGTCAGATATCGCTGCTATCCCCGGGAGCCCTGATTGCCGCCAGTCTGCATCAGGGCCTTTTCATATCCTTCCGGGGAGCAGCACGTTCACATCGAACCTCTGACTCTTATGAAACTCAATACGACTGACTCGGGCCGCATCCGCAACATTGGCATCGCTGCCCACATTGACGCTGGCAAAACCACGCTCACCGAACGCATTCTCTTCTACGCAGGCGCCATCCATGCCTGCGGAGACGTGCATGAAGGCAACACCACCACCGATTTCTCGGACATCGAACGCGAGAAGGGGATCACCATCTCCTCCGCCGCGGCTCCATGCTCGTGGACTCAGCAGCCCGTCGCAGGCCTCACCCGCCTCTTCACCGGGCAGCCCCATCGCCTCAACATCATCGACACCCCCGGTCACGTCGACTTCACCGCCGAAGTCGAGCGCTCACTCCGCGTGCTCGACGGCGCTGTCGCCGTCTTTTGCGGTGTCGGTGGCGTGCAGCCTCAAAGCGAAACCGTCTGGCGTCAGATGGATCGCTACCGCGTACCCCGCGTCGCCTTTATCAACAAGATGGACCGCCTCGGCGCGGACATCCCCCGCGTCGTCAACGAACTCCAGACCAAGCTCGGCGCCACCGCCTGGCCCGTCCTCCTGCCCTGGGGGGCCGAATCCGCACTGCTCGGCCAGCTCGATGTCATCGAAGAGCGCGCCCTGCGTACCCATGCCGACTCGCCCACCGGCTTCACCGTCGAAGCCATTCCCACCGAATGGCTCACCGCCGTCGATTCCGCGCGTCGTGATCTCATCCAGGCTCTCGCCAGCCTCGACGATGAAATCGCCGAACTCTGGATCGAAAACCTCCCCGTGCCCGCGCAGGCACTCCGCACCGCGATCCGTCGTCAGACACTCGCAGGCCGCTTCGTGCCCGTCATCGGCGGCAGCGCC
>NZ_JBAQCR010000179.1:0-2170 GCF_049294395.1 Prosthecobacter sp.
CCCTATATATAGGGTATGAACCCGTGAACCCTGAACCCAATGGGTTCAAAATCCATTTTGAACCCAGTGAACCTAGAACCCATTGCACAGGCATCCCATAGGCTGTGACGGAGGCGGCAGTTCGCGCGGAGCCCCAAATGGGGTCAGTGTGCAAATTCTTGACAAAATCTCCGCATCACTCCGCCTCCCCAAAATGGGGTCAGGATGCAAATTCTTGACAAAATCACCCCCTTCCCCCTAGACTCCCCCCATGCCACGCAGCATCCGCATCCAGTCCGCCGGCGCCTACTACCACGTCATGGCCCGGGGAAACCGCCGGGAAGCCATCTTCCATGACGACGCCGACCGGCGCTTCTTCCTCCACACCCTCAGCCAGGCCTGCGAGATGACCGGCTGGCGTGTCCACGCCTGGGTGCTCATGGGCAATCACTACCACCTCTTCCTCCAGACCCCGGAGCCCAACCTCGTCGCGGGCATGTCCTGGCTGCAAAACACCCTCACCCGCCGCTACAACGTCCGGCACAGCAAACGGGGCCGCCTCTTTGGCGATCGCTACAAAGCCGTCATCGTCGAAGGCACCGACCCCTACCACTACCAGACCCTCCTCGACTACATCCACCTCAACCCCGTCCGCGCCAAACTCATCCGCCCCAAGGCCGGCAAAAGCGTGCTCGACTACCGCTGGAGCAGCCTCGCCGGCGGCTACGCCCTCCCGCCCAAAGAGCGCCCCAAGTGGCTCGATGCCGCCAGCGGCCTCCGCGCCTTCAATCTCGAAGACAACGCCGCAGGCCGCCGTCAGATGATCAAGCGCCTCGACCGCCTCGCCCTCAGCGAAGAACTCGCCAGCTGCGGCGTCCCCCCGCTGCCCGAGGAAGCCGACGCCCGCAGCAGCCACCTCCGCCGCGGCTGGTACTGGGGCACCCAGGCCTTTGGCGACGCCATGCGCAAGCTCGCCGCCGCCGCCGTCACCAAGCACACCCCCAAATCCCGCAACTACCGCGCCGATCCCCACGTCGCCTCCCACGGCCAGCAGCAGGCCGAAGCCTGGCTCAAGCAAGGCCTCAAAGCCGCCGGCATGAAGCCCGCCGAAGTCGCCCAGCTCAAAGGCTCCGATCCCCGCAAACTCCTCCTCGCCGATCTCCTCTGGCGCCGCACCACCGTCACCCAGGAATGGCTCGCCGAACACCTCGCCATGAAATCCGCCGCCAACGTCAGCCAGCAGCTCCGCCGCCTCGACCGCAAAAAAGTCCGCGCGCAGGCTCCGAAGGAACTCATCGCCTTTCTTGATAACGCCGAGTCACCCGAATGATGGACACTGACTCAATCGCGGAAGTTGGCATTGATGGCGAGAAGCGCCTCTTTATTCGCCCTACAAAGGCAACATTCCCCCTCATTTACCGCGAGGCCGTCGAGGTTCACTGGGATCAGGTTGGGCGATTTCTCTTCTCACCTTGCCCGCGCGAATGGACCTACCTGCATTGGTTTCAGCACATGATCGACACTGCTGAGATCCTGCATCTGACCCCAGCCACCCTATGGACGAATGTCCCCGAAGATATGCGTATCGCAATGCAGCAATGGTTCTCTACTCGTTCATCTAGCTCCGCGTAGCGGTCTGCCGCCTAAGTAGGCAGATTCGGACCGGCCACATAGGTTACAGTTAAGCGGGGTCTTATGCCCTGCCCTCCCACGACGGAACTGCGCGTGGAGTTTGGCATCAGCCGCAAGGATGGTCACAAGTGGCCGGTGAGCCATGCCAAGCGCGGCCGATGAAGATCAGAGCCGTGCTGAATCGCAAAAATTCACGCAGTTCACACCTCACCCCAAAATGGGGTCAGTGTGCAAATTCTTGACAAATTTTCTACCCTGAAATCAAGACTGCCGCATGCCTCCCCAGCATGGCCCTCATCCTCTTAGCAGTCGTCGTCAGCGAAATCGCCCCCCTCATCCGCCTCCACACCCTCGCACCCCAGCAGCATCGGCCAGCCCCACCTCAGCAAAACTCAAAACTCAAAACTCACAGCCACGCCGCCACGCATTCCCCTGCCCATTGAAAGCCCCCCCCTCCGGCTCAAGACACCCAAATCCAAATCACCAATCCCCCAGCAGAACCTCAACCCTTTTTCCTTTTTTGCGTCTTTTTGCGGCCCAATCTCCGGCTCCTTCTCCC
>NZ_JBAQCR010000180.1:0-1790 GCF_049294395.1 Prosthecobacter sp.
GGAGTGCTCCAGTCCTCTGGAGCTTTCCGCAGGCCGTGAGACATTCGAAAGCGCCGGAGGACCGGCGCACTCCAAAACGCTGTCGCGCTCTTTGCTCCCTATTGCCCGGCTACGCCTCACTTCCCAAACCGCGCCTTGATCAAATGACTGCCGAGGATCCACACCTTGTGCAGCTTGCTGAGGCGGCAGCGTTTGGTGAAGACGGGGTAGCGCTCACGCTTCAGCTTTTCGAGGATGCGCGAGTAGATGGCGGCCATGATCTCGGAGGCGACCATGTTTTTGCGGTCTTCCGGCGGCAGCGCCTTCTCGGCGGCGGCATAGTAGCTGCGCGCACGGGCATACTGGAAGTCCATCATCTTGATGAAGCGCTCGCTGGGGCGGGCGTCGAGGATTTCGCTTTCCAGCACGCCGAACTTCCGCAGCTCGGCCTGGGGGATGTAGATGCGGCCGGTGTCCCGCGCATCCTGGCCCACGTCACGGATGATGTTGGTGAACTGCAGCGCGTAGCCCAGATTGATGGCGTAGTCTTTGGTGGCGGGATTTTGATGCCCGAAGATTTGGATGCTCACCAGCCCGACCACGCTGGCGACCTTGTAGCAGTAGCCCAGCAGTTCCTCAAAGGTCTCGTAGCGCGTCTTGGTGATGTCGCTGGCCACGCCGTCGATGATCTCGCACAGCCAGGCGCGGGGGAAGCCGTATTTCTCCGGCAGCAGGATCATTTCATCCAGCACGGGATGCCCCGGCGGATTGCCTGCCTCCACGCAGTGCTTCCAGTGAGTGAGCTCCTTCTCCTTGTCCGCTTCGCTGACATTCGGGTCGTCGGCGATGTCATCCACCACACGGCAGAAGGCGTAAAACGCGATCATGTCGCGGCGGCGTTCCTTCGGCAGGCAGGCGAGCGCGAAAGCGAGGTTCGACTTCGCCCGCCGCACGATCTGTTCTGGAGAAAGCGTGCCGCTGGTCATGCGGAAGGGGAACGTGAAAAGCCAAAGCGCAGCATGAGAAGTAGGGCCGTTAGCAATAGCCAGCAATCGAGCATGGCAAGCACCAAAGCACTTAGGGGGTGCTCGATCATGCGCCAAAATGGCGATCCGGCACACCCGGCACGCCCCATTTCCACGGTGTAGAGCACGAGAATGAAGAGGAAAAGGGAGGTGATGGCGAGCATGAGCAAAGGCACCGCCGCACGCCACAGGATGCGCAGGGCGGCGGCCCCCTGATGCCAAAACGGGCCGGAAACCGCCGCCACCGCGACCGGCAGCGCGGCAAACGTGAGGAGAAGCTCCACCCACCACCATGCACCAATGCTCTGCGGCGTGTTCATCTGCCACCAGCGCCAGCTCATCCACAGCAGGTCAAACCCCGCGAGAAACGCCACGCCCTGCCAGCGCGCCAAGGCATGCTCCAGCGCAGCCGCGGCATCGCCACCGGCCTCCGTGTCCTGCGGTCTTTCCCAGGCCATCACAAAGCGCACCAGCCACACCTGCACGCCCGCAGCAGCCAGGGCGGTGAAAATGTAACGCATTCCTAGTTTCAACATTTCCACAGACTCAGGCAGCATGCGCCGCATGCTGGAGCCCTCCAGCCCCAGCCAGACAAACGCCAGCAGCGTTACAATGAGCAGGCCAAGCTTCTGCTCCAGGCCTGGCCTGCGCTCGCCGTAGCGATAGGGCCAGCGCCAGATGCGAATGGTCAAAAACACAAGCACCAGCGGCACCCCGCAGGCCAGCGGCCACGGCGGCATCAGCGCATGCGGCAGCACGGCCATGTGCGCCAGCGCATCACGCGCC
>NZ_JBAQCR010000181.1:0-9544 GCF_049294395.1 Prosthecobacter sp.
CCGCTGTTTCGCTACGAGGTGCTGGCGCTGTTGGCGCATCAGCATCCGCTGACGAAGAAGAAATTCCTCACGGCGCAGGATTTTGCCAAGGAGACGCTCATCACGTATCCGATTCCGGATGATCGCATCGATGTGGTGCGGGAGGTGCTGGGGCCGCTGGGGGTGAATCCGGTGCGGCGCACGGCGATGTTGACGGTGGCGATTTTGCAACTGGTGGCGAGCCAGCGTGGCATCGCGGCGATGCCGGGGTGGGCGGTGCAGCCGTACCTGGAGCGGCGCTATGTGGCGCAGCGGCCGGTGCGCAAGAGCGGGCTGTTTTCCAATCTCAATGCGGCGACCACGCGGGCGCTGGCGGGGACGGCGTATATGAGGGAGTTCATCGCCACGATGAAGAAGGTGAGCTTTGACAGTCTGAAGGGGATCGCGCCGGTGGATGAGGTGTGATGAGGCGGTGTGGTATGGCGATTTGCAGAGCTCATTTCCGGTATGGAGAGCCTGGGGAAGTTCGGTTTGCCGCAGAGGAGTCAAGGTGCAGAGATTGAGTTGATTCTCTGCTTCCTTTTCCTCATAGGTCCTGCGGTGAATTCTTTGACAGGATTCACAGAATTTCAGAATTTCAGGATTTTTTCGGAATGGAGAGCTTGGGGGGGGCGGTTTGCCGCAGAGGGGCGGAGAGGCAGAGGTGGCAGAGATTGAGTTGATTCTCTGCTCCCGGTTCCTGAAAGGTCCTGCGGTGACTTCTTTGACAGGATTCACAGGATTTCAGGATTTTTTCGGAATGGAGAGCTTGGGGGAGTTCGGTTTGCCGCAGAGGGGCTCCACGCTCGCTTTCAGGAAATATGTTTCGGAAACTGTTCGATGTGCTGCTGCTTCACTGGTGGTGCTCAAGGCGGGCTTCGGCGAGATCGATGTCGCGCTGGATGCGGCGGAGGACTTCGTCACTGATGACGTCTTCGTTGCGCAGGTGGAGGATGGTCTGGCGCTCGTGCAGGAGTGCGGCGAGAGAGAGGCGCTCGTACTCGGTGGAGAAGCGGCGCAGCGGGGAGCTGGCAGTGGCGGAGGCGGCGCCTTCCACCTGGCGGATGTGGTCTTCGTATTCCATGCGGAGACGCTGGAGCGCATCTGCTTTGGCGGGATCTTTTTCATCGATCTCGTTGAGGCTGGCGAAGGCTTCCTGATTGGCCTTCAGGCGTGCTTTGCGTTCCTCGCTGGCGGATGAGCTGTCTTCTTTAATGCCAAGCCAGCGAATGAGCGGGGGCAGGCTGAGGCCCTGCACGACGAGGGTGACGATGATGACGGTGAAGGTGAGGAAGAGGATCAAATCACGGCCTGGAAACGGGGTGCCATCCTGACGGGTGATGGGCAGGGCGAGCGCGGCGGCGAGTGAGAGCACGCCGCGCATGCCGGTCCAGGCGATGATCATGACATGCCGCCAGCGGGGCATGGGATTGTGCTTGGAGTGGTTTTGCAAAAACCAGCGCGGCAGATAAATGGCGGGGAAGACCCAGAGGATGCGAACGAGGATGATGGTGAGGCTGATCGTGAGTGCATAGAGCACGAGCCGGGAAGTGGGGATGGCCTGGACTGACAGGGCTTCGATGACTTCGGGCAACTGCAGGCCGATGAGGATGAAGACGAAGCCGTTGAGGAGGAACTCGACCATCTCCCAGACGGGGCCGCCCTGAAGGCGCGTTTTGAAGTTCAGCAGCTCGGGCATGCGCCAGCCGAGGTACAGTCCGGCAATGACGACGGCGAGCACGCCGGAGAGTTCCAGCTTTTCTGCGAGCAGGTAGGCGACAAAGGGCGTGAGCAGAGAAACGGTGACTTCGATGGGGGCGTCATCCACGTGCTTGTGAAAGTGTTCGGCGAGCCAGCCAATGAGCAGGCCGATGGCAATGCCTCCCAGGCTCATGATGACAAAACGAGCGCCTGCATGCGGGAGTGAAAACGAGCCGGTGATGACGGCGAGCACGGCGAAGCGGTAGGCGACCAAAGCGGTGGCGTCGTTGACGAGGCTTTCGCCTTCGAGGATGGTGACGATGCGGCGCGGGATCTTCAAGTTGTCCGCAATGGCGGATGCAGCGATGGCGTCTGGCGGTGAGATGATGGCACCGAGCACGAAGCCTGCGGCCAGCGGCAGGCCCATGAAGTAATGCGCGAGCAAGGCGACGGTGCCGGTGGTGAAGAGGACGAGTCCGACGGCGAGGAGCGTGATGGGGCGGAGATTGGCCCGGAAGTCCCGCCATGAGGTGAAGAGAGCGGCGGGAAAGAGCAGGGGCGGCAGAAAAAACTCAAACACCATCTGGGGATCCAGCCGCACCTCGGGGAGCTTCGGGATGAGGCTGAGAGCCAGACCGCCGAGGACAAAGAAGATGGGGTAGGGAAGGGACAGCCTGCGTGCGACCAGCGCCAGAATGACGATGGCCAGCAGCAGGCCCACGAAGATGTCAGCACTGGTCATGAATGGCGCTCAGGTCAGGGGGCGTGAGGTTTGAATGTCTGAGGCACCCGAGCCACGCGATAGCGTCTTGGAGTGCGTGCGGCAAGCCTGGGCGCGACGCCGCTTTCGCATGCCGGATGGCAGGCTCAGGCCAAAGAGCCTGCAATAGCCCGCGAAAGCGGTGTCGCCGATGCAGGCTTGCGCCGTGCATCTGTGCCACCGCACTCCAAGACGCTGTCGCGTTCGCATGAGTGCTGGGCTTGGCGTTGCCGGGAGACTGCGAAAACGAATGACGGCACTCCTCCTCAAGTGAGCGCCATTCATGCTGGGCATCATATTCGGCAGGCGTGGGCATGCCTTGTCAACGGATGCGAGGTCCCGTCCGGCTGTGCTGCCGGGAGACTAAGCCGGAATGGCGGCGCTGCTTTCTGCCGTGGTGGACCAATAGGATGAGCCGAGTGTGCCACGCACGCAGGGCGGCAGGGAACGACTGCCATAGTAGTGGCCGAGGCCGATGCGCAGGCCGTGAGAGATGGGCGAGTTTTCGTTGTAGACAGCGATGAGATTGCACACGCACTGGGGACTGTTGCGCAGGGAGCATGTCATGGGGCAGTCAAGCTTGGGACGGCGGCTGTTCATGGCGGTGCAGTCAGGTGGAGGTCATGCGTGCACGAGAAGCCGTTCAGCGGTGAGTTCGGCTTCGGCTTGCAGCCAGTCGCCATGATGATCGCCGTCTGCTGAACCGCGTTTTTGGAAGTTGTGATAGGCCCGGAGGGCCACTTCATTCGCGGAGTGGGCGGGCGGCGGCGTGGTGCTGGCCTGAGGGGTTTGAGCCTCCTGCGGTACTGGCACGTTTGCGGGACTGGTGGCGGCTTTGAGGCTCTTGGAAGCTTTGGTCGCGGGAGTGGCTTTGGCGGACGGGGTGCTTTTATTGGTTTTCATGGGGTGGCCCATGTTCCAAAGTCAGTCACGCTGATGCCATGGGGTCTTCACCCCAAAAGTGAGTCGCATGCTCAGGCGGCATGGAGCAATCTCTTCTCGGCAAAGGCCAGCGTCTCATTGAGCGTCTCCATGAATTCGTTCACCTTGATGGGCTTGGTGAGGTAGCGGAAGAAGCCGGCTTCGATGCCTTTTTCGATGTCACGCGGGATGGCATTGGCGCTGAGAGCGACGATGGGGATGTGCGCGGTGGTGGGATCAAGGCGGATGATCTTCATGGCCTCGATACCGCTGATGCCGGGAAGATTGATGTCCATGAGAATGACGTCCGGCATGTAGCCAAGGGCGAGGCTGATGCCGTCCGTGCCATTCTGGGCGGTGAGGAGGCGGAGATCCGAACGGCGGGCGATGAGCTGCTCGATGAGCTTCAGGTTTGCGGGATTGTCCTCCACGTAGAGAATCAGGCGGGTGCGCTTGCCAGCGCCCTCGGGGATGGCGGTGAGCGTGGTGCTGACGGATTTGATGAAATCAATGTGGGGATCCACGGCGGAGCCGAGTTCGATCCAGAACACGCTGCCGGTGCCGACGGTGCTGTGCGCGCCGATGGTGCCCTCCATGAGTTCGACCAAGCGTTTGCTGACGACGAGGCCGATGCCGGTGCCTTCCTCGCCGGTGGCTTCTTTGCCGAGGCGATTGAAGGCCTGGAAGAGCTGCGCGAGCAGTTCTGGCGAAAGTCCGGCGCCGGTGTCTCTGACGCTGATGCGGAGGCGCTCGGGCAGGGTGTGATCACAGTCCACGACGACGGTGCCGCCGGAGCGGTTGTATTTGATGGCGTTGGAAAGGAGATTGATGAGGACCTGCTTGAGGCGGGTGCGATCCGCCTGGATGAAGCAGGGCGCTTCGAATTTGGGGAAGGACATGCTGATGCCGCGTTTCTGCGCTGTAGGCTCGATCATGGCCTGGCATTCAATGAGGACTTCGGGCAGAGAGACGGCCTCCAGCGAGAGCGAGAGGCGGCCGGACTCGACGACGGCGAGGTCGAGGATGTCATTGATGAGTTCCAGGAGAAACCAGCCGGCGTGGAGGATCTGATCGATGCTGGCCTTCTGCGAGGCGGTGGGCGGTGGTGTGTCTGACTCGATGAGCTGGGTGAAGCCGAGGATGGCATTGAGCGGCGAACGCAGCTCATGGCTCATGCTGGAGAGGAAGTCGGATTTGGCGAGATTGGCCTTCTCGGCGACGGCCTTGGCTTTTTGCAGTTCGACGGTTTTTTCCTGCAGCACCTTGTCCCAGCGTTTGCGCTCGGTGATGTCACGTGCAGCGGCAAACACTCCCTGAAGGATGCCGTCACGATCATGAAAGGTGGTGGCGTTGTAGGAGACGTCCGTTTCGGTGCCGTCCTTGGCACGGGCGGTGAGTTCGTAGTCGGTGACTTTGCCTTCGCTGAGCACGCGCTTGATGGCGGCCTCGGCGTGGGCGGGATCGGTGAAGTAGTTTTTGAAGGCGGCGCCGATGAGTTCTTCACGCGAGCGGCCGGTGAGGGTCTCCATCTGATTGTTGACGTCGGTGATGATGCCGGAGGCGTCGGCCATCATCAGGGCGTCGATGTTGGATTCGATGAGGGAGCGGGTGTAGAACTGCTGATCACGGAGGAGCTGGTCGAGCTTTTCCTGCTCGGCCTCGGCTTGTTTGCGCACGGTGTTGTCCGTGCCGATGAGGAGATAGCCGATGATGCTGCCGTGGTCATGCACGTCGCGCAAAGCGGTGACGGACACGACGGCGGGGAAGCGGCTGCCGTCCTTGCGGATGTAGGTGAGCTCATAGATGTCCTCGATGCCGCGTGAGGCCTTGAAGACGAGGGCCTCGAAACCGGGGGCGATGGTGGTGCCAAGCTCCAGGCTGAGCTCTGCAGCTCGGGCGACGACCTCCTGCGGATCGGAGATTTCCGCCGGGGTGATTTTGTTGAGCACATCAGCGGCGGCGTAGCCGAGCATGCGCTCCGCGCCCACGTTGAAGATTTGAATGACGCCCTTTTCGTCGGTGGCGATGCTGGAGAAATTGGCGCTGTTGAGGATGGCGTCCTGCAAGGCTCCGGTCTTCAAGAAGACATCATTGTGCAGGCGTTCGGTGACGCTTGCGGGAGGGGGCGGTGCAGGTGGGGCGGTGGCGGGAACGGGCCTTGGGAGTGTGGTCATGATGATTCCGTGAGGACATCCCATGTGGGAGATGTTGCGGCGCACACTCGGGGCGATGGAGTGGAATTGTTATGGGGTGTTTGCCCCATTGGAAGAGATTGCGGCTTCCGGTTTTGATGCAGGCGGGGGCTGATCGAGCACTTCACGCAGTTTCTGCGCGAGAGCGGCGGGGGTGAAGGGCTTTTGCAGCAGCGCCGTGCCCTGGTTCAAGACACCTTGATGGGAGATGGCGTTGGCGGTGAAGGCTGAAGTGAAGAGGGTGCGGGTGTGCGGACTGGTGGCATGCACCCGTTCCGCGAGCTCCCTGCCGTTCATCTGCGGCATGACGAAATCGGTGAACAAGAGATCGATCTGGCCGGGGAGGTGAGCCTCCTGCAAGCCCAGGGCTTCGATGCCGTTGGCGGCGGCCAGCACGGTGTAGCCCAGGCGCTGGAGCAAGGCGCCGGCCATCTCCCGCAGGGCGGGGTCGTCCTCCACGAGGAGGATGGTTTCCGTGCCATGAGGCAGACCGGGGACGGTGGTGCGTAAAGGCACCCGGCCTGAGGCGGCGGCGGCCTGCGGCAGGTAAATTTTGAAGGTGGTGCCCACATTGGGCTCGCTGTAGACGGAGATGTGCCCGCCGCTCTGCTTGATGATGCCGTAGCAGGTGGCGAGGCCGAGGCCGGTGCCTTCGCCCACGCCTTTGGTGGAAAAGAAGGGCTCAAACACGCGGGCCTGGACTGCGGGGCTCATGCCGGTGCCGGTGTCGGTGATGGCGAGCATCACGTAGTCACCGGGCTTGAGGTCGGGATGTCGCTCCACGCTGGCCTGATCGAATGAGACATTGGCTGTTTCGAGGGTGAGCCTGCCACCGCCGGGCATGGCATCACAGGCATTCATGACGATGTTGACGATGACTTGTGAGATCTGCCCCGCATCCGCCTTCACCAGGCGGAGCCCGGGCTCGGGGATGTTGCGAATGTCGATGTCATGCCCCGCCAGATGCCGCACCGTGCCTGCCATGCCGGCGAGGACGGAGTTGAGATTGAGCATTTCCGTCTGCAGCGTTTGCTTGCGACCGTAGGCGAGAAGCTGGCGCGTCAGGATGGCGGCCCGTCCGGCAGCCTGATTGATGGCGGTGACTTTGCCGGCCAGCGGACTGGCTGAAGGGAGATCTTCGAGGAGCAGCTCACTCTGGCCGATGATGGCGGTCAGAATGCTGTTGAATTCATGCGCCACGCCACCGGCCAGCTTGCCCACGGTTTCCATTTTCTGGGATTGCACGAGCTGGGCTTCGAGGCGCTTGCGTCCGGTGATGTCGCGCTGAATGGCCACAAAGTGCGTGATTTCACTCCTGGCATTGCGGAGGGGGGCGATCTGCCACTCCAGCACAAATTCGGTGCCGTCTTTGCGGTAGTTGATGATCTCCCCGGAAAAGGTGTCCCCCGCTTCCAGGCTGCGCCGCAGGCGGTCGAGCACGGAGCGGTCGGTGAGCGGTCCCTGCAGCAAACGAGGGGTGAGGCCCAGGACTTCCGCCGCCGTGTAGCCGGTCATCTGCGTGAAGGCGGGATTGACGAAGATGATTTTCGGGCCGGGCAGGTCGAGTTGCGCCTCGGTGATCATGATGGACTCCTTCGACTGCTTCACGGCAGAGCTCAGCAGGCGCAGCGACTCCTCCGTGCGCTTGCGCTCGCTGATGTCCTGAATCTGGGCGATGAAGTAGCGCGGCTGCTGCTGGCTGTCGCGCACGAGCGACACATTGAGCAGCACGGTGACGAGATGACCGGCGGCATGGATGTAGCGCTTCTCGGACTGGTAGACACGGCTTTCGCCGGAGGTGAGCTGGCGCACGCACTCGAGGCTGTCGGGGAGGTCATCGGGATGGGTGATGTCCTGGAAACTGCGGGTGAGCAGCTCTTCCTCGGTGTAGCCGACGAGCTTGCAGAGGGCGCGGTTGACCTTGAGCCACCGCCCCGTGGGAGAGGACAGCGCGACGCCGATGGGGGCATGCTCAAAGGCACCGGAGAAGCGCTCCTCGCTTTCCCGCAGCGCCTCCTCGGCCACTTTGCGCTCCGTGATGTCGTCAAAGACGGCGACGAAGTGCCCCTTTTGGTGGCTGTAAACGGCGATGGAGAACCACACCCCCAACGCTTTCAAATGCGTCTCACAGCGCTCCGGTTCGCCGGTCGAGGCCACTCGCTCATACATCTCAAACAGCGGCATGTTGGTTTCGTAAAAGTCGGGAACGACTTCGCTGATGGGTTTTCCGACCACATTTTTCAACCCGGTGAGCTTTTCAAAAGCGCTGTTGACCTCCAGGTAGATGAAGTCCCGCGTCTGGCCCTCCTCATGCACCATGCGGCAATGCGCGTATCCTTCCAGCATGTTTTCAAACAGCGAATGATAGCGGAATTCGCTTTCGCGGAGAGCCTCCTCCGTGCGTCTGCGCTCGGTGATGTCGTGAACCATGGCGATGAGGCCGGTCACTTTTCCATCCTTGTCGCAGACCGGCATCTTGTCGGTCTGCACCCAGAGTTCCTGGCCCTCCGGCCCCTGCAGCTTTTCGATGATGCCCAGTTTGGCAGTTTTCGAATGGATGACCTCCAGATCGTCGGCGTAATACCCGGCCGCTTCTTTGGGGAAGATCTCCTCGGCGGTTTTTCCTTCGATCTCCGCGATGGGCAGGCCCGTTGCCTCGGCCACGCGTTGATTGACCCTGATGAAGCCGTTTTGGGTGTCCTTGAACCAGATCATCGCGGGCATCAGGTCAAAAAGAACACGCAGCTCCGCCTGCTGTTTTTGCAGGGACTCCTCGTGCACTTTGTGGGTGGTGATGTCCACGCAGGTGCCCGTCATGCAGGCAGGTTTGCCTGCTTCATCAAAGCTGGTCCTGCCTTTGTTATCCAGCCAGTGGAGGCTGCCATCCGGCCAGAGGACGCGGAATTCCATGTCAAAATCGGCGCCATCGCTGGCGCAACGCCGGAAGCGTTCGATCACGCCGGCGAGGTCATCGGGATGCACCGTGGCGAGGAAGGTTTCCAAGGTGCGGACCGTCTGTGCTGCAGGGAGGCCGAAGAGCGCATGCATGGCATCATCCGAGACCACTTCATTGGAGCGGATGTCCCAGCGGAAGGTGCCGGTGTGGGAGGCCCGCAGCGCGGCACGCACCCGCTCTTCACTTTCGCGCAGGGCGGCCTCCCTCTGCTTGAGCTCGGTGATGTCTCGAAACGTCCAGATCCGGCCGTAGAAGGCGCCATCCTTGCCGAGGACAGGAGATGAATAGCGGTCCAGCACCGTGCCGTCTGTCAGTTCAATTTCATCACGGCTGATTTCAGACGGATGGGCATAGAGATGGACCACTTTTTCGCGGAACTGGTCCGGATGCCGGGTCATGTCCATCACCCACCGGACTTGCCGGGTGTCGTCGGGGTCCTCCACGATGTGCCGGGGGATTTTGAAGAGATCGGCGGTGCGCTGGTTTTGCAGGATTTTCCGGCCCTGGGAGTCCACCACGAGGATGCCATCGATGGCGGAATGGGTCAGGGCTTCCAGAAAGGCGCTTTTCCAGTTCAGCTCCTCCTGCGCCCGGCTGAGGCGGGCCGCAGTTTCCCGCAGTTCCGCTTCGAGGGCCTCGCAGCGGTGTTGGTCAGGCTTGGCGGCTGAAAGGGGCGCTTGCATGAAGGCTTCAGGCGTTCAGGAGATCGCGTACTTTGCGGGACAGGGTGGCGGGGGTGTAGGGCTTGGGCAGGAAATCCACACCAGCATCCAGCACACCATGATGTGAGATGACATCATCCGTGTAGCCGGAGGTGAAGAGGATTTTGAGGCCGGGGTAGGTGACCTTGAGCCACTCAGACATCACCTTGCCGCCCATCACGGGCATGACGACATCGGTGAGGACGAGGCTGATCGGCGGCCCTTGGTGGGTCTGCGCCAGGTTGAGCCCCTCCTGGCCGTTGATGGCGGGGATGACGTGATAACCCTGGTTTTT
>NZ_JBAQCR010000182.1:0-4062 GCF_049294395.1 Prosthecobacter sp.
CCTGAGCTCCTTCCAGCACGGCGGCCTGAATTTCACCGAGCGCTTCGCCGGCTTTGCCTATGCGCAGGCCAACGATCCAGACTCATGGGCCAAGGGTTATGCCATCTTAAAAAAGCTCTACGACGAGAAAAAAGCCACCCCCGGACTGATCGAATTCCTGAAAATGCTGGAACAAAATCTCCACATCCCTGCGGCTCAGCGCATTCCTGATGCGGGTCCGGTAAGAACGATCCCAAATCCTCAGTCCGGCCCCCTACAGCCATAGGCTGGCAACCTAGCTTGGTTGACATCCGATGCTTTCGGGTGAATTTTCACATTGTTCCAACCAATGCCTGCCAAAATAGACATCCCCCGCAAGTCGATCTACCGCCTGTCGATCTACCAGCGCTGCCTGCAGCGTCTGCGTGAGAACCAGGTGGACACCGTGTCGTCTGCCGCCTTGGCAAAAGCGGCCGGGGTGAAGTCCACGCAGTTGCGCAAAGACCTGGCGTATTTCGGCCAGCTCGGCACCCGCGGTCTGGGCTACAACGTGGACGCCCTCAGCGGCACGATCGGGGATGTGCTGGGGCAGAACAAACTGCAGCCCGTCATTCTGGTCGGCGTCGGGAATCTCGGCTCCGCTCTGCTGCGCTACGGCGGCTTCCGCAAGGAGGGCTTTGAAGTCGCGGCCGCGTTTGATCTCGCCCCCCGCAAGCAGCCGCAGGTCACTGTGCCCGTGCTGCCGATGACTGACATGGCTGAATTCATCCGCCGCCAGAATGTGAAAATGGCCATCCTCACCGTGCCCGCCAGCAATGCCCAGTCAGTGGTCAATGATCTGGTGCAGCACGGCATCCAGGCCATCCTGAATTTCTCCCCCACAGTCCTCGATGTCCCGGAGAATGTCGTGGTGAACAGCGTGGATCTGGCCGTGGAACTGGAGAATCTGAGCTACTTCATCCGCTGATTCTTTGGCGTGCTGGCGCTGAGAATGAGTTGAAGCAAAGGCACTGCATCATGCGTTGATGTCGGACTCACCATCCGACCATCCCCATGCTCCGACTCCTCGCCGCCCTCTTCGCCCTTGTCTCCACCGCTTCTGCGGCGCATCCATTTCTCTGCTGCGACTACGGCGGTGGCAAGGTCTGCGTGGTATCAGCCGAGGGGAAAATCGAGTGGCAGTGGGAATGCAAAAGCCCGCAGGACTGCTGGAAGCTGCCGAATGGAAACTACCTCTTCTGCTTTGTCAGCGGTGCCCTGGAGGTGACACCGGACAAGAAGATCGTGTGGGAGTACAAAGCGCCGACAGATGTGAAAGTCGAAGTCCATTCCTGCCAGCCGCTGCCGGATGGGAATGTGATGATCGTGGAATGTGGCACCAGCCGCATCATTGAAGTAGATCGCGCTGGGAAGATCGCCAAGGAGATCAAGCTGACCGCAGCACCTGAAATCAAGCTGCACAACCAGTTTCGCGGCACACGCAAACTCGCCAACGGCCACTACCTCGTCTGCTTCAAAGGCGAAGGCAAAATCGTCGAACTCGATGCCGACGGCAAAGTGCTGCGCCAGATCAAGGTTCCTGGAGATCCGCATGAAGTCGTGCCGCTTCCCGAAGGCCACCTGCTCATCACCTGCGGCGATGGCCATCAGGTGCGCGAACTCGACGCCAAAGAAAACATCGTTTGGGAACTCGCTGAGAACGACATCCCCGGCTACACCCTGCGTCTCATGGCCGGCTGCCAGCGCCTGCCGAACGGGAACACCGTCTTCTGCGTCTATCTCGGCCATGGCCACATCGGCGAGCAAGCCCAGGTCATCGAAGTCACTCGTGACAAGAAGATCGTCTGGAGCGTGGCCGACCACGCCCAGTTCAAGACGATCAATCAGATCATGCTGCTGGATGTGCCCGGAGACGTGACGAAGGGCGAGGTGCTGCGCTGATTCGCCGCCTCCGGTCGTAAGTTGGGTGTGTTTGGCGCGCCATGCTGCCGCGATCCCTTGCATTCCCCTGCGCCAAACCGCCCGACCTCCAGGACGTTCGTACGCCCTGGAGTTTGCAGCACGCTGATGGACGGGCGGGCTGTCGCCACACCCATCCTACAGCCGCGCTTACAGCGCAGCGTTAAGCATGATCAACACCTCAATAACTCCGCGCAAACACCACGCGGCGTGAGCTCGGCTTGCCGGTGAGGAAGCACTTCCCTTCCTCAGCAAACTGATCGCCGTGGGGGATGCAGCGGATGGTGACTTTCAGGTCTTTGCTGAGAGTGTCTTCATCGTCGCTGCTGCCCGCCCAGTGCATCATGGCGAAGCCGCCTTCGGAGTCTTCGGCAAAGAAGGCTTTGAACTCTTCCAGCGTTTCGAGCTTCTTCATGTTCGCGTCACGCAGGGCGGTGGCACGAGCGAGAAGCGCGTCCTGAATTTCCTGCAGGCGCTCCGTCACGGACTGGATGAACTCTTCCTTGGGCACGAATTCCTTGGCCTTCGGTCCCTGATCGCGGCGGCAAACGGCCACGCTGCGGCTGGTGATGTCGCGCGGTCCCATTTCGAGACGCATTGGCACACCTTTCTTAATCCATTCCCAGTTCTTCGCGCCGCCCTGAAGGTCGCGCTTGTCCACGTGCACGCGCAGAGGCTCACCGGCGAACAACTGGGTGCGCAGTGTTTGTGCCAGCGCCTCGCAGGCGGCGATGACTTCATCGCGCGTGTCAGCCTTCGGCGTGACGGGCAGGATGACGATCTGGTTCGGGGCCACGCGTGGTGGGATGATGACGCCATCGTCATCGCCATGGGCCATGATGACCGTGCCGATCATGCGGGTGCTGACGCCCCAGCTCGTGGTGTGGGCCAGCTGACGCGTGTTGTCACGGCCGAGGAACTGGATGTTCGCAGCCTTGGCGAAGTTTTGACCGAGGTAGTGCGACGTGCCGGCCTGGATGGCCTTCTTGTCCTGCACCATGGCTTCGACGGTGAATGTCTGCACGGCGCCGGGGAAACGTTCGCGCTCGGTCTTCTCGCCAGGAATCACCGGAATGGCAAGGTGATCGCGCATGAAGTCCTCATACACCTTGTGCATGGTGCGTGTTTCCACGATGGCCTCTTCGGCGGTTTCATGGGCGGTGTGGCCTTCCTGCCAGAGGAACTCGGCGGTGCGCAGGAAGAGGCGTGGGCGCATCTCCCAGCGCATGACGTTGCACCACTGATTGATGAGCAGCGGCAGGTCGCGGTAGCTTTCCACCCAGCGGGCGAAGGCAGCGCCGATGATCGTTTCGGAAGTCGGGCGAATCACGAAGGGCTCGGCCAGTTCGCCGGTCGGAATCATCTTCGTGGTGCCGTCCGGCTGCTTCTGCGCCTCCAGGCGGTGATGCGTGACCACAGCGCATTCGGTGGCAAAGCCCTCGGCGTGCTGCGCTTCCTTTTCGAGGTAGCTCAGGGGGATCAGCAGCGGGAAGTAGGCGTTCACGTGGCCGGTGGCCTTGAATTTCACATCGAGCTGGCGCTGGATGTTTTCCCACAGGCCGTAGCCCCACGGCTTGATCACCATGCAGCCGCGGACCTCGGAGTTCTCCGCCATGTCGGCGGCACGAACGACCTGCTGGTACCATTCGGGAAAATCTTGGGCGCGTGTGGGGGTGATTGCGGTGGCGTTGCTCATGGTTATTAGGGACGCGCAGGATAGAAGCATTCCGCAGGCGGTCAATGATCGGCTGGCCTGACATCGAGCACCTTCAAGTGCCGGTCGGCGAAGTCCTCCCAATAAGCAATGGCGTAGCCTGCATGAATATGCACATCGAGCCGACGACCCACGGCATCACGCTCTTCGTAGTCAGCATATCGAGCTGGATAGCTGGTGATCTCTAGAAAACGCTTCATCAATCGTTTCCGATCCGCCGACTTGAGGGAGTCGAGAAACACGATGACCTCATGCGCCAGCAACAGTCGGTATTCGATCATGCATCAGCCGCGTATCTCTTGTTCAATTCCTCCAACGTCACCCAATGACCGGGCGAGTTATCATCGATCCTGCGGGCCATTTCTTCTGCAAAACTTGATTCGTCAGGCCCTCTAAGCGTGGTCAAGAAG
>NZ_JBAQCR010000183.1:0-12665 GCF_049294395.1 Prosthecobacter sp.
TTCTTCGCCTGCACCCGCCGCGACACGCAGCGTGTGCGTGGCGATGTGGCCGCCATGCAGATGGGGGAAGCGCCGGCGCAGGGCCCACTCCGCCAGATCATCGAGCACTGCGAGACGCAGCCGGTGGATGTTGCGCGTGAGTTCCTCCATGTAGTGTGTCTTCACATGCTCATGCAGTTTACCCGCAGCGCGCAGCTTGTCCGGCACGCCGGGGAAGCGCGGGTGAGATGCCTGAATGGTGTCCACCAGCACGATGACATGCGGCAGGGGCGTGTGCACTGCATTGCACGGGGTCAGCGGATGTTCGCGAAAGGCTTCCCACAATTCCTTTCGTTCGCGCCATTCCAGTTCGCCGATGCGGCGCATGGTGCGCGCCCACTCCAGGGGTGAGGCCAGCAGCATGCCAAGCAGGCACCCAGCCGGCAGCCGTCTGGCATGAGAGAGACCTATGACAGCATTGGTTCGGGAAGACCAGCCCACGAGCGCGGGCTGCATCTGCCGCCAGGCTTTCTCGGGCACCTGCAGCAGTGCCGAATGATCTTCTATGGAAATAGACTCCCACAGGGCTTCGATCATCACGGGAATGTCCTCTCCCGGGTGCTTTTCAAAAGTGCGCACGCGCTGCAGCCAGAGCAGCAGTTGATGCACTGAATGTGTGGTCATGCTGAGGTGTTCCGGATTGATGCGCCAGGCTTCAATCAGATCGGCCGCGAGTTGCCGCCGCGCCCACGGCGTGGCGTACGCTTCACGAAGCATGGCATCCCAGAGGTTGAGCCAGCGCGTCCATTTGACAGCGGCTTTGCCGCGCTTGCGCCCCAGATGACGCAGGGCTTCAAGAATGCTGTCGAGCACTTCCTTGTACAGAGGCCGTGCCAGCAGACGCTGAATGGCCGAGGACCAGTCCTTCAATCCCGTGGCCTGCTGCCAGATCTGTTTCGGGCTGCGCAGCCATTTGGCGGCTTTGCAGTGGAGGACGAGATGAAGCTGCCGCCTGCAAGGTTCATGCATCGGGCATGCTTGAGTCTGAAACTCCAGCTTCCACTGCCGATGGTAATGAAGCGCATGCGCGAGAAAGCGCGGGGTGCAGTTGTTGGCGAGACTCAGGTAGCAAGTCCGGGCTATGTGAGTGTACTCCTTGGCGTCCGTGAGATGATGCAGTGTGGTGAGAAGCCTGTGCATGCCTGCGGGTGGTGGCCGCAGGTATTGCTTGGTCTCCACGAGGGTGCGCAGCAGGGGCAATTGTTCTGCGGCGGTTTGCTGCGCGATCAATGGCAGCCACGCGATCTCCCCTTCATGCAGCAGCGTGGCTATCAGAGCCTCGCGGTCGGGTTCAAAACCTCGGTTTAAAGTGGAGACGGCGGTTTCGAGCGCGTCGGTCCATGCCTGGGATCGTGAGCGAATCCAAGGCAGCCAGAGGCGAGCAGCGGCGCCGGATGCATGCACGTCATGTGCAGCGGGCAGATCCATGCCAAGCAGTTGAAGCGCTTCGCGACGATGTGGCGCAAGCTCCTTCATCAAATACTGGCGTGTGGCGGGATCTCCCAGCCACGGGCGTATGTCACGGCTATGCCAGTGGCGAGGCAGAGGCGTTACAGGGAACGAACCATCTGCGGGAAGCGCGTGCTGGATGAGGCTGAGGTCCGCGAGAGTGCGTGCCGAGTGTGTGGCACGCGACAGCCGCCACCAGGCTTCATTGATGGGAAGCAGGGCGGGGAATTTTTCGCAGTGCTCGGCTTGGATGCGCCAACCGCTGTCCTGCGATCCGGCAGGGCAGGAGGTGCGCGCGCGCTGTGCGGCTGGATGCTGCTCCAGACGCAGGAATACGATTCGTCCCGCCTGCAGGCGCAGGGGGAACTGCATGAGAGTCATGAAATGAAAAAGGCCGCGATTGACCACACCAGTGCGCCGTCCGTGCGTGGTGCATCGCGGAAAGAGACGCGGACGACGGTGCAGGGGTAGACTGCGCGGGCGTGATGAGATCGACTCAACATCGCAGATGCTGGCGGCTCTTGGCGCCGCGCTTGTCCAGATGGATTCAGACGGCCTTCGTTATGAGGCCGTCAGCGCTGCAAGAAAACTGGTCTGCGCGGTGAACATGGTACGATGTGTAGCCACAGAACGCCTTTTGGCAAGCCTGGAGTACGATGGACACTCTTGTCCGTCGGCCAGCGCTCCTCCTCAGCAGGCAATCCACAAATACACATGCAGCAACGCCGCGGAAGGTTTGGGCTGCTGGAGATCGATTTGAGATAATGCGTGCACAAAAATGCTGAAGGTGCCGCTGGCCGACAGACAAGAGTGTCCATTGTACCTTCGTAGCGGCCCGCTGCGCCTACCTCAAATAAATGAACTCATTGCTCATCATCAGCGCCTGGCAAAGCAGCGCCCAGGCCTCCTGCTCGCGTTTGGTGGAGTCCTGCTGGGTGGAATTGAGCGAGGCATCGGCGGCGGTGAGGTAGTTCTCAGCACGGCGCAGATCTTCGGCAGTGGCTTCACGGGCAAAGGCGAGGCGATAGGCGGCGCGGAGGCGGGCCTCCTTGTTGGCGGAGAGTTTAAACAGGCGGGTGGCGAAGTTCTTTGCGGCGTCGGTGGCGAGGTCGCTGTTCATGAGGAGCAGGGCCTGCGGGGAGACGACGGAACTGTAACGCAGGCCGGTGCTGGTGGAGGCATCGGGATAGTCGAACTGCTGGAAGAGATCGTAGAGATTGTTGCGGATGATCGGCATGTAGAGCGCGCGCCGAGTGCTGCCGTAGGAGGTGAAATCCTTGGAGGTGTGATTGAAGACGAATTCGCGATTGCGGCGCGGGATGGTCTTGCCGCCGATGGTAGTGTCGAGACTGCCTGCGACTTCCAGCAGGGCATCGCGGATTTCTTCGGCTTCGAGACGGCGCACGGGGAAGTGGTGCAGCAGGAGGTCTTCGGGATCAGCCGCGTAACCTTGTGCCGAAGTGGCGGAGCTCTGCTGATACGTGCGCGAGCTCATGATGAGGCGGTGCATGTCCTTGAGGCTCCAGCCGTTGCTGGTGAACCAATGGGCCAGCCAGTCGAGCAGGGCAGGATGCGTGGGCTGCTGGCCGAGGAGGCCGAAGTTGTCCGTGGTGGGGACGATGCCCTGACGGAAATGCCAGGACCAGATGCGGTTGGCGATGACGCGTGAAGTGAGCGGATGTTCGGGGCTGGCGAGCCAGCGGGCGAGTTCAAGGCGGCCGCTTTGATTCGCGGGGAACTGCGGCTTGGTGGTGAGTGATGCCTGGGCGACCTGGATGAAGCCGCGTTGCACGGGCTTGCCGAGCGCGAGGTGGCTGCCGCGAATGTGGATGGGCAGCTCTTTGATGATCTTCGGTGCTTCGGCCACGGCGAGCGTGGTGGGCAGATCCGGAAGGTTGCTTTCCGTGGTCATCATCGTGTCCTTCAGCGAGCGCACCTTTTCAGCCACGTCTTTGGGGAAGAGAATCATGGGCTCGGGTGGCAGCGCGAGGAAGCCTGCGGGGGCATCCAAGGCGGCACGCGCCTGATGCAGCAGCGAGTCTTCGGATGCGTCTTTGGGTTCTGCTTTGGCGTCCGCTTTGGGCTTCGCTTTCGGCGCAGGAGCGATTTTTTCTGCAGCGGCGAAGATGGCGGTGTAGTAGCCACGCAGAGATTGCACATCGCCCGTCTTACTGAGAGCATCCTGCCAGGGCTTGAAGAAGGGCAGCGTTTCGTTGGCGGCGAGGTACACGCGGCAGTTGAGCAGGATGTGCGGGCGCAGGCCGAGCGGCTCCGCCACCGGCCGCACCTGGCTCAGGGTAGGTGCCTCGGGCAGCTTGGCGGCGGCCATGAGGTAATCGACTGCGTGTTCACGCACCTCTTTGCGCAGGGCTGTGATGGCGGCGCTTTCGGCTTTGGAAACGGCGGCCCTTTGATCCTTGAGGATGCGTTCGGAAGATTTGACGGCGGCAAAGTCATCGAGCGAGCCCACGGGCGCTTCATACGCCGTGCTCAGCGCGCCGATGCGGTCCACGCTGAAGCTTTGCGTGCTCTTGAAGATGGCGGCGAGTGAGTAGTAGTCAGCGGTCGGGACGGGGTCGAACTTGTGATCATGACAGCGTGCGCAGCCGAGGGTGAGGCCCATGAAGGCGCGGCCCATGACATCGATCTGCTCATCGATGACGTCCATGGTGAGCTTCTCCTTGTCCGGTTCGGCGAGGACTTTGGCACCGAGATTGAGAAAGGCGGTGGCGGTGACGTGCTCGTGGCGCTCGGAGAGGTCTTTCGATTCGAGCAGATCTCCGGCGATCTGTTCGGTGAGGAATTGATCGAAGGGTTTGTCGGCGTTGATCGCCTTCACCACATAGTCGCGGTAACGCCATGCGGTGCCGAGCGCGATGTTCTCATCGAGACCGTTCGAGTCCGAGTAACGTGCCACATCCAGCCAGTGGCGACCCCATTTTTCACCGTATTGCGGAGAGCGCAGCAGGCGGTCCACCACCTTGGCAAAGGCGTCGGGGGCGTTGTCTGCGAGGAAGGCATCCACCTCCTGCGGAGTGGGAGGCAGGCCGATGAGATCGAAGGTGGCACGGCGGATCAGCGTGCGTTTGTCAGCAGGCGCCGCCAGCTTGAGTCCTTTTTCAGCGAGTTTTTCGCTGATAAAAGCGTCGATGGGATTGGATGCGTCTGTTTTGGGGACGGGCGGCGCCACAATCGGGCGGAAGGCCCAGTGCTTGGCACCCTCTTTGAGATCAATGACACGTGGCGCACCTGGTTTGGCGGAGGCGACGGCCTCACGCGGATCTGGCGCTCCCATTTTCACCCACTCTTCCAGCGTCTTCACTTCCGCCGCAGGCATGGCGCCTTTGGGCGGCATCTGCAGGTCCTGGTTTTGATAGCGGATGGACTCGATGATGTGGCTCTTGTCGGGATTGCCCGCGACGAGGGCCGGGCCGTTGTCGCCGCCTTTGAGTATGGCGTCGCGGGAATCGATGAAGAGGCCGCCCTTGCCCTTGCCGGATTCGACGGAGTGGCACTCGTAGCAGCGTTTGATCAGGATAGGGCGGACGTTCTTTTCAAAGAAAGTGATTTTCGCGTCATCCGCAGGCGCGGCCATGGCTGCGCTGCCCGTGTGCAGCGTCAAAAGCAGGGCAATGGAGAAAGGGGCTTTCATGAGACAGCAAAAGTACGGCCAGAAAGCAGCGCTTCTTGCCGTGGGATTGACTTCGTTTAGTTTGCGGGATGTCTCCTGTCCTGAACACTCTGGCCGACCTCGTACGCATCAACAGCATCAACAGCTCCTATGAGGGTGGTCCGGGGGAGGAGGAGGCGGCGGCATACGTGCGGCGTTTCTTTGAGGAGCGTGGCATGGAAGTGTGGGAGCAGGAAGTGTTTCCGGGGCGCAACAACGTGATCGCGCGCGTGCCGGGTCGCGACTCCTCCAGGCGCATCGTGTTCGAGGCGCACATGGACACGGTCTCCGTCAAAGGCATGACAATTGATCCCTTCGATCCGGTTGTGCGGGATGGCAGGCTGCACGGTCGCGGCTCGGTAGATGACAAGGCGGGGCTCGCGGCGATGATGCATGCCGTGGCGGACATTCACGCCAGCGGTGAAGCACCTCCGTGTGAGGTGTGGCTGGCTGCCGTGGTGGACGAGGAGTTTTCGTTCCGCGGCGTGGTCAAACTTTGCGAAGGACTCAAGGCCGATGCCGCCGTGGTGGCGGAGCCGACGGAGTTCAAATGCGTGATCGCGAGCAAAGGCGTGCTGCGCTGGCGCATCCGCACGAAAGGAAAAGCAGCACACAGCTCGAAGCCGCATCTGGGCATCAATGCCATCACCGCGATGTCGCGCATCGTGCTGGCCTTGAATGAGGACCATGAGCACATGCAGCAGACCCAGCATCCGCTGCTCGGGCCGGGCACCTGCAACGTGGGCGTGATCCATGGCGGCGTGCAGGTGAACTTCGTGCCGGATGAGGCGGTGATCGAGATCGACCGCCGTCTGCTGCCCGGCGAGGAGGTGCCGGACGTGCTGGCGCATTATCAGGTGCTGCTGGATGCGCTGATGAAGCGGCATTCCGATGTGCTCGCAGAGATGGAAACGCCGATGCTGCAGGACTGGCCCTTTCAGACGGACGCCCAAGCTCCGCTTGTGCAGCTGGCGCAAACCTTGCTGGGAGAGATGGGGCGCGATGATGGCGTCATCGGTGTGCCGTTCGGCAGCGATGCCAGCAAGTTCTCACGCATGGGCATTCCGACGATCCTGTTTGGCCCCGGCAGCATCGATCAGGCACACGCAGCGGTGGAATACGTCGAGTGCGCCGAGGTGGAAAAGGCGCTGGCGTTTTACACGCAGATCGCGCGGCGCTTCACGTGATCAAGAGTGCTGGAATCGAAAAACACGTCGCAATCCTGCTCGACCATAAATCACGACAAATGCGAGTAACCCGCCTGACCATGTTGCCACAATGGGCTGCCAAACCTGGATGTAAGGCTGGCCTTTGATAATGTAGGGAGCGTGAAAGTCACCAGCACTCTCCCATGTCAAGGCACCCCCGATGACAAGCAGGAGGAATGCAACCTTGGAGCGGTGCTTCGGCGCAGCCCACGTTCCAAAGACGACAAAAAGAAAAGCGGCGAAGGCGCCACATACCGGAATGGAATAATAGCTCATGAAGACTTTTCCGGGCATGTGATGACCAGTGCTCCAAAGAATGGCATGAACGATGCGGTTCACGACAAACGATGGCACAAGGGCCACAATGATTCCCAAAGCCGCAGTGATCGGCACCAACAGCCAGCGCATGATCACGATGAATTGATGGGAGGTCATGGGGTCTACAACCAAACGTGGTTGTCCTGACTCGTATGTAAAGACTAAAGACGGGCCGCCTTGAAGTTTCCGAACTTCCTCCGCGTTACGAACCCAGACTCAAGAGAACGACTTCCGCAAATGGCTGGGCAGGATGTTCAGGGCTTCGCGGTATTTCGCGACGGTGCGGCGCGCGACCTTGATGCCCTGGCCGTCCAGCAGCTTGGCGAGCTTGTCGTCGCTGAGGGGCTTGTGCTTGGGTTCGTTCTTGATGAGTTCAGCGATGGCATTCTTGACGCTGGTGTTGCTCAAGTCATCGCCTGATTCGGTCTTCACGCCGTGGGAGAAGAAGAACTTCATATCAAACACGCCATGCGGAGTGGCGATGTACTTGCCGGCGATGGCGCGGCTGACGGTGGTCTCGTGCACGCCGACTTCATCGGCCACGGTGGCCATGTTGAGCGGGCGCAGGAAGTTGGTGCCCTTCTCCAGGAACTCGCGCTGATACTTGAGGATCTGCGTGGCGATGCGGTGGATCGTCTGCTGGCGCTGATGGATGGAGCGGATGAGGAACTTGCCGCTGCGGATCTTGTCGCGCACGTAGTTGCGCACTTCGCCGTTGTTGCCGGGCGCACTGAGCAGATCCTTGTAGGTGTTGCTGATGCGCAGGTGCGGCAGGTCGTCATTGGTCATGACTGCCACCCAGTCGCGCCCCTGGCGCTCTACCACGACATCCGGTGTGACGTAGTTGTTGGAGGAGACGGCAAAGCGCTGCGCCGGGCGCGGGTCCAGCGTGCTGATGAAATCGGCGGCGCGTGAGATCTGCTCCAGCGGCACGCCGAGCTTGCGGGCGAGGATGGGGTAGCGCTTGTTGGCGAGGTCGTCGATGTATTGATCGACCAGCCGCCATGCGAGGCTCTGCTTTTTGCCAAGGCGCTCCAGCTGCACCAGCAGGCACTCGCGCAGGTCTTCCGATCCGACGCCCACAGGATCGAAGCTCTGCAGCAGCTTTTTGGCGGTGATCAGAGTGTCGATGGGGATGCCGTGGTTCAGGCTCAGGTCATCGATGCGGGTGTTGAGAAAGCCGCGGTCATCTAGATTGCCAATGAGGAACTCCACCTGAGGGGCGAGGCTGGCCTTGGCGTCCGAGGTGTGAAGCTGGGAGAGCAGATGCTCCTGCAATGTGGTGGGAGCCACGATGGAGTCCATGAGGAACTGCCAGCGCTCCTGGTCATCGCTGCGGCGGGTGGCGGTCTGCTGGCGGCTCTGCTGCCAGTATTCGCGCCACTCATCGTCCATCTGCGTCAGGGCGTCGATGTCACTGTCATCCACGCTGCGGTCATCGGGATCATCGGGAATGGCGTCCTGGATGGAAGTTTCCGGGGCTTCGAGCTCCAGCACCGGATTGATTTCGACCTCCTGCTGGATGATCTGGCGCAGCTCCAAAGTGGGAGCCTGCAAGATCTGCAAGCTTTGCTGCATCTGCGGCCCGATGGCGAGCTTTTGAGTCTGTAACTGCTGGAGTCCGTGGTCGGCCATGAATGGTTGTAGGACAGCCAAGCGCCATCCTACCCTTTTAGCAAGCATTCTTCAGGCCAGCGCCGCGTTTATTTTCGATTTCGTCAAAAGACCTGCCGCTGGCACAAAAGAAGAAGCTTCGGCGTGACCGGGATTTCCTAGAAAATGGGGTGCTGGAGCCGGAAGTACGGGGCGGGAAAGCCTCAAGGCACCTCAAAAACCTTCTGCGTGGTGGGGTCCAGCGCCAGGGAGCCGCTCTCGAGCCCGGTGATGTCGAGCTCTTTGTAAGGCGGATATGGGCTGATCACACGGCCGGGCTTCGCGGTTTTCTTGCCCTTCAAGAACGACCCAGAAGATCCGCTGTTGGAAGTCGTGGTAGGAAATTCCTTGGAGGTGGATTCGGAGCGGCGCGTCGTGGGCGCTGGCGTCGGCGGAGGGGCGTCAGGCTTCGGCTCCTTCTTGGGTGTCACCGTGGCAGGTTTGCTCGTCGTCCTGGGGGATGGCGGTGAGTCGTCCACCTTGGGCGGAGTGTATTTGCGCGTGGTGCTGGGGGAGGGAGTCTTGCTCTGTGGAGCTGGAGCAGAAGGCGTGCTTTTGCTGCGGCTCGTGTTTGACTGCGACGGGGCCGGAGCGGTCGGTTGCTGCTGCGGCGGGTAGTTGTAGCGCGGCTGTCCCTGAGGCTGCTGTTGCGGCTGCTGCTGGGGATATTGATAGCCAAGCTGTGGCTGGGTGTAGCCTGAACCGGGAAGGGGATATCCTTGCGGAGACTGCTGCGGATATGTTGGAGCGGCCTGCGGGCGCGGGGTGGAGTCCAGACTGTAGCCGCCGTTTTGACCGTAGCCCTGCGGCGGGTAGTCATAGCCGGTGGGGTCCTTGCCATAGAAAAGACGGCGCGCCATTTCGCTCATGCGCTGGCCAAACTTCGGCAGAAACTGCAGCGGGCTTTCATACTGCGGCTGGGGCTGCTGCTGTTGCGGATAGCCGTAGCCTGGAGGTGTCTGCTGGTAACCCTGCGGTGCTTGCTGATAGCCCTGTGGAGGGCTGTACTGCTGTGGATAACCACCCTGCTGGGGATAACCCTGCGGCTGCGGATAGTAGCGCTGCTGAGCCTGCGCCATGCCCGTGGAAGCAGAGAGGATGGTGAAACACCAGCCCAGCCCAATGGAACTGATCAGCCCCCTGCGAGTGGTTTGAGAATTCATAATCGTTAATAGTTCTTAAATTCCTGGGAACTTCAAGCCGCATTTTCCGGCCCTCCGCCTCAGGAATGAGGTCACAACTGGATAGACGAATGCGGCTGAAGTTTGTTCAGCCGCATTGCCATTTCTTCGAATCTGTCGTGAACTTCGGCCTTATGAAGCCAGACGGGCGTCGATGTCTTTGTCCAGCCAGGCCCACATGCTGGCGAGGCCTTCGGTGACTTTGGCCTTGGCGGCGGTAAGTTCGTCGGCGCTGAGGCTCTGACCTGCGGCGGGCACGCTGCGGCCAAACATGTAGTATTTGATCTTCGGCTCGGTGCCGGAGGGGCGCACGGCAAAGCTGCGGCCATCGGCAAGGTCTACAAAGAGCATCTTCTCCTTCAGCACCACGTCGCCTTCTTCATCGGTGATCTCGTCCTTGCGGAAATCGCGCACCTTGATGACGGCGGAGCCATCCACTTCCTTCGGCGGGTTGCTGCCGTAGCTGTCGGCCAGCTTGGCGATCTGCGCAGCACCACTGGCGCCTTCGAAGACCTTGCTCTCGTTGCGCTCCAGGAAGTAGCCCACTTCGCAGTACACCTGATCCAGCAGCCCGGCCACGGTGAGACCCAGGCTGGCGGCGTAGGCGGCCAGTTCGGCAAACATGACCACGGCGCCATTGCCGTCCTTGTCGCGGCTGAAGTCATCGCCCATGTAGCCGTAGCTTTCTTCACCACCGAAGATGAGGAACTTGCTGTGCTTGAGGCGTGCGTTGCGGCTCTCCACGTTGTTGAGGTCGCGGTAGCGGCTCTGGATGTCCGCTGGAAGCGCGGCTTCGTATTTGGAAAGCTTGGCGCTGATCCATTTGAAACCGGTGAGCGTGTTCACGCAGCCGACGCCGAACTTTGCGGCGATAGCGTCCTGCATCGGGCTGGTGACGAAGGTCTTCAGCAGCACCGAGTGGCTCTTGTTTTCAGCATTGAGAATGCCGAGGTCAAACATCGTCTTGGTGCGGTACCAGGCCATGAGTGAGCCCACCTGATTGCCGGTGAGCAGCACCATTTCGCCTTTGGCATCACGCACGCCCACGCCCATGCGGTCGCAGTCGGGGTCCGTGCCGATGATGATGTCCGCGCCTTCCTTGTTGGCGAGATCCACCGCCATCTGCAAGGCGGAGGCGTTCTCCGGATTTGGGGACTTCACGGTGGGGAAGCGGCCGTCGCGCACGTCCTGCTCCGGCACGGTGAGGAAATTGAAGCCGAGCTTTTTCAGCAGCACGGGCACCAGCACACCGCCTGCGCCGTGCAATGCGGTGAATACAATTTTGAGCTTCTTCGCTTCTTCCTTCTGTAGCAGCTCGGGCTGCAGCATCATGGTTTCCACGCGGGCCAGATACTTCTGGTCCATGTCATCGGCCAGGGTGGTGAGCTTGCCGCGTTCGGCCTCGGGCAGCGCGGTGTATTCCTCGCCCTTGATGGCGTTCACTTCCTTGATGATGCCGGTGGCGTGGGGCTCCACGATGCCGGCGCCGTCGTTGAAATTCACCTTGTAGCCGTTGTCATGCGCCGGGTTGTGGGAGGCGGTGATCATCACGCCTGCATCCGCACGGAGCTGGCGCACCGCGAAGGACATTTCCGGCGTGGCACGGCAGTAGTCGAAGAGGTACACATTCGCCCCGTGATCCATGGCGATCTTGGCGCAGAACTTGGCGAACTCCGCCGAGAAGTGGCGGGTGTCATGGGCAAACACCAGGCTCGGCTTGCCGCTGAGCTTGGCGTTGGCGCGGAAGTTTTTGAGGTAGGTCACCAGGCCACGGGTGGCGCGGCTGACGTTGTAGAAGTTCATCGCGTTCGTGCCCACGCAGGGGTGCTCCGGCCGCTGGTCTTCCGGGGCGCTGCCACGCTCCGCCTTGGTGACGATCTTGCCCACCGTGCGGCCACGCAGACCGCCGGTGCCAAATTTGAGAGCTTGGAAGAAGCGGTCGTTCAGCTCCGCCCACTGGCCTGCCGTGGCGAGTTCTTCGATGCTGGAGCGATAAAGTGGGTTGTCGCTGGCGGCGAGGAGGGCACGAATGTTGTCGTAGCTGGCGGCGAGGAGTTGCCCGGAAGAGGCGGCGGCTTGGAGTTGATCGGCAAGGGACATATGAAATATCAATTTGAACCAGTGATTTAAGGAATCAAACGGCAAAGCGCTCAGCGAGCAATGAGGGATGCTTTACAAACGGGGTCGCAGAATTGCACTCGCCAAAAGGAATGCCGCTCTTTAATATCGCCCTCGTTCCCTGCCAGACACACCGCAAACACTCACCTTTTATACGATCATGGGCCTGATGGATTACCTCAAAGGACAGTTCTTGGAAATCATCCAATGGACGGACGACTCACGCGACACGCTCTCCTGGCGTTTTCCGGACGAGGACAAGGAAATCAAGCGCGGCGCGCAGCTCATCGTGCGCGAGTCGCAGGTGGCGCAGTTCGTCTATCTCGGTCAATACGGAGACACCTTCGGCCCCGGCAAGCACACCCTGAGCACGGAGAACATCCCCATCCTCTCCACCCTCAAAGGCTGGAAGTATGGCTTTGAGTCCCCCTTCAAGGCGGACGTTTATTACGTCACCACCCGCCTCTTCACTGGCAACAAGTGGGGCACCAGCAACCCCATCATGATGCGGGATGCGGACTTCGGCATCGTGCGCGTGCGCGCCTTTGGCACCTTCGATTTCAGGATCACCGAGCCCAAGCTCTTCCTCAAGGAAGTCGCCGGCACGGACAATCACTTCCGCCTGGATGAATTCGCCGACACCATGCGCAGCCGCATTGTCAGCGTGTTCACGGACGCCCTCGCCACCGCCAAGGTGCCCGTGCTCGATCTCGCCACCCGCTACTCCGAGCTTGGCGAAGCCCTGCTGCCCATCATCAACCCCACCACGCAGGGCAAGTACGGCATCGAGATCACCAGCTTCATCCTCGAAAACGCCAGCGTGCCGCCGGAAGTCGAGGCCGCCATCGACAAGCGCAGCAGCATGGGCGCGATCGGCAACCTCAACGACTACGTGAAATTCCAGATGGCCGAAGGCATGGCCAAAGGGGGCGCCGGTCCGGCCGGAGCCGCCGCTGAAATCGCGATGGGCTTTGGCATGGCGCAAAACATGATGGCCCAGGGAGCCTTCAACATGAACCCCGCTGCGGG
>NZ_JBAQCR010000184.1:0-2269 GCF_049294395.1 Prosthecobacter sp.
GGTGAAACGCGGAGATTTGGATTTCATACTGCAGCACTATTTGGGATGGCACTCATTCGTAGCGCAGGGCGTCGATCGGGTCGAAGCGCGAGGCCTTCCACGCAGGGTAGTAGCCGAACACGATGCCGACGGCGGCGGACACGACCACGGAGGCGATGATGGCTCCCACCGATGTGGCGGTGGGCCAGTGCAGCAGGAGATTCACCAGATAGGAGCAGCCGCGACCCACGAGAATGCCGCCCGCGCCGCCCAGCAGGCACAGCACCACGGCCTCCACCATGAACTGCTGCAGGATGCTTGCCGGCTCCGCACCCACGGCCATGCGCAGGCCGATCTCCCGCGTGCGCTCCGTGACGGAGACCAGCATGATGTTCATGATCCCCACACCGCCGACGACCAGCGATATCATGGCAACAACGAGCAGAAGTTTCGTCATCAGCACGGTGGTGGAGCTCATCGCCTTGGTCACTTCCGTCATGTCGTGAACGTTGAAATCATCGGCTTCGTCCGCGCGCAGATGATGGCGCTCGTGCAGCACGGCGCGGATCTGCTGGATGGCTGCGGGAATCTCCGCCGCTGTGCGCGCGGCGGCGATGATTTGATCCACGTTGGTGAAGCGCACCGGCTCCGGCCGGTCGGCTTGTTGGGTGGCGGAAGGCAGTGGATAAAGGCTGAGAGCGGAGCTGGGATAAAGCTGCTTGAGCGTGTTGACCGAGCCGACGCTGGCAGCCGCGCTCTGATTCCCCACCGAGGCGGAGGAGCCGACGACGCGGTATTTGATGGTGGTCCACGGCGCGAGCACCACGTCGTCCTGATCCATGCCCATCATGTTGGCGCCTTTGAAGGGGAGCACGCCGACGATCTTGAAGGCGACGTTCTGCAGGCGGATCTCCTGCCCGATGGGCGAGGCCCCGCCGAACAGTTCGCGCACCACCGTCTGGCCGACGAGGCAGACTTTGTTGGCGTTGCGCACATCGCGATCCGTGAAGGCTTCCCCCTCGCTCATCGTCGCCCAGTCGCGCACATCAAGGTAGGCGGGGGTGGTGCCATAGATGAACATGGGCACCCAGTTTCGATTGCCATGGACGACCTGCGTGCGTGCGCGCACCGCCGGTGCAACGCTGCCCACGGCGGGACATTCACGCGCGATGGCCTCGGCATCCTCAGGCGTGAGCGTCATCACGGTGCCCGCTCCAAAACTCACGCCGCCACTCGCGGCGGTGCCGGGCTGTACCAGCAGGTTGTTGGCCCCCATGCTGGCGATGGTCCGCCCGATGGCGATCGTGGAGCCGTTGCCTATCTCCATCATCGCAATCACCGCCGCCACGCCAATGACGATGCCGAGTGTGGTGAGCGAAGCGCGCATGACATTGCGGCGCAGCGCTCGCAGCGCGGTTCTGATGATCTGATAATGTCTCATGGCAAACCTCCTCCTGTGACCTCATTCCCGGCGATCAATCCATCGCGGATGCGAATGGTGCGCTGCGCATGACCCGCCACGGTTGGATCATGCGTGACCAGGATGATCGTGATGCCTTCGGTGCGGTTGAGCTGCTGAAACATCGTCAGGATGTCCTCGCTGGTGCGTGAGTCGAGATTGCCGGTCGGCTCGTCCGCGAGCAGCACCTGCGGCCGGTTGACCAGCGAACGTGCGATGGCCACACGCTGCTGCTGCCCGCCTGAGAGCTGCGAGGGCTGATGATCCATGCGGTCCTTCAGGCCGACCTTTTCCAGCAGCGCCGCCGCACGCTCGCGCATCTCGCGGTCGGTGAGGTTTTCACGCGCATACGTCAGCGGCATCATCACGTTCTCGATGGCAGAGGTGCGCGCGAGAAGGTTGAAGGTCTGAAACACAAAGCCGATGCGCTGGCTGCGCAGGCGCGCACGCTCGTTGATGGAAAACTTGGACACATCCTTGCCATCAAACCAATATTCCCCGCTCGTCGGCCGGTCGAGGCAGCCAAGTAGGTTCATCAGCGTGCTTTTGCCCGAGCCGCTGGCGCCCATGAGCGCGACAAGCTCCCCACGCGCAATCTTCAACGTCACGCCCTTCAAGACGGGCAGATCCACCTCTCCCAGATGGTAGGTCTTGCAGACGTTGTTCATTTCGAGCAGTTCCATGACTATGGGCGCAGGGTTGCTACTTTATTTGCGCCCCATGCGGGGTGTGAACGGGCTCGCGCCCGCTGCAGCCGCAGCGCTGGCGGCCTCGCGCGTTTGCTGGCCGACGACCACTTCCATCCCTTCTGTCAGGTCTGCACCGGAGACT
>NZ_JBAQCR010000185.1:0-1585 GCF_049294395.1 Prosthecobacter sp.
GGCGGGGGTGATCTTGACGTCGTGGGCGGTGGGGCGGTCTTCGATGTCGTGGAGGACTTTGGCGATGATGGGGGCTGCGGTGCCGCCGCCGGAGAGGCCGCCCTGCCCTGCATTCCCTTCGACCATGACGGCGAAGGCGAGGGGCGGATTGGTGTCTACAAATCCGGCGAACCAGACGACGTTGGCCTTGGCGCCGCGCAGCACCCACTGGGCGGTGCCGGTCTTGCCGAAGACGGCGACTTTTTTCAGGCGGGCGGCTTTGCCGGTGCCGCGGGCGTGATTGACCACGCCAAACATGCCGCTGCGCACGGTTTCGAGGTCCATCTGGCTGACGGGCATGAGGGCATCACGACATGGGATGCTGACGTCTCCGAGGCGGCCGGTCTGGGACTGGGTGTGGGAGACGAGGCGGGGGCGCGGGCGGCAGGAGCCATTGGCGAGGGTGGCCATGACCATGGCCATCTGCAGCGGGGAGGTCTCGGTGACGCCCTGGCCGATGGAGAGATTGGCGAGGTCGTGATTGGAGGGGGCGGTACGGGGGAGATTTCCGGTGGCGGTTTTCAGGGGGAGGACGGGGGCCACGCCGAGGCCGAACTCGTGCGCCATGTAGAGGATGGGGCGGTCCCGCGTGAGCATGGCGGACTGGTAGAAGTAGGTGTTGCAGGAGCGGATGAGAGCGGCGCGGGCATTGAAGAAGCCGTGATCGTCCTTGGACCAGTTGTCGAACTCGCGGCCGTCGATCATGAGGGAGGGGCCGCAGTCGAACTCCATCTCGGCGCTGACGGTGCCGGCGCGGAGTCCGGCGAGGACGACGATGGGCTTGAAGATGGAGCCGGGGGGGTAGGTGCCGAGGAGGGAGCGATCAAAGAGGGGGCCGTCGATGTCCTGCGTGAGGGCGGTGAAATCGGTGGCGGAGATGCCGCCGGCAAAGGCATTGGGATCGTAGTGCGGGAGGCTGGCCATGGCGCGGATGTCTCCGGTGAAGGCATCGACGATGACCATGGCGCAGCGGTGCTTGGACTGGGAAAGGGCGCTCTCGGCGAGGCGCTGGGTTTCGAGATTGAGGGTGGTGACGACATCGCGCCCGGCGGCGGGCGGGGCGAAGACCTGCTGATAGACGACGCTACCAGCATCTGCCATCATGAGGCAGAGGGTGCCATCGGTGCCGGTGAGCTGTTTATTGAACGCGGCTTCGAGGCCGGTGGCGCCTTTGGTGCGCTGCCAGAGGGGTTCATTGCGGAGGATGGCGCCGGCGGGCGGTGCGCCGTCTGAGGAGACGTAGCCGAGGACGTGGGCGGCCATGCCTTTGTGCGGGTAGTGGCGGATGTACTCGGTGCGTAGGCTGGCGTGGGCGTGCTTTTGCGGATGGATGACGAGGTCCTGCGTGAAGGCATCGCTGACGGTGATGGGGAGCTCGCGGCGGGATTCGTAGTGGCGCTTGAGGGTTTCGGCATCGGGCAGGCGCGCGACGGGGAGATCGGCCTTGGTGGCGTCGATTTCCTGCTGGAGCCAGGCGGTGTAGGTCTCCAGGGTGCTGCGGTTGTCTGCGGGCACGGTGAACTGGAGGCGGCGCACGGTGGTGTTT
>NZ_JBAQCR010000186.1:0-28356 GCF_049294395.1 Prosthecobacter sp.
GCGCCACACACTGGACATTTGGTTTTCCGAAACTCTTCAGAAACACTTCGGCACTCGCGTCTTTGATGTCTTTGGCCAGGAACTCAGGCCGGTCACCATTGGATTCTGCACCTTCGTGGCTTTTTGGCTGGTGGCGTTGTGGATGTACCGCCGCAAGATTTACATCAGACTATAAGGCCATGGTTTGTTGAAACAGGTGCGACGACGGAGGGTATTATCCTGATCCCCTTGGTTTGAGGTGATGTGAAGCCCACGAATTTATTCGTAGCTGCCCAAACCTTTAATGATCGCCTGATCCTCGAGTCCATAGGCCCATGCGGCGCCCACGGCGGCGAGAACATTGTGAACATTGAAGGTAAAATGACCGGCGAGCGGCATGGCCACCTCACTCAGTGCGCACAGACGGCGCTCATTGTCTCCTTCGGCCAGATAAACCGCATCGTCCCGCACGAAGGCTGCGCGCCCACCTTTGGCGCGATGGGCAATGACCCCAGGATTATCCGCCACGTGCGAGAAGAGCATAACACTGCACCGGCAGTAATCTGACTCAGCCATGCCAGCCACGAGTGCATCATCAGCATTGAGAACGGCAGTCCCCTCTGGCAGCACGACATCCACCACGCAGCGCTTCACCTTTGTCATCTGCTCCAGGGTGTCGATGTAACCCAGCCCAAGGTGTTCGGTGCCCACATTGAGCACCACACCGATCTGGCAGCGATCGTAGCCGAGGCCCTCAAGCAGAATTGATTCAGCACTGGTCTCGCAAATGGCAATCTCAGTCCATGGGTGCAGCAAAATCCCGTGCGTGCCGCTGGTGCGGTCACCTTTATTCGTGCAAGCTCTGCGCTCTCCCAACTGTAATCCACCGCTGTGGCACACACCGAGAAACTTTCCAGTGGCTTTCAACAGGTGCGCCAGGAGCCTGGCGGTGGTGGTCTTGCCATGGGTGCCAGTAATTCCAATTACAGGAATGCGGCCGTTTTTTTCAGCAGGGAACAGCATGTTGATGATCGGCTCCCCCACAGGCCTCACCTCACCCATGGCCGGGCGCAGGTGCATGATGAGCCCCGGGCTGGCATTCAGCTCCACCACAGCACCGCCCTGATCTTCGAGGGGTTTGGCGATGTCCGTGCAAACCACATCCACACCGCAGATGTCCAGACCCGCCACCTGCGCAGCGATGGTGACGTGTTCACGATTGCGTGGATGCACCAGACCCGTGACCTCGGTGGACCAGTTGGCAAAACGCGAGATCAGCACACGCTCTCCGGCATTGGGAATCGAGTCCGGCTGGTAATCCTGCTTCTCCAGCTCTGAGAGAATCGCAGGATCCCACTCTTCCGTGTCGATCTTGGACCATGGGCAGAAGTCACTCACACCGCGCAGCGGATTGGTGTTTAGCTGGGTGTCCACCAGCACGCCGATCGTGTCGGTGCCGTTGCCCATGACGACCGCGTGATCGCCACGGCTGGCTGCGATCAGCTCCCCGCCGACGACCAGCAGACGATGGTCATTGCCAGGAATGAAGCGCTCCACCATGACTCCCTCCCCTTCGGTCGAGGCGGTTTGAAATGCGCTCTCCACCTGTTCACGCGTAGTGAGGTTGATGAAGACGCCGCGCCCATGGTTAGCATCCTGCGGTTTCACCACCACGGGAGTACCGATGTCCTCAGCCGCCTCCCAGGCGTCGTCAGGATTGGCAACGACCCGCCCTTCAGGGACGGGAACCCCTGCTTTGCTTAATAAAGTGCGCGTCAGATCCTTGTCCTGTACAATGTGCTCCGCAATCGCCCCTGTGCGATCGGTTTCTGCGGTCCAGATACGGCGCTGGTTCACCCCCTGCCCTAGCTGTACCAGACTGCGGCCCTCACGGAGCCGCCGCCATGGGATGCCGCGTTTTTCTGCTGCGGCGATGATGGCGTTCGTGCTGGGACCGAGCGCGTTGCGGTCCACCACGCGCTTCATGCGCGCCACGGCGTCAGCGATGTCATAGTCCCTGCCGGCATATCCGGCCAGGAGGATCTCGCGGGCCTCGCGCATGCAGGCCTCTGCCACGACCTCATCCAGATACTCGATGACCACTTTGTACAAGCCCTCCACGCAGGTTTCCCGCGCCTTGCCAAAACCGACGGTATGTCCGGCCAGGGTCTGGAGTTCCAAGGTCACATGCTCAAGGATGTGCCCCGGCCAGGTGCCGGTGTCGAGCCGCTGAAAAAAGCCGCCGCGCTCGCCGATGCTGCAACGGTGCTCAATCATGCCGGGGAACCACGTCTTGAGCTGTTCGGAAAAACCAGGCACGATGTCTGATGACGTGTCCTTCAGGCCACCCAAATCCACCCAGGCTTCCAGGACTGGATAGTTCGTCCAGATGTTGGGTCCGCGGAGAAAGTGAATTTCACGAATGTCGAGATCTGTCATAGCGGGCCGATGTTACCTGTGACTCTGTGGGTGGCAAGAGCTCGCCACTGGCAGATGACGCTTTGGTTTGTGCCGGGTCGGCGGCACATAGCCCTTGCCTTCGCCGTCAGAACGCCTTGAATTCGCCACCCATGCTGCTCCCTCTCGAAGACCTGTTTAATGATGTGATCGCCAAGTCCATGCGTGGACTGGGCATTACCGATGCCGACCTCGCCGCCCGCTCCGGCGCCAGTGTCGAAGACATCGCCGCTGCCAAATCCGGCAAGGTGGATGACCTTGTTCTGCGCAAAATCGCCCCCCACCTGCAGCTTGAAGGCTTGTCGCTGGTGGCCATGGCACACAATGAATGGCGTCCAATCCCCGTCAACGTGTCCGGCCTGGAACAGTTCAACACCATGTACCACGACATGACGGTGAATGCGTATCTCGTTTGGGACGCTGAAACGAAAAACGCGGTGGCATTTGATACTGGGGCGGACGCCACCCCCATGATCAACTTCATCCAGAAGAAAGGGCTGAATCTCAGCCTCATTTTCCTCACGCACACGCATCCGGACCACATTCTCGACCTCGCCAAATTGTCCGCTGACGGTGCAGTCACGGTCTTTGCCCATGAGAAGGAACCCTGCCCCGGTGCGAAAACCTTCCAGCTCAGCGACACCGAAGCATGGGAATCGGGCGGCCTGCGCATTGAGGCACGCAGCACCTGGGGCCACTCGAAAGGCGGCATCACTTATCTTGTCAGCGGTTTGAAGCACCCCATCGCTATCGTGGGAGACGCCCTGTTTGCCTCCAGCATGGGAGGTGGCATGGTTTCGTATGCCGATGCCCTTGCCACCAACCGGAAGGAGATCTTCACCCAGCCAGACAACACGGTGATCTGCCCCGGCCACGGCCCCATGACCACCGTCGGAGAAGAAAAAGCCCACAATCCGTTTTATCCTGAGTTCAAGTAAACCCAACTAGCCCAACCCATCATGTCCCAAACCGTTGCTTTCGTCGGAGTCGGTAAAATGGGGGCCAACATGGCCCGCCGCCTCAAAGATTGTGGTTACAATATCACTTCTGTTCTCGATGTGAACACCCAGGCCGCCGCCGATCTGGCCGCAGAGCTCGGCTGCACGGCCTGCACCCGGCTTGCGGACGTCACCGCCGCCGCCGATGTCATTTTTACCGTCGTCACCAATGATGCAGCGATGCGCGGCATCTTCCTTGGCAGCGGGGACAGCCTGCTCAACAACGCAAGCGGCAAGATCTTCGTCAACTGCGCCACGCTGTCTCCAGCGATCCATCGTGAAGTGTATGCTGCGGCTGCGGCTGTCGGTGCTCACAGTCTGGAAGCCTGCATGGCCTCCTCCATCAGTCATGCGCGTGAGGGGAAGCTCTACCTCATGCTGGCCGGTGACGAAGCCACCTACCAGCGGGTGCAGACCATGATCGAGCAGATGAGCATGAACCGCCGTTTCGTCGGAGGCCCAGGCAGCGCTGCCGAAGTCAAGGCCCTCGTCAACATGGTCATGAACATCAACACCGCCGGTCTGGCCGAGGGTCTGGGACTCGCCGCCGCGCTCGGTCACGATCTGAACATGATCCGCGAAGTCTTCAGCCAGACCGGAGCGAATTCTCGTGTGCTGGAAACCGACAGCGCTGACATGGTGGCCCGCGAGCACGACTGCTGGTTCTCCGCCGAGCATGCCGCCAAGGACAGCGGGATTGCAGCCGAAGTGGCGAAGACCGTCGGCCTGCATCTGCCGCTCAATGACGCCACCAAGGCGCAGTATGAAAAGATGGTCGCGCTGGGCCTAGGCGGACTCGATAAATCGGGCATTGCCGAACTCACCTTTAAAGGGCGGCATGCGTAGAGTTGATCCGTCGCGCCGCAACGGGGTTCCAGTTGCGGCGCAACTGGACGGCTTTACGGCGGCACACCGCCCAATTTCAAGACTTCCAGCTTCTTGCCCACCTTGTGGCGTTGCAGTTCGCGCCCGCCGGCTGAGGGGCGCATGATCAACGTCTGGCCAATGCGGACGGGAATCATGGCTTCTTCGCCCGCCTCCAGCGAGCGTACGAAGAGTTCGTTGTCTGCGCCCGGGGAAAGACCAAAGATACGCACCGTCCCTGTGTGATTGTTGGTGATGACGACCTCGGCGGGATCACCCGCGTTAGGCGGTGGTTTGATGGCGGTGGCCTCTGGCGGCAGCGGTTTGAGCGGAGGCATGCCGGAGTTTTCCGGAACCGGCTGCGCGGGCATGACAGAGGGCACCGATGCTGGTGCATTCGAGGCAGGAGATCTGGCGGTGATGAACGCTGGCTCCTTGATTTCAGCCGCACTGGCTGTGTTCGCGAGACGCTTTGGCTCCTTCGCCGCACCGCAGTCAAACTGATCCAGCAGCTCCTCGCGGCGCACTTCCAGCGGCAGATCGCGGTAGGTTTTCAGAGAGCGCCCGCGCCGGACAAGATCATCAATCTCAGGCGTACTGAAAGCATTGGGATCAAACGGCGCCGTGCGCTGGCGGTCGAGCGTTTCAAACTCCTGGGTCAGCACTCCCCGGCGCTGCAGCTTGAGATTCAGATCCGTCTGTGCCGCTCCAGCATTGCGATTGAATTGTGCCTGCAAATTCGCCACGTTTGCGCCCATCTGCACATTCTGGTTTTGAATAACCTGCATCTGCTGGCGGATCTGCTGAATCTCCACCTGATGTTGCTGGATTTCCACCATGATGGCCTGCGCGCCTGCGCCTGGTTGCTGCATTCCAGGGCGCATACCCGGTTGCATCGTGGGAGATTGGGGCATCTGCTGCTGCGCAGCCCCTTGAAGCCGCACCTGGTCCTGCGCCATGCAAACGTTGATCTGCTGCAATCTCGCGTTCAGCGCCTGCAGTTGCACCGCATTGGCCTGCTGCTGCTGCGTGAACCCGGCCACTTGGATGCGATACTGCTGGTCAAACTGGTTCACACTGGCCTGGAGTGTCTGAATGTCGGGATCGAGTGCGGCCACCTCCTTGCTAATGGCGGTCTGCCGCTCCGCCAGACGTGCGATCTCCGCGTTGCGCTTTTCTGTGATGCCTGCCATCAGCGTGTTGCGAGCAGCATCCTCCGCAGCTTTGAGCTTTCCGTATTCAGCAGCCACGTAGTCACGCGCCTTCGTGCATTCTGACAGGAGGTCGCCTTTGAAGGCAGCGAGCAGTTCGCGCTCCAGCAGCACGGCATCACCAGCGCTCACCTGATCTTTCCACGGCCCCTGAATCAAACCCAGTCCAATGCCGCAGACATGCGCCGTATCCTTCGCCGCCTGAGTGGATGCACGAGTCGAATAATGATTCTGCGCCAGTGAGCGCATCTCACGTGCAGCCTGCGCCGGCTGGTGCAGGCACAGGTTCATCCAGAGCCGTGCCTCACAGGCACGGTCCCAGGTGGTGCTCTCGCTTTTTTTGCCAATCGCTGCCGAGAGGCTCTGCTGCGCTGCTGCGTAATCCCCCGCACTGAGCAAGGCGAGCGCCTGGGCGTAGTTCACGCTGCCATCTTTGGGATCCGCCTTCATCGCACGCTGATAAGCACGCTCCGCTGCGGCCTTCGCCTGTGGCGACGGTCCCCAGCCCTCGTTCACGATGGCGCGCACATAGCCATGAAGAAGTTCATTGCAGGGTTTGAGTTCAAAGATGACGTCACCATCTTTGTCGCACTTCACCGTCAGCTCCCCGGTAAACGGCTCGCACTCCGGGGCGTCGATAGCAACGGTGTACCTGCCCTCCGCGAGATCCTTTGCACTGTATTCGCCCTTCGAATCCGTCACGAAAGGTTGATTGAGCGGTGTGGGCAGATTTCCCGCAGGCTGGAGCACGAGCCGGGCATTCGCCACCGGCACACGGGCATCATTGGAACGGTCATTGCCACTGCTGATGCGTTTCACGACGAGCACGGCCAGATCGCACTTCTCTCGTTTAGGCGGAGTCTTCGAAAGGAGGAAATCATGCACGTATTCGAGGGTGCCTTTGGGCACGGTGAAACCGCGTCCGGCATCCTCCGGCCCGAAGCCGGCTGCTGTGACTCGATATGCATAGTCCGCGGGCGGCAGATTCTTGATCTCATAATAACCACCGGGTGAACTGGCCGTGGCAGTCGCTATCACCTTGCCTCCCGGGCCGGAGAGCAGTTCCACTTTCGCTCCGGGAACTGGACCGAGGTTGTCGCCTTTTTCCGTCTGACCATAGACCCGGCCATGCACGGCAGGCTGGACGATGTTTGACTGCGGCGGCGAGCTGCTGGGCTTTGCTTCGCGCGTGAGGAGGAAGTCATGCACAAACTCACGTGTGTCCTGCGGCATGGCAAAGCCGCGCATTTCATCTTCATCACGGAATCCAGCTGCGGTGACTTTGTATCGATAAGCCCCCGCCGCCAGCGTGGCGATCTGGTAGTAGCCGTACTCGTTGGTCGTCACCGTCGAGGAAGCGGCGCCCGCCTCACTTTTCAATTCGATCTTCGCATGGGCCACCGGGCCGAGGTTGTCACCCTTTTCATTCTGGCCGTAAACACGACCATGCACACTGCCATCCGCCGCATGCAGCAGCGGCGCAGCGAGGAGTATGAAAAGAGGCAGGAGCGTTTTCATGGCGTGTTGTCAGGAACGAGGCGGACTCCGAGCACACCGACGGCGTCCGTCGCATCTGCGGTGTTCAGCGTCACCATGTAGGTGAGTGTGACGTACATCGTGCCCGTGCCGGCCTGGGCGATGTAGGCGGCCGGATTGAAGGCGGGCGGACCCGCGAAAGAATAGCTGGCGCCATTCACTGGATCGAGCGGGTAGCCGACGAAATTGTTTGCGGCCATGCGGTCAAACCGCAGCGGCATGTCCACCAGCAGCAATGGCTGGGATTTGGCCAAGGGAACCGCTGGCACTAGGCTGGTGGTTTGCAGCGTGAAGAACGGCTGTGCACCAAAGGGCAGAGGCATGACATTGCCCGCGGTATTGCGCCGAATGGGGCCGCTGCTGAGCTCTGCACGCGCAAGCACCTGGGCTTTGGTGGCAGGCGAAGAACCACCCACGAAGGCGATGTAGGCCACGGCACGCAGCCCATTGGCCGCAGCAGGAAGCGGCACCAATCCCTCAAACCGAACGGTGATCGTCTCGCTGCCATTGCCAGTGGGACGCGCCGCCGTGCTCCACGCGGGCAGCGTGACCGCGCCGGGAATGTTTTCATGACTGGCAAACAGAAGACCAAAATGACTGCCATGCTCGGCGGTGAGGCTCCAGGCATTGCGAATGGCCAGCGGATCCGCCAAGGCCATGCCCTTCCATTTTAAAAATGGCGGCGTTACCGTGGGTGTGACCTGAAAGCTGGGCGCAGGTGCATTGCCGATTCCAAAGGGCGGCAGAATGCCTCCGCGTTTCAGCCCCACATTGGCCGTCGTCGTACCCGCCGGGAACAAAGGCAGCAGCGAACCATTGGCCGCAGTGATCACATTCCCCAAGGGGCCCAGCGCGGTGACACGCGGCTGCACATAGAGGTAGAGCGCCTCGGCGGAACCCGCCGTCAGCAGACCCGCAATGGCAGCACGGTTGATGGGCGGCATCAAGGCACTCGTGGCTCCGGGAAAACCACCGATCTTGGTCGCCATGGGCGTGATCAGCACCGGCGCGGCTTTGTGTGGCAGCACGGCAAACAGATCGACGCGCCAGGAGGCGATGCTGGAAGTGTTGCCGCCCACGTTCCAAGTCACCGTCACCGCATCGCCATCACAGACAATCGGTGTGGCAGGGGCAATGCGCACGCCGCTGATCAGGGGTGCCGCAGGCGGTGGCAGGGGGAAAAGCAATTGTGCCAGTGCATTGAGCAGCGGGAACAGTCCACCGCCCGGAGGCGGCAGGCCACCTGGCAAAATAGTGCGCACGGGGGGCAGCAACGGTGGCGGTGGGAGCGGAGGAATCGGGGGCACTACCACCAATGGTGGAGGTTCAGGCGGCAAAGGCACTGCAGGAGGAGGGCTAGGAAGCGTCATGCCTGATTTCCACACCGGCACCTCCGTGGCTGCAGCCGGGGGCCGCATCAGATCTCCCGCTTCATTGTAATAGGCAGCAGGAGTGAGCCAGAGCGCAGGCAGTGTCTTCTGATCCTCAGGCTGCTTTTCACTGTCATAAACCACCTGCCCGTCGGCCTCGATCTTCACGCTCTGCAATTGCGCACGATCCGGAATTTTGTTCGTGGGAGCGCCGCTACCGATGATGCCCACGCCGGGTGTGGTCAAAGTTTCTTTGGTGAGCGGATTCATCGCCAGCTCAAATGCCGCGAGGTCAAAAAGCTGTGGCTCGTTGGCATCACGCAGCGGATCCATCTCAGAAGACAGCAGGAATTTCCGCGCACCGGCCACGAGATACACCGGATTGCGTGTGCCCTGCTGCGGTCCTTTGCCGCCCGTGAGTGTGATGCGCAGGTTCTCCACCTTGGTGCCCGCCGGTCTTGCAGCATTCAAAGCTTCATCGCTTTCTTCAAACCATGGAACCGCGCCCACGACGCGTCCACTGAGAGCGCGAACCAGCGCATGCGTGGTCTTGAGCTCTGCTTTTTCCTGATCGTTCAAATTCGTCGCATTCGTCTTCGCCTCATAGTCCGGCAGCAGCTTCATGAGGCTGGCACGGCTGGATGCCAGCTTCTCCTGCGCCCGCGCATCCACCAGACCGTTCGCAGCAAAGAGCTTGCCATTCACCTCGATGCGATACCCCGCCAGCACCCAGTCGCTGCGCCCCTGCGAAGCAAAGCCAATGCGCTGCAGGTCCCCGCACTTCACGTCAGCCAGCAATTGCTGCGAAGTGCGCAGGGCATCGAGTCCGGCATCATCATCCTTTGCGGAAAATTCAAATGTCGCCATCTGCCCCGGCTGAATGGCATCCGACATGCCCTCCAGCGATGACTTGTGCGGAAATGCCGCAAACGACGGCTCCCGTTTCACACCACCCAGCGGATACAAGCGCAGCGGAAAGCCGAGGCCCAGGTGCACATCCACAGGTTCGCTCAAAGCGGTGCCATCCGTGCCGACGCCCAGCGTGATCTTGATCGACTCCACCGGCTCGTCTGCCGTCAGCGTGCCTTTCTCAAATGGAGTGCGTGGCAGCCCCTCATGCTTCACCGGCACTTCCACTTCCTCGCCCGGAACTGCAGCGGCGGGCGGTTGCGCTGACGATGTCGCCTTTGCCAGCAAGGATGGATCCACCTTCGTCACATACAAAGCACCGGCGCCAAGAACTCCTCCCAAAAGAAGGCCTGTGAACAGCTTGCCCCATCCAGCGGGCCGCCTGGCAGAGGATGCAGGATCATCAGAGGAACCGTTGCTCATGGCATTTTCGGGGTTTGATTCAGTCTGATCCACACAGACAAACCTGCATGGGAATTGGTTCGATATTACCGCGCACTCTGGGGCGGGTGCAATCCTAATCTTAGGCTAGAATGCCCGAGGCCACCTCGCCGCTGACGTTTGTCAGACGGAAGTTTCGACCGCCATACGAATACGTGAGCTTGGTGTGATCCAGACCAAGGAGGTGAAGAATCGTGGCGTGCCAGTCGTGGATGTGCATGGGGTTCACTTCGGCCTTGTGGCCCACCTCATCCGTGGCGCCATACGTGAGGCCGCCTTTCACACCGCCACCCGCCATCCAGATGGAGTAGCCTTTGTGATTGTGATCGCGGCCATCGCCGCTCTGCGCGTACGGCGTGCGACCAAATTCTCCAGCCCACACGACGAGGGTGTCCTTGAGCATGCCGCGTGATTTCAAATCCGTCAGCAGGGCGGCAATGGGCTGATCTGTCGTGACGCAGTTCGTGGCCAGCAATTCGCGCAAACGATTGTGATGATCCCAATTTCCAGGAGATGCGATTTCGATGAACCGCACTCCGGCCTCAGCCATGCGCCGTGCCAGCAGGCACTGCCGTGCGAACTGATCTTTTCCCTGCCCGATGCCATAGAGTTTAAGAATGTGCTCCGGTTCGCTGCGGAGATCGAGCACTTCGGGAACTTCGCTCTGCATGCGGAAGGCGAGCTCAAAGGATTCGATCGCGCCTTCGATTTCAGGATGAACCCCATCACGCTTCAGTTTGCGCTCGTTCAGGCCGCGAATGAGATCGATCTGCGCCCGCTGAAGGTCACGCGGCACATTGGCATTCGCGATGTTCTTCATTGGAGGTCTCGGGGCCGCATCCTTGTTTAACAATGCTGCATAGAGTTCCGGCAGCTGTGATCCACCGATCCTCGTGCCCTGGCAGATCGCCGGTAAAAAGGCACTGCCATAGTTCTGCGCGCCACCGTTGTCCGCTGGAGGATTCAGCGTGATGAAGCCTGGCAGATTTTCATTTCCGGTACCGAGGCCATAGAGTGTCCATGCGCCAATTGAAGGCCTCACAAACTGGAAGCTGCCGGTGTGCATCTGCCCGAAGGCTTGAGCATGATTCGGCAGATCGGTGTGCATGGAATTGATGATGCACAGGTCATCCGCGTGTTGCGCCAGCTTAGGGTACAGTATTGTCATCCACTGTCCTGATTTCCCAAACTGTTTCAGCGGATGCACGGGGCCAAACAGCTTGGCTCCCGACGAATCACGTCCTAGGCTCGCAGTCTGCCCGTCGCGTTTGATCAGTTCCGGCTTGTGATCAAACAGATCCACGTGCGAAGGGCCACCGCGCATGGTGAGGAAGATCACACGCTTTGCACGCGCAGGAAAATGCGGCTGCTGCGCGGCCAGTCCGCTCTTCGCCTGCGCCAGCGCTGAAAAGGCCAGCCAGCCGATGCCTGAGGACAGCGTCGTCAGCATCTCACGTCGTGTATGGATCGTGTTCATGGTGATTAATCAACGAAGCGAAACTCAGCACTCGCGAACAGCGACTGGCAGAATGCCGTCAGCAATTTCAAATCGTCTGCGGATCGGGTACGAAGGAATTTTTCGGCCAGCTCAACCTCTCTGGCATCTGGCTTGCGATTGAAGCAAAACTGAAACGCCGCCTGCACACGGTCGGGCGATGATTGAATCCGTTTTGCCAGCGCCGCCGCCTGTTCCTGCACAAAGGGACCATTGAGAAGGTAGAGCGCCTGCAGCGGCACATTGGTCACATCGCGGTTGCCAGTGACGAGATTGGGATTGGCCACGTCAAACTGCTCCAGCACGTCCGGCATGTGATCCCGCAATACTGGAAGATAGATCGAAAGACGCTTCGAGCCATCGAGATCGGATGGCAACTTGGTGTTAAAACTGATGAGCGACACCGACTGCCCGTCAAGCTCCGCCACGAGTGATCCGGGCCTGCGCGAGCTATCGAGCACACCTGCGACCGCAAGCATGGAATCACGAATCACTTCTGCATCGAGACGGTGTTTGTTTGCACGCCAGAGCAGGCGGTTGTCCGGATCTTTGTTGAAGGCTTCACTGCGATGCGTGGAAGCCTGCCGGTAGGTTTCCGACATCACGATTTCCTTGATCAGCTTTTTCACCGACCAGCCGCCGCTCATGAAACGAAGGGCGAGATGATCGAGCAGTTCCGGATGGCTCGGTCGTTCACCACTGAAGCCGAAGTTATCGACCGTACGGATGATCCCAGCGCCAAAGAGATGCCGCCACACACGGTTTGCCATCACGCGGGCGGCGAGCGGATTGTCACGACTGACGAGCCACTGCGCAAGCTCGACCCGTCCGCTTTGCGCCTTTGGCAGCACAGAAATGATCCCCATGACCAGAGGAAAGCCACGCGATACCGGCTTCACCGGATGCGCGATCTCGCCACGATCATAAAGCTGGGAGTCCTGAATGCGTTTTGCATCCTGCACGCCCATGCACAAGGGCAGCGCATGCCCCTGGTCATCCACGGTTTCAAGCTGTCCTTCAATGCCGCCGCGAGTCCAGAGGATGCGGATCGCATTTCTCAGGAGCTTGTTGGCTTCAGCGCTGATGTCGCGGCCTTCCAGCTTCGCTTTGGCAATGTATGTGTTCTGCGCAATCTCCTCGGCGTTGAGCTTGGCCAGATCATTCTTGAGCTGCTTCACACGGTCTACCGTCATGGCACGATTTGGGATCACCTGCGCTGGCAGTTTCGGCAGGCGGATGAGATGGCCGTGGTTGTTGTTCTCGGAGTCGATCCAGTTGCCGTAAAAGGTCTGCGTGCTTTTGAAAATGCCCGCCAGCGCGTAGTAGTCCTCCATGCTGAAGGGCTCGGTCTTGTGATCATGGCAGCGAGCGCAGGCGATGGAGCTGGCGAGCACCGCACGTGTCACGGTATCGAGCTGCTCATCGGCCACATCTGCCGCAAACTGCGCCGGGTTCATTTCATTGAGATCTTTCGCACCTTGAGCGAGAAATCCGGTGGCAGTGAGAAGCCTTGCGCGCTCCGCATCTCCCTTCGCAGGAAGCAGATCTCCCGCGATCTGCTCGGTGATGAAGCGGTCGAAGGACACATCCTCATTCACCGCGTCGATGACGTAATCACGATAACGCCACGCATGCGGAAAGGTCAGGTTGGATTCACGACCGTTGGATTCCGCATAGCGCGCCACATCCAGCCAGTGGCGGCCCCAGCGCTCGCCAAAGCGCGGGCTTCGCAGCAGTTCATCCACCATTGCCTCCATTTTCTCCATGGAAAAGGCCGCCGCCTGCTCAGGTGTCGGCGGCAGGCCGATGAGATCAAAATACAATCTGCGCACCACCACCACAGGCTCCGCCGCAGGGGCGGGTTCAATCCCCTGCTCCTTCAACTTCGCGCGAATGAATCCATCAATCGTGCCAACCACCAGCTTCGGCTTTTGATAGCTCCAAAATTTCCTGCCCGACTCCACATCCACCGGCGGACGTTCCTCTGTTTTCACCTCAGATTCACGCGGATCCGCTGCACCCGCCTTGATCCAGGTTTCAAAGTCCGCAACGACCGCGTCCGGCAGCTTTGGCTTCTTCGGCGGCATTTCGAGATCCGGATCGCTGTGCTTGATCGCCGCATGCAGCAGGCTTTTCGCCGCATCACCCGGCACCACCGCTGGCCCGGTATCGCCCCCGGCGCGAATCCCTTGCTTCGTATCCAGCGTCAGCCCGCCCTTTGTTTTTCCTGACTCCACCGAATGACACTCGTAGCACTGCTTCACCAGCACCGGGCGGATCCTGGACTCAAAGAACGTCACATCCTCCCCCCGCACGGCGCATGTGCAGACGCAAACAATGAGAAATGGCAAAGCAGGCTTCATGGTTGGGATCAGCCGTGATTGAATTAATCAACGACTGTACCCGAAAAGCCCTGGCCTTGTCACGCCGGGAGATTGCCTTTCAGCACTTCCATGCTCGCGGCAAACTTGGCCATGACGAAGTCACGCGCTTTTGCCGCCTTCGCTTTTGATCCTGCAGGATCTTTCGCCATCGCGAGTACGGTGGCGGCGACGCGATGAAGTTCATCTTCCTTGTCGAGGTCGAAGAGCCATTCGTTCAGGCCGATGTCCCGCCACATGTAGCCCTTGCTCGTCTGCTCGGCCCAGCGGCAGACAATGGCTGGGATACCGTTGCCAATGCACATGATGGGGCTGTGCATCTCGTGGCCAAAGAGTCCGGCACTGCGACGGTAGGTGCTTATAGCCTCATTGGTGAGCCAGTAGTTCTCGCGCCACACCACGCGTGCTTTCACATCCTCCGGCAGCTTGTCGTAGAGCATCTCTTTGCCGATCTTCATCTGCGTCTTGTCTTCCGGGCAGAGCAGTATTTTGAGATCGGTGTTTTTGATCACACTCACAATGGCATCCAACAGCGGTTTGCCGTCGTGGTCCATCATGGCTTTGTTGCGTGCGTCCTTCTTCTCATCCAGCGCCGCTTTCTTTTCCGGCAGGGTCCAGTAGGGGGTGTTGCGCAGGCGTGGGATGCAGCAGAGGAATTTCCCTTCTTCGAGATTGCTGGCCTTCAGGAAGGCTTCGGCCTTAGCGTCGTCCTTCAGGTCCACCGCAAAGGCACCGTCGGGGCCGAACTCCATGCGCGGGCAGCTGCAGCCCATCTTCTTTGCCAGCTCCAGCGACACGGAGTCGCGGAAATAGACAAACTTCGCACCGCTGAGCACGTCGATGGTTTGCACCGGCTTGACGGACTTGTCCTTGATGACCTTCGGATTCTGCTGGCCTGAGAAAGTGATGCCATACACACCGTAGGACTTGCCCGTGGCCTGGCTCCATTTCACCACATCTGCCTGTGCCACCAGCGAGGGGCCGGAGCCGTGGAGCAGGAAGTCGCATTCCTCGAAGGACTTCTTCACGTCTTCACCGCGAATGACCTTCACTTTTGGGAAACGCGCTGCGAGCATCTCCCCGACACCATTGTCCAGATTGCTCGGCCACAGCCGCACCTCCACTTCCGGCAGGTGTTTTTCCAGCAGCGCCAGAACGCCCGGTGTGTGCGCGATGTCACCAATGTTCACCGTCTGCCACGAAGAGCGCAGGATGATGCGTCGGGGCTTCTCCGCCGCGATGGCGGAGATGAAAGGGAGTGCAGCGGCGGAGCGGATGAAATGGCGGCGGTTCATGGGTGATTGGTTTTAACCCGGAGCAAGGCAAGTCTGCAACCCCTCAAAGCGGCCCATTTTGATGAGCCTCATCTGCAATAGATTGGCAGCGGCTCCCCACTTAATCCAGGTAAATAAGTTTCTTATCCTAGACATGAGTTCGATGATCATTCAACCCGCATCATTTTTCTTGAGCACACCTCTCACAGGTGACAAGCTCGCCCGGCTTTTGAAACAAAGGCCGCCAACTATGAAAGCGCTCAGTCTTCTCTTTTTAACGCTGCTTGCTTCGGCGGCCGCGATCCCGGCCCATGCCGCGCCTCTCTCCGGCACCAAGACCATCGGCCCGACTGGCAACTATGCCTCCGTGACTGCAGCCATCGCGGATGTACAGACGCAGACGTTGGGCGGAGCGCTCGTGCTGGAGTTGCAGGCAGCCTATGTGAGCACGGTCGAGACATTTCCCCTCACCATCCCGGCACTGAATGGCGCCAGCGCCACGAATACTCTCACGCTTCGCCCGCAGACGGGTGCCACGGGCCTCTCCATCTCCAGCTCGAACACCACTGCGGCGACGGTGGATTTGAATGGCGCGCAGTTTGTCACAATCGACGGGCGGCCCGGCGGCACCGGGACGGCGAAGCAGCTCACCCTCGCCAACACCAGCACCTCAGGTGTGGCGCTGCGCTTCATCAATGAAGGCAGCAACAACAGTCTGCGCTATCTTACCATCCAGGGCGTGAACACCAGCGCCAGCAGCGGCACCGTCGTCTTCAGCACCACCACGGGGACGAACGGCAATGACAACAACACGCTGGACACCTGCGACATCGGCGATGGCGCCACCACGCCGACGAACTGTATTTATGCCGTGGGCACCGGGACCACCACAGCCAGTAACAACAGCGGAAATATCATCAACAACTGCAACATCTTCAACTTCTACCGGAGCACCGCAGTCGCAACGAGCGGCTTGTCTCTTCTGAGCGGCAACACGAACTGGACCATCTCCGGCAACAGCTTTTACCAGACCGTCAGCCGCGTTGGAGTTGCCGCCTTGGTGCGGGCCATCTATCTCAGCAACACTTCGATCAACAGCCATATTGTCACCGGAAACTTCATCGGCGGCGGCGCGGCCAATGCAGGCGGCACTGCCTGGACGAGCACCGGCACCACGCTGGCATACACCTTTGTCGGCATCTGGCTGCGGGTGACCAACAGCACCGCCACCAGCGTGCAGGGCAATGTCATCAAGAATTTCTCATGGTCCACCTCCAGCAATGACACGACTCAGCCAGGTCTGTGGTCCGGCATTTATGTGGAGACGGGCGCGGTGGACATTGGCACGGTCACAGGCAACACCATCGGCAGCGGCACCGGCACAGGTTCGATCTCCATCACCACCTCGGGCGATGGCGGCATGACCTTCGGCATCGGTTCGGAGAGCAGCGGTTCGGTGGCCATCAGCAACAACACCATCGGTTCCATCACCACGGGCGGCACCACCACGGGCGTGGGCGCCTCGATCACGGGCATTCAGGTCACCAAGGGCACGAACACCATCTCGGGCAATATCATCGGCAGCACCACCACCGCCAACAGCCTGAACGCCTCCACCAGCGTGTCCTCAAGCGGGGCTGCGCAGGTGGTCGCAGGGATTGAAAGCGCCAACAGCGGCAGCGCAAACAACTGCACCATCACGGGCAACACCGTGGCCAATCTCCTCAACAAAAGCACCCGGACCAGCTCTCTGATGCGCGGCATCGTCACGACGGTGGGTGTCAACACCATCTCCGGCAACACCATCCGCAATCTGACCGCGCCCAGCATGAGCACGAACCCCTCGGTGGTGGGCATCTGGCAGACCTCGACTGCCGGCGGGCAGACCATTTCTCAAAACGTCGTGCATTCGCTGTTCAACACCTCCAATGCAGCCATGACCCCTGCGCAAAACGTGGCCGTGGTGGTCGCGGGGATCTATTACGACGGCGGCATCAGCGGCACCAATATCATCGAGGGCAATTTTGTGCACAGCCTCTATCTCGACTCTCTCAGCACCTCAGCGGAGCTGAACGGGATGCGCTTCGATTCAGGCTGCACCTTCACGGCTCAAAACAACATGGTGCGCGTGGGGCTGGATGCCAGCGGTGCCAGCACCGCCAGTGCGGCTGAGGTGCGCGGGCTTTATGACAATGACAATGGCGCAAATCACGCGAGGAATTTCATTCACAACTCCGTCTATGTGGGCGGCACGGCCACTTCCGGCTCGACCAAAACCTTTGCTTACAGCAGCTCCAGCCAGAACAATTTCCGCGACATCCGCAACAACATCTTCGTCAATGCCCGCAGCAACAGCGGCGGCACCGGCAAACATTACGCGATGACGAACGGCAGCGTCGCCTCCCCGCCCCCGGGCCTCACCTCGGACTACAACATCATCTACGCCACGGGCAACGGCGGCGTGCTCGGCCTGTTCAATGGGGTTGACTGCAGCACCCTTGCCGCGTGGCAGGCTGCAACCGGCCAGGATGTATCGAGCACCGTGGCTGACCCCCGCTTTATCAATGCGACCGGCGCTGCGGCAGCGGTGAATCTGCACCTGCAGTCCAGCAATCCTGCCGAAGGCCACGGAGTACTCATTCCCTCCGTCACCACTGATTTGGATGGTCAGACGCGCAGCAGCCTGACTCCTGTCGATATCGGCGCTGACGCGGGCAGCTTCACCTACGACCCAGCCCCCGCCATCAGCTACCCGCTGCTCTCCAGCGGCACCATGGCGAACCGCGTTCTCACCGGGTGGGCCACCATCATCGACGACGGCGGCGCAGTCTCCGGCGGTGCCAGTGCTCCGCGGCTCTACTACAAGAAGGCCACGGACGCCGATGCCTTCATCGGCAACACCTCGGCGGACAATGGCTGGAAATACGTCACCGGCACTGACAGCGGCGGTGGCCTGTACAGCTTTACGATTGATTACTCCCTCATCATCGGCGGCATCGTGACCCCGGGCGAAACCATCCAGTACTTCGTCGTCGCCCAAGACGCGTCAAACAACCTCAGCTCCTGGCCCTCCGCCGCCACCGCCTCGGCCAATCCCCCGGTGCAGCACATCAGCACCAAACCCCGCACCGGCGTTTACAGCTACAGCGTCCTGGCCACGCTCGGCGGCACAGTGACGGTCGGCCCCGGCGGCAGCTACTCCAGCCTGAGCGGCTCGGGTGGTCTCTTCGCGGCATTGAACAACGGCGCACTCACCAGCAACCTCACCGTAAACATCACTGGCGACACGACGGAGGACGGCAGCGTGATTCTCAACGCGCCCAGTTCGAACGTCTATCCCAATGCCTTCACCGTGACGATCCAGCCCGACAGCGCGACGATGCGCACCATCACCGGCTCCGGCACGAGCGGCTTGATCCGCCTCAATGGAGCGCAGAACGTGATTATTGATGGCAGTTTCGGCGGCGCCGGGCGCTACCTGACCTTCCGCAACACCAGCACCAGCAGTGCGTCTTGCACCGTCCTCTTCATCAATGACGCCTGCAACAACATCGTGCGCAATTGCGTGATCGAAGGCGTGGCGACCAGCTATGGGGTGGTGGCTTTGCGATCTGGAGTGACCACCGGCAACGACAACAACACGATCACGGGAAATCAAATCCGCGACCGCAGCGATGCCGCGGGGGTGCCCGTCTATCTGGTCAATTCACTCGGCAGCTCGGACTGGGTGGCGAACAGCGGCAACACCCTTTCCAACAATGACATGTTCAACTTCACCGGCACGGGCATTGCCATTTTTTCCGGCAACAATTCGTGGACCATCACGGGCAACACGCTCTACCAGACCACTGCGCGCACCACCTTGCTCAACGGCATCATTGTCAACGGCCTGGGGACCAACGCGGTCCTCAACAACACCCTCCACGATCTCACCTCAAGCGGCGCCACCACCGGCATCACGCTTAACGCTCAATCGGGCAGCACCACCGTATCAGGCAACCGCCTTTGGAATCTCGGCAACACGGCCGGCAGCACCAATCTGGCCTATGGCATCCTCTGCCAGCATGACGCGGGTCAGAGCGCCACGGTGGTGAACAACATGGTCATGATCAGTTCCTCCGGCACCACGGCGCAGATTCTTCGCGGCATCCATGACGACGGCGCGGCCGGCAGCACAACCTTCATCGCGTACAACACCGTGCTCCTCACTGGCACCGGCGGCACCTTTCGCGACACATGGGCCTTTAGCTATTCCGGCAACTCCACCGCCACGGTGAAGAACAACATCTTCCTGAACCTGCGCACCGGCGGCAGCAACCATTATGCTGCGAACTTTTCGACGGCCAGCACTGGAGCGCTGACGATTGACTCCAATGTCTATGCCGGAACCGGACTGAGCACCGCCGCGAACTTCTTTGACGCAGGTGATGGCGGCAATGCCTCCGACATCCCCATCAGCTACGCGCAATGGAAGACCAACGTCCCCGGCGACACCCACTCCAGCGCCGGCAATCCCGGCGGCAGCTATTCCAGCGCCATGTTCACGGCACCCGCCACCGGCGACTTGCATCTCGCCGCCGGCGGCAACACTCTGGTGAATGGCGCGGCCACGCCCGTCCCTGGGCTGACCACGGATTTCGACGGCGACACCCGCAGCGCCACCTCGCCGGTGATTGGCGCGGATGAGATCCCGCTGCCCGACATCGCCGTAACCCAGACCAGCGCGCTCACGGACGGAGCAGGCAGCGTAAACTTCGGCAACGTGAAACTGGGCGACAGCAGCTCAGCCAAAACCTTCACCATCACCAATCCCGGCGCCGCCGCCCTTGCCAGCCTCGTCCTCTCCAAGAACGGCACGAATGCCGCCGACTTCACCGTGAGCTCTCTGAGCAGCACCAGCATCCCCGTCGGCTCCGGCAGCGTCACCTTCACCGTCACCTTCACTCCCGGCGGCGTTGGAGCGCGGAGCGCCGCCATTCACATCGCCAGCAATTTGCTCGGGGCGAAGAACCCGTTTGATATCGCCCTCATCGGGACGGGCCTGACGGCAGCCGACTCATGGCGGCAGAGCAAGTTCAACACCACCAGCAACACCGGCAACGCCGCGGACAGCGCCGACCCAAACGGCAACGGCATTGTCAACTTGATGGAGTACGCGCTCAATGGCGATCCAACGGGCAGCACCGCCGGCACCGGCATCCTGCCCACAGCCTCCGCGAACGGAACCAATCATCTGCAACTGGCCTTCACACGCTACCTGGATCGCAACGACATCACACTCACCGTTCAGGGAGTGGACTCGCTGACGGCCACGTGGACCGACCTTGCCCAAAGCATCAACGGCGCAGCCTTCACCGTGCTGGCCTCCGGCGCAAGTGTGAATGAAACCGGCACGGGCAACACCCGCGCGGTGACGGTGGGCGATCTTTATCTGATGACCGATCCCGCCCATCCGCAGCGCTTCCTGCGCCTGAAGGTGACGAGACCCTGAGCTGCCCTGCGCCTCCCTTCTCAGCGCCTCTGGATGGCTTGTGGCGAAAGTTCCGAATTTTACTTTCTTTCAGGGCTTGTGTGGTGCGACGCACAGTCGTGTTGAAAGCAGGCGGTCCAGCAAAAACAGCAGCCGAGCCTGTCCTGCGAGTGTAAAATGCGAGGGTGCTCCCAGCGCCGCTGCCCGCAGATAGGACAGGCCGCGACACAAGCCATCCGGCTATTTGTGCCAAACGCCCCCCTTTAAACGACTTGAAATGCACAAGCTGCCTTCAAGATATGAGCAGACTGCCATATTGCATACTTCAACATTCCGCACTCCATTGTCTCATGAACATCCGACACCACTTCAGTCTGCTGTGCGCACTGGTTCTCGCATCCTGCGCCACGCCCCCCGATTCGGAAACCAAGCCGATGGGTGAGAATGTGCTGAGCAAGGAGACGATCCATGCGGCCAAGACCGGCCCCGTCGATTTCACGGCGCATGTGAAGCCGGTGCTGGAGGCGAAATGTGTGATGTGCCACAACCGCGAGGCGCTGCCCGGCCACGGGAGTCTCGAAAACCGCAAGGAGGCGGTTCGCTCGGGTGCGCTGGGGGCCTACATTGTGCCGGGGCATCCGGAGAGCAGCCTGCTCGTGGCAAATGTGAAGACCGCCCATCAACATGCCAGTGTCATGCCGGCTGTGGGTGAACGTTTGACGTCGGATGAATACGCGATCCTCACGAAGTGGGTCAAGGAAGGTGCGCCATGGCCGGCGGGCAAGGCGGGGACGCTGAAGATCATTCGGTAATCAGAATTTCCGATCTCCGGCATTCGCAATTCGTCTTGGCCCCTCGGACTGGTCATGCTCTACTGGCCGCATGGCAGACCATCGCGCCCTCATTTCGAATCCCGCAGATTTGCAGCCCTCCACCGCCTGGAACGAGACGGTCTGGGCCTACACCAGCGAGGAGGAACTCGTCGATCACACCACGAAGGCCCGCCTCTGCGTGGCCACGCTGCTGCCCTTCAAGGACAAGAAGCCCGACTGGGACGGCTTCACCAAATGCGTGCGCTGGATGCAGCAGTGCGCGGCGCATTACGGCGTGGAGATGGTCTTCGTGCTCAATGCAGACACCGGGTACATCTTTGATCTCAGCAATGAATTGTATGCCGAAGTGCTGAAGCGCTTCCGCGCGGAATTTCCAGAGCAGCGCTTCATCGCGGGCGTGACGGCACGCGGAGCGGAGAATGACACCGCATTCAAAGCGGAGCGTTACTGGCCGCTGCTCGACATCGCGCAGGAGCATGACAACTGCGAGATGATGATCATGACCAGCAAGCTGCTCAACACACTGGAGAACGAGCCGAGACGCGATGCTTACTTCCAGATCGCCGAGCATCTCATCCGCCCCGGCCTCGCGCATGCGCTGGAGCCTTCCTTTGTGCCATGGGCCACGCCGTTTGATCCGTGGCTGTTCCATGAGATCGCGCTACACCCGAGTTATGTGGGTGGCAAGGTCAGCACGCTCGACGAGCCGCACTTCCACTACTGGGCTGCCATGTGCAAAGGGCTGAACCTGCCCTTCTCCCCGCACAGCGGCGATGACTACGGCATCGCCACCGCCATCAAGCTCGGCCTGCCCCTGCTCATCGGTGCGGGCGTCAGCGCCTGCCCGCTCATCTGCGCTGCCCGCGACATGTGGCTGCTCGACAGCGTGGCCGACAAGAAATTCAAGACCGGCACCGGCCGCTTTGACACCCGCGTTTATAAACTCTTCGAAGCCTTCCAGTCCTTCGAGGACCTCGTCTTCCGTCTCGATGACCGCATGAGCGCCTCGCCCTACAAGCACAGCACGGCGCATGTGCTGCACCAGCTCGGCCTCATTGAATCCCCTGAAGCGCATCCGGACTGCAAGGATCTGCGCGGAGCGGATGAAGCAGTGCGCATGACTGAGGCGATGCGCAGGCCGAGGCGTCTGGCGCAGAAACTGGGCATTCCTTATTTTGGCGCGTGAATGTATGACGAGCTGTCATCGCACTGGAACACTGGGCCGATCTGCGAAGCGAAGTTTGTAGTCATCAGAGTCCAAATAGGCACGCTGGAATCGGACATGCGCGAAGTCTGATTCTCCTGCTATTTTTTCAATGGCTGAATACACCTTTGCATCTGCATGGTTGTAACAGCCAACAATGACCCGCTTGATGCATCCTGGATCAAAGGATTGATCGTACGCCTCATCTTTCTTCAAGCCATCTGGAATGGGAAATGAGATGCGAACCTCCTCCTCATAACTCCACTCCAATGCTTTAGTCGAGAGCATGAGATTCATTGCCTGCTCGAATCCAGTAAAATCATCACCAAACAGTGCCGGAATCGTTGGTGGATTGCTTCGATACACCACTTGGAGCGCATGTTTGCTGAGACAGGTTCCTTGCAGAAACTCATCAGGATCAAACTCAATAACGATACCCCGATGCTTATCTGCGTAATGTGACCACATTAGGATAGAATCGTGGCGATGCGAGCAGCACAAGATGCGGAAACGTTCTGCGATTTTGCCAACATAATCCCACTTCAGCAGCTTTTCCTTTTCCGCCCAACCTTTGTCACTCGTGAGTTTAAGAAACCGTTTTGGCAGCTCCACTGCATAATACTCTTTCTCGGCATCAACGCGATTCAGCCTTTGCCGCTTTTCAGCCGTTTCAAGATAGTCTTCAATGATATGTCTTTGTTTGAGACTCTCAAAAAGAAGTTGGTCGGATGGTTTCTCTAGGCGCGGCGTCAGCTCAAACGGATCATTAAAAGCCAGAGGACTGGCCAGACGCATGGTCCGGTTCTCGAGAGTCTTGATACCGCCAACGGGATCGAAATAGCGAAAAAGTGTCATGGGAGTGAATTGCCAACGGCATCACGCGCCTTCCAAAATCGCCTCCATCATCCGCAGCGCCTCGCGATTCGGCTTCACATCGTGCACACGCACAATGCGAGCGCCATGCTCGCGGGCGTAGGCGCTGAGGGCGATGGTGGGCCAGAAGCGGTCTTCCATGGCTTCGGAATTCATGACGCGGGCGATCATGGATTTGCGTGAGACGCCGACGAGCAAAGGACGCTGGGCGGCGAGCTGCGGCAGTTCGCGCATGAGGGTGAGATTGTGCTCCAGGGTTTTGCCGAAACCGAAGCCGGGATCGAGCACGATGCGCTCGGGCTCGATGCCTTCGTTTTGGAGCACGCGCAGGCGGTTTTCAAAGTAGTCCGACACGGCAGCGACGACATCGTCGTACTGCGGATGGGTCTGCATGGTCTGCGGTGTGCCGGTCATGTGCATGACGACCAGCCCCGCCTTGGATTCCGCCGCGACGCGCGGCATGGCGGCGTCACCGCGCAGGCCGGTCACATCGTTGATGATGTCGGCCCCGGCATCCAATGCGGCCCGGGCGACGGCGGCCTTCATGGTGTCGATGGAGATGAGCGCCTTGGTTTGTGAACGCACGGCGCGGATCACGGGCAGCACGCGGTGCAGTTCCTCGGCTTCGCTCACTGGCTCGGCTCCGGGGCGGGTGGACTCGCCGCCGATGTCCAGAATGTCCGCACCTTCCGCCAGCAGCGTGAAGGCATGCTCCACGGCACGGCCGGGATCATTGAAGCGACCGCCGTCCGAAAAGCTGTCGGGCGTAACGTTGACGATGCCCATGATGAGACCGCGATGGGTGAGATCGAGGTCGTGGTTGCCAAATCGCCAGCGGAACATGGGTGGTGCGGGCGGCTCAGCCCGGTGCCGGGTATGTTGAATTGGATCGGGTTTCCGCCAAGCAGAAAAGTACGAGGAAAAACAGCCCGTGATATTGCCCGCACCGTTTTCCCGCTGCATGGTTTGATGATGAAGCTCAACCCGGCCCCCCTGCTGATCATCCTCCTCGCGCTTGGAGGTGCGGCGGCTTTGTTTCTGGCGGGGATGAAACCGGAACCGCCGCCAGCGGTGAACATGCAGCCCCCGGTGGCTGCGGTAAAACAAGAAGCGACACCGATCGACGTCACCAACAAAGCGGTGGAAGACCTCAAGAAGCAGATCGTGCTGCTGGAAGGTCAGATCGAATATCTCCAGGGTCAGAATGACGCCCTGAAGGATGAGAATGCGCAGATGATTCAAAAGCTCGGCATGCTGGGCATGAAGGACGTGGCGAAGATGACACCCAAGGGTGGTGAAGATGATGTGGCACCTGATTTTGTGGGCATGGGTTTGGAAATGATGAAAATGCGCAAGCTGCATGCGCTCCCCCTCGTCACGACGGCGGTCAGCCAGGAAGAGGTGGAAAAAGTCATCCTGGCCTGGCTCAAACGCCAGCAGCCGAATGAAGAGGGAAAGAAACTTGCGCGCGGACTCGCTGCGCTGGGCTGGATTCCTGAAGCGATTGATCCCCTGCCCATGCGTGCCGCCTTGCTGGCCCGCCTGTTGGGCGGCTGGTATGACGATGAGTCGGAAACGATGTTCACGATCGAAGCCTCCACGGCTTCCGGCCCTGCGGTGACTTCGAACGAGCCGCTGGGGATTGCCTTTGGGCAGCTGCTGCGCGAATACGGCAGCATTTTGTATCAGCCTCAGCATGGCCCCATGAAGACCGACATGCGGCTGGCGCGGGATTCATTGATCGCCGGAGATGCGGCGCTCACACGCTTCCTGCACTCGCTGCAAAACCCGGCTTCCGAGCTGAAGGATGATCTGCCTGCGGAAGACCCGGATCATCCGATCAACCAGGTGCCCATGCCGGCTTATCTGCGGGAGCTGGCGCTGTTCCCTTTCAATCGGGGTTTTGATTTTGCCCAGACCCTGCACAGCGCCGGCAGTTTCCCGCAGCTCAATTCCGCCTATAGCCGCCCCCCCATCAGCACGGCGGAGGTCATCGAGCCGGAAATTTATCTCGATCAGGAGCGCCCCGCTCCGGTGGAAATCCAACTGGCGGAAGTGAAGCTCAAGGGCGTGCTGCCATATCTCGACGACTGCCTTGGCAAGTTTGCCTGCGTCACAGCCCTGCGCACCTACAACACCGATGAAGACGCCGCGCTCGGCGCACGCGGGCTGGTGGCGGATCGTCTGCTGGCATGGGCAGCGGATGGCGGAGCCAAGCGTGACCACGCCGCATGGCAGACGCTCTTCATGGACAAGTCCTCCGCCGATGCGTTTTACAAGGCGATGATCAACTCTTTGAAGCAACGCTACGAGACCAAGGGTGAAAGTGAATTCACCGCGCAGGGCCGGTTTGTCAGCCTGCTGCGCAATCGCAGCGATGCGGGTGTGGTGTTGATTGAAGCAGCCAGCGAAGAAGCCAGGGCCGCATTGAAACTTTTGATGAAGTGATGACCGCAAAACATGTTCTCTATTCAGGCCGCGTTCAGGGCGTGGGCTTTCGCTACAGCACGAAACGCATCGCCTCGGGCTTTGATGTGACCGGCTGGGTCAAAAACCTGCCCGACGGCCGTGTGGAGTTGCTGGCACAGTCACTGGAGGCCGATGAACTGGACGCCTTCCTCGAAGACATCCAGCAGAGCAGCCTGGGCTCGCACATCAAGCAACGAGAGGTCCAACCCATAGCCGCAGAGCCAAACTTGCGTGGATTCAGCATCCTGCGTGATTAACCTTTCCCAACCCGTATGAGCGCCGCGCCCGCCGTTTCCGTCAACCACCTGACCAAGGTCTTCAAAGGCCACCTTGGCAAAGGTGCCTTCCGCGCCGTGCATGATGTGTCATTCACGGTGGAGGCAGGTGAAGTCTACGGCCTCATCGGGCCGAATGGATCCGGCAAATCCACCACGATGAAGGCCATCCTGGGCCTGCTCAATGCGACTGAAGGCAACACCAGCATCTTCGGCATCCCGAGCACGGAAGTGGCCAGCCGCCGCAGCGTGGGCTTCCTGCCGGAGAATCCGTATTTCTACAAGCACCTGACCGGACGCGAGACCCTGCACTTCTACGGCAAGCTGTGCGGCATGACCGGGGATGAATTGAAATCCCGTGCAGAGGAAATGCTGGCGCTGACCGGGCTTGAAGATGCGGCGACGCGGCGCGTGGGCGGTTATTCCAAAGGCATGCTGCAGCGACTCGGCCTGGCGCAGGCCCTGATCCATGAGCCGCAGCTGCTCGTGCTGGATGAACCCACCGCCGGTGTGGACCCCTCCGGCTCGCGCATCATCCGCGATCTGATCATCGAGTTCCGCTCGCGTGGCATCACCGTGCTGGTCACTTCGCATCTGCTGGAGCAGATGCAGGAGGTATGCGACCGCGTCGGCATCATGGCGCACGGGCGCATGGTGCGTGAGGGACGGCTGGACGAACTGATCGCCGTGGAAAATCAAACCGAGCTGGTTCTTGAAAATGCCTCCCCTGACCTGCTGGCAAAAATTGATGCGCTGGTGAAGGCCGAAGGCGGTGGCACGCGCCTGCTGCGCAGCGGCCACCCGCGCACGACGCTGGAACGCCTGTTCATTGAAGCAACCAACGAACCGAAAAAACCATGAGCCAAGCCACCCCAAGTTCTGCCGCCGCCTCCGTGGCTCCGGTGCGCTTCTCCCCCCGGCGCGTGTGGACGCTGGCCTATGCGACGATGACGCAGCTGATGCGGATGAAAATCCTGCCCTTCCTGCTGCTGTTTTGCGCGCTGGTGGCGGCCATGGGCTTTGGCTTTTCCACCATCAATCCCGAGCAGCAGCTCAGCCAGTTCAAGACCATGTCCCTGGGCGTGCTGCAGGTGTTCAGCATCGTCTTCGGCATTGTGGCCACCGCCCTGCTGCTGCCGAAAGACCTGGAGGATCGCACTCTCTACACGATCCTGTCAAAGCCGGTGCCGCGCTTTGACTACCTGCTTGGCAAGCTGCTCGGAGTGCTGATGCTCATCGCCTCAGGCCTTGTCATCATTGATGCCGTGCTGAGCCTGATCTTGTGGCTGCAGCAGTCCATGCTGTTCGCCTCCGCCGTGTCTCAGCTGCATTCTGAAAACCAGGATTCACCCGAGGCGGTGGCGCAGATCCGTGAAATCGTGGCCCGACAGGGGCTCACCTGGAACCTGCACTGGGCGGTGTGGGCCATCTTCCTGAAGGCCGCCGTGGTGACCACCGTGGCCCTGCTGCTTTCCTGCATCGCGAGTTCGACGCTGTTCACCATCGTCATCACCTTTTGCATCACCATCATCGGCCATGGTCATGCGATGATCCGCGAATTCATCTTCCAGCCCAATCTCGGCAGCACCGCCACGCGCATCGCCACCTTTCTGCTGGCCACGATCTGCCCCGACCTGGCACAGTTCGACGTCGTGGACAGCGTGGCCAATGGAGAGATCGTGCCTTGGATTGCGGTCTATGAAATGACCGGCATCGCGGCGCTCTACATGACAGTGTACCTCTTCGTCACTCACCTGGTCTTTGTGGAGAAGGAACTATGAAACGAAAACTCCAGGCTGCCGCCGTGCTGCTGATTTTTGGTGTGCTGAAACTGCCGCTGGAGCAGCGGGTGACGCATGATCTGCGCACGATGCATCTGGTGGATGAGCCGCTGCATCTGGGTGTGAAGGGCAACATGGGGCAGATGGGCCTTGCCGCAGCTTTCGGCGGTTTGCGCGGGCTCATCGCCACTGTTTTTCAACTGCGCGCCCATGTGGAGTTCACTCGGGTGAACTGGGCGCAGGTGGACAAATACTATGGCTTTGTGACGCAGCTCCAGCCGCGCAATGCGCGCTACTGGGAGGAGGCCTCATGGCACATGGCCTACAATGCGGCATCGTATTACCTCTACAACAAAGAGCTGAAAGGGGGACTGCGCGGCACCTTGTTCCATGACTATGTGAAGCGCGGCATGGACATTCTGGAGGAGGGTTTGAAGCTCATGCCGGACAATCCCCGACTCTGGCAAAAGCTGGGAGACCTGCACTGGAACCGCAGCAAGGACTTCAAAGCCTCTGGCGACGCCTACCTGAGCTCC
>NZ_JBAQCR010000187.1:0-11861 GCF_049294395.1 Prosthecobacter sp.
CGCACCGGCCATTTGCATGGCGGCGGCTATGATTGACGGTGATCACGCCGTGAAGGTCGGTGTGTCCAACAAAGGTGCCCTGACGGTGGTGCTTTCTCATGCAGGCAAGTCCGCCGCTGAGCTGACAATTCATGAGCATGACGCCCTCTGCAGAGTGCTGGTGGCTTTTGCCGAAGCGCCTGCGTCCAATGCCACGGACCACGTGCTGGCATTCAAACAAGTCGATGACGCATCACGTGCGCAACGACTGATGACGTCCACGCAAGGTATTGCCAAAGCGGCGGTCCCTTCGCATGTCGTGGCCCACTGCCTCCTCGCAAAGCCAGTTGTGGCTGCTGCAGTCGGGCGCTTGCAGAGGAACTCATGGTCGCATGGTCTTGCCCTGAAGTCTGGCAGGACCGTCATGCGTTGTTGAGTAATGGATCGAATCTCCGGGGCCGCAAAAGCGGACACTTCGGGCACATGCTGCGGATGAATCCGCCTTGCCCATAACTCACCATCCAATCTCAATTTACGCGCATGAAACTTTCCTCTCTTCTTCTCACTTTGCTTGTTTGCCTCCAGTTGCCCTCCAGGGGCGAAACGGAGCCCGTCTCAGTCAATTCCCTCGTTCTCAAGGCTCTCGCCACACACCCGGAGCTTCGTTTTTACGAGGCCCAAATCGATGTCGCCCAAGGCGGAAAAACCAAGGCGGGGGAGATTAAAAACCCGGACATGATGGTCGGTGTCGGCAACTGGCATATTCGCGATCTCTCCACGGGTGCAGTTGGCGATGGTCCCACCTGGGCGGTGCAGCTCACTCAAACATTTGAGTGGCCCGGCCGCCTCTCTCTGCGCAAGGCTATCGCGCAAAAAGACATTGAACTCGCCCAGCTCGGGGTGGTGCAGTTTCGTGCTGCGCTTGCCGGCCGGGTGCGCACCATCGCCTGGAAGCTGCTGGCTGCACAGGAGCAAACCCGTGCCGCCGAGGAGGTGGCAAAACGCTTTCAGTCCCTCGCGGCGGTGCTCCTGCAGCGTGATCCCGCCGGTGCAGCTCCACGGCTGGAGGCCCGCATCATTCAGTCCAGCGCGCTCACGCTGGGTGCCGAAGCCACGCTGGCGCGCAACGAACTGGCCGCGGCCCGCTTTGAGCTGAACCAGCTTCTGGGTGAAAAAGCAGAGCATCCGCTGGAGCTGCGCATGGAGGATCTCGTGCTCAATCCACCACCGCCGCTCGAGTTCTTGCTGGCCGAGGCACGTCGCAAAAACTTCGCCCTGCGCGCCCGCTTCATTGATGTGGAGCAGCAGGGGTACTCTGTGGAGCTTGCCAAAAACGAGCGCTGGCCTTCCATCACCGTGCAGCCTTATATGCAGAAGCAGACGACGTTCACGCGGGAAACCCAAGTGGGCATTGGTGTTTCCATTCCTCTGCCCTTGTGGAATCGTAATAAAGGAGCCATCGACGCCGCCAAAGCCAAGGAAGTGCAGGCGGAAGTCATGCTCACTGCACAGATGCGCCAGCTCGAACGTGACGTCGCTGCTCAGGCTGCTCATTACCGCATCCACACCGAGGAGCTTGCCAAATGGCCGGCTGACACGCTGGAAAGCTTTCGCAAGGCGGCAGCAGAAGCCGATGAGCACTATCGCCTGGGCGCGCTGCCGCTGGCGACTTACACAGAGCTGCAACGCCAGTACATCGCCTCCGTCAAAGCCGTGCTGACTTCGCAGCTGGGTGCTGTGGACGCACGTCTGCAGCTTGAGCAGCTCACGGGCAGCACTTTGGTGAAATAAGCGGCATCGCGTTTTGAACCTCTTCTTTTGCGATCATGCTCAATTTCATTCTCGAATTCTCTGTCCGCCAGCGTGCCCTCGTGCTGCTGGGGGCTTTCGGCCTGCTCGGTGCGGGCCTGTATTCACTCATGCACCTGCCCATCGATGCAGTGCCGGATCTCACCGGCCCGCAGGTGCAGGTGAACGTGGCTGTGCCGGCCCTGGCTCCTGAGGAGTCCGAGCGCGCTGTCACACGCCCAATCGAAATGGCGCTCTCCGGGATGCCCGGCGTGCTCGATTCGCGTTCACTCACAAAGTTTGGCCTCAGCCAGGTCACGATCCAGTTTGAAGACGACGCGGACATTTTTCGTGCACGCCAGCTCGTCACCGAACGTCTCACCGCCGTGATGAACGATCTGCCTCCGGGCAGCTCGCTGAGCCTTGCTCCCATCAGCACGGGGCTCGGGGAAATTTTCTACTACACGCTTCATTGGAAGAAGGGGGCCAAGGAGAAGCCTGCGGATGAAAAGGAAGGCCTCATGCGTCTGTGGGAGACACACGAATACATCGTGAAACCGCACCTGCGCGTCGTGCAAGGCGTGGCGGAAATCAACAGCAACGGCGGCCATCAGCGTCAGGTCACGGTCGAGCCCATGCTCGATAAATTAAAAGCGGCGAACATGACCGTGGGCGAACTCGCCGCCATCATTCGCGGCAACGTCGAAAACGCCGGTGGCGGCGTCATCAATCGCGGTGACGAGCAGCTCACCATTCGCAGTGTGGGCCGTGTCAGCACGGCGGAGGAAATCGCCCAGCTGCCAATCAAATTCGGTGCCGCCATTGAGCCGTTGCGGGTGAAGGACGTGGCCAAGGTGCAGTGGGGAGCCGGCTTCCGCGGAGGTGCGGCCACCATGGACGGAGAAGAGGTCGTGCTGGGAACCGTGATGATGCTCATGGGGCAGAATGCACGCGTCGTCTGCCATCGCGTGGCCCCACGGCTGGAGGAGCTGAAGGAGAAGCTGCCTGCGGGCATGGATGTGACCGTCGTGTACGAACGTTCCGATCTCGTCGAGGCCACCGTTGGCACGGTGGAAAAAAATCTCCTCGAAGGCGCCGTGCTCGTCATTGTCGTCCTGCTCGTCCTTCTCGGAAACTGGCGCGCGGCTTTGATCGTGGCGCTGGCTATTCCGCTGTCATTCCTCTTTGCCATCTGTGGCATGGTTCAGGGCGGATGGTCTGGTAATCTGATGAGTCTTGGCGCGGTCGATTTCGGTCTGATCATCGACGGCGCTGTGGTCATGGTCGAAAACATCATCCGCAGGATCGGGGTCAAGCAGCATCACCTCGGACGAATTCTCACCAAAGAAGAGCGTTCACGCGAAGTGCTCGCCGGCAGCAAGCAGATGGCGAGCCCGATGTTTTTCGGGGTGCTCATCATCACCATCGTTTATCTGCCGATTCTGACGCTCACGGGCGTCGAAGGCAAAATGTTCCGCCCCATGGCGGTGACGGTGATTTTTGCTCTCGCCGGGGCCCTGCTGCTGGCGCTGACGCTCATGCCCGCGATGTGCTCGTTCTTCCTCGGCGGCAACGTCGCCGAAAAGGACAATTGGATCATCTCGGGTCTCAATCGCGTGTTCCAGCCCATGCTGCGCACCGCCATCAAAATGCGCTGGGCGGTGGTGCTTTTGGCAGTCGCCTTCTTTGCTTTCTGCGGCTGGCGCTTCAGCACACTGGGGGCCGAGTTCGTGCCCAAGCTGGACGAAGGCTCCATCGCCGGGATGATTTACCGCAAAGTCGGCATGAGCCTCAAGGAGTCGCTGCATGAGGACCTCGTGCTCGGCAAAATGGTGCGTGAAAAGTTTCCGCAGGTCACCCGCTTTTTCACCCGCAGCGGCACCAGCGAAGTGGCCACCGACCCGATGCCGCCAAACGAAACGGATTTCTACGTCTTCTACACACCCGTCTCCGAGTGGCCCAAAGGCCCCGGCCTGCCGACCAACAAGGCCGAGCTTTGCGCCGCCATCGAGAAGGAGGCGCTCAGCGAGCACGAAGACCAGAGCATCGAATTCGGCCAGCCGATCGAGACACGCTTCAATGAAATGATGGAAGGTTCCAAGGCCGAGCTCACCGTGCGCATCTACGGCATCGAATTTGACATGCTCGAAAAGCTTGCCAGCCAGATTCGTGACATCATCAACAACACTCCGGGGGGATCCGCTGAGCTTGAAACAGATGGTCGAACCAGCACCGTCGTGATGCAGGTGAAGCGGGATGTTCTGACCAAGTACAACGTTCCCCTTGCCGAGCTCAATCATGCCGTCTCTGCGGGTCTCGGCGGTGAAGTGTCCGGTCAGGTTGTCGAAGGCAATCGCAAGCGCGACATCGTCGTGCGCCTGCCGGAGGAAGAGCGTGCCAAGGAGGAAATCATGAAGAGCCTGCCGCTGCGTGTCGGTGACTTCGGCATGCTCTCGCTGGGAGATGCCGTGGACATCCACACCGAGAAAACCGTGGAGCCCATCCGCCACAGCCGCACGCAGCGCCGTGCCGCCATCCTCGTCGGTGTGAAGGACCGCGACATGGAAGGCTTCGTCAATGAAGCGAGTGCACGCATCAAAAAAGAAGTAACCTTCCCCGAGGGCTACAGCTTCGAGTTTGGCGGCACCTTTGAGAATCTTCAGGAAGCCCGCGCCCGTTTGGTCATCGTGGTGCCCACCGCCTTGGCGCTCATTCTGATGCTCATCTTCTTCGCCTTCGGCAGCATTCGTCAGACCCTGCTCGTTGCCACAGGCATCCCGCTCGCGCTGACCGGCGGCATCATCGCCCTTGAGCTGCGCGGCATGCCCTTCAGCATCACTGCTGCAGTCGGTTTCATCGCACTCAGCGGTGTCGCGGTGCTCAACGGACTCGTGCTGGTCAACTACTTCAACGAGCTCCGTGAGGAAGGCATGAGCGTCCGCGATGCCGTGCTCACCGGTGTCTCCACGCGATTGCGCCCTGTCATGATGACCGCTCTCGTCGCCGCCCTCGGTTTCGTGCCCATGGCCCTCGCGCATGGGGCAGGAGCGGAGGTACAGCGTCCGCTGGCCACCGTCGTCATCGGCGGCATCATCAGCTCCACGCTGCTCACGCTGCTGCTGCTGCCGATGCTCTATGACTGGATCGAGCGTAATTCCAAAGCAGCTTGATCAGATCAGCGCCGCGATCGGCACGCCGCGCTTTGCTCCGGTGCCGCCATAGATGCTGAAACTTCCGCCACTGCCGGCGGAGATGGTTTCCTGTGGCGGCACTCCCAGCAGCGCTCCGATGGTTGCATGGAAGTCGAGCACGGTGACGGGGTTCTCAATCACATGCGTCCCGGTCTCATCCGTCTTGCCATAAGCCTGACCGCCTTTGACGCCCCCGCCCGCGATGAACGATGAAAACGCGATGGGGTGGTGTCCGCGCCCTGTGCCGTCGATTTTGGGGCCGCGTCCAAACTCAGTGGTGAGCACCACCAGCGTGCTGTCCAGCATGCCGCGTGTCTCCAGATCCTCCAGCAAGGTGCCCACCGCATTGTCCACACGACTAGAGAGGTATTCCACCTGGGCAAAGTTGTCCGCATGCGTGTCCCAGCCGCCGAGTTCGATCTCGACAAACTTGGTGCCGCTCTCAATCAGCCTGCGCGCCAGCAGAATGCCCTGGCCAAATTCATCATTGCCGTAGTCTTCCACCAGCTTGCTTTTTTCCTGCGTGATGTCGAAGGCATCGAGATCCTTGCTGGTCATGAGTTTGATGGCGTCGGCATACACATCCACATGCGCCTTGACGTCCGCCATGGGGTAGCGCGCAAGGAAGTCGCGGTTGAAGTTTTCAGCGAGCCCGCTGCGTTTGCGCAGATTGGTCATGGAGTCGCCGTTTTGCAGCTGGGTGTGTTCCAGTCCCTTGCTGGCATCCAGCACCGGGACAGGCGCATACCGTGCATCCATGAACCCGCTGCCCGGATGCCCCGCGAGACCGGCGAGGCGAATGTAAGGCGGCAGGGTTGAATGTCCCTGCGTCACCTGCCGCGCCACCCACGCACCGAGCGCCGGATGCCGCATCGTGGCGGACATCTCATAACCCGTGAGCACTTTATACACGCCCGGCTCGTGGGCCCCCTGCGTGTGGTGCAGCGAGCGGACCACCGCTATTTTTTTCCCATGTTCCGCCAGTTTGGGAAAGAAGCCGGAGATGAGCAGGTCATCCGCCTTGGTCTTGATCGTTTTCACCGGCCCTTGATGCCCCGCAGGCGCATCGGGCTTGGTGTCAAAGGTGTCGATGTGGCTCATGCCGCCGCGCATGTTGAGATAAATGACGTGGCTGGCAAACTTCGGCGTGCTCGTTTCCAGCGCTCGCGCGAGGCCCAGTGGCGGCACCAAACTGACGCCGAGGCAGGTGCGGGCCATGCGCGTGACAAACTCACGGCGGGAGACATCATCAAGGCGGTTCAAGGAGTGCTTCATAAAGTGAGGGGTTATTTTTGAAACATGAATTCAGCCGTGGAGAGCAGGGTGCGGGCTAGCGCCTTGGCATTGCGTGCATCTCCCAGCGCCAGCTTGCAGGCATCGAGCTCGGCCTGCGTCGGCTCACGTGTCATTACGGCCAGGAAGGCGCCGTGCGCGACTTCGGTGATGTTGTTGAGCCCCCGCAAACTTTCGGACAAAGGACTGCCGGAACGCGCCACATGGTCAAAGAAATCGCTGTTCAGCATGAGCAGCGCCTGCGGCACCGTGGAGGAGCTCCACGCATCACCGATGAAGTCACGGTTTCCCTGGCCAAACATGCGCAGGAAATGACCATCAGGCGTTGGCTGCGGCAGCTCCGAGGCACGCTCCAGGCCACCACCGGCAAACTCGCGGGCCATCTCCTTGCGCAGGCGTGCACGGCGTTCCTCCACCTTCATTTCACGTTCTTCCTTGCCTGCGATTTTGCGGGCCACAGCGGTGACCTCGCTCGCTTTTTTAGCAGCGACTGCCGCTTCCAGTTCAGCGACACCGGGCGGATCAAAATTCAGTTTCAAATCCAAATCCTTCACGGCCAGCGCCATCATGGAGTCCCACACCTGTTCAGCCGTCAAACGCCGCACCACCGGACCCGGGAAGCGATACACCACCGAAGAATCCTGCGGCGCCAGTCCAGCTTCACGCTGATAGGCGCGGGTCAGGGTGAAGATGTGCAGGATCCGCCGCACATCGTATTTCGAATCACGCACCACATTGACGAGATACTGCGCCAGATCAGGATTGTCGCAGTCCGCCACTTCGCGCACCTGATCCACCCTGCCTGCGAACGGCAGTCCGAACAACTTGGCCCACAGCCGGTTCGCCAGCGTGAGGGCGAAGCGTGTGTTGGTGGGCGCGGTGACCCATGTCGCCAGAGTTTCAGCGGGGCGTGCACCTGTGGCTGGTGATTCGCCGTAAAGCACAGCCGCAGGAATCAGCTCGCCGGGCTTACCATCCGCATATTGATAATCGTCCGGCAGCTTTGCAGGCTGCCCCTCTCCATTCACCACGCCTGCACCACCGGCTGCACGCTGCAGCGCCAGCAGGGCATCTCGGATGCGCTGGTTTTTTTGCCGCCGTTCATAGTCCAGCTTGTCCATCGCCATGCGGTCATAGCGCTCTGCCGCTTCGCGGATCGCCTTGCCGCCCACTTCTCCGACCCCGTCCTCTTTTGAAGCAGTCTTGATCCCGGAAGTCCAGGCAAGGAACTGATGGTATTCCTTCCGTGTCCAGCGGCTGTAAGGATGGTCATGGCACTGCGCGCAGGAAATCTGCGTGCCAAGAAAAAGCGTGGCCGTGCTCTCGATGTTTGCGGCGCGGTTCTCACCGTCACGAAGGTAATAGCCCGCCGCAGGTGCACGCCAGCCGTAGCCTTCGGGGCTCAGCAGCTCACGTGTCCATTCGTCGAAAGGTTTGTTTTCACGCACGCTCTGTTTGATCCAGGCGAGATAAAAATCCCCCTGCACACCTTCGGCCAGGTCGTCTTTGGCGCGCAGCAGATCACACCAGTAGTTGAACATGTGGCTGACGTGGCCGTTGGAGGCCAGCAGCTCTTCGATCAGGCGTCCGCGCTTCTCGGGTTCTTTGAGGGCGATGAAACGTTTCGCCTCATCGCTGGTGGGAATGCGGCCCACAAGGTCAAGATACACACGGCGCAGCCACACGAATTCACTGGCCATCGGGCGCGCCTCCTCCGCGTGCTTGCTCAGGTCCCGTTCGATCAGCTGATCAATGCGTGCCGCCACCGCCTTGAGTTGGGTGATATCCACAGCCTCGTTCAGCGTCGAGATCGAAACCTCCTTCGCACGCATGGAGGTCCACGATCCGAAATTCGCCCCCTCTTCAACCCAGCGCCGGATGAGCGCAATTTCCTCGGCGCTCAGCGGCTTGCCATCATTGGGCGGCGGCATGAGATCATCGTCGCCGGGCTTGTGAGAGATGGATTTCACCAGCGTGCTCTTGGCGGCCTTGTGCGGCAGGATGAGATTGTCCGTCTGGCTTTTTTCGCGAATCGCTTCCAGATCATCCAGCCGGATCCCACCTTTCGGCTTCTTCAGTTTGCTGCTGTGGCACTCAAAGCAGGAGCGCTCCAAAATCGGCAGCACCTGCCGCTCGAAATCGATCTTCGAGGAGACATCGGGAGTCTCCATGGGCATCTCGCTCTTGGGTTTCGAGGCAAGATTCATGGGAGGAATCGTCACGGTCTCCATTTTCTCCGGCACCGGTGCGGGGGCGTTGCCCATGCTGATGGCGGGCGGTGTCACCGGAGTTGCTGGCGGAGCAGGCTCCGATTTTTTCTCCACGACCACCACCTTCGGTGTCTGCGGATTCGGAGCTGGAGGAGCAGGTGCAAGGGGTGGCTGAACCAGCATCGGCTCGGGCACCACCACCACACGAGTCACAGGTGGGTTGGCGATGATGCGTCCATACATGATGACACGTTTGCCCGTGCGCTGAGCCACCACGGGAGCAAGCTCAAGCTGCTGAAACAAATCCGGCCACGCGAGAGTGCCACCGATGAAACCGATCAACACAGCCGCGGCCGCGGTGGTCCAGCGGGGCAGGTGGGTGAACCAGCGTCGCGGGCGACGGCGTGTGGTTGATTCTTCAATGCTGCGCATCAGATCATCGACGGATGACACATTGACGCTGGCCTCGATAGCATCGGCGAGGGCCGCGGGAGTGTCATTTTTTTCCAGAGCCACACGCAGCAGCGCGTCCATGCCGAGCTGCTCTTCCAGTTCCTTCAGCGTGTCGGGGTCGCTCATCAGGACCTGCCATTCATGATTGGAGAGCATCCCCTCCAAAGCCTTGTCGATCGCTTCGTCGGTGTTCATGCGGTTTTGTGCTCCAGGTGAAGTTCAATGCACTTGCGCAGCTGCTGGCGTACACGCATCAGCACGGTGCGCACCGCGAGCGTGCTGCGGCCCGTGCGTTGCGCGATTTCCTCGCAGCTGAGCTGCATCTCGTAGCGCAGATCCAGGATGGTGCGCTGATGGTGGCGCAGCTTCTCAAGACAGGTCGCCAGATGATCTGATTCATCACTCACGGGTTTTTCAGAAGCCTCCAGCGCCATCTCCCAGCGCACCTGCTCGGAGTAGCGCTCGTGCTTGGTGAAGTCCCGCGCATACGCCTTCAGCCGGTCTCGCAGCTGATTGTAGGCGATGGTGCGCAGCCACGGCTGCATGGACCCTTCGGTGAAGTCCTTCATGTTCTGATAGGCGAACACAAAGGCGTCATGCGCCACTTCATCGATCAAATCAGGCACCGGCGCCCGCAGCGCCAGGTAGCCGCGCAGTGCCTGCAAATGCCGCTGCATCAGCAGACGAAACGCTGCGTCGTCACCGGCTTCCACCTGTCTGGCGAGTTCGGCATCCTGCGGAGTTTTGGGCGGCGTGAGAGAATCCATGCACTGTGGATATGGACGCTCGAGTCCAAAGTGTGGCAGAAAAATGTGGCTGCTTTTGCAGCGACCTCATCTTCCGCCATACCCCGGCGGTGGCGGCGGAATGCCCGCAGGCATTGCCGTTGTGCCATACCCTGGGGGCGGTGCACTGGTGCCATAGCCTGCAGGCGGCACCGTGCTGGGCGTGCGGTAGCTGCTGGCTGCTGGAGGAGCGCGATACGTTTTGGGCGCCTTGTACGCCGTGCGTTGCGGTGCGCTGTGTTTGACCGGAGCCGGGGTGTTGTAGTTGGCTGGAGCTGGACCGTAGCTTGCAGGAGGCGCACTGTAGTTGGCCGCTGGCGCAGCACCGTTGGCGATGGTTTTGGCAGTCACCGTGACATCGCCGAGCTGGCGATAGGGAAGCTGAATGTATTCGGCAGCGGCGCGGGAGAGATTGATGACGCGGTTCGGGTAATAGGGGAAGCGGTCGGTCACCGTCACGTTCACCGTTCGTCCATTGGTGTTGTTCTTCACCTTGACCACCGTGCCAAAGGGCAGGGTGTTGTGCGCGGCGGTCCAGCCCTGTGGCTGATAGATGGAGCCTGAGGTGGTGTACTGGCCGGCATATTGATCCGCGATGTAGGAGGCATATCCGCGCATCTCATAAGCAGGCTTGGCGCAGCTGACCAGCAAAGAGGGCACCGAAATGGCAAGGAATCGAAGAAGTGCGGAAAAGTTCATGTTCTGCTTTTGCGAACATAACAAGATTGGCACCCGGCACAATCTTGCTCATCATCGGCCAGTGAAAAGAAAACGAGTCATCCTGGGAGCCGCGCTTCTGCTGGTGCCACCGCTGGCCGGTTGGCTGGCCGCAGATCAGCTGGCGCATCCGCCACGCAGGCCGCTGCAGGATTATCATCATGAGTTTCTGGCCCATCCGGCGGCACACGGCGTGGCGTTGAAATCCTTCACCTGTGCCGATGGCACCCCTTGTCTCGTCTGTGAGCCAGATCCGCAGGGTTCACTTGGAAAGCGCGGACAGGTCATCCGTGAGCAGATGACGCTGAAAGGTCTCACCTTGCCAGCACCCGGAAGCGTGGTGGGAAATCTGGTGCTGGTGCATGGCCGCCGCGGTCGAAAGGAGGACTACCTGCTCGTCGCAGAGCGTTTCTGCGCCGTGGGCTTTCGCTGTATTCTGCCCGACATGCCTGCTCATGGCGATCACCCGGGAACAACCGCCAGCTATGGCGTGCGGGAGGCCCACCTTCCGGCACTGGCGCTGCATGAGGCCGCAGCGAAGTTCGGGTTCAATCCGCAGCCCGCAGGCATCATGGGGCTGTCGATGGGAGGTGCAGTCAGCATCCGCTCAGCCGTGGAGAAGGATGCGCCTTGGCGCGCTGCCGTGCTGGTTTCCACCTTCGATTCATTGGACCACGTGGTGCGTCATCAGACTTCGGGCTGGGTGGGAGAGTGGCTGGGTTCAGTCTGGAGCCACATGACAGGTTGGTTCTATGAAAGAAAGGCACACATGGAAGTCAGCGCGGCGAACTCCCTCGCTCTCGTTCCCCAGCTCAAATGCTCGGTACTTGTCGCGCATGGAACGTCAGACCGGGTGATCCCCGTCGAATGTGGACGTCGTCTCTACGACGCGCTGCCATCCAGCATCGGAAAACGCTGGGTTGAAATCCCCGGCGCGGATCACGACAATGTGCTGATCACTGATTTTCCGATCTACGCAGAAATGGCCGAATGGATGCTGCGTCACGTTCCCCAGTGATGGCAGCCTAATTTTACTTTGGTAAGTCATCGGGGGCACAGAATCCATTGGCCGGTTGTCGCCGTCTTTCGTCATCCCACTCCGCTTGACACCAGTCCCAACGGGACTGCGCATCAGAGCGAAGGGTTGCCGAGCCTCAGCGAGGCTACCCTGGTGGAGGGCACAACCTGATTTGGGAAAGCAAACCCAGCGCCTTCGCCACATACCACGACCACCAGCAGCGTCTGCAAGGCGCCCCGCCTCACTCACAACGTACAGCCAGCTCCCAAATCCCGCTAACTTATCAAAGTAGAACTAGAGCATTTTAAATAATACTATAGCCACAAGAGGCAAACCAACCCTTGGCGTCTTTTTCTGTGATTTTTGAGAATGCCAGGCTGATGGCCGCATCGAGTTCTGCTGGTGTGCGTGCCTCCGCAGTGCGCAG
>NZ_JBAQCR010000188.1:0-4991 GCF_049294395.1 Prosthecobacter sp.
GGGCTGGCGAGGCTGAGCGCGGGCAGCGGCGGCGCTGCTGAGAAGAGGGGGGCGGTGGAGGTCGGCGTCATGGGCGGGTGCGGGGCGCTGGGATCGAGGACGAGTTCGAGTAGGAGGACGAGGACGAGGACGAGAAGATCATGCGGCGGTGGCGGAAGATTTCGGGGTGGTGCCATCGCTCAGGCGGCAGGGGGCGAGCTCGATGAGGTGATCACAGCGGCTGCTGACCTGGGAATCACGTGTGGTGACGATGACGGTCCAGGGCTGGGATTTGCCGAGGATGGCATCGGAGAGCTGGGCGAAGGAGGCGTCGTCCATGTTGTCGAGCAATTCGTCGATGAGCAGGAGGCGGGGGCGCTGGGCGAGGGCGCGGGCGAGGAGGAGGCGCATGCGCTGATTTCCGGAGAGGGGTGCGCCGCCGATCTTGAGGTGGAGATTCAGGCCTTCGGGGCGTGCGAGGAGTTCATCCAGCAGGCCGACTTGTTTCAGTGCGGCGCGGATTTCATCCATGCCGATGTCGCTGCGGCCGAGGCGGAGATTTTCCACCACGGTGGCGTCCATGATTTCATCGCGGCGGAGGAGCTGGGTGCTTTCGCGCAGGGCTTCGAGGTCCCAGCTGCGGAGGTCCACACCGTCGATGGTGACGAAGCCGGCGGAGGGCTGGCGCAGGCCGAAGAGGATGTCCAGCAGGGAGCTGGCGCCCGCACCATGGGGGCCCACGATGGCGGCGCTGGCACCTGCGGGGATGGTGAAGCTGCGCCCGCTGAAGAGCGGCAGGGTGGGGATGTGGGCAAAGGAGATCTGGCTGGCGACGACCTCGGCACCGAGGCCGTGTGTGGCGGGCTTTTCGCCGCCTTCGCGCTCGGTTTCGAGATCGAAGACGTGGCCGAGCTTGTCCATGGCGGCCATGGCGTCGTACCAGGCTTCGAGTTTTTTGCCCAGCTTGGCGAGGGAGGCGACGATGCCGCTCATGATGATCTCACTGGCGACGAGCTGGCCGAGGGTGATCTGCTGGCTGATGACGAGGTAGCCGCCGACGATGAGCAGGGCGGCGGAGGCGACGACCTGCAGCGTGAGCAGCGCGGCGACCTGGCGCATGAGCACGCGGAAGTGCCTGCCGCGCGCCATGACGTAGCCGGTGCTGAGTTCATTGGCGCGCTCATGGGCCATGCGGCTGCCGCCGGGGCCTTTGAAGAGGAAGGGGAAATGCGCGACTTCTTCAAACCAGTTCACGAGGTCGTACTTCATGCGTGATTCCTCGATGCTGGTGTCCACCGCGCCGCGGCCGAGCAGCCAGAGGCTGAGGATGATGAGGAGCAGCAGGACGGCGGCGAAGATGAGCAGCAGCGGATGGTAAACGGAGAGCAGCAGCATGCCGATGAGGCCGCCAAAGACGAGGTTCACACCATCGAGCAGCAGCAGGGCGGTGGATTTTTGCGCAGTGACCACATCGAGGAAGCGGTTCACCATTTCCGGGGCGTGCACTTCATCATGCACCTGCGCCTTCACGCGTGGCAGGCGGTAGGCCAGGTCTGATGCGGCGCGCACAAAGATGCGGCGCTGAATCATGTCTGACACATAAAACTGGAAGCCGGTGACGACGGCCTGCAAACCGAGGCAGCCAAAGAGCGCGAGGGAGACGATGACGAGGGCCTGGAGGTAGGGGCGTGCCTGGCCGCCGAAGGCGAGATTGCTCACGATGGCATCCACCGCCATGGGCACGGCGAGGTAGAGCAGCGCGGAGATGACGGAGAACATGAGCAGCGTGCGGACTTCCTGCTTCTCTGCGAGCAGCATGCCGATGAAGCGCCGCGCGGGGCTGAGGCCTGCGTGGTCATGATGCGCGGCGTGGCCGTGACCGTGCGGCTTTGCGGCGCTGATCTCCTGCGCGGCGCGGTCCAGGTGGACGATACCAGCCTCCACCACGGTATGCACGCCTTCCACACCGACGAGGTTTGCGAGGGCCTGCCGTGTGACGGTGATGCGGTGGGTGGGATGCTCCCCGTCTGCGAGGCGGAGGCTGAACCAGCCGGCGTAGGTGATGACGAGCCAGCGGCTCTCCACGCTGCTCCAGATGACCACGGGGGAGTCTGCATGGGCCTGCCACACGGCCTCGCTGAGGGGCAGGCGCACGGGCGAGACCAGCATGCCTGCACCGGCAGCGGCGGCGCTGAGCTGCGCGAGGGGATCGCTTTGCGCCTGCGTGGCGTGGTGGATGGCTAAACGGGCACGCTCAGGTGAGATCTCACTGCCGAGGATGGCGGAGAGCTGCAGCAGAGTCGTGGGGGAAAGGATGGGCGGGGGAGTGGATGGCGGTGTCAAAATTGAAGGAAATTTCGCGTCTTATACGTGTTGCCAGCACAGGTGGACTCACCTGTTTGACTGCAAAAAATAGCGATGAATGTAATCAGGCGGAGATGATGGCGCTGTGGCTTAGGGGGATGGGGTGTGGAGGTGTGTTTTTACGCAGCGACGGTGGCTGCATGCAGGGCACTGGGAATGCGGGGACGCTGGCTGCGGATGAGGAATGGCGGCAGGGTGGATGCGGAGCGGCGCTTGTGCTTGCGGGGTGCTGCGGACTCGGAGGTCCGCGCGCCTGGAGCGCTGGGCTGGTGAGGGTGATTTACCGGGCGAAGGCGGTGTCGACGATGCAGGCTTGCGCCGTGCATCTTTGCCACCGCAGTCCAAGACGCTGGCGCGTGGCTTGAGGGCTGGTGCCCTCGCGGGCGCGAAGCGTCTTGGGAGTGCGTGCGGCAAGCCTGGGCGCGACGCCGCTTTCGCAGGCAGGACGGTGCGCTGAGGCCGGAGGAAGCTATTCACCTCGCGAAAGCGGTGTCGGCGATGCAGGCTTGCGCCATGCATCTTTGCCACCGCAGTCCAAGACGCTGGCGCGTGGCTTGAGGGGCCTGTGCCTTCAGAGCTGCGATGTGTTGTAAAAGGGGGCTGTGCACACTGCTCCACCTTCCACACCCCAAATCACTCGATGAACTCGAGCGTCCCGTCCGTGAGGCGGTAGAAGGCGCCGACGATTTTGATCTCTTTCTTGTCCTCCATCTCCTTGAGGATGGGGCTCAGGGTGCGGATCTGGGAGACGGCGTGGCGGACGTTGTTGCGGGCCACGTGGCGCATGTAGAGGGGGTTTGAGGAGACCTGCTCGCCGGGGAAGTTGTTGCTCAGGGCCACGGCGGGTTTGATCTTGGCGAGGAGGGTGGTGAGGTTGCCGAGCTGTACGTCGTCGATGGCACCCTTGATGGCACCGCAGTGCTGGTGGCCCATGACGAGGATCATCTTGGCTCCGGCGACTTTGCAGGCGAACTCCATGCTGCCGAGGATGTCTTCATTCACCAGATTTCCCGCGACGCGGGCCACGAAGACATCGCCGATGCCCTGATCGAAAACGTCCTCCACAGGGACGCGGCTGTCCAGGCAGCTGAGCACGACGGCCTTGGGATACTGGCCGACGGCGGATTTGCGGACCTGCGCGGGGTGATCGCGGCGGGTGACCTGGCCGCTGCGGAAGCGCCTGTTGCCGTCTTTGAAGTGCTGCAGCACCTCATCCGGGGTCAGGCGGGCCTGCTCCTCGGCGGTGGTGACGTGGCTGTCCGCGATGTCTTCCTCCGGTATGTCGCTCGCGTAGGCGGCGATGGAGGGCTCGGAGGCGATGAGATCGCTCTGGATGCGCTGGAGGAGTATTTCGGCACGGGCGGCGTCCAGGGTGACTTCGATCTGCACTTTGACGCTGTCTGCGGGATCGGCGTCATGGGAGTCGATGCCGCGCACGGGGACGGTCATGTGGCCCTCGGCGCCGATCTCTTCGAGCAGTGCGTCCACGTGCTCCTCCACGGCGGGGTCGCAGATGATGGAGACGCGTTTCATGTGGGGCTGATTCATGAGTAAGTGTGCTGAGGGGGTGAGGTGGTTCTATGGTTTATCTCTGGCGTGCATGCAATTCGTTCCAATTCAAGAATTGGCAGACATCGTTCGCTTTGGTAAAAGCATGGATCATGCCTTTTCTCAACTACCACCACCTGCGCTACTTTCGTGCCATCGCCACGGAGGGAAGCCTGACGCAGGCGGCGAAGCACCTGAAGCTGTCGCAGTCGGCGCTGAGCGTGCAGCTCCGCAGCCTGGAGGAGAGCCTGGGGCTGGCGTTGTTTGAGCGGAAGCACAAGGCGCTGGTGCTGACGGAGGCGGGGCGCATCGCGCTGGAGTATGCGAATGCGATTTTCCACAGCGGGGAGGAGCTGACGGACCTGCTGAAGAATCGCGCGGGGCGGAGCCGTGGGCTGCTGCGCGTGGGGGCGGCATCGAACTTGTCACGGAATTTCCAGCTGAGCTTTTTGCGTCCGCTGATTCCGCGGGATGATGTGGAGCTGATCATCCACTCGGGGAGTCTGCGCGAGCTGCTGGCGCAGTTGCAGACGCACACGCTGGATGTGGTGCTTTCGAATACGCCCGTGCGGCGCGATGCGGAGACGGGCTGGCACAGCCATCTGCTGGATGAGCAGGCGGTGAGCCTGGTGGGGCACAAGAAGCGCGGGATGAAGCCGTTTCGTTTTCCCGAGGATCTGGAAACGGTGCCCATCGTGCTGCCAAGTCTGGAGAGCAGCATCCGCACGGCGTTTGATGTGCTGATGGATCAGACGGGAATCCGGCCCATCATCGCGGCGGAAGTGGATGACATGGCGATGCTGCGACTGATGGCACGTGAAACGCACGGCGTGACGCTGGTGCCGCCCGTGGTGGTCAAAGACGAACTCGAAAGCGGGGAACTGGTGGAGCGGCACAAGTTTCCGCAGATCAAGGAAAGCTTCTATGCGATCACGCCGAGTCGGAGGTTTCCGAATTTGATTCTGCGGGAGCTGATGAAACCGAAGATCGAGCGGAGAAGAGTGGGCGGTGGGTGATGCGAGTGTTGGTGGGTGGCTTGGGGGCCCGTTTAGACAGGATTAACAAGATTCCAGAATTTCAGGATTTTTTTCTGAAGGGTG
>NZ_JBAQCR010000189.1:0-4370 GCF_049294395.1 Prosthecobacter sp.
GTGCGAGCAATTCCTCCATGGCGAAGGGTTTGGTCACGTAATCATCTCCGCCGGCTTTGAGGCCGCGCACGCGATCGGTGACGTTGTCACGGGCGGTGAGAAAGAGTACTGGGAGGCCGAACCCGCGTGCGCGCATTTGTTCGACGACAGCGAAGCCATCCATGTCTGGGAGGCCGACATCGAGGATCACCGCGTCAAAGGACTCCGTGCCCAGCGCGATGAGCGCCGCACCGCCTTTTTCCCGCCAGATGCATGAATGCCCTGCCTCGCTCAGCCATAGGCTGGTCTGGCGGGCAAGTTTGGTGTCATCTTCGACGAGGAGCAGGTGCATGTGGGCGGTGGCGCTGAGTTTGCACAGGAGTTGCGGCCGCAACACTCGATTCCATCACCATTACCAAATGATAACGTGTCTGGCCCCGATAACCGTGGCGGAATGAGGGGTGAATAACGCATCCTGCATTCATGGCGGCTTGATCCCCTGGCACCCAGTGATTTTGGAGTTCCGCACGGGCATATACCTCCGCACTCACCAGCATTTCGGTGGGGCACGTCGTTCGGGTAACACCCCATGGTCAAGTGCGTGGGAAATGGCTGCGCAAAAAAATGGCCTGTATCAGATGCGGCATGCTGCCGACGCTGATGCTCGGGCCACCAACCCAGAAATCCAACTGCTATGAACAAAATCCTCGTCTGGGACATCCCTGCCCGCCTCTTTCACTGGGCCTTTGCTGGCTCACTCACCGCTGCCATCGCCATCGGCTTCCTTGTCGATGATGATGCGCCGCTGTTTCAACTGCACATGCTGTTCGGCATCGTCGCGTTGTTCCTGCTCGCCGTGCGTGTGGTGATGGGAATCGTCGGCTCACGCTATTCGCGGTTTTCGAGTTACCCGGTGCATCCGCGCGAAGTCGCCAGCTACATGATCAGCGCCGCTGTTTCGAAGACGAAACTTTACGCGGGAAACAATCCGGGATCGGCGACGGCAGCCGTGCTGATGTTCCTGCTCGTTCCTGCCTTGTTCATCTCGGGCATCGGCTACGGCGGTGAGGCGATCGAAGAACTGCACGAAGCCTTTGCGTGGGCCTTGCTGGTGGTCATCGTGATGCATCTGGCTGGGCTGGCGTGGCATACGATTCGGCATCGGGAGAACATCTCGCCAGCGATGGTCACGGGAAAAAAATCGGGCAAGGCGGAGGATGCCATTTCATCCAGTCATGCGGTCTGGGGCGTGATCATCGCCATCGTGGCCGGTGTGTGGATCGCGGCGCTCTTTGCCGGGCACAATGCCAGCACGGCCACGGTCAAACTGCCGGGCCTCGGAGTGACTTTGCAGCTCGGTGAAAACGAGGGCGGCAAAGGCAAGCAAGGCCGCGAGCGCGACGACGACTGAAATTATGACTGAAATTATGAAACGCTTCCTCACATTCTTGCTGTTCCTGACATCGCTCGTCGCGCAGGCGGGCGTGGTGTTTGAGCAGCCGCATGATGGCAGCGGGCCGCTGCTGACATCATCGCGCTATCAGCCGAATGGAACGGACTACGACCAGTTTGTGTGGGACTCGTTCAGCGTGCCGACGGCGCAGGCGGTGACGGAGATTCGCTGGCGCGGCGGTTACGATCCGCAGATGGCTTATTGGGGTGGAAACATCGTGAACTTCCGCGTGTCGATCTATGAATCCACGCCGGGCCTGTCGCAGCCGCATCTGGGTCCGGGTTATCCAGGCACGCCTGCGACGCTGGTGGCCTATGACACGGGAAACAAGGCGGGGGAGACGAGCGCGGGCGTGTTTGGCGGTGTGTCGATGTATGATTACCACTTCGTTTTGCCCACGGTGTTTCAGGCGCAGGCGGGAAAGCTCTACTGGGTGCAGATCGAGGCCGAGTTCACGGCTGGTCTGCCGTATTGGGGCTTTGCGGGTGGCACGGGCAATGGCTCGCACTTCCGGCGTATCGCCGGGCAGGCGGACTATTATTTTCAGTATGCGCCGGGCGATGCGGCGTTCAGCATCATTACCAGTGATGGGCCGACATACAGCATCGCGGCGACTGAATCACCCATCGGCAGCGGCACGATCACGAATGCGGGCCTGTATCCGCAAAACTCTGCCGCACCGCTCATCGCCACGCCGAACGCGGGCTTCGCCTTTGTGAACTGGACGGAGAATGGCAACGTGGTCAGCACGAATCCGAACTACACCTTCACCGTGACGGGAAACCGCACGCTGGTGGCCAACTTCGCCACGGGCTCGCTCATCACGACGACATCATCGCCGCTCACGGGTGGGACGACAGATGGCGGCGGCAGCTTTGCGAATGGCAGCAGCGTCACCGTTCAGGCGGTGGCTTCCACGAACTACAACTTCGTCAACTGGACCGAAAATGGAGTGCCCGTGAGTGCGAGCGGGAGCTACACCTTCACCGCCACCGGAGATCGCGATCTCGTCGCCAACTTCACTTCATCCGCCAGCAACCCCGGCATCGTTTTCTCACAGCCGACGACGACTTCCGGCACGCTGCTACTCTCCTCCTACATGCTGCCAGATGGGAACATCGATGGCATGGAATATCGCTTTGAAAAGTTCACACTCGCCACCACCACGGGCATCTCTCATCTGCGCTGGCGCGGCGGTTACGTTGGCAACAATCAGGCGGGCAATCCGGTGGTGGAGTTCATCATCAAAATCTACGGATCCACCGCGAATGGATTTTATCCCGACATCGCCAATCCCGTTCTGAAAAAATACACCATCACTGGCAACGCCAGCGAGACAGCAGCAGGTCTGTTCGGCGGCGTGCAGATGTTTGATTACTCGGTCACGCTGCCCACGTCCTTCGTTGCCACGGCAGGCACTGGCTACTGGATTCAAATTGAAGCCTCGCAATACGGCTATCCGCTCACCTGGGGGCATGCGACCGGCGCTGGCGGCGACAACGGGCACTATCGCCGCATGGGCAACAGCTACTACGGCGGCGCGGGCGACCTCGCGCTCACGCTTTCGGCGGATGTGCCCACCAGCTACGCCATCGCCGCCACGTCGTCTTCAGTGAATGGCGGCAGTGTCAGCGGTGCGGGCACCTTCGCACTCGATGCCGTCGTAAATCTCTCCGCCACGGCCAAAACGGGCTACGCCTTTGTGAACTGGACCGAAGGCGGCACCGTCGTGAGTTCGTCTGCGCTGTATTCGTTTCCTGCCGCGGAGAATCGCACGCTCGTCGCGAATTTTCAGCCGACCTATCAACTCGTGCTGACGAGTTCATCACTGACGATGGGCACCGTTGCAGGCGCGGGCACCCACCTCATCGGCAGCAGCGTCACCGCCACCGCGACGGCCAAGCCGGGCTATGTTTTCCTCAATTGGACCGAGGCTGGCAACATCGTCAGCACCACGCCTGCCTACACCTTCACGCTGCTGACTCAGCGCACATTGCTGGCAAATTTTGCCGCCGGATTCACCGTCACTACGACTCCGTCTTTCGCACCCGGCGGCAGCGTGAGCGGAGGCGGCGGCTACGCCACGAACGGTGTGGTCACGCTGCTCGCCACACCTGCCTCGGGCTATCAATTCACCGGCTGGACCGAAGGAGTCATCGTCGTGAGCGCCAGCAACAGCTTGTCCTTCAACGCGACCTCGAACCGCGCACTCATCGCGAACTTCGTGCCCATCGTCGGCATCACGAACGCCACGCCGGGCTCCATCGTCTTTGCATGGCCTGATTCGGCCACCGGATGGGTTTTGCAGGAAAGCACCGACCTCGGTGCCGCGAGCTGGACGGCCTCGACGCTGCCCGTGACCACCAGCGGCGGGCAAAACCAAGTCTCCATCCCGAATCCCACTGGCAGCCGTTTTTTCCGGCTCTCCCATCCATGAAAACATTCGTCTCCCTCCTCGCATTCATCCTGACTTCCATCGGCCCCCAGGCGGCGGAGATTTACAGCCAGCCATCAGCGGCGGGCAACACGGGCTTCCTTTCCTCCACCGAGGTCAATGGCGGCAGCAATCTGGAGTCGTTTGTGATCGAGTCGTTCACCCCGGCGACGACGCAAACGCTGCGCGAGATCCAATGGCGCGGCACGCGCACGGTCTCGGTGCCGGTGGATTTCAAAATCAGCATCAGCCCCAGCACCGTGTGGCACACGAACAACGCCGCCAGCGAGACGCCCACCGGCACACCCGGTGTCTATGATTACAAGTTCACGCTGCCAGCGGGCCTGGTGCTCACGGGCGATGCTGCTGAGGTTTTACCGCATGGCCCAACCGGCCACGGTGATGCAGAGGGCGGTACTGATGGCCATGAGCACTGCCAGCAGCAGACCCAGCCGCCAGGTGGACGGCATGCGCTCAGGGAACAGTTTTGATAACATAGCCTTT
>NZ_JBAQCR010000190.1:0-3836 GCF_049294395.1 Prosthecobacter sp.
ATGTCGCCGTGTTTGCCTTCGGCGAGCCACTGCTGGAAGAGGGCGCGATGGGCGGCGGGCTGGGCGGGGGCGATGCGGCAGTCGTCAAAGCCGAGGGCGCGGGCCTGGGCGATGAGGGCGGACTTGAGCTCCTGGGGCGGGAGATGGGAGATGGGGGATGGGAGAGCGGAGGGCAAAGGCGGAGGTGGAGGCGGAGGGGATTGCGATGGTTTGAGGAAGAGGCGGGGATGGCGCGAGAGCTTTGGGGTGAGTTCGTTTGCCTGCTGGTCCTCGGCGCTGGGGGAGGACTGAAAACTGAGAATTGAAAACTGGGAACTGAAAATTGGCGGAGCCGATAGCAGGGGGGGCTGGGTGTGGCGAAGGGACTGATATGGGAGCTATGTGACCTGCAGGAGAGCTGGGCGAGTTTACGGCAACGCTGGTGCGCTGGCTAGTGATTCACGGGCGCACTGGCTTGCCGAATGCGGGGCTTTGGGACGTGTTTGAAAACGCGCGATATCGCTGGCTGAGCTCCGTCAGGTTTGGGTGTGGCGGCGCTTTGTGTCACCGCTACGCGGTTCCACGACCTTGGGTGGGATGGGTTGATGCGGTTCCGTGGGTTGGCACCCACGGCTACGGTTGTGCCAGCGCTACGCGCTTTCGGAGGAGAGGGCTTGGAGGACTTGTGGGGCGCTGTGGCAAGTGTCCGGCGTTGGCTGGCTTTCTACGCTGCAAGGACGGCGTGCGTTTTTGTGCGCCTGCGACGGCGATAGACCCGAAAATTCGGACCTGCGCAGCGGTTCCCTACCGGCGCTGGGGTTGGCGGATTGCGGGTGTGTTTGAGAGTGTCACGTGGGGACACAAAGGACGGAAGGGACTGCGAGGTGTTTGGGGGGCTGTCGCTCTTACTTTCCGCCGGGGGGCATGAGGGCTTGGATCTGGTGGTCGATGACGGTGAAGGAGTCGGCGAGGGTGCGGAGGCGGTCGACGTGGGTGGATTGCTCGCGCTCGAGGTGGGCGGCGTTGGCCTGGGCGGGATTGAGGGTGTCGAGGAACTTGGTGAAGGAGGCGGTGACGTCTTCGGTGACCTGCTTGGAGAGCATTTCGCGTAGGGTGACGGAGGATTCTTCGAGCTTGTCGAGGATGGAATTGCGGGCGTTGGCGAGGCGGATCTGGGTGAGGAGGTAAACGACGCCGAGGAGGAGGAGGCCGGCGCCGAAGGCGATGGCGGCGCTGGTGAGATCGTCCAACCAGCCGCAGAGGGCGGTGCCGAGGATGATGGGGATGATGAGGCGGGGGAGCCAGCGGGCGGTGACGCGGGCGCTTTCGAGGCCGGGCTCGATGTCTTCATCGAGCTTGAGCCCGATGACGAAGCGGCGGAGGGAGGAGTCCACATGGGTGCCGAAGCGGCGGCGGAGCTCGCTTTCTTCCTCGCCGTAGTCATGGGAGGGGAGGACGACATCCGGGGGGAAGAGGATGCCGCGGCCCTGGGCGTAGAGGAAGCGCTCGAACTGATGGACGTCTTCTTCGAGGACGAGGCTGACCTGACGCCAGCGGTCGCCGGTGCGGTGCTGGAGCTCCTGAAAGAGGCGGTGATCGAGGCTCTGGGGGCGGGCTCCGTTTTCGGCTTCGTCTTCCTCGGCTTCTTTGCGCTGAAAGGCTTTGCGGGTGGTGAGGGCATCGCTGGCGAGGCCGGCGACGCGCATGACGGACTCGTGGTAGTCGCGCTCGGTGGCATCGAGTGCGGGGAGGATTTTTTTCAGGGTGCGGTCGACCTGGAGCTCGCGTTCGGTTTGGAGCTCCTGGAGGACGACGGTCTTGCGCTTGGCCTGCTGCATGGTGGCCGTGTGGCGCGCGCGCATTTCATCGAGGATCTGCCGTGCCAGACGCATGGTGCTGGCGAGCTTGTTGAGACGGGCGGCATTGTGGCGGACGATGGAGGAGATGTGGGCCTCCAGGGCGTGGAAGCCGCTGTCCTGCAGGAGGCGCTCGCGCTCGATGCCGGCATTGCGGGCGAGGAAGGCTTTCTTGGCGGAGACGGCGTAGAGTGGGAAATCACGGCCGAAGCGCTGGCGGGTGAGCTGGCCCATGTAGTCGGTGATGACCTGGATCTCCTCGGGGCTGCGGAGATCGCTTTGCTGGAGGACGAAGATGACGTGGCGCATCCACTCGCGGTGAACCTTTTCCAAGAACTGCCAGGCGGAGGCGCCCCAGGGGTTCATGGCGGAGAAGACGAAGATGACGAGGTCTGCGATGGGGACGAAGCGCTCGGTGATGAGCTGGTGCTCGTTTTCGACGGAGTTGGTGCCGGGGGTGTCGACGATGTGGAAGTCGCGGAGGAAATCGACAGGGGCGTAGACTTCATCCAGCGTGGGAGTGACGGGGACGACGCTGTGCTCTTCGCCATGGCGGAAGAAGAGGATCTTGCCGGTGGTGGGGACGACGCCGGTGCTAGAGAAATCCTGGCCGAAGAGGGCGTTGAGGAAGGTGGATTTGCCGACGTTGACCTCGCCGACGACGACGAAGACGAAGGGTTCCTTGAGGGAGGCGATGAGATTGTCCAGGATGGCGGCGGATTCGCTGTCGCCGCCGGATTCACGCAGGGCAGCGGCCAGAGCCAGCAGGTCTGTGCCAATCCGTGAACGCAGTTCGAAGTAGTCGTCGCCAATCATGAGGGGGGTGTTGCAAAGTGTCGCTTGCGATTCGCACCGCAACCTCACTTCGGATGGAGAGTGAAGTTTCACGGAGGGAGAGAGGTGGAGTGGTGCGGACTCTCCGAGTGCTGTTTCGGAGTCCAGACCGCCCATGGAATGTGCGGACCACGCCGCGGTGGGTGACGCGAGGGCTTGGGGAGGTGGCGGGAGCGCTGATCGACAGGCAGGAGTGCCTATCGTACTTTCCAGCGGCGGCAGAGCGCTTTGCACGTTTCTCTTTTCACTTCATGCTCCCGGCACTACAGAGCAGGTCTTGACCGCCGCCCTCCCAGCCAGTGAATCCGCGCCTGTGAAACCTACGCCGTGGTGGCTGTGGCCGCATGTGCTGAGCCTGGAGGCGCCGGTGGTGGCGGTACTGTGGCAGGCGGCGCTGGCACATGCGCATGGCATCCGGCTGACACCGCTGCTAAGTGCGGGCCTCGGGCTGGCCTGCTGGGTGGTTTATCTGCTGGACCGCACGCTGGACACGCTGGCGGTGAAAAATGTGGCGGAGCTGGATGTGCGGCATGCGTTTTACCACCGACACCGCCGTGTGCTGCTGCTGGGGGTGCTGCCGCCGGCGCTGCTGACGCTGGGGTGGATGGCGCTGTATGTGATACCCGAAGGGGTGCTGTGGCAGGCGGTGAGCCTGGCGCTGCTGGTGGCGCTGTACCTGGCCTCGTGGTCTGCGCAGGGCAGCCGTTTGTCGCGGGATGTGTTTGTCTCGTGCGCGGGGCTGGGGGGCATCATGCTCATCTCGCGCATGCCGATCGCCAGCGGGTCGAAGCTCGCGCTGAGTCTTTTTGTGCTGGGGGTGATGGCGCTGTCCTTTCTGCGGCAGCTGGACATCCGCATGGGGAATGTGCTGCCGAAGGAGATGACTGCGGCGCTGCTGTTTGCCATGGGCTGCACGACGAGCACGCGCTTTTTTGCCATGCCGGAGACCATCGCGGAGCCGGTGCTGGAGTGTGTGCTGCTGACGCTGCTGTTTGCCTGCAATCTGCACGGGATCACCTGCCGCGAGGCCGGACTGCAGGATGACCGCAAGCACACGCGGCTGGTGCTGGGCACGGTGTTTTTTACGGTGGCGATGCTGTGGGGAATCGAGCTGGGCGCGCTGGAGCACACGCTGCTGGGGCCTGCCCGCGCGGCGCTGGGTGCGGT
>NZ_JBAQCR010000191.1:0-3709 GCF_049294395.1 Prosthecobacter sp.
GTCCGAGTCCGTCTTGGCGGGATCTGTGCCGTACTGCGTGGTCTCATCGTAATCGCTCAGGCCATCGCCATCGGTGTCGGCGCGGTTGGTGCGGTTGGTGCGGTTGGTGCGGTTGGTGCGGTCATCCGGATAGGCGTCCGCAGCGTCGGGAATGCCGTCCCAATCCCGGTCATCAACCATGTTGCCCGGATATTCGACTCCTTGATACGTGAAATGCGCAGCGCCGTTCCACTTGTCATCGGGCCAGTTGTCCAAAGCATCAGGAATGCCGTCCGCGTCCTGGTCGCTCCAACTGCCGGCGTATTCGTTGCCGTTGTACCAGTAGCCGCCATTAGGCGTGGCATCCTGGCCATCCGGAATGCCGTCCCCGTCCTGATCGCTCCAAGAGCCAGCATATTCGATGCCGTTGTAAGTGTAATGAGGCAGGCCGTTCCAGGGGTCCGGCTCGTTAGGAGGAGGCGCTTCACCGTTGGGGGTGGGGTCAAGTGCGTCAGGGATGCCGTCGTTGTCCGCATCGAGTATAAGGCCGGGGTACTCCGTACCATTGTAGGTGTAGCTGCCCGCAATCGTCGGCCAGGGGTCCAACCCATCGGGAATGCCATCCCCATCCTGATCCACCCAGGGCGCGGCGTATTCCGTAGCGTTGTACCAGTAGCTGCCATCCGGGAACGGGTCTGCCACATCGGGGATGCCGTCGAGGTCACGGTCGCTCGATGCTCCGCCGTACTCGATGCCCTGATACCAGAAGCTGCCATAGGGAAACGAGTCGAGCTGGTCGGGCGTGCCGTCACCATCGCTGTCCATGGTGCCTGTGGGGTACCAGTTCCCGCCGATGATCACGCCGGGATCGGTCGGCGGGGGTGGATCGGAATTTGGCGGCCCTGCGCCGTTGTAGGGGTCATCCATCTGCCCGGCGGCTTCGTTCCAGTTTAACAAGAGGTCCCCATCGCGGTCGGTATTGAAGGGTTCGCTGTCCTCGAAGTTTTTCAATCCATCGCCATCCGCATCCGAGTAGCTGCAGAAGGTGCCCGCAGTGAGGCTGGCATAGTTCACCACCGGATTGTACCCCTGGATCTGCTGGTAGTACTCGTCGAAATCCGAAAAGCCGTTGCAATTGCTGTCCCAGCTCCAAGGATCGTAGGGCAGCGGAGTGCCTGCTGTGACAGCCGCCAGTGAATACTGGTATTCCACCAGGTCTGGCAAACCGTCGAGGTCAGAATCAAGGCGGTAGGGATCGCTGCCAAACTGCGCCTCCTGCGCATTGTTGAAGCCGTCGCCATCGCCGTCTTGTTCGTGCCAAGGATCGCCTTCGGGGAAGTTGGCCATTTCACTTTTAACGCCATTGCTGAGCGTCCAGTAAGAGAAGGCTCCGGGGAATGGGTTCATCATCCATGAAACAAAGACCAGGATTTGAATGACATGCAACCAGCGTTCTCGGCGTAGGCGTGATAGGAGAGTGACGTTAATTCGGATAGTGGAAATTCGTGAATCTTGCCACTATCATGATGATCACCCACGGTTGTCGAGATTAGGGTTGTAAGACGTTTGTAGGGATTGTTAAGACTTAATCCAATTACTCATAAGCCTTTATTTAATCCTCGTGTCTAGCAGAGCAGGACATGACGCAGCCCTTCCAAATCGATGCCTGTCGTCCTATCCCCCTTCATTTCCAAACCGACCGCCTGCCACGATCCCCTCATTGCGGATAAAAGCCTTCCTCCCGCCATTCCAGTTACATCAAGCAGGACGTCACAGGGTTGGTCTCCTCACCCGCTCCGACTACGCCGGAGCCAAGATGGAAGTCGCAGACAAAGAAGCCGAGTCCCCTCCAATCCTACTTCTTCAACAGATCCCGGATCTCCGTGAGCAGCACGATGTCAGCAGGCGGCGGAGGTGGCGGCGCGTCCGCTTCTTTTTTCCGCGTCATCGCCATCAGTTTGTTGATCGGTTTGACGATCACAAAAAACACGACTGCCGCCGTGATCAAGAAGCTGATGACCGCCCCGATGATGCTGCCGATATCGAGTTCGATAATCTTTTTAACCGTGTCCATGACCGGCGTTCCATCGGCCTGCACCAGCGGCTTGCCATCCGCTCCCATCTTGGCCACTTGCAGGCTCACCTCCCGGAGAGGGATCGTCAGCTTCGGACTTGGACCTCCGCCAAACAGCGCCAGAAGCGGCTCAACGATTCCTTTGGCAAATGCCGTGACAATGCCTGTGAAGGCCGCGCCAATGATCACCCCCGTGGAGAGATCGACGACGTTGCCCTTGAGGATAAACGCTTTGAATTCTTTGAGCATGGCGTGGGAATGATGAAGTGAATGTGACCGGTTCGTGGAACCGGTCACGTTCTAAACCCATCAGCAGGCATCAGGCCAGCACAAAATGCGCTCACACCTCCTGCGCGACCCGCCAGCTCTCGGCATCAAGATTCTCCTTGAGGTGCCGGTAGCTGCTGGCGATGCGCTCACGCGTCATCTTTCCGAAAAAGCGCACCAGCCTCACCAGTTTGTCGATTTCCACCTCGCCCATGGATGAGTCGTTCACTTTGCTTTGCGCATGGGCCAGCGTGCAGCCCCAGACAAACAATTCGGCCCCCACATCAACAAAGTGGCCTAGCAGCACCTGCCGCTTTTCCAGCTTGGGACCATTCAGCGCCATCGCGAGGAACAACCGCCGCGCCAGCACCCGGCTCTGCCGGGCAATGTCATCGAGCTCGAACTGCAGGGATGGATGCAGCAAATCTCTCGCGTCTCCCGCCCCCAGCGGCAGCCATTTCAGTGGATACCATGTGGCATAAAACCCTGCGGCACGCATGGCGGCCTTGGCTCGCACCTTCCACGGCAGCGTCGGATTCACCGCATCAGCACCGAGGTTGAGATGCGGCTCCAGCGCCTCACGCGCGATGAACAGCCGCATGATCTCGCTGCTGCCTTCAAAGATCGTATTGATGCGTGAGTCGCGGAACAGTCGTTCCACAGGTTCGGGCACGTCCCCTCGTGCTTTCAGCGAGGCCGCCGTTTCAAATCCACGCCCCCCGCGCATCTGCATCGTGTCATCCATGATGCGCCAGGATTTTTCGCTGCCCCAGAGCTTGCCGATGGCGGCTTCGAGGCGGACGTCAGCGTGCTTGTCACGATCCACCATCGCCGAGACATAACGCACAATGCTTTCCATCGCGAAAGTGTCCGCGGCCATGCGGCTGAGTTTGTCCGCGATGGCGGCGTGGCGGCCAATCGGCTGTCCCCACTGTTCACGCGAGCGCGCCCATCGTTTGCTGATGTCGAGGCAGCGCTGCGACAGGCCAGTGCATGCGGCTGGCAGAGTGATGCGCCCCGTGTTCAGCGTCGTCAGCGCCACCTTGAGGCCGCGACCGACACCGCCCAGCACATTCGCCACCGGCACCCTCACGTTTTCGAAATGAATAACCCCGTTGTAGAGCGCCTTGAGCCCCATGAACCGGCAGCGGTGCAGGATCTCCACACCTGGCCAGCTTGTTTCGACAATGAATGCCGTGGTGGCATTGGGCTTCTCTGCCGTGGGTGTTTTGGCCATCACCACGATCAAGCCGGCCTTTGTGCCATTGGTGCACCACAGCTTCTCCCCATTGAGGATGTAGCTCTCGCCATCCGCGTCAAGTCTGGCCGTCGTCTTCATCCGCGCCGGGTCTGACCCCACTTCATTTTCCGTCAATGCAAAGGCGCTGA
>NZ_JBAQCR010000192.1:0-17383 GCF_049294395.1 Prosthecobacter sp.
GTTGAGAGTGACGTCTGCCGTCAGGGTCGTGGTCGATCCTGCAACTGGCAGCAGGATGCGCACATTGTCCGTGGCTGTGCCGGTGAAAATGGTGCTGGGCGAGTAGCCTGCATAGCCGTTGTTGGTCAGACCACCAACCCCCTGGCTTGGGGTATAGGTTGCAAACTCACGCTCAAAGGTGGCCCAACCACCGATGATGTTATTGGAGAGGCCATCACCGATGTTGGTGGTGGCAACGCCATTGAGATTGGAGATGAAGAGGCGCTGCAGGGCGGAAATATTGCCGTCGATGTTCAAGAACCTCACCGTGCCATGCTGTCCGACCGTCTGCGCAAAGCTGGCAAAGGTGACGTCCGACTGGTTCACATTTGAGCCAGGTTCCGCGAAATCAATGATGCTGCTGCCATATCCGAGCCTGACTTCCCCGAGTTGTTCCGTGCTGTAGAGCGAGGCCCGGCTGCGCCATTGGAACATGGCTCCGTTCAGAGTGATTGTAGCCGCGTCATTGATGCGGTCAGTAAGGCTCACCGACTCGACGGTGATATTGCCGGTGGTGACCAGCAAAGTGGAGTTTGAAATTTCAATGGAGGACGTTCCGCTCCACCTTCCACCATCAATAAGCTGAGTGCGTCCGCCGTTGAGAAGGGTGGCACCGGTGTAGGTGTTGTCGCCATAGAGATTCCAATCAACAGAAGAACCAGCAGCACCGGACCGCACCACAGCAATGTTGCTCTGCAGCACATTGCCATTCCCAATGGCACCCCGGAAACTCACATTGGCCGTGGTCAGCGCCAAGGTGGCCTGGGAGCCCGAAGTATTGATGACATAACCGGCTGTATTGGGTGCAAATCCGTCATTGACGGCCAAGGATCCAGTCTGGGCCTGGAGGTTGTTGATGTTCTGCACCGTGCCATTGAGGTCAAGATTGCCTCCAAGAAGCTGCATCGTCTGGTTTGAAGTCAGGCTGAAATCCGTGCCATCAAGCTTCAGCGTGCCCTGATTGATCGTGACCGTACCGGTAAAGGTGTTGCCAGCGGCAAGCGTCAGGGTGCCCTCGCCCGACTTGGTGAGGCCTCCGCTGGTTCCAGTGATAGCGACGCCCAAGGTCAGATCTCCAACCGTGTAAACAATCAGTTCCCGATTGCTGGCAGCGGTGAGAGTTCCCGTGCCGGAGATTCCGCTGTTGCCGGCCTGCACCAGCAGCGCACCGCTTTCCAAGGTCAGAACGGCGCCTCCTGAGAGTGTGATGCCGCCACCGCTGCCAATTTGCAGGGAGTTGATGGAAAGAGAGGCCGCCAAATTTGCGGCACTGGTCAGATTCACATTGGTACCAGCAGTCGAGAGACTGGTGACCTGTTCGGAACCACTCAGAAGACGCAGCCGGTTGGTTCCAGCATTGGCGCCTGCAGCGGCGGAGTCTGCCGTGACGAATCCGACGCCAGAGCCGCTCAGACTCGTGTCACCGATGGCCCAACCCAGAATCGATTTGTTGGTCGTGCCTGTGGCTCCCAGCTGGCCCGTGAAGGTGTAAGTGGCCGTGCTGCCCTGAATGGTGGCCACATTGGCACCCGCCGCATTGCCAAAGCCATCGGCACGGATGAGCAGGGTGGAGCCGCCGTTGCGCGTCACCCCCGCCGTGGTGAAGTTCAACTGCTGGCTGGCACCAGCATCCAGCGTGAAGACCGATGCACCGGCATTCAAGGTCATCGCACCCGTGGTCGTTTCCGTCGTGGTGGCGGAACCGCTGCCGATGATTTTGAAATCGGAGCCTTGGAAACTCAGCGCCGCATTGCCCAGGCGGTTGTTGACGGCGGTCCCTGAGTTGTCGAGCACCAGGGTTCCAACGTCATGCACATAGATCGTGCGAGCGGACCCCTGGCCGGAGCCCAGCGTGCCGAAGGTGCCTGTACCGTTCAAGGACAAGGTGCCTTGCTTGACCATGACATCCCTGCCAGAAAAGGCGTTTGCCACCTGAATGTTCAGCGTGCCTGTGCCGAACTTGTTAAGCTGGTAGATGCCCAGCGTTCCCGTGTTGGTGAAGCCTGTGGTGGTGATGTTGGTGGTGCCTTCACCGCCGATCCCGACCCATGAATGACGATTCGAACCGGCCGTCCCCACCTGGCCCAGCACGCCACCGCTAATGTTCAACGTGGCACCCGCATCCGCCGCGAGCGTCACAGCACGCATCTGGTTGTCTGCCGTGGATGTCGCGATGGTGATGAGACCAGACACGGTGTTGATCCCTGACGTGCTGCGGATGGCTCCGCCACCGTTCATGCCGTTGCTGGTCGCATTGTTGCTGGCATTGATGAAAATGCCATCTGCAACCGTCGCTCCGCCGGTCAGCTCGAGGGCAGACCCGACGTTTGACATCAAGATACCACCTGCGGAGGTTGTGATGGTAGGATTCGCCCCAGTCGTATTGGCGCTGAGAGTGATCGTCGTGCCACTGATGGCGGTGATGAATGTGTCTGCGGCAATGCCCGTTCCGAACACCAGCTGGCCCACCCCATAATTGGCTGTGCCACCGGTCGGCGTGAGGACGGTCTGCCCGGAGGCACCCGTGGTCGCCGTCGAACTGGTGGTGGACGATGCATTGCCAAGCTGGTTTCCATTGGAAATTCTCAGCACGCCCTGCTGAACAAACATGACCCCGTTCCAGCCGGTCTCAGGGGATGTCAGCTCAAGGGTGCCGAGGTCATACTTCCTCAAGGCATTGTTGGCAGATGCAAAGGTGAAAGCGTTGTTCAGCGTCAGCGTGTTGCCCTGTGTCACTTCAATTTCACCTGCGGCGGAATTGAGGTTGAAAGTGCGGGAGCTGGCAAAGGTGCCGGTGGCACGGAAACCAAAGCCAAGATTGTTGCCGCTGAGACGGATGATGTTGCCTGCATTGCCCAATGCGGCGTCGGAGGATGCGGCAATCAAACCTGCTGTGATGTCGATGATGGACCCGCCACCGCCAAAGGTGTTGCCCGTATTGGTCAACGACAGCACACCGCCGCCTGATTTGGTGAGAACCACCGCCGAAGCACCCGTCGGACCACCTGATAGCACGCCGCTGAGGGTCAATCCATCAAGCTGCAGTGAAGTGCTGCCATTCACCACATTGAAAGTGGGGCCCTGATTGGAGGAGACCGTGTTGAAGGCGATGTTGTCCGCCAGAAGCAGGCCGTAATTGTTGTTGTTGGTCACGGTCAGACCGTTGCCCAGCAAGGATGAGGTAAAGCTGCTCGGCGCAACCACCTTGTTGACAGCCAGCGGGTAGTAATCGCTGGTGCCCGCGCGTCCGATGGTAAGCGACAAGGCAGTGCCTGTGACTGTGGACTCCCAGGTGATAGCACCGAGATTAATCGTCTCGAACGAACCGGTTCTGTCCCCATCGACCAAAAGCGAGAAGGAGGTGCTGGTGTTCAATGCACCGATGTCGATCGTAGCGGCGGTGTTGTAGCCGTTAAGATTAATCCCTGTGATGTTGCCCAGGCCGGTCTTGCTGATGGTGTTGGCACCCGTTCCTCCAAAGGAAGTGATTGAGCCGATGTTGGCAATGGGGCCGCCGAGCACCACATTGAGAAACGGTGTGGGAATATTGATCACAACGCCGGTGGTGGCCAGGGTGTCAAATGTCAGTGCGCCGTTCAAGGTGAGCGTGGGCAAGTTGGTGCCGGTGTTGTTGAAGATCGGGCTGCCAGCAAAACTCATGGCGTTGGCCACCGTACGGCTGTTGTTGTCCACCAGAAGAGTGGTGCCGTCTGCAAACGACACGGTGCCCACCCCCAACGGACCGGAGAGAAGTGAATTCGGCACGGTGGAGGTGCTGCTGGCCGAGAGCAGGATCCCGCCGCCCTGCACCAGCATTCCGCCGTCAAAGGTGCTCTGGCCGCTGAGTTGGAGCAGGCCGTTGTCGGTTTTAATGATTTTGGCCCCTGTGCCAGTGATGGCCGAGGAGATGCTCAATGAAGCAGTGAGCTGTGTATAAGCCTGACCGTTCAGTGTAGGTGCCTGGATGCTGAAGGTGTTGTTACCGCTGCCAAGGGCCAGGAAGCCGCCGTTGATCGTAGCAACCGTGGAGGCATTGCTGCTGGTGACAGTGATCGGCGCGGAGGAAGTGAGCGTCAGGATGCTGTTGGTCTGATTCGTGATGGTGGGTGTGCCCGAGCCGCCATTGTTGTTGAACGTGATGCTCTTGAGCGTGTTGTTCAGCCCCAGGCCGCCAGCCAGCGTGAGGGTGGAACTGCCAACCAAAGTGACATCATTGGATGCATCGATCTGCCCGACATTCGTCAGCATGGTGACCGCCGCGTTGTTGATGGTCAGACCACCCGCAGGGAGAACCACCCCGCTGCCGATCAAATTGAGCGTGCCCTGGTCCACGACCGTACCGCCCGTGTAGGTGTTGTTGGCAGACAGGTTGACAATACCAGTGCCGGACTTCACGAAAGTCACTTTGTTGCCAGCGCCATTGTCTGCGATGACTGAATTGATGATCAGGTTGCTCATGCCGACGCTGAAAGTAAGCGCACTGCCGGCGGCCGTGGCCACCTGGCTGAGTGTGACCTGAGTGGGACTGTCCACCGACACGACATAAGTCCCCGCAGGGATGCCGGTGCCGGTAAGGGTCATGCCCGGAGCGATGCCTGTGGTGGAGTTCATCGTGATCTGAGCCGATCCCAATGCGGTGGTGCCGCTGACAAACGAACCCGCGGTGAAAGTTTGGTTTTGCGCATTCGCCGTGGCATTGGTGCTCAGGGTGATCTGCGTCAGGCTGTCCACGGAAACGACTGTGGTTCCGGCGGCGAAATTGGCATTGGCCAGGGTCATGCCTGGCTGGATGCCAATCGTTGAATTCATGATCACCACGGGAGAACCAGCAACAATGCCACCGGCAGAATTGGGATTGGTAAACGATGGATTGGAGGTGCTGGTGTTATAAACAATGAGCTCCCGAGTCCCGCTCGTTTCCGTGCCACCGGCAGTGATCACACCCCGGATGGCCGTGGTGCCAAAGCTGGTGTCAAAGGCGTTGTTGGTGCGCAAGATGCCACCGAGTTCGAGGTTCAGGACATCGCTGCCGCTGGTGAAAGCAATGTTGTTGGTGAAATTGCCGGTCAATCGAAGCATGCTGGCGGTGGTGGAGCCAGAGAGGGTGGTGGTCAGCGGAGTCACCGAGTAAGTTCCAAGATCGGTGATGTTGCCGCTGCCAAACACGGCCGAATAACCGGCAAAGCCGCCGTTCCCCACCGTGCCCACACCATTGGTGGTGTTGTAGGCGGCATAGTCGTTGGAGTTTGAAATGGCCCAGGCTCCCAGAACGCCATCACCATAGGTGGTGGGCGCAGATGTGAACACGATGCGGGGGAAGTTGCCGACGCTGCCAAGCGCGGTAGATCCGAGGAAATTCACCGTCGATCCAGCCGAACGCGTCAGGCTGGCAATGGTCAGATCCATGGCCGTGAAGGCCCCGGCCGTACCAGTGCCACCGGTCGCGGCCTGAATGCTGTTGGCGCCCTGCGCCAAAATGATGTCGCCCAATCTTTCAGTGGCCATCGTGTTGACCCGGCCGTTGATCTGAATGTTGCCCCCCCGAAGTGTGATGGAGATGCCATCGCCGATGCGGTCATTGTTCTGCATCTGCAGGCTGCTGTTGCTCGTGGCGACCAGGGTGGCGCCATTGATTTCAATGGCCGAGGTGGCAAGGAGCGAGCCCTCATTTTCAAGCGTGGTGGTGCCGCCCAGAAGCGAGGTGGTGCCGGTGTAGGTCTGCGCCGTCTCCAGCGTGAGGGTGCCACCTGCGACGCGGCCCAGGTTGATGCCGCCAGAAATGATCCCCCCGAAGGTGCCACCGCCGTTGGTTACAAAGGTGCTGGTGGTCAAAGAGGTGTTGGTCAGCGAGCCAGCCGAGCTGGGCATGTTTCCGCCACCAGTCAGATTGCCGATATATTGAGAGCTGCCGTTGAGATCCACGGTGGCACCGATGCCGATGTTAAGAGAATTGACTGCCGGGAAGATGGCATTGAGCCCGGCGTTGAGCTGCAGCGTGCCTCCCATGACGTTGGTGGTGCTGTTGTAGTAGCTGGTGCTTTCAAGGCTCAAAGTACCAGCTCCCACCTTGCTGAGCTGGCCGTTGATCAAAGCGGAGGTCACATGCAGTGTGGTGCCGGCCTGCACCTGGAAAAAGCCGCCGCTGCCGCCCAGGTTCACCTGTGAGACAGCCAGCGTGTTGTCACCGCCGGTGCTGATGAGAGACCCCGTGGTCAAAGTGAGCACACGGTTGCCCGTGCTGGTGATGGACAGGCCGCTGCCGTTGATCTTCAGAGCATTTAACGTGCGCGACAACGACACATTGGCCGAACTGGTCACGTTCATCGTGTCGCCGTTGGCCGCACCATTCAGATTGTTGGTGTTGTTGTAAGCAGTGAAAGCCACCACACCGTTGGTGCTGTCATAAGCGGCAAAGTCATCCAGGAGAACAATGCGTGGCAGAATGGCGTTGGTGAATGTGCTGCCACCCTGCTGGTAAGTGGTGATCTTCACCTTGTTTGTGGATCCCAATCCGCTGATTCCAGACAGATCCCATGACGAGCCGGAGTTGGCGAAATTGGCGGTGGCAAAGGTCAGCGTGTTGCTGCCCGTGCCGGACATGCTGATGGTTCCCATGATGCTGTTCACGGTGGCAACACCGATCGATTCAGAGGTGTTGTTGCCGACCAGACTCAAGGCGCCGCCATTGAAGGTGAATGCGCGCCCGTTCACACGGCCGCCGGCGTTGTTTCCGCCGCTGTTGTCCAACGCAAGTGTACCGCCGGCATTGAGCGTGATGCCGGAGGCTGAGTTGATGCTCCCGCCTGTGCCGCTGATGGTGACGGTGCCGCGATTGATTGTCAGGGCTCCACCAAAGGTGTTGGTGCCGGAGAGATTCAAAGCGTTGCCCTGAAACAGAACCGCCGAGGCGGTGGCGGTGCTGCCGTTGACAATGGCGCTTGTGATGTTGGTCGTCCCGGAGCCGGCAATGACCATGGTGCGGCTGGTGCTTGATTCCGAAAGATTGACGCCTCCCGAAAGGGTGAGCACAGCCCCAGACCCGGCATCGAGATCATTCTGCAAAACCCGGGTGGAGCCGTTGTTGGTCACTGATGAGCCAAACTCGATGCTTTGCGTGCCATTGATGACAGCCGGGTCACCGGCAATGGTCACGGCGTTTACCAGCTTGTTGACTCCGGTCAGATCAAACGCTGATGTCAAAACACCGCCATCAAGAATCAGGGCATTGGTGGCCGTTCCAAGCGCTTTGACATTGCCGATCACAAGCGTTCCCTGACCAAGCAGAATGCCGCCCGTCAGTGTGGTGGCACTGCCAATGGTGAAGGAGGCTTCGTTGGCAATGCGAATGTCAAGACGTGTGAGAGAGGTCGAAAGCAGGGCGTTGTCCTTGATGTCCCCGTTCCATATCGTCGAACCATAGCCGCGGATGTTGAACTGGCGCGTGGCAGCCGCGTTCTGGAAGTTGAGGAAATTGCCGTTGATGGTAAGCAGCGCGCCGCCTTCAAGATTGTTGCTCAGGGTGTTGTCATTGCCGCCGGAGTTTTTGATCACATCGCCATTGATGGTGATGGGATTTGCACCGGCGAAAACGGCCGTCGAATTATTGTTAAGGATCACTGGTTGTGAAATCGTCAAGCCTGCCGGATCGGTGGCAAAGATCCCGGCGTTCGACATCAAAAGTCCGCCAAAGACCAACTGGGCATTCACAGGGATTGTACGAGCTGAAGAAATCGTGAACGTCGTGGCACTGGTGATGCTGGCGATGGTGTCACCGTAAGCAATGCCAGTTCCATTGATGTTCATGCCCACGACCAAACCGGCCGTGGTTCCAGTCGCCAGGGTGATCGTGGAGGAGTTGTTCACCGCAGCGGAGGTCAAACCGGTGGGGCCGGCTGCCCCGAGAGAACCGGTGGTGCCAATGCCGAGAAGACCGCCGTCAACCCGGGTGCCACCCGTATAGGTGTTGGCGGCGTTCAAGATCCAGACACCGCCGTCGGCCTTGAGCACGCGCAAGGCACCCACGCCCCCAAAGGCAGGCGTGGCCAGCCCTTGCGCATTGTCAGCGAGCACGGAGGTGATCATGTTGGCGTCCGTGTTCGTGCCGCGAATTTCCAAGGTCTTGTCACCACCGATGGTGTTCACCGAGGTTCCAGTGGTGTTTCGCACATCGGTGAGAATCAGCGCCCCTGTGCCGCTGGAATCGATACGCCGGGTTCCCGTGGTGCCGGTGAGGTCGATCTCGCGCGTGGTGGTTTCTCCCGCACCCACATACATCAGGCTGACGGTGGTGTTTGAACCGGGATTGCCCAGTTCCAAAATGCCACCACCGACGTTCGTGCCGAAACTGGAAGAAGTCGCCCCGCTGGCGCCAATGGATGTCACATACACTGCATCCTGACGAATGACTGTCCTGCCGCTGTAGGTGTTGGCATTCCCGAGAATAAGACCGGCGCTGCCGATCTTGCCCAAGCCGCCCGTGCCGCCGATCACACCCGAGACCGTGGCAAAATCAAGATTGGTGCTGCCATTGTCATCCACCTGAATCTGACGCCAGCCTTCTCCCGTCACTGTTGTTGGAATAGCGGCGGCGGCGACGACCCCCGTGCCCGAACTCAGGGTGAACTGAGTCGAGCTGTTGATGGCTGTGATATAAAGCCCGGCAGGAATGTTGGAGTTGCCGGTAAATGCCTGGCCGATGGTCAGTCCGTCCGTGGTGCCGCTGGTCAGATTGACGGTGGCACTTCCGGCCGTCGTCGTCACATTGATGGACTTGCTGATGCCTGCGGCGAGGTCAAAATTGCCTTTGATCTCGACGTCCGCAAGGGAGGTGGCGTTGTTGAGAATCAGCGCACCTGCGCCGATGAAATTGGCGGTCGATCCCCACACCGGTGTGCCCAAGGAGCTGAAATCCACCGACAGCTTGGAAGTGCCGGATGAGAAACCTCCATTACCGTAGGCGGCAAACCGAAACTCCCCGGCGCCCGTGCCCATGGCCCGGTTGAATGTGCCGGAAGTCTGATACACACCCCCATTGAGCAGAAGATTGCTGCCGGATGAAAGGCCGGCACCGTCAACCGCCTGAAGAGCTCCGCCATTGATGGTGGTCGTACCCGTGTAAATGTTCGGGGTTGATGGGTTGAGAATCCACAAACCCCCACCGTTTTTGGTCAGCGAGAGCGCGCCGCCATTGGGATTGTCGATCAGATGGATGTCGATTTCGTTATCTCCCTGCGAGTCACCATCAAGCGTGAGGGTGCGCGCACCGGTCCCGCTGAAAGCCAGATCAGCGGTGTTGTTGAAAATGAGCGCCGCATTGTTGTTGTTACGCCCGGCAGACAGATTCCCGTAGCTGCCAAAGGAGGCGATGGTGCCGTTGCCAGCCAGGGTGAACAAGCGATTGATGCTGACGGAGGGCGTCTGGGTTGCGGTGACCGCACCGCCGGAGTTGGTCCCCACATAACGCAGGGCGCCGCCATTGAGAATGAGGCTGGCGGCGTTGGTCGCGTCGCTGGTCGCATCCCCTTTGCCGATGCCACTGGCCACTCCGATGTCGGCGATGTTCGGAATGTCCAGATTTCCGCTGAGGATGGTCACCGGCCCTGTAAAGGTGCTGGCACCGGTGAGTGCCACCGTGCTTGATGATCCGGCCTTCACCAGTGCAACTGTCGCTGTGGCACCATCCTGAATCAGGCCCGTGAAGACACCGCCGGTGTTGTTATTGCTGAACCGGAGAGTGGCCGTACCGCTCGCAGCACTGTTGGTGATGATGCCCGCACCATTGAACGCGTTGACGGAATTCGTTCCAGATGCGGCTGTGCCGACGTTCACTCCATTGAGATCAAAAGTGGCCCCTTGGCGGATCATCAGGTTGACGTTGGTTGCACCGATCAAACCAGTGCCTGAGAGCTGCAAAGTCCCCTCATTGACGGTGACCGTACCCGTCTCGGCATTCGCTCCGCTGAGAATCAAAGTGCCTGCTCCGTTCTTCGTGAGGCCACCCGTCGTTGTGGACGTGATGGGTGCCGAAATCAGAAGGGAGTCTGTGAGGCCATCAACGCGAACGACGAGGTCCTGATTGCCCCCCGTAGTCACGCCTGTGCCGCTGATCGTGCCCGAGCCACCCGTCTGCAAAATACCGCCTGAAGTGTTGGCACCCAGGTTGATCGTCAGCAGCCCCGTCTGGTCCACGGTCTGGCTGCCGAGTATTTTCAACGAACTGATGGTAAGCGCCGCCGAACTCGTGTTTCCAGTCACCAAGTTGTGACTGGCAGCCGTGAGTGCCGCTCCAGCGGTCACGAAGCCTGCATCCGTGTCATAAACGGGTGCCACCAGCACCCCGCCATTGGAACGGGCGAAGTCAGCGCCGTTAAAATAAATACGACCATTCCCGGTCAGGGTCGTGGCGGTGCTCGTCGCAACTCCCGTGAGCGTCACCGTGCCATCGCCGATGACGTTGAGCCCTGTTCCAATGGCAGGGGTGGCCAGCGAGGAGAAGATCAAGCCCGTGGCACCGCCACCTGCGGTGATTTTGATGGTGCCAGCACCCGCAGTCATGGTCAAAGCGCCGAGTGATTCCGTCAGCGCACCGCCACTGAAGCCCAGATACTCAAAGGTGCCGCCCGCCACCTGATTGGTGTTCAATGGATCTGCGTTGAAAATGAGCGCCGAACCATTGTCGATGACATTGGAACCACTGCCGCTGCCGGCAGTTGCCTTGATTTGGAGAGTGCCACCCGCGACCGTCACGGTGCCGGTGAAATTGTTCACCGTGCCAAACGTCAGCGCCGTGGCATTGGCGACAGCGGTGCCGATGGTGTTGTTGATCGTGATGGTGTTGCCATTGATCGCGGTGATGATCGAGCCGCCCGGAATGTTGGTTCCCGAGACTGTCTGCCCCACGACCAGACTGGCGGCATTGGAAACGGTGAAGCTGTTGCTCTGTGCCGCGCCACCGCCGGTGGTGGTGACACCCGTCGCACCCGCAGTCACATAGTTGGAGGCCGAGGGATCATAGAGCCATGTGCCGGAGCCGATCTTGACCAGCGATGTCTTGTTGGTGGTGGTGTTGTCCTGAATCACACCCCGAATCTCATTTTGCAGAGTGCTTTCACCGCCCAGATAGAGATTTTTGATTCCCGCGCCGGTGGCTGCAATGTTGTTCGCAATGATCAGCGCCGAAGGGCTGCTGCCCGTCTGATTGGCCAGGATGATTCCCGATCCCGTCGTGCTGGTCAGGTTGATGGCCTTGGTGACGGTTTCACCGGCACCCGTGCCAGCGGCACCCAGGTAGTTCAAAGCACCGCTGCTGAGCTGAAGAGCCCCGCTTGTGCCGCTGTTGATCGCACCGAAAGAATTGATCGCCACGGTGCCGGCATTGACGTTGAAGCTGCCCAGGAAATTGCTGGAAGTGCCCTGGATGGTGAGCGTGCCAGTTCCCGACTTGGTGACCACGTGCGCAGCACCTGCGGCGGTAAGGTTGCCGGTCAGCAAGGTGTCGGCATTGCCCTGAATGGTCAGGGTGCGAGCCGTTGTATCCGTCTGATTCCAAAGGCTGGAAGTCGCGAGGGTGAGGAGGCCGTTCGAATTGTTTTCAATCAGGGTGTTGCTTGCGCCGCCCGTTCCCATGACACCCGCCGGGGAATTGTTCAAACCCAGCAGGGTGACGTTGAATCCGTCCCGGCCCGTGATGCGGAAATTGACATTCGTCCCCGTGGCCCGCGTTTCCCCAAACGTCACGGTCTGGTTGATGGCGCTGCCATTGACATCGCGGCTGACGAAGATGCCCGTGTTGGTAAAGTCACGGTTGAATATCTTTCTTTTCGAAAAATCCGCGTTCCCCACTCCGGGTGTGTCAGTGCGGACTTCCAGGATGCCGTTGTTGAGATCGACCGACTGGGTGCTGGGGTTCACCCCCAAGGCGCCGTTGGTGGACACACGCACGGTGCCGGAATCAATGCGGAGGGACTGGGCAAAATTGTTGTTCGCATTTTGCAGCCACATCGTGGTTCCATAAGAATTGCCTGTTTTGGAAAACCGGTCATTGGCGACTTCAAAACTGGTTATCTGACCTGAGATGATGAAGTTGCCGTTGCCAAAGAACGTCTGAGTGCTGCCGTTGCCAAGCTGGACATCCCCTGAGATCGTTGTGACGCCATGGGTCGAAATGACGTTCCCTTGGGAAGCCGTGCCGCCAATGACCAAATTTCCGGCGATCGTGTTGTTGCCCACGCTGATGAGAGCGCCGCCGTTGTTGATGGCCCCTGGGCCACGGCCCGACAAACTGATGTCACGATTGATCGTCATTCCTGCAATCCCGCCCTGCAAAACAAGACTGCCGCCGCTGTACCCCGGATTGCCCGTGTTCGCCAAGCCATTGACGGAAATGACGGTGGTGCCCGCTCCAAGCTGAGCCTGATTTGTGATGACGACCGCACCGCCGTTGATGACCACATCCCCGGTGAAGGTGTTCGCATTGCTGCCGAGCCGGAGCGTGCCGTTGCCCGTCTTCGTCAGCCCTGAAGATCCCGCGATGATGGAATCAATTTGGGCACCCTTGAAGGAGGCCACATTGATGACGGAAGAGCTCACTCCAGCGACGGTGCTCAGTGTCAGCGTGCCACCGGTGATGACGTTGCCATCGCTCCCAAAGACCAGACCGCCCGCAGTGATCGGCCCGCCCACGGTGATGGTTCCGGGGACACCCCCAAAGATGGCCACCTCACCATTGAGCCAGTTCGCGGTGTCTGACAGACTGCTGTCATAGGACCAGTTGGTTGCCGTGGTGTTCCACTGTCCGTCAGAGCCGTTGTAGTATAAAGTGGCCCCTTGAACCTGAAGGGCCCAGAAAGGAAAAAATACCGCAAGGGCGGTGGCGATTGGCTGCGTGAAATGACGACGCAAGGTGTCCAAGAGAACGCTGGATTTCTTCATCTGGTGGTTGGATAGACTGAGGGCTGCGGGAGACAAATTGAGGCGGGCTTAATTCGCATTTCGAATTAAGCCGTTATTTTCTGAACTTATTGCTTACTTTGAGCTAACCCGCTCATTCAGAGCCATCGGTAAATGGCTTGTTCGTTAGTAAATTTCCGAGGACTTTTTGATTCCGTTTTTCTTTACTGCGAATAAAGACACCCCGCTTTGCTGCCATGCCGCCCGAGGCTGCCACCAGCTCAGCGGCCTCTATTATTTGCATCTGCAGTCGCTCACCAGTTGCGGCCACGCCCCCCCTCAACACCTTCTCTGACCTGAAATGTCACGCATCCCAGAAGAAACCATCCAGCAAGTGATTGCCGCCACGGACATCGTGGCGCTGGTGGGGCGTTCCGTGAAGCTGCGCAAGGCGGGCACAAACTACCTCGGCCTCTGCCCGTTTCACAATGAGCGCACGCCTTCCTTCAATGTCAGCCCGTCACGCAATACCTACCACTGCTTCGGCTGCGGTGCCGGCGGCACTTCGATCCGTTTTGTCATGGAGCACGACGGCTTGTCGTTCGTCGAGGCGGTCAAACGCCTGGCGGATGCCGCTGGAATCCGCATCGAAGAAGAGGTGTGGGATGCCAACGCGGAGGCGGAGGCCAAGCACCGCAGCCTGCTGCTGCGCGCGCACCGTGAGATTTCCGAATGGTTCCACCAGCTGCTGATGAAGCATAAAATCGCCGCGCCAGCACGCGACTACCTCAAATCACGCGGCATCACGGCCGAGGTGGCGAAGAACTGGCAGATGGGCTACGCCCCGCCCAACGGCGCTTTTTTCCGCGAATGGGCCGCGCAGGCCAAGATCCCCGAAAGCGTGCTCGTGGAGGCCGGCCTCTTTGTGCAGAGCGATGAGGACTCCGGCCGCCGTGGCACCTACCCGCGTTTCCGTGACCGGCTGATGTTTCCCATCCGCAACGATCATGGAGATGTGATCGCCTTCAGCGGGCGCGTTCTCGATCCGGAGGCCAAAACCGCCAAATACCTCAATTCCCCCGAAACCTCTCTCTTCAGCAAGAGCAAGGTGCTGTTCGGCTTTGACCGCTCCAAGCGCGCCATCTCCAAAGCAGGCGAAGCCATCGTGTGTGAAGGCCAGATCGACATGATCATGGTCTATGAAGCCGGTTTTCAAAATGTGGTGGCAGGACAAGGCACCGCCTTTACGGAGCTCCACGCCAAATTGCTTAAACGCGTCTGCAATGAAGTCGTGCTCTGCTATGACTCCGACAACGCAGGCTACAAGGCGGCTGAGCGCGCTTTCCAAATTCTTTCCCCCATCGGGCTGACGGTGAAGGTGGCCTCGCTCCCGCAAGGTGAAGACCCCGACTCCCTGCTGCGCAAACAGGGCACCGAGGCGCTGCAGGCCGTGCTGGGAAATGCCACGGACTTCCTGGAGTACCAGATCCGCCGACTGCGTGCCAGCGCCAAATCTGACAGCATGGTGGAGCGCGTGCGCATGGCCGAGCAGGTGGCCTCTGCCATCAGCATCTTCACCGGCGTGGCTCAACGCATCACCGCCGTGAACAAAGTGGCCAATTTGCTCGAAATTTCCGGGGAGCAGCTCAGCGCGATGGTCAATCGCGCCGCGAAGGAGGCCAAGGGCGGCCAGTCTGCCGGAACCGCCCCCGTGAATGTGGTGGATGAGGCGAAGAAACTGCTCGCCTCCCAGCACAAGACGGCTCTGGCACTCTGCCAGATGGCCCTGGCCGATGCCGAGATCATGTACTGGCTGCGGGAGGCCGACTGCGAAGACCTGCTGCGCGAGGTGCCCGGCACCGAGATGCTGGCCATGCTGGTGCACAGCCGCCATGATCCGCTGGAGGAGTCCTCCCAGCTTGCCTTCATGGCGGGGCTGGAGCGCCAGCAGGAGGCGGCCTTTGCCCAGCTCCAGGCACGCCCGCGCCTGCCCGGCGGACTCGAAGATGCGAAAAGCGCGCTGTACACGCTGGAACTCGTGCGGATGAAGAACCTCATTCAGAGCATTGAGTCCAAATTACGCCAGCGTGACCTGCCTGAGGAGGAGGTCGAACGCCTGCAACAGCAGCAGATAGAACTCATCGCTAGGCGCAAAGAATGCCTTGACCGTACGAAACCCACCCCGAATAGTTTCTCCCCCTGACTTGACGCAGGTCCCGGACCCCCACCGAGGTAAGTATGGCCGTCTCCAAAAAACCACTTAACGGATCCCATTCTCGCAACGCCGCCAGTCAGGCAGGCGAACCTGCTGCTGTCGAGGACGAAGCCACCCCGCAGAAACGTGGCCGCGGCAGACCGCGCATCCATCCGCCCAAAGAGGCGCCCGCATCCCAGGTGGGACCTGACGGCCAGCTGCTCAAACGCCGCCGGGGACGTCCGCCCAAAGGCGGCCAGGTCGGAGGCATCACGCATTTTGCCAACACCACCCACGACGACATCCACTCTCCGGACGTTCAGGCGCGGCTGCGCGATCTGATTCGCACGGCTCGTGAGCATGATCATCTGACCTGGGACGACATCAATGAGGCACTGCCCTCCGGATTCGTCACCCCGGACCTGATGGACGCCCTCATCACACGCCTGCGTGCGATGGAAATCAAGATCACCGACGATGTCGATGGCGTGGCGGCCCGACACAACGCCGCCCGTGAGCGCATCACCGCTGAACGTGACGCCGCTTCGGCCAAGCTGGATGTGTTTGACGATCCGGTGCGGATGTACCTGCGCCAGATGGGCCAGGTGCCCCTGCTCACCCGCGAGCAGGAGATCAACATTTCCAAGCGCATCGAAAAGGCCGATCTGAGCATGCGCCAGTGCCTGCACACCATCGGCTTCATCGGCCAGGCCTACCTGCAGTTTGCTGAAGCCTTGTGCAACGGCGTGGAGCGCTTTGACCGCCTCGTCAGCGACCGCAAGTCGGATGAACGCGAAGCTTACTTCAAAAAACTCAAGCCGCTGCTCGACCAGGCGCGCGAGACGCATGAGAAGACCAGCAAGGCCTTCGCCGCCCTCGTCAACTCCGGCCCGCGCAAACGTGCCGCCTGCCAGGAGGAGTTTGAAACCCTGCGCGCCGCGTTTTTCCGTGTCTGTGAGAAGTTTTACTTCAAGTCCAAGATCACCGAGGACTTCGTCACCCTGCTGCAGCAGCGGCTGACCGATCTCGGCAGCCTGGAACGTGCTCTGAAGGAGCAGCCCGGCAACGAAGCCGCGCAGCAGGCCATCAGCGCCTTTGAGCAGGAGTCCTGGATGACGGCGGCGGATTACCGCACCCTCATCACCGACACGCTCAAGCATGTGTCGGGCTCCACCCGGGCCAAGACCGAGATGATCGAGGCCAACCTGCGCCTCGTTATTTCCATCGCCAAAAAATACACCAATCGCGGCCTGTCCTTCCTCGATCTCATCCAGGAGGGCAACATGGGCCTCATGCGTGCGGTGGAGAAATTTGAGTACCAGCGCGGCTACAAATTCAGCACCTACGCCACCTGGTGGATTCGTCAGGCCATCACCCGCAGCATCGCCGATCAGGCCCGCACCATCCGCATTCCGGTGCACATGATCGAGACGATCAACAAGCTCATGCGCGTGCACAAGCAGCTGCTGCAGGAGCTTGGTCGTGACCCGACGCCGGAAGAAATCGCCGAGGAAATCCATCTGCCTGTGGATCGCGTAAACGCCGTGCTGCGTCTCTCCCAGCAGCCCGTCTCCATGCAGGCCAAGGTGGGCGAAAGCGAAGGCGACACCGAATTCGGCGACTTCATCGAGGACAAGGAGGCGAGCAATCCGATGGAACTCACCGCCATGCACCTGCTGCGCGACAAGCTGCGCGACGTGCTCGACACCCTCAACCCGCGTGAGCGCGAAGTGCTGGAGCAACGCTTCGGCCTCGGAGACGGTGCTGGCCGCACCCTCGAAGAAGTCGGCAAGCAGTTCCAAGTCACCCGCGAACGCATTCGTCAGATCGAAGCCAAAGCCCTGCGCAAACTGCGCCACCCCACGCGCATCCGGAAGCTCGGCGGGTTCTTTGGCGCGGGGTGATTTGGCCAGCGCGCCGCGCCCATCCATCGTAGGACGGTCGTGGCGAAGCCCGCCCGTCTATCAGCGTACGGCAAACACCACGGCGTACGAACACCCTCGCAGTCGGGCGGTTTGGCGGAGGGCGTCCTCGGACATCGAAAAGCCTCATTCGCCAAACACGGCCGACCTACGGCCAGCGCGCCGCGCCTTGCCGTAGGACGGTCGTGGCGAAGCCCGCCCGTCTATCGGCGCACGGCAAACACCACGGCGTACGAACACCCTCGCAGTCGGGCGGTTTGGCGGAGAGCGCAGTGGAAGATAAAGCACTCTCGATGCCAAACACAACCAACCTACGAACTCACCAGCAAGTCCCCAGATC
>NZ_JBAQCR010000193.1:0-4713 GCF_049294395.1 Prosthecobacter sp.
ATGATATTGAGAAGGAAGCACTGCGGAGGGTGATCTGGCGCATGGCGGAGTTCTCGGGGATCAAGGTGCTGACCTACTGCCTGATGGGGAATCATTTCCATCTGCTCGCCGAAGTGCCGCACCGACAGACATGGCTGGAGCGCTTCGAGGGGTCGAATGGTGAGGCGAAGTTGCTGGAGCACCTGGGCATCCTCTACAGCCGCAGCTACGTGGGCCTTCTGCGCGATGAGCTGACGGATCTGCGTGCGCGCGGCATGGCGGTGCTGGCTGAGCAGAGACTGGCTGCGCTCAAGAAGCGTTTTTGCGATCTGTCCTTGTTCGTCAAAGAGGTGAAGGAGCGCTTCAGCCGCTGGTTCAACAAACGGCGCGGTCGCCGTGGCACACTGTGGATGGACCGCTTCAAGAGTGTGCTGGTGGAAGGCAAGGGCGAGCCGCTGCGCACGATGGCTGCTTACATCGATCTCAATCCGGTGCGCGCCGGGCTGGTCAAAGATCCCAAGGACTACCGCTGGTGTGGTTACGCCGAGGCTCTTGGCGGCAGCCGCAGGGCGCAGCGTGGACTGTGCAAGGCGCTGAGCAAGCCGGTGGACGGCTGGAAGAGCGCCGACGCTGCAGCAGCCTATCGCTGTCTGCTTCACGCCGAGGGTCGCGAGGTGAAGGACGTGCAGAATGAGAATGGGGTGAGACGTGGCGTGACTACCGAGTCAGCCCGCGCGGTGCTGGCGGAAAAAGGAAAGCTCAGCCCCGCAGAACTGGTGCGGCTGCGCGTACGCTACTTCACCGATGGTGTGGTCCTGGGGAGCAAAGAGTTCGTGGAGCGCATCTTCGAATCGGAGCGGGAGCAGTTCGGCCCGAAGCGCAAGCAAGGGGCCAGACGCATGATGGAATCGGATTCACCGCTCTATACATTGCGTCATCTGCGGGTGAAGCCGCTGGTATGAGGGAGCTTGCAGCTCCACATTATAGGCGAACCGGCATCCTTCGCATATTCTGGGGGCCAATCGCGGCAGGCTTTGGTGATTTTCCTGACCACCGTCTCATCCAGCCCAGATCAGCTTTTCAAAACTGCGCTCAATGTCTGCGCCCCATAATGGCGGGTTGCAGATTTGATGTTCACCTTCCCGCCAAGCGTTTGGAATGAAAATCAGCGGCTTGCTTGAAGGTCATCTTCGCGCCGGATGCGCTGACTTCCCTTCCCTTGTGTTCACGGTGTTCTTTGTGGGCTGTGGAAGCCGTGCTTCGGCAACAGAGAAATGCGATGTTTTGAGGTATCCGGTGTCCATGCCCCCATGGCAATGGCCTTGATTTTGTCGGCCAAACTACATCGGCAGGACCGCTGATTGAGCCAATGCCTGGCGCAACGCCGCTTGCTCTGCGGCCCAGGCTTTGGGCGTGAGCCGATGCACCGTCTTGTTCGTCTCGGTGGGCAGGCGCTTGAAGACGTCCGTCAGATACGCCTCGGCATTGATGCCCTGCCGGTGGCAGTTGCCGATGAGCGTGTAGAACGTGGCGGCGCGGTCGCCGCTGGTTGGATCGCCCATGAACAGCCACCGCCGTGCCGCGACAGCGGCATGCTTCAGAGAAGCCTGACTGCGGAGCCGAAGGCAATTCTTCTTGCTGATCGCGCTGGGGCGGATCGCGTTTTCGATGAGGTTGTTGTCGATCTGCACGCGGCCATGGCGCAGGAACACGCCCAGCTTGCCCCACTGGTTGAGCGCATAGCTGATCGCCTTCCCCGTCAGACTTTGCGGCAGATGTTTGCGGCTGCGTTGCAGCTCTTCGAGTCGAACCTTGATGCGCTCCATGATCGGGGCGCTGTGCTCCTGGCGCGTCCTCAGGACTTCGTCTGGTCCGGCGCGCGCCTCGCGTAATCGCGCTTCGATCTGATAAAGCTGCTGGACTTGGGCGAGCACCCATTGCGGGTCTGCTCCTTCCGCCTGAGCCTCAAAAAACTTCCGCCGCATGTGCGCCAGACAGCCTGCGAGTTCTATGCGACCGGCACGCGCCGGACTGCCGGCAAAGGTCTCATACGCCTGATAGCCGTCGCACTGGATGATGCCTTTGAAGTCCAGCGGCACGATGCTCTCCAGGCTGGCCGTGGCTCGGCTGGTGCGCCATGCGAACAGGCTGACGTTGCGCACCGGGTTGTGGCACACCCACAGGTAGCCGGTGCCGCACACGCCGTCGCGTTCCGGGGTCCTGATACTTCACCGGCGTTTCGTCCCCTTGCACGTAGCCGTCGGCAAAGACTTCCTGTTTGATCTGCTCAATAATAAGTCCGCTGGCCTCGTGCGCCATGCCCATCCAGCCGCCGAGCGTCTGCCGCTCGATGGGCATTCCCCGCCGGGCATACATCTGCGCGATGCGGTAATACGGCAGGTGCAGCTCGAAGTGGCTGGCCGCCGTGTGCGCCAGCAGTCGCGGCGTGGCGATGCAGCGGTCCTGCAGCGTGTGCAACGGTGCGGTGACCGGCGGCAGATGGCGTGCTGCTTTGCGCACATACTTCCGGCGCACGAGCTTCTGGCACAAGAAGCGCCCCGGTGTGTAGTCGATGAGTTTGGTTTCCTCCGCGCCAATGCAGCTCCATGCCTCGGGCTCGGCCTTCGCCTCTTCGGGATCGATGAGCACTTCGGTGACCGGCAGCCCCGCGATGAGTTCATCGAGCGTGCGCTTCTTTTTCCTGCCATTGCCCGTTGGTGCTGCTGCCGCTTCAGCCTCCGAGGCGTCTGGGACGCAGTCGGAGGCGGCGGGCTTTTTTGCCGCGTCGAGTTCCAAGCTGGCGTGCCGGTCTATTCTAGGCCGCCGATGGGCCGCCCGAATGGCATGCCGAATCAGTATCCGGGGGGGGCATGCCATCGACCGGACGTCCGGTGGGTTTCCCAACTAACACGTTCCTCCCCGGCCTACGACTCTCAATCCAGCCGCAGGACAGCCGGGGGCAAAAGCAACAGGCGCTCCGCCCAGACCGTCCACCTTCCCTGGCAAACCCGTCAACGGCGCCCCAGTTCGGCCTCTACAGCCGAGTGCGGGGCCATATGTCCAAGAAATTCTGAGTGGAAGTGACGGAATGCAAACACCAACACAGGCAACCCTCATGAACCGCTGGATACACGGCTTCTGTGACGCCGCTTGGCATCTAATTGGTGAGTTCGACGTCTTGCCCTGACCTGTTCCGCAAGTCGCTATTTTTCAATATCACCAACTGTTCTTCATTTGCCATATCACGACGCCGGGTAGGAAACCTGTTGAGAGTTCTCTGCGAAGTGTCAGCGCATGTTTCAGTGCCTAAAAATCCCGTGAGAAGCAAAATTTCAAAACACACACATGGGTGAAATCAGCGGCACAGCGTCGAAATAACCACCCTGACAAGCCTTGAAACAGAGTGACACGGAAGGCCTGACGTTGTTATCGAGGCTGTTTTTGAGCCTCTCTGGTGAGGTAACTCATTGACTTTGAATGAGTGGAGGCGAGGGCGGGAATTGAACCCGCGCATACCGGTTTTGCAGACCAGTGCATTACCACTTTGCTACCTCGCCGTTCTCGATGTCGAGAGCCGGGGACGGTAGGGGGGAATGGGGGGATGTCAAGAAGAGCGGAGTTGACGGTGGTTTACGGTCGTTGACGGTTGTTTACAGTTGTTGGACCAGAATGGAAGAGCCGGAGGGTGGGGCGGAGGCGCGTTCTCAAGGGAGAAGCACCTGAATTCATGCGACTGGATTGTGGAACGGAGGGCAACAGGGGCGTTTATTCGGGAGCTGTTTGCACGAACTACGTTTCCAGATTCCGGCTAAAGCCGGGACTACAATACGTGCGCTGGCTGGTTTCAGGTTTGGGGCGATGCGGAGCTTCCAGAACGGGCTAGGATCCCGAACTACATACTCAGAGGAGCCGAAAGAGTGCGAGGATGCTATTCGGGAGGACTAGCTGCCAACTGCCCGTTCTCTACGACACGCAGCGGCTTCGAATCTCCGCCACCGCCCATTGGGCGTGTTCGGAGATGAGGGGGTGTTCATCTTGGGCGGCTTGCTCCAGGGCGGGGAGGTCGGCGGGGGTGCCGGTGTTGCCGAGGGCGACGCAGACGTTGCGGAGGAAGGCGGGGCGTTTGATGCGCTTGATGGGGGATTTGGCGAAGAGGGCGCGGAAGGTGTCGTCTGTGAGGGAGAGGAAGTCGCGGAGGGTGTGCTGGAATATGGTGGCGCGGGCCTGGAAGGTGGCCTCATGGGAGGCCTGGGCGTGGCGGTTCCAGGGGCAGGCATCGAGGCAGGTGTCGCAGCCGTAGATGCGATCGCCGATGGCGTGGCGGAATTCGAGGGGGATGGGGCCTTTGCTCTCGATGGTGAGGTAGGAGATGCAGCGGCGGGCGTCCATGCGACGGGGGGCGGTGATGGCCTGGGTGGGGCAGGCGGTGATGCAGCGGGTGCATTTGCCGCAGTGATCTGTGGCGGAGGTGTCCGGGGGGAGATCGAGGGTGGTGAGGATGTCTGCGAGGAAGAACCAGGTGCCGAGGTGGCGGTGGATCTGCATGGTGCTCTTGCCGCCCCAGCCGAGGCCGGATTCGCTGGCGAAGTCGCGCTCGAGGACGGGGCCGGTGTCGACGTAGGGACGCTGGGTGCCGCCGTGGGCGGTGAGGAAGTCGGCGAGGGTGCGGAGCTTGGCCTCGATGAGGTCGTGGTAGTCGTTGTTCCAGGCGTAGCGGGCGACTCGATACTGGGG
>NZ_JBAQCR010000194.1:0-12132 GCF_049294395.1 Prosthecobacter sp.
AAAGGCTATGTTATCAAAACTGTTCCCTGAGCGCATGCCGTCCACCTGGCGGCTGGGTCTGCTGCTGGCAGTGCTCATGGCCATCAGTACCGCCCTCTGCATCACCGTGGCCGGTTGGGCCATGCGGCAAAACCTCAGCAGCATCGCCCGCGCCGTCGTGCTCGATGACCTGGGTGAGTACGCCGTGCTCTACAACCGCAATGGCCTCAAGGAACTCACCGAAGTTTTTGCCGCTGGCAAACACGAGGAAAGCCAGGCCGTCCGCATCACCAATCCTGCGGGCGAGACCATTTTCGAGCAGACCCCGGACGCCGTCGCAGGCTACAACTGGCCCAAACGCCCGCCCAAAAAATTGAAGCCATCCGAGACCTGGCTCATGACCATTCCACACACCGAACGCCAGCAGCAGCTGCTCGTCGGCTGTCAGATTCTCGACGATAAAAATGCCCTCTGGTTCGGCCGCACCGACGCCGAAGACCTCGCCTACGTCGATCACATCCGCCGTCATCTTTGGTTCGCCGGACTCGCCTCCACCGTCCTCATGCTCCTGCCCCTCTGGTGGTTCGTGCGTCACGTGCTGCGCCCCGTGCAGGAGATGATGCTCAGCACCCGCAAGCTCGCCCAGGGCAGCACCGAGGCCCGGCTTCAGGCACCCGGCGCCGTCCCCGAACTCCAGGCCTTCGCCACCGCCTTCAACACCGGCCTCGACCGCATCGATGCCCTCACCGCAGAGCTCCAAAGCGCCAATGACAATCTCGCCCACGAGCTGCGCACCCCGCTCGCCCGCATCCGCGGCAATCTCGAAACCTTCCACGATCACATCGACAACCCCACCGCCCGCGACGCCGCCGCTCGCGGCCTCGAAGAGCTCGACCGCGCCACCGAGCTCGTGCAGACCATTCTCACCACCCGCGCAGCCGAGCACAAAGCCCTGAAGCTCCACCTCGAAATCATCGACCTCCGTCAGCTGCTCGCCGATCTGTTCGAACTCTACAAAGCCGCCGCCGATGAACGCGGCCTCACCTTCATCTTCGAAGCCCCCGACACCCGCTGGGTGCTGCTCGACCGCCAGCGCATCAACCAGGCCGTCGCCAACCTCCTCGACAACGCCTTCGCCTACACCCCGCACGGCGGCATCATCACCCTCGCGCTCAGCATCCATGGCGAACAGGCACGCATCTCCGTCCGCGACACCGGCCCCGGACTCACCGCCGCCGATCAGACCAAAATCTGGCAGCGCTACATGCGCGGTTCCGCCGCCAGCGCCAACACCCCCGGCATGGGCCTCGGCCTCAGCCTCGTGCAAGCCCTCGCCCACGCCCACAACGGCAGCACCGGCTGCCGCAACCAGGATGAATCCGGCGCCGAATTCTGGATCGACCTCCCCGCAGGCGATCCCCTCGCCTCAGCCAACGTTGTCTGATCTGAAAACAAAGCGCGCTTTCTCTTTCAACGCGTGGCTGCCAACCATGTGGAATGACCTCCACCCAGAAGCCTGTCGCTCCTCCACTGTTGCCAGTCAGGCCTGCAAAAAGACGGTCATTGGGGAGACTTAGGGGGAAGGGGGGCGGGGATTGGAGCGGCGGTCAGCAGGTTGGGTTCACTGGGAGTGATCCAGAAAATCTGCTCCTGGATTTCACCACCCGCCTGCGACATCACGAGTTTCATCAGCGGCGGATGCGGATGCGCCGTCGGAACTCCGCCGGGGTTGCCTTCGGACCAAATAGTGGCCCACTGCCGCGTCGTCGGATGAAACACGCGCCACTCGCACTGCGCCATGTCTTCAAACAGCACCACGCTGCTCTCGTTTGCTTCAGAATGACACGTCAGCATCAGCCGCAACCCGCCTCCAGGCTGGCCCTGCGTAAACAACGCCACGCGGCAGTCCGGCGTCTCATCAAACGGGGAGCGCACAGGCTCCAGTTCCAGCTTCGTGAGATACTGCCCATGCTCTTCCGTGGTGCTGAGATTCAGCAGCGCCGTGGCTGGCACCTCCGCCAGCAGATGCTCGCAAAACGTGGTAAAGGCCTGCATCCGTGCGTCCCGGCGCTCCGCCCGGCGCACATCATCCGCCAGCATCAGCGTACCCTGCGCCAGCGAATACACCGCCCCCAGCACCAGCGCCGTGATCGCCAGTACAATGATCACCTCCAGCAGGGTGAATGCCTTCGCTCGGGATGACTGGCTCAGTTTTTTCATCAGCGGAAGAGCGGCGGATACACCCAGGTTTCAGCGCTGGCCTGTTGCAGCGTCTGTCCTTCCTTCCATGCAGCGGTCACACGCACCTCAAACAATCCCGCCACAGGCTGACCATCGCGATTCTTCAATTCCAAAGGCGTGTGCGTCACGGTGTAGTTCACATCACCCTCCTGTACTTTGACTTCCTCAATCTCATCCGGCCTGCGCGTGTGTTCCACCAACAGCGACCGCATGCGTTCCTGTACCGCAGCCTCATGCCGGCGCAGCAGCGTGTGCTCGCCGATTTGGTGTACGGCTTCCACCAGCGCCACCACCGCCGTGCTGAACACCATCAGCGCCAGCAGGGTTTCCAGCAGGGTGAAGCCACGGCGTCTCACGGGTTTTCCTCCAGTTCTTGGAACCCTGCCGTCAGCGGGTCCAGCGTGGCGCTCACCCATGCAGCACCTTGCTGCCAGCGCAGGGTCAGCGGTTCACATAATCCGCCGGGTCTTAGCCACAGGTGCTGGTCGGTGGTAGAAATGAATGTCTCGCTGCCTGCATGCCGGACGGTGAGTTTGGCTTTCTGACTCAGGCTGGTGAGATCAACGGACTGAGGTTGCACGGTGGTGAGTGTGCGGGTCATGGCCTGCATCAGGACGCGTTCAGCATCATGCGCCACGCTCAGCAGTTCGTGCTCCTCGGTGAGCTTCTGCACGGCTCCGGCTCCGATGCCAATGACGAGGGACGCGATGGCGAGCACCACGATCATCTCCAGCAGCGTGAAGGCCTTCATTTTGCTACCAGTTGCCAATATCATCGTCGGTGTTCTCCAGACCGTCCGCGCCGAGGGAGAACACATCATAACCTCCCGCGTTGTGCTTGCCGGGGTTGCGATACACCAGCTTGCGGCCCCAGGGGTCGGTGATGCCGTCGGGTTTGGCGAGCTGGGTCCAGCGCTTGGGCTTCGGATCTGCCGTGGGGCGTGAGACCAGGGCATCGAGCCCCTGTTCCTGCGTGGGATAAGTAAGATTGCTGATCTTGTAGGAGGTCAGCGCGACTTCGAGGCTTTTGATCTTGGCGCCGGTGGTGACGTGTTCGGCATCGCCCTCGATGCCCTGCACCATGAAGGCCACGGTGCCGAGAATGAGCGCAATGATGAGCAAGACGACCATCATTTCGAGCAGGGTGAAGCCGTTTTTGGAAGAGGAGCGGAGGTGTTTCATGGTTGGGTTAATGTCGGAGCTGGCTGAGGGTTGAGAAGACGATGTTCACCATGGTGTAAACAAGAGTGCCGACGAGAGCGGCCATGATGAGAAGGAGGCAGGGCTGGATGAGGGCGGTGACACGCTCGATGGTGCGGGTGAGCTGCGTGTCCATGCGCGTGGCGGCTTTGCCCAGCACCTCGGCGAGGTGGCCGGTGTCTTCGCCGATGCGGATGACGTCGATGGCCTGGGAGTCGAGAGCGTGCGTCTTTTTCATCGCATGACTCAGGGATGCGCCTTCTTGCACAAGGGCCTCGGCTTGATTGAGGGAATGCTTCAGGTGCAGATTGGTGACGGCACGGCGCACGAGTTCCAAGGCATGCAGCAATGGCACGCCGCCGCGCAGCAGGCTGCCGAGGGTTTCAAAGAACTGCAGCTCAAAGCGCGCGCGGGTGATGTCGCGGATGCCGGGCATCTTGATCATGAAGCGGTGCCAGCCGGACTGGAAGCCGGGGGTTTTGCGCAGGGCAAAGAGCAGCATGATGGTGCAGCCCAGTGCAATGGCGAGCAGCCACCAGTAGTTTTTGAGAAAGTCAGAGAGGGCGAGGCTGACCTTGATCATGAAGGGCGGCTCTTTGCCGGAGCCGGTGAGCAATGAGGCAAGTTTTGGCAAAAGGTAGGTGACCATGACCAAAGCGAGCGCTCCTCCGGCACTGATGAGAAAGGCTGGGTAAATAAGCGCACCGACGACCTTGGCCTGGACGGATTCCATGAGGCGGAGGTGGCGGGCCTGACGGTCCATGATGTCATCGAGCGCGCCGCTGTTTTCACCGGCGGCGATCATGTTGCAGTAGAGTTCGTCGAAAGAGGGCGAGGCTTGGCGTAATGCTGCAGAGAGTGGAACGCCGTCGCGAACGAGTGCACGAACGCGCGTGGCCAACGTGCCGAGTTTGGAGGCGCTGCGGTTTTCCATTGCCTGCAGGGCTTGCTCGACTTGCAGACCGGAGGCGAGGAGGTCGCCCATGTCTTCGGTGAAGCGAATGACATCGGTCTTGGAGAGGGTGAGGACAGAGTCGGTACTCTTTGTGTCGGATTTCGCAACTTCGGCGGTTTGGGACTGGATGGAGCGGGCCTGCAAGCCGCGCCGGGACAATTGGCGCAAAGCATCGCCGCGATCAGCGGCTTCGAGGGTGCCGGATTTGACGGAGCCGTCGGCGGACAGGGCTTGGAAGGCGAACATCATTCGAGTTCTTCGCTGGTGACGCGGGCGACCTCTTCGAGGGTGGTGATGCCATCGAGGGCTTTTTGCAGGCCGTAGTCGCGCATGGGGACGAAGCCGTCTTTGCGGGCCTGGACTTGGAGATCGGACTCGGAGGCTTTCTGGGAGACGAGGGCCTGCATGGCGGGGGTCATGAGGGCGATTTCGTAGAGGGCGACTCGACCGGAGTAGCCGGTGCCGCGGCACTGCTGGCAGCCGCCTTTGGCGGCGCGGTAGAGCTTATTGTCTTTTTTGACTTCGGGGAAGCCGAGTTTGGTGAGTTCTGCGCGCTGGTAGTTGGCGGGCTCTTTGCAGGAGGGGCAGAGGCAGCGGACGAGGCGCTGGGCGATGAAGGCGCGGACGGCGGTGCCGACGAGGAAGGGCTTCACGCCCATCTCGATGAGACGGGTGATGCCGGCGACGGCGTCGTTGGTGTGGAGGGTGGAGAAGACGAGGTGGCCGGTGAGGGAGGCGCGGACGGCGATCTCGGCGGTTTCGAGGTCACGGATTTCTCCGACCATGACGACATTGGGGTCACCCCGCAAAATGCTGCGGAGGCCGCTGGCGAAGGTGAGGCCGATCTCGTTTTTGACGGGAATTTGAACGATGCCGGGGAGTTTGTTTTCGACGGGGTCCTCGATGGTGACGATGCGGCGGTGGACGCTGTTGAGCTGGGAGAGGAAGGTGTAGAGGGTGGTGGATTTGCCGGAGCCGGTGGGGCCGGTGACGAGGACGATGCCGTTGGGTTTGGCCAACAGGAGTTCGATCTTGGCGCGGTGCTCTTCGCTGAGGCCGAGGCGGTCGAGGGTGAAGCGTTCCTGACCGAGGAGGCGGAGGCTGATGGACTCGCCTTCGACGCTGGGGATGCAGGCGACGCGGACGTCGATGGACTGGCCGTCGGCTTTGAGATTGATGCGGCCGTCCTGGGGGAGGCGCTTCTCGGCGATGTCGAGTTTGCTCATCACCTTGATGCGGGCGATGACGGAGGCCTGGAGGGATTTGATGTTTTCGGGGACGGGGATCTCGTGGAGGAAGCCGTCGATGCGGTAGCGGATGCGGAGGGAGTCGGGCTGGGGCTCGACGTGGATGTCGGTGGCTTTTTGGGCGAGGGCTTCGCGGATGATCTGGTTGACGAATTTGACGACGGAGGCGTCTTCGTCTTCGTCGTCGATGACGTTGGCTTCATCGCGCAGGTGCTGGTCGTCGGAGCTGCCGCCTCCAGCGGCGATGAGGGCGTCGAAGGTTTCGGCACCGACGCCGTAGAGCTGCTGGACGGCGCTGAGGAGTTCGGTGCGGGGGGTGAGGCACCACTCGACGGGGAGTTCGGACTGTCGCGCGACGGCCTGGCGGGCGAGGAGATCGCAGGGGTCGTGGCAGGCGAGCTTGAGGGTGCGTTTTTGCGGGGATGATGAATCGGCCGCGGGCTGGTGTGACGTGGTTGTCACACGACCGTGGCCGAAGCCGACGGGGAAGACCTGGTGGCGGACGGCGAAGCGTGCGGGGATGAGGCGCTTGAGCTCGGCGGCGTCGGCGGGTTCGGGGCGTGGGGTTTCGAGCCAGGGCCAGCCGAGGGAGTCGGCGAGGTGTCGGGAGAAAAGGCGTTCATCAACAGCCCCGCTCTCGATGAGGGCGAGGACGGGGGAGATGCCGCCGCCTGCGGCGGTGTTGAGGGCGGCTTGTACGTCGGAGTCCATCACCCCTGCGGCTTGGGCGCTGGATTGGAGGATGGAGATCATAGGGTCAGATCGTGGCGAGTGCAGGCACCGACATCATGCTTTCGGTTGTTGAAACGGGTCCTTCATTTACTGAAGAGGCCTTTTTTGGGTTCTGAGGCAACATTCGGCGGCGGAAGGAGGTCATTGGGCTGGAGTGGTGGACTTCGTCTGCGGTTCCAAGAGTTCGGGAGAGATGGGTGCGACTGTTCACCAAGCATTGGATCACCCCATGGTGCTAGTTGTTCAAGCGTCGGATTATTCACACAATACGAGTACTCTTGAAGGAAAAAAACTGGCATGACTCGCTCAGGCAGCAAATCCGGAAAAAATCATCATATGGGAATGATCGAAATGTGCAATTGTGAAGTTGAGCGGGATGAGGGACTTCAAGCAAGCAGATCGCGCTTAATTTTCTTAAAAAAAATAAACAAAAATTCTAAGGTCGAGGGGGAGATCTGGCATTAAATATTTTTTCCTGTAACAAATCAACGATGTCGGGGTATGACCATTAAGGCTTCTTCTGCTTCCGCCCGCCCGATGCGGAAGTCATAGGGGTAAAATTGTCAACTTTCCGCTACTCAAATCCTGCCACTTCTGCTAAATAGAAACTTATTCACACATGAAAACCCTCCGCCTCTCCCTGCTTTTGCTGCCTTTGATGGCCACGGTCTCGTTGGCACAGGTGACCACCGCTCCGGTAGGTTTTAACACAGTGACCGCCCTCGGAAATTCGGACACACGCTACAGCATCCCTCTTCAGCGTCCGTCAGTGTATCAAGGCTTGGTTCAAAGTGTCTCGGGCAATGTCATTACCGTTCAGGGGCTTCCAGGATGGACCTCGGGCCAATTTCTTTACGTAGCAGGCTCCCAAACCAATACCTATTATGTGACTCCTACCAGCGGGAACAAAATGGGGATGTTTTACACCATCACGGCGAATGCAGCAGATAATGGCACAGCAAATACAACGACCTTAACTGTAGACACTGCCGGCGATACTCTGGATGACGTTTCCGGCATCGTCACCGGAGACAGCCTGTCAATTGTGCCTTATTGGACTTTGGATACAGTATTCCCGGGGCAAGTTGGAATCACCACCACAACCTCAATCAGCGGTGCGGGGTCAATGACTCGAATTTTTATTCCCGATCCAACCTCGGCCGGAGTGGATCTGGCAGCCACGATCAGTTACTACTACTACTCGGGAACCGGGTTTGGTGGTGCCGGTTGGCGGCGCTCTGGCGGTGGGCTCACCAATAAGAAAAATGACGATATTCTTTCACCGGATTCGTACGTGATTATTCGGCAAGATGGAGTTGCCACGAATGCGGCCATCACTGTTGCTGGCGGAGTCCCAACAAGTGCTCGCAGTTATGTCATTGGGACTCGTGCCGCCAATACGGATCAAGACAACGCAATTGCTGTTGATGTCCCAATTCCACTGACATTGACTCAGTCCAATCTTTTTGAGTCTGGTGCATTTGCAGGAACAACCAGCATCAGTGGAGCTTCAGGTGATAAATTATTAGTTTTTGATGATACTACTGCAGCAATCGACAAGGCTGCAGTTAAATCCTACTACTACTACACAGGCACAGGCTTTGGTGGTGCTGGTTGGAGGCTGCAAGGGGGAGGGCTCACCACCATTCGAAACAACGACGTGGTGTTTCAGCCAGGGGCTGGTTACAATATTCGCAAGCAGGGCACGGGTGCCGTGTCCACACTCATTTGGCGCATGCCTCTAACTTATTAGCATGCCTTCAGTTGCCAATCCGCTAAAGAGCCCTTATAAAAATTTAATATCATGAAATTCGGCAAAATTACCGCTGTTGCTATGCTGGTCATGGGTTCGTCCCTGTTCGGAGCCACGACGATCACATTCGATCTGGAGGCAGATTCACTTCGCACAAGCGGTGGAGCACTTGCCCCTGATGGTATTGTCATGCTTGTGGCAGACACAAGTGGACTTGGCAATTTCGGAGCGGTTGTGCCTGGAGCATCCTTTACGGCAGGTTCATTCTTGGATGCGGGTAACACAGAACTCGTATTGTACCAAAACACCATCGCAGCCACGACAGGAGCGGCTGGTGCCTTTGCTGCATTCACGTCAAGTATTACACCTGGTTCTGGCATATACTCCGCATTAACTTCGGGTGACCCTTTGGCACTTCTTTGGTTCCCAACGCTTACCGCAGCTAATACCCAAGCAGCAGCAGGAAATTCGTATGGCATTTATACCGGAAATGGCAATGCCGACGGAAGTAGCGCATGGGTAACACCCTCGAGCACAAGTAGTGGCTACAAACTTTATATGTTTACTCAGAGTGCACAGCTCGCCACTGGCACGAATGCCAACTCGATTGGCAATGCTACCCTCACCGTTGCAGGGGTTCCCGAACCCAGCCGCGTTATTCTGGCAGCCTTTGGCCTTGGTTTGATCTCCCTGCGCCGCCGCCGGCGGTAAAAGAGATTCCACATTGTTTTCTCCACGAAGGGCCTGCTCATGCAGGCCCTTTTTTTGGTTCGCGCAGCAGGGCTGTGAAAGGGCAGGTCTTGTGTATTGTGCACCTTGACAGTGCAAGGGGGTCTGGAGCCAAGGCTAACCGTGCCAAGTCTCACCGGACTAATTCTACTTTGGCAAGTCATCGAGGGGGGGGCGACACTCTCGCTGGGCGCGACGGAGCGTCTTGCCAACGCTACTGGTGGGCGTGGTATGTAGCGAAGGCGCCCATTCTTCGCTGAAGCTACGAAGGGTGAACTGGGTTTGCTTTCCGACGACGACATCTGGCACCAGGGGAGCCTCGCTGAGGCTCGGCACCCCTTCGCTATGATGCGCAGTCCCGTTGGGACTGGTGTCAAGCGGAGTGGGATGAGACGGCGACAACCGGCCAATGGATTCGGTGACCCCCGATGACTTACCCAAGTAGAACCCAGGCTCACTGGGCCAAATTCCAAAACACCCTTTCTTCGGGCAAGAGTCCTTCGGTGTGGATTTTTTCGGCGATCTGGTAGGCTTGAGAGACTTCATTGCATGTCGTGGCGAGCAGACCGGCATAGACGGCTTTCTCACCCATGGAAAAGTCTTTTGTGTCCACCACCTTGTGCAGGACGACGGAGGCGTGTGCCAAGTCATGAAGACGGTAGGCTTTGAGAGCTTCCAGCAGATGGTCGGAAGCACTTCTGGTGGCTGTTTCGCCATCCAGCAATGTGGTCTCGAGGCCCACACCACGGAGGAGGCAGAGGTAGTCGTGTCTTCGGACAAACTGAAGGTCGTCGGGCCTTAGCTTGAGGAGCCTGCTGGCGAGGCGGACGAGCAAGGCGGAATCGTTCTGAATGGTGGCCATTTCCCAGCATTTCTCGAGCATCTGCAGCTCGCCAGAGGATCCGGGCTGTGCGAGCGCCTGGTAGGCCTGGAGCGCCAGATCCGTCATATGCCATGACTCGGCGAGAGTGGCGGCTCCCAAAAGGGCCAGGGCATTTCTTTCCGAAGCACCCTGCTGGATGGCTTCTTCAAGATGATCCCGGGCGGCTTTGATGTCGGAAGGATGCAGGTTTCGCACCGCCAGCGCCCGCCAGGTGGCGGCGCGTGCATTTGAGACCGGGAGCTTTTTTCCTTTTTTCAGCAGATCCATCAACTCCTGCCACTTTTGTTGTTCCTGCAGGCCTTGGGCGACCAAGGGAAACAGGGCCGGTGATTCGAGCAGGACGCTCTCCGGAACAAGTTCGCGAATTTTGGCGTATTCCTTCTCCCTGGTCAGCCAAGCAGCCACCTGTGCCAGGATGGCGGGACCGGCCGTCCGGTAGCGCTCGATTTCTGCCTGGATCGTTTCCTCACGCCGCATTGGATTCAGGCGCATGATGGCGGAAACGATCATCAGCCTGTCATCCGGCGTGATGTCGGGATGTGTTTCCGCCAGTTTCAGCAATTGTTCCGCCTCGGCCAACGTCAGTTCGGTGCGTCGGCTCAGAGTCCTCACCGCATCGAGTCCAGTCCGGCCTCCCGTTGAGGCCATTTTAAAGAGAACCTTCCAAGCGGCATCCCTGATCTCAGGGAAGCTGCCATCCAGGTCTTTTAACGCCTTGCGGAACGCCACCTCGGGCTCGTCCGGAAAACGCTGGAAGAGTTGAAGCTCAAGCTCTGCCGCTTCGTGGAGGGAACCTTCCTTGCGGAGAAGATCGATGTTGAGTTTCATCGCCATCAAGCTGGAACGCTGGGAGGATGAGAGGCGGTCCCAGGCGGCTCTGGCTCTCCGGGTGTCTCCGGTAAGATAGCGTGCCTGACTGATCCAGAGCACGTCGTCTGGGCGCGCGCTTCCTGCCAGTTCCAGCTTCTCAAGGGTTTCCGCCAGCAGGGCTGGTTCGGAGGAGGTTTTTTGCAGGTAATCAGCAAGAATCCGAAGGAAGTCCGGGCTGCTGCGGGCGGGCCCATGCACTTTCTGGATCGCACTCAGGGCTTCCGGCAGACTTCCAGCGTCCAAGGCCTCCCGTGCCTGGGTGACAAAGTAGCCGGGTCCGCGCAGCCTGCCGATGTCGAACTTGGTCAAGACCAGCCATGTCATTCCCAGCAACACCACGCCGATCAGAACCCACGTCAGCATGGCGAACCAAGAAAGCTTGCCGCCTTTTTTGGGAATCAAGGACTCGATGTCCGTTTCCGGGATCTCGGGTTTAGACGGGGATTGCATGACAAGACGTGAGAGTATCTGTCTGATAAGGCAAGGGGACAAGCACCTCCGCAAGAATATCATGGACGGCCCGAGAGGCTGGCTGAAGTGGATGGACTGGAGACTTGGACTTCCAGCAGCATGCCTTCATTGGCCGTTCTTAAAAAGCCTTTCACAGTGCCCGGCGGCGGAGCGGTTCCATTGGCTGCGTGGAACGCCTGCCTGCTATACTGCCGCGCATCAGCAACCTTCAAAAGTGGGCCTTCTCAAAATGAAAGAGATGATGCATTCCAGTACGGTTGGAAATGCGGCGCGTGTTTGCATGACGGGGCTCCCAGAGCCGGTTAAAAACCAGCGCTCCCAGCAATGAGCTTCGCCCGGCGCGGTGCGGGAGTCCGTAGTGGGAGCCGTGGTTTTTAACCGGCTCTGGGCGTGCTTCTCCGCCGCGTCGAGATGAAACAAGGCGGGTTGGGAGTGGGCCTTCTCCAAATGAAAGTTTATGATGCGCGGGAGTATCATTCGCGCTCAGCCCTATGGGATATCGAGTGAGGTCCGTCGTTGATCGCCCATTTGCTGAACAAAATCCGTTCCGGGGTGTCTTTCAGAGGGTCGCCAGGCTTGCTGCAACTTCTAGGAATTGACGTTGGCAGCCTGCTTCGCTACCCTCGCTGTTTTTGTTTCCCAGACTGTCTCACGTCCATGGCTTCGTGTTCCTTCTCCCCCCGGGCTGTCCGCTTTTTTATCCTCAGCTTCCTCACCCTGGCATTCACCAGTGCTGCGGTGGCGGCACCGAATGCACCGACGTATCTGGCCGCTTATGCTTATGATGCGACCAATGTGGTGCTCCTATGGAATGACAACTCCACGGACGAGACGGGTTTTGAGGTTCAATATAACACTGGCGGCGGCTGGGCCACCGCCACAGTCGAGGCGACTAATGCGACCTATACCGTCCTAGGCACTCCAGCGGGATTTTCTGCGCAATATCAGGTGCGAGCGACCAACGGTAGCGGCAATTCGGCTTTTAGCCCGATTGTGACTTGTACGCAGGCCACATTCAACGCTCCGGGCAGCTTAAACGGGCTGGTCAACAAAGAATCTGTTATGATCACATG
>NZ_JBAQCR010000195.1:0-22406 GCF_049294395.1 Prosthecobacter sp.
GGTCCGCACATTCCATGTGCGGTTCCCGGCAGTCACCAGATCCATCGCCCGCTCCGGCCCAGGACAAGAGTCATACTCCTCTCAAAGAGCAAGTCTGATGCCAGGTTTCGAAACATAAAAGATTCAATCTGCCTCCAGGCAAAGTCCTCGGAAAAAGAAACCTCTGCGTCCGTCCATCCTCTGCGGTTTACATCAGTCCTTTTCCAAACAATCACGGCATGCTCGGGAAAGTACGATGGGCACTCCTGCCCGTCGACCAGCGCCCTCTCAGCACCCCAGGCCACCAATCCGGTTTCCAACCTCCTCTAAAGATCTCCTCACAGACCACTCTCCCTTGGCCCCTCCATCACCGCCCACCCAGCGCCCGTATTGTAGTCCCGCCTTCAGGCGGTTCCGGACGAACGTCCACCAACCGCCCTTTGGCGGCTCAGTCATTCGTCATTCGGACTTACTCATTCGTCATTTCTTAACCCGCCACCACCGCCGCACGCGCATTCTCCTCCGCGCCCGTCTTCTGCAGGTAATAATCATAATCCCCCGCATACGCCGTCACTTTCCCATCCACGATGTGCAGCACCTTCGTCCCCAGCGACCGAATGAAATGCACGTCATGGCTGATGAACACCAGCGTCCCCTCAAACTTCTGCAGCGCCAAAATCAGCCCCTCGATCGCCCAAATATCCAAGTGCGTCGTCGGCTCGTCCATCAGCAGCAGGTTCGGCGGATCCACCAGAAACTTCACCAAATTGACGCGGCTCTTCTCACCACCGCTCAGCACCCGGCACTTCTTGTGCACGTCCTCACGCTTGAACAGGAACGATCCCAGAATGCTCCGCGCCTCATCCTCACGCAGCTCAGGCGCCACGCGCTTCAGCTCCTCCAGCACACTGCAGTCCGGGTCCAAAGTATCCGCCCGATGCTGCGAGAAATACCCCAGCTTCACATTCGTCCCCAGCTTGCGCTCACCCTTCTGAAACGGCACCTCGCCCGCCAGAATCTTGATCAGCGTCGATTTCCCCGAACCGTTCGGCCCCACCAGCACCGTCCGCTCCCCACGTTCCACTTCCAGGTCCAGGCCCTTGTACACCTGCTTCGTCCCGTACGCCTGATGAATGTCCGTCAGCGCGATCAGCCGCTGCCCGCTCCGCTGCGGCTGCGGGAAATTAAAGCGGAAGCCCTTCCTCAGCGGCCGCGGCTTGTCTAGCTTCTCCATCTTCGCTAGCTGCTTCTCACGGCTCTGCGCCTGGGACGCCTTCGACGCCACCGACCGGAACCGATCAATGAAATCCTGAATCGCCTCGATCTCCTTCTGCTGGTTCTTGTACGACTGCATCGCACGCTCGTAGTTCTCCTCGCGCTGCTTCAAGTAGTCGCTGTAGTTCCCCTGGTAGGACTGCAGCTTGCTCTCCTCGATCTCATACACCTGCTGCACCAGCTCATCCATGAAGTCACGGTCATGCGAGATGATCAGCAGCGCCCCCGGGTAGTTTTTCAGGTAATTCCGGAACCACATCAGCGACAGCAGGTCCAGATGGTTCGTCGGCTCATCCAGCAGCAGCAGATCCGGCTCCATCACCAGCAGCCGCGTCATGTGCGCACGCATCACCCAGCCACCGCTGAACTCCCGCGCCGGACGTGCGAAATCTTCCTCCTTGTAGCCCAGCCCCTTCAGAATGCGCTTCGCCTTCGCCTCAGTCTGCGGGTCCTGCAGCGCATCATGCTTCGCATGCGCCTCAAAATACTCCGGGCTGGAAACATCACCCACAGCCTCAAAATCACGCAAAATCTTCTCCAGCGCCTCAATCTCCCCCGCCTTGCCCGTCGCCACTTCCAGCACGGTCTCCTCGCCCACCGGCTCACTCTCCTGCGGCAGGAATCCCACCGTCGTCCACTCATCCCGGATCACCTCACCCGCATCCGGCACATCAGTTTTGAGGATCAGCGAAAACAACGTCGATTTCCCCGCCCCATTCGGCCCCACCAGCGCCACGCGCTCTCCATAGTTGATGGTCATGGATGCCGCGCTGAACAGCGTGCGGGCATTGAAAGTCTTGGTGACGTCGCGAATGGTAAGCATGGGGGCAGATCAGCTACCTCACCCCACGCCACTTGCAAGGCCAAGCATGCCCCAGCCCTGAGACTGTCCCGGCTCACGCAGACCAGCCTGCAGTCTCCGCATTAGTAACCCTCAAGGCATCGTCGTCTCCGCCGTGGTTCCCCAGATTGGGGTCTCATCGTTCGGCAGGAGCCCAAGTGGAAAGTTGACATCAATGATAAGTGTCTTGCTTGTCATTGAATTTAATTAGTTGCATTTTGTAACGCAACCACTTGAGTGTACGATTTTTCACCGAGCGATTCGACTATGCTCGGCCAGTAGAACACTGAACAAATGGGACTTTTACGATTTCGTCTTCACCACGCAGGATCGACCATGGCCGCATGAGGATGGCCAATCAATAAAGCAGCAATTTGAGGGTTAATTCCTCCATAAAAACGCAACATGCCAACAACAGTTCCATCGCTTTCAGAGGCTCTTATTCTTGACCACCTTGTAAGGGATGAAGGAAAAGACCCACTTGCTTATCTGGACAGCCTTGAGGTGGAAACGTCGATCGCGAACACAAACACGATAGTTCGATGGCATCGCATTGGCCATAGTGCCACATTAGACCAACCAGATACGGAAAAAATGATAGATAAACTCATTTTACTTCTGGTTGATTTTGCGTGCACCCGGAAGGAGCGAGACGAGGCTGTTCTCAATGTACAACAGACCGGATCAACACAAGCATTAACAGCTCTAGTTGAAAGAGCCCGCCGTCTTTTCACCACGAGTGCAAATACAGGAGAAGTTGGTGAGTTGATGCTCTACTTCCTCGCCGAGCATCTCTTGAAGTACCCCCAGGTTCTCTGCAAGTTTCCACTCAAGACCAATCCCAACGTTCATGCTCATGGTGCCGACGGTGTTCATGCCTCTGTCGACCCAAAGACTGGGCATCTTCGTCTTCATTGGGGAGAAGCGAAACTGTACCAAAAACTGGGTCCAGCGTTAGACGACTGCTTTTCGTCTTTGAGTGAACTTATCCTCGAGCCAACAGGCGCAAAAAAGACCAAACGCCGAGATGTCGAACTTTTGCGTGACCATATAGACCTCAATGAACCAGGACTTGAAAAAGCGTTTCGATCTTATCTTGATCCAGACAACACATTGTCGAAAAAAGTCCGTTATTGCGGACTGGCACTTATCGGGTTCGATTATCCCAACTACGATAATTTAACCAAACAGTTTGCGAATCAAGAGGTTGCTGCTGTTTCAAGCCTTATTCAGGCGTGGGCAGCAAGAATTAAATCATCAGTAGAAAAACATGAACTAATAGGAATTTCGATCGACTTGTTCTGCATTCCATTCGTCTCAGTCGAAACATTCAGATCTGCTTTCTTAAAACGCCTCGGATAAACAAATGTCGCTAAGTGCCCTTCGTCATTGGCTGTTAGAGCAAGATTCCTTCGTGAAACGAATGGACGGGGTTATTCGTTCAGGAGTCCTCGACGAGTTTCCAGCCATAATTTCAGAGGGTGCCGAGCTTGAACAGGATTGGCCCAAATTGCTTCTTTGGGGCAGCATTCTCGCAAGGTCGGAAATAGCCGAAGAGCAAAAATTTGCTCTTCGTATTGCTGATACTTGTTTAAAACTTGTGTCCACAAGTAACGAGGAGCGAGCAGCGGCGGCAGTCATCCTCGATACGATGGCAAACAAACGTTCGATGGAACTTGCGGAGACTCGGAAGTTGATACCGCGAAGCATGGAGGAATTGCTTCCAATTCCTCTGCGCGCAGACTTCCTTAAACGCTCGGCTGAGGACCGGATACAATCCTCAGATGATCAGCGACATCCAGCAAATCGATTTCAAGTGGATTTCTGGAAGGCTCTGAATTCCAATCAATGGATTAGTGCATCTGCACCCACGTCAGCGGGCAAATCTTTTCTACTGCGATTATGGGTAGCGGAAGTGTTCAGAAAAAATAAAAGCGCTTTGGTGGCATTTATTGTTCCTACTCGCGCCTTGATTCAGGAGTTTTCAGATGGCTTCGGGCAAGACATTGCCAATGGGGTTTTAAAAAACGTCATCCTTCACTCACTCCCTATCGAGGAAGAATTTGCAGCTGATAGTGGGCACTTGTTCGTTTTTACGCAAGAACGGCTGCACATTCTCTTGAGTCGGCGGAAGGATATCGCCTTTACTTTGCTTGTGGTGGACGAAGCCCAAAAGGTCGGGGATGGTTGTCGGGGAATTCTTCTTGAGCAAGTGATTGCTGAATGCATGCGCCGTTCCTCTGACACTCAAATCGTTTTCGCCTCCCCATTTGTAGAGAATCCCGCCTATCTCAATCGTGGGGCAGAGTTGAACCAACGGGCATGCGCAGTGGAGCGGGAAGTAACTACAGTTACGCAAAACTTGCTTTTTGCGGACCAGAAGCGAGGGAAACCAGACATTTGGAATGTGTCCTTTGTTGCTGGGGAAAGTGAAATTGCCGTGGGCAGTGTGAGTTTGCCTTTTCGTGCGACTAGTGCTGCTAAACGGCTAAGTACCGTGGCATATGCTCTCAGAAGTCGAAGCGGAGGAAATCTTGTCTATGCAAACGGAGCAATGGATGCAGAAAAGTTCGCCCAGCATCTTAGTGAGGGTTTCAGTGCCCAAGGAATTGCGTCTCTGGAGAATAAGCCTCGTATAGCTGAGCTTATTAAGCTTGTTCGGAAAACAATACATCGAGATTATTTACTTGTTCACACGCTCAAATACGGAGTTGCCTTTCATTACGGTAATATGCCTCTGCTCATCAGAACTGAGATCGAAGCACTATTTCGTGAAAATATACTTCATTTTTTGGTCTGCACCGCCACGCTAATCGAAGGGATAAATCTTCCTTGCAAAGTGATCTTCCTTCGAGGCCCTACCAAAGGGCGAGGTAATCCTATGGAAGCTGTAGATTTCTGGAATCTCGCGGGTAGGGCTGGAAGATGGGGGAAAGAGTTTCACGGGACAATTGTTTGTATCGACACAAAATCTGCGGGCGTATGGGAAAAGCCGCCGCCGAGGAATCGGGTTCGCCAACGCATTATTGCTGCAACCGAGAAAACATTGACCGAAGCAGACGCCTTGCTCGCTTACATTGAGAGCGGCTACCGCATTGAGGATGATCAAGATTATGCTGCGTATGATTACACGTTGACGTTTCTTTTCCACTGGCTCCTTCGCGGTGACGATCTTTCGAAATTACCTACTGCAAAGAAGGTTTCTCCGGAAACCCTGGAGCGACTTCAGGCGCTTCTGAAGTCAGAATTGGAGACGCTTACACTATCTCCCGAATTGATTTTCCGGCACCCTGGAATTTTGCCGCACACACTCGCAGCACTACTAGTTGAGTTGCAGAATTTGTCGCCAGAGGAATTGGTGCAGCTAGCTCCTGTGCTGCCCGAAAGCGATGATGCTGTCGCTCGGTATGAAAATATTTTTCAGTTTATCGATACACATCTGCGGGCGAATTGGAGTCACTCTGCTGATGCCGACGGAAAACGACTTTTACAATTGGCGCTCACTGCAGTGGATTGGATGCGAGGGAAACCGCTAGCGGTCTTAATTAGCAAGAGGGAGAAGGTAAATAACCGGAGAGAAAAGCCCTCAAAGCTCTCCAGTGTGATTGTCGGAGTAATGAATGATGTCGAAGAATACGCACGGTTTAAGATTCCAAAATATCTTCGAGCATTTCTTGATGTGTTATATTTTCACATTCACCAGTCTGGTCAGGGCGATCTAATTCAGGAAATTCCGAACCTAGAGCTGTGGCTAGAATTAGGCGTATCTGTGCGAACGCAACTCTCTCTAATGGAGCTTGGGATGTCTCGAACCGGAGCCATCGAAGTATTCGAATTAATGGTTAATCACAATATGGACAAGTCTGAAACCTTGAATTGGCTCCGATCCTCAGACCCGGCGGTTTTAATCAATCTGCCGGAATTGGTCAAACAAGAGATCGAGCGGATATTGGCACGATTTGCTTAGTCAACCTCTGGGCGTCCTAGGATGACTATAAATGATTTGAAAATTAAACCGCGATATGAAAATGGACAAAACAACCGATTTCCCAAGCTCGAAAAACAGTAGCTGCATTAGAATCATGAAAGCATTAAAACACCTCGCTCTCAGGGTTTTCATATTAACGCTTTTGGTTAGCCCCGCTTTGCCTTTTCTCCCCGAAAAATGGAGCTTTCAACTCCCATGGGTGCCATTGTGGGGCAATGTGTTGAAATTCGACCAAGTTGGAATATATGGCGATTTTGTAGGTGGGTTCATCGGAACGATCGCATTCATGGTGAGCTTGGTCATCTTGTTTATCTCTTATCAAAATCAGAAGGAGACCAATAAACAAAACTTGGAAGTTCAGAGGCAGTCTAGCAAACAGACTGTATTCGATGTTCGCTTTTACGATATGCTCAAGTGTCATAGGGAAAACACCGCTGAGCTTGAAATTGAGGGAAAAGTTGGGAGACGTGTCTTTGTCTCCTTTATTCGAGAATTTCGAAAGGCACTTAGCATCGTTAATGCACTCCAGGATACGGATGCGGCTCAAATGCTGACCACCACCTCAAAAATTGATCTCGCTTACTTGGCTTTTTATTATGGGGTTGGGCCGAATTCGACACGTTTGTTGAGAGCTGCTACAGACCATCTTCCAAAAGCGAGCGTCGAAAAGGTGATTCTGGAAATGGGGCGCGTGCAAGCCGCGTATAGAGAACTACTTAAAAAGCCAGAAGACAAAGGAGACTTGGCTTCGCGGTATCTTGCCAATTTGAGCAAAGCGGAATGGGAGTTAGTACGAATTACGTATCAGCCGTTTGATGGGCATCAGTCACGCCTAGGGCACTATTACAGACATCTCTACCAGATGATGAAATTTGTACATTCGTATCCTGACGAAGACAGGCGGCGCAGCTATGCTGCGCTGGTACGCGCACAGCTTTCAAATCATGAACAAGCCCTTTTGTGCCTTAACTCAATTTCAAAAATTGGCTCAGCATGGAGCGGCGAGGACGGCTTCTTGCAGAAGTACTCAATGATTAAGAACATCCCGGAATGCTTCTTTGACAGCGAGACGGAGATCGACATGGAACAACTATTTCCCAAAATGGGCTTTGAGTATAAAGAAGCTGAGACTGGCGATCAGCGTGCAAAATCCTGACAAAACAACCGCATTTCCAATGCTCTTAGCTCAGTCATTCTTCTGCCCAACATTCACGTTGCCAAAACCAAAGCCCCACACCCGCTGCCCAGTCACCGAGAGAACAATTCCGAAACTCAGGATTTTCTGGGTGCCTTTATCAGCTTCTCATCAACGTCAAATCAGCGGTTAAAAACTCTGCTCATCTTCCTGCAATCCCCGCCTGAATTCAGCCCGTTCCCTTGCTGAAAATTACCCCCCCATCTCGAAGAAGCCTCCCAACTAACCGCAATTCCGCTGAAGACTGAGCCTGCTGGTATTCTCTGCGGTCTTCTGATCTCTCGCGGTGTTAAATCTGTGCTCACCGCGACGCCGCCAGCACCGTCCTCGGCGTATGCTCCGTCAGGATCTTCGACAGCGGCACCTCCACCGCATTTTCCCGTCCCAAAAACTCCAGCAAAATCCGCACACGCTCCACACCGGTCAGCATCGCATTCACAATCCCCTTCATCCCTCGCATCGGCCCTTCCGTCAGCTCCACGGTGTCTCCCACCTTCACGCCGATCTCCACCTCGCAAATCTCCACGTCCTTCATCTCCTCCTTCAGCGCCGCGATGGCCGAGTCCGGCACCGACGTCAGGTTGCCCCCAAAATCCACCACCTTGATGACACTCTGCGAGTACTTCACCGCCCGCATCGAGTCATTCGGGATGAAACGCGCAAAAAAGTAGCTCGGAAACAGCGCCTCCACGAACCACACCTTGCCCCGCCGCGTGTTCTTCTGAAACCGGATGCGCGGGCAGTACGTCTCCACGCCCTCCAGTCCGACCATCAGCGAAGCCGCGATATGCTCGCACTTCGGGCGCGTATGCACCACGTACCAGGCCGGGATGGTTTCTTTTTTTTCTTTCATGGGTGAACAATGATTCAAACTGCCCCTCCACAACGCCGAGGCAACCACAATCCAAGGTTTACGCACGAACAGCGCCAAACATCCAACTGTCGTGGAACACCCTGTCCTTTCAGTCCCCTCCGATCAGCCTTCCTTCAGGAATCCCTTTTTTCTTCCCCTCTTTTTTGCGCCCCTTTGCGGCCACCCAATTCCGGCTCCCCCCGCAAGAATGCCACTCCACCGCGTCTCTCCTGCTCACAACGCTCCCATCCGTCCACCTCTGTTAATCATGCCATTCTGTTAATCCTGTCTACTCCGCCCTCGCACCACCCCACCCCTCCGCATACCTCACAGCACGTATTGTAGTACCTCCTTCAGAATCCCCTTTTTTTCCCCTCTTTTTTTGCGCCCTTTTGCGGCCACTCAATTCCGGCTCCCCCCGCATCCAACAACGGGTTTGCGCACAAGCAGGGTCTGCGCCACCTGTGCGACCCCTTTTTTCCCGCCCTCCGCGCATGTTCCGAGACCTCTACGACTACCTCTACCACCTGGCCCCCACCGGTGGCATCCCGCTGAAGGGCACCGGCATCGTCGTCGCGCTCGCCTTGATCCTCTCCCACGGCTGGGCCCTCAACAACACCGCCAAGACCCAGGCCTTCCTCAAAGCCTTCCCCCGCACCTACTCCTGGGGCGTCATCCTCCTCACCATCGACTTCCTCTGGGCTGAGTTCGCCCTCGTCAACATGGACATGGGTGAGTTCTTCAACATGCGCGACAAGTTCATGATGATCGTCGCCGCCGGATACGTGGCAGTCCTCATCTACGTGAAGGAATTCCTCGCCGTGCGTGCCCTCGGCGCCCTCCTCCTCCTCGTCGCCGGCCCCGTCCTCACCGCCGCCTTCCTTCAACCCCAGACCAGCCGCCTCCTCCTCCCCATCCTCGCCTACGTCTGGATCATCGTCGGCATGTTCTTCATCGGCATGCCCTTCCTCATGCGTGACTGGGTGAACACCCTGATCTCCAAACCGCAGCGCTGGAATCTCGCCGTCTACAGCGGCATCGCCTACGGCTTTGTGCTCCTCGCCGCGGCCTTCCTGTACTACTGATGCACCCGCAGCCCCGTGTCCTCGTCATTCGTGGCGGCGCGATAGGCGACTTCATCCTCACGCTCCCCGCTCTCCGCCTGCTGCGCGAAACCATCGCCGGCTGCCATCTCGAAGTCATCGGCTATCCCGCCATCGCCGAACTCGCCCGCACCGCAGGCCTCGCCGACTCCATCCGCAGCCTCGAGCACCGCACCATGGCCCCGCTGTTTGCCAAAACAGCCCCCATCGACGAAGCCCTCGCCGAACACCTCCGCAGCTTCAACCTCGTCGTCAGCTTCCTCTACGATCCCGATGGCCTCTTCCGCGCCAGCATGGAACGCGTCGGCGTCAAAACCCTCATCGAATGCTCCCCCCTCGTTAACCCCGACGGCCCCCACGCCTCCAGGCAACTCGCCAAAGGCCTGGAAAAGCTCGCCATGTATCTGGAAGACGACCACCTCCAACGCGCCCACTTCCAGCGCCCTCCCAATAACCAGCGCCGCATCGCCATCCACGTCGGCAGCGGCTCCGAAAAGAAAAACTGGCCCCTCGACCGCTGGCTCCAGGTCGCCAATGAATTTCCCAACGATGAAGTCATCTTCATCACCGGCGAAGCCGAACAAGAGCGCGGCATCCAGCCCACCGGTCGTCCCATCTGGCACGCCCTCCCCCTGACCGAACTCGCCACCCGCCTCAGCACCTGCACCGCCTTCCTCGGCCATGACAGCGGCATCTCCCACCTAGCCGCCGCCTGCGGAGTCCCATCCCTCCTCCTGTTCGGTCCCACCGATCCCGCCATTTGGTCCCCACCCCAGCCCTGGGTGCAGTTATTGCGGAATCCGACACACGAGTTGTCCGCTTTGTCCGTCCACGAAGTGAAATTGGCCGCCACGCAAGTTGTTGCGAAAGCGTAACGTGTTAGCTTGATCAAAAATCATGTCTCACGAACACCACTCTGCCCGCATCAAAGCCTTCCTCATCCTCGGCGCACCCGGAAGTGGCAAGGGGACGCAAGGCAAGGTATTGGGCAGCATCCCCCGCTTCCACCACCTCGCCTGCGGCGATGTCTTTCGCTCCCTCGACACCCGCACAGCCATCGGCCAGAAATTCGTCGAATACTCCAGCCGCGGTGAACTCGTTCCGGACGATGTGACCGTCGAACTCTGGCATGCCAATCTCAAGCAACGCATTGATTCTCATCAGTTTAAACCCGAGATCGACTTCCTCGTCCTCGACGGCATCCCCCGCAACGTCGAGCAGGCAAAGTTCATGGAACCCCACATCGAAGTCCTCAAAGTCTTCCATCTCTCCTGCCCCGACCGCACCGAACTCGCCCGCCGCCTGCGCAAACGCGCCCTCAAGGACAACCGTTTCGATGACGCCAACGAAACCGTCATTCAGCAACGTTTTGCCACCTACGAGGCCGAAACCAAGCCCATTCTCGACTACTACGCCGGCGACCGCATCCTCGACATCGATGCCAGCCAAGCCCCTGCCAAGGTGCTCTACGACATCATAGGCGGCGTCATGCAGCTCGAAGCGTGGAAAGAATTGGAAAAGATGAAGGTCTAGCCGCAAAACGATGCGCGTTCTTTTCATTGGCACCGGCGACATCGGCCTCCCCTCGCTGGACTGGCTGCTCAGCACATCCAAACACTCCGTCGTCGGAGTTATCACCCAGCCCGACAAACCCGTGGGCCGCAAGCAGGTGCTCACCCCACCGCAGATCAAGGTGCGCGCCCTTGCAGCAGGACTCACCGTCCTGCAGCCTCTGAAAATCCGCCACGCCGTGGAGGAACTGAAAGCCTTCAATGCCGACGTCGCTGTCGTCATCGCCTACGGTCAGATTTTATCCCGTGCCGTGCTGGATGTGCCGCCTCTCGGCTGCTTGAACGTCCATACCTCGCTGCTGCCACGCCACCGTGGCGCAGCACCCATTCAAGCCGCCATCCGCGATGGCGACACTGAAACCGGTGTCACCATCATGTTCATGGATGAAGGGCTCGACACCGGCGACATCCTCCTGATGCATCGTGTTGCCATTGCTTGCGATGAAACGGGCGGAAGTCTGCATGACAAGCTCGCGCAGCGGGCCCCTGCAGCGCTCGAAGAAGCGCTGGATCTTCTGGCCACTGGAAACCCACCGCGTGAAAAGCAGGACGAATCCAAGGTCACCCACGTTCGCAAGCTGACCCGTCAGGACGGTCGCCTCGACTGGACACGTCCCGCCATTGAGCTCGACCGCCTCGTTCGAGCCTTCACCCCCTGGCCGGGAACTTCCTGCCTGCTCAACGACACGCAGATGAAGATTCACCGCGCGCAGGTCATCGCCAATGCGGATGCTTGTCCTGCACCGGGTACGATTGTCAGCGCAAATGCCGACGGCATTTTGGTAAGTTGTGGCAACGGACTGCTCAATTTGAGCGAGGTCCAAATAGAAGGCGGCAGACGTTTGTCTGCCGCCGACTTCCTGCGTGGGCACCCGCTGCACGCGGGCGATGTGCTGCACTGAGTTGCTTATTCCTGCAGGAAGACGAACACGCCCTTCTTGTTTCCAATAACGACGTCCATTTTGCCGTCCTTGTTCACGTCTCCGGGAGTGACCTGGGTGCCGACGCCGCTGTTGTCGTCGATCTGATGGGGAATGAACTGCGCTTCTTTGCCGCTGCGTTTGATTTCGAACCAGTAGAGCACTGGTGCGGCATTCGGCTCATCGTCCTTGAGGGGGCCGTGGGCCCAGCGGCGTTTGCCGGTGACGACGTCCATGATGCCGTCGCCGTTCATGTCGGCGAGCTGCATGGCGTGGAGCTGACTGAATTTCACCCCCACCGGGCTTTCTTCGACGGTGGCTCCCATAAGCTTGTGCTCGGCGAAGGTGCCGTCGGCTTTTTGTTCAAACCAACCGAAGCCGTAGCCGTGCGCGTCATAGCTGCTGATCACATCGTTGCGACCGTCGCCGTTCACGTCGTAAACGAGGATAAAGGAGCCGCCGCGTCCGCCTGCCACGGTAAAGAGCTGAGGATGAAAGACCCAGTCGCTGTCGGCCTTGGTGTCAGCGGGCTGTTCGCGCCAGCCTTCCTTGTCGAGGATGTCAGGGCGGCCGTCGCCATTCACATCGCCCACGCCATAGCCGTGGGTATAACGGAAGTACTTCTTATCGTTCTCCGGTGACTTTGGAGAGATCGGGCGGAAGCGGGCTTTGCCGAAGGGGTTGGCCCAGTCGATCTCGGCATAACCGAGTTGTCCGCCGGTGTGGCAGAGGAGTTCCGGCTTGCCGTCGCCGTTCACATCTTTGAAATCGGGGGATTCATTGTCTGTGATGTCGAAGATGGTGTGGCGCTTCCATTCACCGCCTTTGTTCTGCGGGTTTTCAAACACCCATGTCTCTTTGCCGGGCCAGGAGTAGGCCATGATGTCGCTCCAGCCGTCCCCGTTGAAGTCATAGCTGTAGGTCAGGAAGAAATCGCTGTAGCCCTTGGCCGGATCGTAGGGCTCTTTTTCGAACTTGGGTGCAAACTCAACCCGTTCCTTGAACTCGGGGCCCTTCCAGATGAAGCGGCCTGAGCAGACGTCGTTCTGACCGTCATGATCGAAATCCGCAAAGTGCGCGCCTTCGGCTACAAATTCCTCGGTCAGGGTGAACTTTTTGAACTTCAAATCGGCGGCGCACAAGGGCAGCGCGAGCAACAGGGTCGGGATGAGCAGTTTTGTCATGGTGGTTGGATTGGAACAGAGTTGGAAGGAGTGATCTTGCAGGCGTGAGGCATCAGCCCAGAAACTTCCCGGGATTCAGAATGCCGTTTGGGTCCAGCGCCGCCTTCAGACGAAGGTGCGTTTCATGCGCGGCGGGAGTGACCGCGTCACGCCACCAGCGCTTTTTCGCGATGCCGATGCCGTGTTCGCCAGTGATGGCACCGTTCCAGACAATGACCTGGTGGAAAAGCTTGTCGAGGGCGGCCTCGGCGCGTTCGCGGATTGCGGGATCGTCCATGGTGGGCACCATGATGTTGACGTGGATGTTGCCGTCTCCGGCGTGGCCGAAGCAGGCGACGGGGAAGCCGGTTTCGCTTTGGAGGGTCTCCGCGAAATCGACCAGATCCACGAGGCGGCCTCGTGGCACGACGATGTCCTCGTTCAGTTTGATCAGGCCGGTGTTGCGCAGGCTGTAGCTGAATTCACGGCGCAGTTTCCAGAAGGCTTCGCAGGCTTCATCGCCCATGGCTGTGTTCAGGCAGATGCTGCCCAGGTTTTCCACGAGTTTCGCTAGTTGGTCGATTTCGCCTTTGACCGAATCGGCCTGGCCGTCGATCTCGACGAGGAGATGCGCATCGCCTTCCGGGGTGACGGAGGCGCCGAGATACTCGCGTGCGGCACGCAGAGTGAACTTGTCGGCGATTTCGAGCGCGCTGGGCAGGAATCCGCTGCCGAGGATGCGCTGCACGGCATTCGCCGCTTCGGCGAAGGAGTTGAAGCCTGCGGAAAGCATCGCGCGCATGGGCGGATGCGGGATCAGACGCAGGGTGGCCTCGGTGACGACACCGAGCATTCCTTCGCTCCCCACCATGAGACCGACGAGGTCGAAGCCGGTTTTGTTTTTGTGACAGCGTCCGCCCGCCTTCACGATGGAGCCGTCTGCCAGCACCGCTTCAAGGCCGAGCACGTAGTGCCGGGTGACGCCGTATTTCAGGCAGCGTGGACCGCCTGCGTTTGTGGCGATGTTACCGCCGAGGGAGCATTCTTTGAGGGATGCGGGGTCGGGCGGATAGAACCAGCCCAGTTTGCGCACTTCGCTTTGCAGATGGCCGGTGATGACGCCCGGTTCGATCACTGCCACGCCGTCTGCGAGGGTGATCTCCTTGATCTTGTTCATTCGGGCGACCGAAAGCGCGATGCCGCCCTGCAAGGGCACGCAGCCACCGACATAGCCCACGCGTGAACCCTGGGGAGTGACGGGAATCTTATTTGCGTTGGCAAAGCGCAGCACCTCGGAGACTTCGGCGGTGGATTCGGCATGGACGACGACGTCAGGCGGGTTCGAGGCGAACCATTTGTCCGTGCTGTGAGTGGCGATGTCGGTTTGCGTGACGGATACGCGGTCAGGACCAAGAAGGGAGATGAGTTGATCGGCGAGGGAGGCCATGCGCATTCTTGGGGCCGGATGCCCGGCCTTGCAACTTCATGCCCTGCGTCTAATTTGCTCTCCATGCAGCCCAGGCCTGTCGTCAACGTCGAAGAATTCATCGGCAAGACCGTAGGGCGGCGCGTGCCTCCTTCTGGAGCGGGGCTGCAAAAGACGCTGAATCAAGCGCTCAAGACGCAGAAGCGCGGCCTGTGCCCGAAAGGCGTGTATCGTTTCAAATCTCATGAGGAGGCTGACGCATGGATGGTGAAGATGATGAACCGCAAGAAGGCGAGTTAATCTCACGGGCACCCACAGAGGACGATCTGGTGGACATGTGCCGCTTGCTCAACGAATCCGGCGCCCGATAAATGATCGTGGGTGGATTTGCGATTATGTATGCAGGCTACAGCCGGACCACTGGCGATGTTGATCTGTTGTTTGACACCGAACTGGTCAACGAGGCGAAGGTCTATCGTTGTCTTGAATCTCTGCCGGACAAAGCGGTGCGGCACCTGCAGCCAGGGGATGTTGGCAAATACACGATCATTCGTGTGGCCGATGAAATCATTATCGATCTAATGAAATCTGCCTCAGGCATCGACTATGAGGAAGCGTCGAAAGAAGTCGTCATTCGCATGGTGCAAGGCGTTCCAATTCCGTTCGCATCGCCGAGGCTCCTGTGGCGCATGAAAAAGAATACGCATCGTGAGAAGGATGCGGGAGATCTGGTGTTTTTGCGGCAGCAGTATCCCGAGGTGACGCAGTGAGGCTCACTCTTCCCCGCCGAGCAGGAATTGAAAGTCTTTGAGGGTCAGGGCCTGGGCGAAGTTTTCCTCGCCGAGGATGTCGTTGGCGAGCGAGCCTTTTTGCTTTTGCAGGAAGCGGATTTTTTCCTCGATGCTGTTCTTGACGATGAGGCGGTAGGCGAAGACGGTCTGCTGCTGGCCGATGCGGTGGGTGCGGTCGATGGCCTGGGCTTCGACAGCGGGATTCCACCAGGGATCAAACAGGACAACGTAGCTGGCGGCGGTGAGATTGAGGCCGAAGCCACCGGCTTTGAGGCTGATGAGGAAGGTGGCGGCACCGGCGTGAGTTTGGAAGTCATTGACCAGTGTGCCGCGGTCTTCGGTCTGGCCGGTGAGTTTGAAGGACTGCCAGCCGCGCTCCTGAATCTCCGCCTCGATGATGGCGAGCATCTCGACGAACTGGGAGAAGACGAGCACCTTCTGGCCTTCCTCCATGAGGGGTTCGAGCAGTTCCATGAGCGCGGCCACTTTGGCGCTCTCGCTGGCGGGTTCGGCGGTTTTTTTGCGGCCCTTTTTGGTGGCGGTGGCCTCAAGGCCGAGCAGGCGCGGATGGCAGCAGATCTGCCGCAGGCGCAACAGGCTGGTGAGGATGTTGAAGCGGAGTTTGTCGAGTTGTTTGCCGGTTTCGACCTTCAATAGCTGAGCGCGCGCGCGTTTGACTTCGGCCTGGTACAGGGCGGCCTGCGTGCCTTCGAGTTCGATGCTGAGATCTTCCTCCACGCGGTCGGGCAGATCACGGGCGACTTCGTTTTTGGTGCGGCGGAGCAGGAAGGGCCGGGTGCGGGCGGCGAGGCGGCGGCGGGCGAGCGGATCATCCCTGCCGTCGAAGTTTTTGGTGAAGGCGGAGCGGGTGCCGAGGACGCCGGGCATGGCGAAGGAGAAGATGGACCAGAGATCGAGCAGGCGATTTTCAATGGGCGTGCCGGTGAGGGCGAGGCGGTGCCTGGCTTTCAATCCGCAGGCGGCCTGGGCGTTCTGCGAGGTGGGATTTTTGATGGCCTGGGCTTCATCGAGGATGACCGCGCCCCATTCGATCTCCTTGAGCAAGTCTTCATGGATGCGGAGCTGGGAGTAGTGGATGATGAGGAGATCGGTTTTGCCGTCGAGGCCGGTCTTTCCTGCGCTGGCGCGGTTCCACACCTCGACGCTGAGCTGGGGGAAGAAGCGGGAGACTTCGCCGCGCCAGTTGTCCTGCACGGACTTGGGGCAGATGACGAGCAGGGGCTCCTGCATCTGCTGCTCACCGCGCAGCCAGGCGATCCAGACGAGCGTCTGCAAAGTTTTGCCGAGGCCCATGTCGTCTGCCAGCACGCCGCCGAAGCGGTTGGCCGTGAGATAGGCGAGGAAGTGGAAGCCTTCGGTCTGATAGGGGCGCAGAGTGGCGGTGATGCCCTCCGGCATCTGCGGGGTGACGCGGGTCTGGATTTCCTCCACACGACGGCGTACCTGCGCAACGCGTTCCGCACTGAGGAGTGTGGTGTCTTTCCCGGCCAGACCGCCGAGCTGGAGGGCGTGCAGGCGCTGCTTCTCAGCACTGAAATCATGCGCGGCGAGACCGAGTTCGGCGAGTTCAAGCAACTGCGCCTCGGTGAGCTGGTATTCGAGTTTGCGCCAGCCTTTGCCGGGGAGGCGCACCCATTTGCCCTTGGCCTTGAGCAGGAGATCGATTTCTTCCTGGGTCAGGGTGCTGTCGCTGACATCCAGAGCGACGCTGAGGTCGAACCAGTCGATGCCGGTCTTGGATTCTTCGATGTCGAGGCGTACGTGACCGGCGACTTTGCCATCGCGCAGGCTGGCGAGTTCGGCATCGAGCTCGACGATGAAGCCTTGAGGGCGGCGGTCAAGCCAGGCGAGGAATTGGTCCGGCCAGTCCCGGCCCTGAATGCGCTGTTCGAGCCAGAATTCATTAAAGGCGCCGTAAACGGGTCTGAGCGGCCACTGCGTCAGCCATGCACCGGCGGCGGGCAGGTGAGAGCTGTCGAGCTGCACGATTTCATCCGACGGGGGCATTTCTCTCTGGTTGAAGCGTTGGGAGGCGGACCAGTTTGTGCCGTTCCAGAGGCTTGGACTCTGCACACCAGCGAATTTTGCCTGCGCACGCACGTGGAGGTAGTCACTGCTGGTCTGAGGATAGCGGTGGAGCTTGCAGCGCACTTTAATTTCAGCGCGAATGATCTTCACGCGGCCTTCGAGGCGCTGCGGCACGGGCAGACCGAGTTTGGCGAGGGCGCTGACGCCTTCCTTGGTTTCCAGCGCCGCAGCAGGAATGGAGACCGGCCAGTGCATGGAATCATGGCCGAAGGGCCAGTAATTCACGGGGAACACGGACTCATGGGTGACGTAACGCATGGGGAACCCGGGCACGATGGCGAGGGGTGGCGGCGGGGTGCGGCCTTCTTCATCGAACATGCGCAGCTCGTAGTCGCCCCCTGAGGTGGCGGGGGGCTGCAGATCCCAGCGCAGGGGTTCGTCGAGGATGGGCAGAGGTTCCCCCGTGGAGGTGACGACGTGAGTTTGAAACAACTGCGGCGTGGAGATGAGCTGGCCGAGGCTTTTGGCAAGCGAGTCTGAGAGCGGCTCGATGTCGGTGGAGCGGAGATCTCCATATTGCTGGACTGCAGCTTTCAGCACGAGGTTTGAGCCGGCGCTGAGGAGGTTTTGGGGGCCATTGCCGTAGTGAGTGGAGCCACCCCAAAACTGCTTGAGCAGTTTCTGCGAAGCTTTGCCAAAGTCGGCCTCTCCCGGATGGCGTACCTGGATGAGAGCGCCTTTGGCATGCAGCATGAGACGCAGTTCCGGAGCCTCAGTGGCCAGATGCAGCTGCGGCTCCTGCCATGACCCAAGGCGCTGCCGCCATTCGTCGATTTGTCTGAGACGCTCCCATTTGTGGAGAAGCCGTTGCATCACCGTTGGATCAACCAGCCCGGCCAAAGCAGGCGGCATCGCGAGCTGGCAGGCATCCAGCGCCCCAGCCAGACACGCGAAGAATTCGGCTTCATCGACAGGTGGATGATTCGTGGGCCAGAGCTGCACCTGGCCATAGCCCCAGTAGCTCTGCCGACCGCAGAGCTTGAACAAATCCTGCTGTGACACGATATTCTGCCTGCCCACCCACCAGACCGACGCCTGCTGGAGAAATTTCAACTGGGAGGCGGTGAGGGTGATGCCCAGTTGTGCGGCGGCACGGCCTGGGAAAGAATCCGCAGGTGGCTGGGCGATGGGGGGAGGGGCGGGCTTCGGCGGTTTTTTCGTCCTGGCCTGCGTGACGCTCCTTGCGACGGACTGCACCTGCAAATGCAGGATCACGGCGACGGCGTGCTTGCAGTCCACTCCATAGGGGCAGGTGCAGGAGGTCTCTATGTCGCCGGGGGTGAATTCGAGTGTGACCTTGTAGAGTTCCCCGCCCTGAACGTCTGCCTGAAGCACGACGTCTGGCTCCACCCACTCCACGTGCCGCACGGCCTGACGCGCGAACAACTGGGTGCCGCGCTTGATGATATGCCGTTCAAAGAACGCCAGGCTCCGGACGAGCAGGTCGTGTTGTTTGGCGGTGAGACTGATGCTGGTTTGGGCTGACACGGTGTTTGAGGCAGAATGCGGCGACAGCGGCGGTGCTCAAGCGTAAATCACTCAACACTCATGCCCCCGCTCATCGAAGTCACCCACCCACGCGGCATTTATCTGCCGGAGGCGGATTTGTGGCTGGATCCGCATTTTGGGAAGGAGCGGGCGTTTGTTTCACATGCGCACAGCGACCACGTGGCGCGGCATGGGCTGACGATTTGTTCGGAGATCACGCATCAGCTCATGGTGGTGCGGAAATCGGTGAAAAAATCGGGGAAGGTGGTGTCGCCGCAGATGCGGGAGGTGTTTGAGTGGGAAGGCTGGGAGATGCGGCTGCTGCCTGCGGGGCACATCACGGGTTCGGCGATGCTGCACCTGACGCGCAAGGCGGACGGAGCCACGCTGCTGTACACGGGCGACTACAAGCTGCGGCAGGGGCTGAGTGCGGAGCGCTGCGAGCTGATGCAGGCGGACACGCTGATCATGGAGACGACGTTTGGACTGCCGAAGTATCGCTTTCCGTCGGCTGAAGATGTGATCGCGCAGATGCTGGCATTTGTGCGGGATACGCTGCGTGATGGCGGCATTCCGGTGCTGATGGGGTATTCGTTGGGCAAGGCTCAGGAAATTCTTTGTGCGCTGGGAGATGAGGGGCTGCCGGTGATGGTGCACCCGAGTGTGGCGCAAATCACGGAGGTGCTGGCACCGCATCTGGGGAAGCTGCCGCAGTGGCGGCTGTTCAAGGCCGACGAAGTCGCAGGGCATGTGCTGGTGTTTCCGCCGGGATCAAAACTCGATCTGCCGAAGATGCGGACGGCGATGCTGTCGGGCTGGGCGATTCAGCCGAGCGCCAAGTATCGGTATGGTGTCGATCTGGCGCTGCCACTGAGTGACCATGCGGACCACCCGGAACTGCATGAAACGATTGAACAGGTGAAACCAAGGCGCATTTACCTGGTGCATGGTTCGACCCGTGAGTTTGCCGCAGAGCTTCGTCTGCGCGGGCATGATGCGCGGGCGCTTGGGGCGGAGGACCAACTGGAGCTGAACCTGTCAGCTCACTGATTCGATTTTTTGCCGGCGGGCAAAGAAGACGCGCGCGCTTTCCATGACACCGTAGGCGGTTTCCTGGGGCGTGAGCTCGGCGGTTTTGATGCGCAGGTCGGCGAGGCTTTTGTAGAGCGGTTTGCGCTCGTTCAGCAGGCGTTCGAGTTTGGCCTTGGGATTTTCCTCGCCGTTGAGCAGCGGGCGGTTGGTGTTCATCGCCGTGCGGCGGGCGAGGCGCTCCGGATCGGCGTCCAGCCAGACGATGTAGCCGAGATGACGGAGGATGGCCAGATTGCGCGGCTGGGTGACGATGCCGCCGCCGGTGGCAATGACGCAGCCGCGTTTGCCCAGCAGGGAACGCAGGGCGGCGGATTCATGCAGGCGGAATGCGGCCTCGCCTTCGGTGGCGAAAATCTCAGGGATGCTTTTCCCGACGGTGTCGGCAATGAGGTGGTCGGTGTCCACGATCTGAAAGCCGATCATCTGCGCGACGATGCGGCCGACGGTGGTCTTGCCCGAACCCATGAGGCCGATCAGCAGAATGTTGGGCTGGCGGGACGGGAGAGTTTCGCCGGAGGTTTGAACGAGATCGAGGATGGAGGATGCGAGGTCGGGATCGTCACGCAGGGCATCGAAATAGCTGGCGTAGCGCGGCGCCCACCCGGTGGCATGCAGCTTGGTGTTGGAGACGCGCTTGTGGCTCCAGCCGCGTTTGCGATTGGGGTCAGGCTCGCGTGTTCCGGGAATTTTGACACCAAAGATGGAGCACAAACGCTCCACACACTGGCGCTGCGTCATCTGGGCATCGTCGACGATGTTGTAGATGCCGCTCAGGCGTTGCGTGACGAGGTGCACAAGTGCGCTGGCCGCATCATCGGCGTGGATTTGATTGAGGATGCGGCCCTGCCCATTATTGCCTTCGATGGCGGCCTTTCCTTCGAGAAGGTTCTTCAAAACAAAGGAGCGCCCCGGACCGTAGATGCCGGCGAGCCGGGCGACGGCGCCCTTCGCATTGAGGGCGATGGTCTCGGCCTCGCGCAGCAGGCGGCCGGTGTCGCGGTCAGGATCGGCAAAGCTGGTTTCGTCGATGACTTCACCGTTCACCTGGGGGTAAACACTGGTGCTGCTGGTGTAGAGCGGAAAGGCCGATGGGAAGGCTTGGGTGAGATGCCGCATGCCATCGACATAAACGGACTGGTACATCTCTGCCCCGCCACGGCTGGAACTGGCGCAATGGATGACGGTGTCAATGCTGCTGGCGCTGAGCCTGGCGGCGAGTGCGATGACATCGGCACTGTTTGAAATATCGCAGGACTCCGTGCGCCAGGGTTTGACCGTGGCGAGGCGAGCGGCGGATTCTGGCGAGTGCGTCAGGCCGATGACTTCATGTCCGGCGGCATGCAGGAGATCGGCGACGCGCTCGCCCACGAATCCACATCCTGCGATGAGCACTTTCATGGCTGGCGGTGTTTCTGGTAGTAGGCGACGATGCCTTTGACGACGCCCTGCACGTAGTCCTCGATGGCGCTGGATTGCAGCCGCCCTGCGATGAGGGTGCGGCCGAGGAAATGACCGCGCAGCAGGCGGTGGTAGGTCTCCTCGTTGTTCATGACGTAAGGTTCGAGGTAGACGACGGGGCAGTCATGGAGCCGATTGGCCAGCAGATTTCGTGCATAAACATAGGAGTTTGTGCCGATGCGCCGGGCATTGGGAGTGGTGTAAACGTAGGCTGGCAGGCCGGTGGCCAGACGCATGCCATTGGCGACGGCTTCGGCGAGCGGGAGTTCTTCCTGATGAACGCGGGAGAAGAGGCGGCGGAACATTTCGAAGCGTACGTCCTGCTGCTCGAGTTCGAGAGGTGAGTAGCAGCCGTTCACGAGCACATGCATGTGATTCATGGGCGAGAACTGCGGTGCGGTGGCATCGCCCCAGGCTTCGGCATTGAAGTGCAGGCAGAGGACCACGTCAGGCTTGATGGTGGCATTGACCTTTTCGCCGCGCGCGTGGATCTCGCTCACGCGGTAGAAGAGCTTTTCGCTCTGCCACTGCACGGTGAGGATTTTCGCATCGCCGGTGACGCCGGTGTAATTTTCCTGGGGCAGCGGAAAGCCGGCATCGACGAGGAGTTGACGCGCCTGGATGACGAAATCGGTGGGGCGCTGCTGAGTGACGGGTTCGGCGCGGTCGCGCACGAGGGAGACATTGGCACCGAGAGCCTTGAGCCGTTCGGCGAGGACTTGCGCGGTGGTGAGGGTGAGATCGCCCTCCCGAATGGATTCGCCAGGGGCAAAGCTGAGCATGCGCTCCTCCATCTGGGCGTAAGCGCCGCCGATGTGTCCGGGGTCGATGGCGATGTGAATGTCGCTGAGAAGAGGACGGCCTTTGAGCGGGGGCATTTCAGCCGCAGCTCTCCAGGTGCGTGTGCCCGGCAGCGGGGCTTCGGAGCGGGTGGCAAAGGCGATGCGCGCTTCCGGTTTGAGAGGGTCACCTGTCTTGATGACCACGCCGTCGGGCTCCAGTTTCCACGGTGGAGGGAAGGGGGAGCCGTCGGAATAGACATCCCGCATGGCGGCCTCGAATTCGCTGCGGGTGAGGGTTTGATGAAAGGACTGCAGCTTGAGCCAGTCGGGCGTGGTGCCGAGGGGGCTCAGGCGGTCCAGACGTGCCGGGGG
>NZ_JBAQCR010000196.1:0-16824 GCF_049294395.1 Prosthecobacter sp.
GGTTTGGCCCGCAGCGCCACAAAGGATCCTTCGATGAACGCACCCACGATGAAGAGAATGGAGCCGCCCATGACAGCGCCCACGCCGTAGGTCAGCAGGTCGGTGATGTAGGAGCCGAGGCTCTTGGGAGAAGATGATTTTTGAGACATGATGTTTGCAGATGGTTTTTATTCGGTGGGGATTTTGCTGATCTCGGCCTCGGTCCACATCGCGCTGCGCGCCTTCTCAGCTTCGCGGATGGCGGCCACCTGCTCGGGCGTGACGGCGGCGGCCTTGTTGCCAAAGCTGTTGCGTACGTAGGTCAGCACATCGGCGATCTGTTTGTCGCTGAGTGCCGCGCCCTGCGGCGGCATGAGCGGCGCGGGGGAGGTGAAGGGCTTGCCATTGAGCGTGATGGGTCCGGTGAAGCCATGCAGCACCATGCGGATGATGCGGTCCGGCTTTTTCGCCGCCACCCAGTCAGAGCTGGCCAGCGGAGGGAACATGCCCGGCAGGCCCAGCCCGGTGGGCTGATGGCACGCGAAGCAGACCTGCATGTAAACCGTCTGGCCGCGTGCAAGCGACTCCGCCGAAAGAGCCGATTCCTGAGCGTGGATGAGCGAAGTGAAGGGCAGCACGCAAACGGCTGCGAAGAGTTGTTTGAGGGATATTTTCATGAATGATGGGGTGGGGTTTTGGGTTTTTTTGGGATAGTTTGATTCGATGAGGGTGACCGGGGCTCGTGCTTCAGCCGCCTTTGCCGATGGCTTCCACCTTCTGGCGAAAGCCCGTGAACATGTCCGCCACGAGCTGTTTGGACTTGGCGGGTGCTTTGGCAGGATCTCCCGCCGTCGTGGGCGGATGGGGGTCGTACTCGGCCAGCAAAGCCAGGCAGTCCGTGTATTCACGGTCCCGCCACTTCAGGGACATGTGCAGGCCAAAGTCCATGCCGGCGGTGACACCGGCAGCGGTGATGACCTTGCCATCCTCCACGACACGGTCGTTGGAAGCCGTGGCGCCGAAGAGATGCAGCAAATCTTTGACCAGCCAGTGGGAGGTGGCCTTTCTGCCTTTCAGCAGACCTGCGGCACCCAGGATGAGCGAACCGGTGCAGACGGAGGAGACGACCTTCGCCGCCGCTCCCGCCTTGCGGATGAAAGCCATCGTCTCCGCATCCTGCATGGCGGCCAGAGTGCCCGTCGTGCCACCAGGCACGCAGAGCAGATCCAGCGCCGCCGGGCAGTCGGCGAAGGTGATGTCGGGCATGATCTTCACGCCCGAGTCTGAACTGACGAGTTCCATGCTCTTCGCCGCCAGCAGCACTTTGGCTCCCATCAGGGAGGACAGAAAGTAATGCGGGCCGATGAGATCGAGCGCCGTGAACTGCGGGTAAAGCACCTGCACGATCACTTCATGCCCCATCCAGCCGGGAGGCATGGCGGACATGTCATGTTCAGGCTTGGGTGTCTCTGTGGCAGCCTGGGCGCTGGTAGTTTGTGCCAGCGCGGCCAGGCCGGGCAGCACGCAGGTGAGTTGACGTAGAAATTCACGACGCTCGGTGTTCATGGAGTTCAGGCGTTGAGATTAAAAGCGCACCGTGGCCTGGCAGAAGACGTTGAAGGGCGCATTGGGAGCCACCGCTCCGCCCAGGAATGCCTGCGGCTGGTAGTAGCGTGCGTCGAAGAGGTTCTGAATGCCCACGGACACCGATGCCGGGCCGCGCGTGTAGCTGAGCTGCGCATCCACCGTGGCGTAAGCAGGCGTGGAGAAAGTATTGGCTGAATCGCCCGCACGGGAGCTTGCCATCGTGACTCCCATCCCCATGCCGAATCCACGGAACAGACCTTCCTTGCGGTCATAGCGCACCGCGATGCGGCCTGAGTGCTGCGGAATGCGCGGCAGGCGGTTGCCTGCAGGCAGCGTCGTGTCCGAGACAATTCGGGCATCCTGAAAGGCATAGTTCACCAGCACGCTGACCTCTGAGAAGGGCTTCCAGATGAGGTCCGCCTCGATGCCCTGGGCCCGCTGCATGCCTGACTGCACGCTGAGCAGTCCGGTCGAGACGGGCACATTGCTGCGCTCGTTGTGAAACCACGCCAGCGAGCCCTGCAGGGTCTTGCTGACCTCAAACTTGAAGCCGGCCTCCCACTGCTCTCCTTCGATAACTTTCTTGGGGCCCGCGATCGGGACGCCCACCGGTGCCTGGAAACCCTGGCCCCATCCCGCAAAGGCGGTCATCCACTCCGTGACATCCACGGAAACCCCTGCCCTGCCGGTGACGCGGTGCTCGTTCAAACGGGAGTCAATGCCGGCGGCGGTGTCCACGTCATGGACCTGAAGCTGGCTGTAACGCATGGATCCCATGAGGTGAAACTTCTCGGCGAAGGTGACCTGATCCTGAAGGAAACCGGCGATGGTCTGGTAGTCATTGTGCTGGTCGGCAAACGGCAGGCCACCGCCGGCAAAGGTGGGGTAGGCAGGACTGGTCGCATCAATGAAACCAATCACCGGATTCACCAGCATCACGCCATTGTCCGTCGTCTGGTCAAAGTCCATGCCCATGGTCAGGCTGTGCTTGAGCGCACCTGTTTCAAACTTGCCGTTCACCCGCGCATTGAAGGCAAAGGAGTGCATGTTTTGCAGCAGCGTGCCGGTATCCACCGGATAGAGGGACCCGAACGGAGCGACAAAAAAGCTGGGAAACACCGAGAACTGGTCAAAGTTCATGTCGATGAAGTTGGCTTCGAGAATGAAGTTCCAGTCGCTGTTGAAGCTGTGCTTCAGCTCGGCGCTCAGGCTGCGCGTTTTTGAGGTGGTCGCTGGCTGGCCTTCAGCGCGGAAGATGGTGTAGCGGTTGAAGCTGAAGCTGGCTGGATTTACCGTCCCGGTGCCGGGCAGGCCGCTGTAGTCCGTCTGCGAGCGGTCGGAGTAGCGTCCGCGCAGCGTGAGGGTCGTGTCATCACTCAGCGAGATGGCCAGCGTGGGGAAGAAGCTGGTGAGATGCCCTTTGATGTAGGGATTCACGTCCCGCGTCTCGCGCACGTCTCCGGTGATGCGGAACAGCACACGGCCGTTTTTGTCCAGCGGCTGGTTCACGTCCCAGATGTTGCCATAGGCGCCCCAGCTTCCGGCGTTCATGCCCATCATGTAGTGCGCCTCTTTTTCAGGACGCTTGGAAACGAAGTTCAGCAAGCCTCCGATCGGGCCGCCTGCCGCGCCGCCAAACATGGTGCCCGTGGGTCCTTTGACGACCTCCACCCGCTCCGTGTTGATCAGTGTCTCCGCTGCCGGTCCCGGGTAGTAGAGCTGAAAGTTGTCCAGGTAGGGGGCCGACTGAAAGCCGCGGATGTAATACTGCACATTGTTGATCTCACGAGTGTCGTTGCCGACGACCCCGCTGAAGTTTTTCACCACATCCCCCGGGTTCTGGGAGAGCTGGTTGTCCATCAGCGTGCGTGTGATGACCTGCGCCGACTGCGGGAGCTGGCGCAGCGGAATCTCCGAACGCGTGGTCGTGTTCGCATACGGTGCCAGGTAGGAGTCCGGCTGGGCGGTGATGATGATCTCCGGCAGCTCCTTGGACTCCTGGCGCGCGAGCTCTGCGGGCGTGGAGGCGGGCGTGGCCTTGACCTTGGGCCCGCCCTTTTGCGGGGCAGGTGTGTTTTGAGAATAGACCGTGGGAACGGCAAGCAGAGAGACTGCCGCGAGAAGCCTGATGCGGGAAATGCGCTTTAGAAAAAGAGAGGAAAGCATGAGTGATGATTGAAAAAATAGAACAGGGCACATGAGTGAAGTCCTCACGCCATGAGTGTCCGGTCAGGGCGTGATGGTGCGCGTTGTCTGGGATGACGAGTGTATGCCCATGCCCATTCCGACGCGGGCCGGGGGGGGCACGACGGTGATGAGGCGTGAAGCCAGTCGCACCTGCCTGCGAGTTCACGCAGTGGGTGCGTCTGTGGTGCTCAACCCAGAGAGAGGAGTCTGCTGCTGCCGCGTCTTGGCGGTGGCGTCTCCGGCAGTTCGGTGCGTTGCACCAACGTTTCGTGCAGCGGCACGAATGAGAAAGTGTTTCCTGCAGGGGCGGTCAGGGTCGTCATCTCCACCAGCACGGCGTTGATCTTCTGCACGGACTGTCCCGCCTGCTGCGGCTGCTTGCGGTCGGAGCTGCTGCCTTCCTTCACTTTTTTGCAAAGCGCGCAGCCATGCTGCCCATCGAAGGTTTTCTGCACCGCCTCCATCACCGTCCCTTCGCTGGCAAAGGAGATCAGCATCCCCGTCCACGCGATGCCCTGCAGCAGCGCCCAGTGCATGCCGAGAGACAGACAGATCGCCGCCACGATCACCAGCCGCGCGATTCGCGGCAGCAGCGAAACTTTGGAACGGGCGGGCATGACGCGAGTATGGTTGTGCGGCGTGCACTGTCAACAGCGTCGCTCACTTCATAGTCTCAAACCACACGAGCAGATCGAGAATCTGCTCCGCCTTCAGAGAATTGAGCAATCCGGGCGGCATCGGCGAGACCTCGGACACGCTGCGTTCCTTGATCATCGCCTTCGCGATTTCGCTCTTCTCAGGTGCCAGCGGGTTCGGCTTCAGCACCGCTTGGATCACCGCCCCTTCACTGGCAAAGGAAACCAGCGTTCCCGCAGCACGAATTTCACCGATAAGCAAGAGGGAGGGACCTCCCGGCATGTTTTCATGCAGGCACAAGGTCAGGGTTACGCAGTCGCGGGTGTTCGCGCTTTCGTTCAAAATGACGTCGATACTTGTCTATCTTCCGCTTTGCTTTTGAACATAAAATTTTTCGATCCTACGATGGGATTGAAGGCTGTTGAGGCTGACATCATGTCCAATCCGGGGCCGGCGTGACCGATCACGAAGAGAGTCTTGCCTTCTTGGGCCAAGTGTTTCTTTCTCTCACGAAGATAGGTGAAAAAGTCATTCTTTGAATAGCTGTTCCCCTCAAAAACACATGTTAAATCATTCAAGATACCTACTTCGATCAAAACCTCGTTCGGAACCTTGACGGCACCTGACTTTGGAAGAGGTAGAGAATAGTCTTTCCACCATGGTTGTATGCTTTTAGGAGCTATGTTGTCTTTGTGCGAACTTTCAAAGCAAGCTATTGTCCCAATCAAAACGAGAGCAATCGTCCCAAAAATAACAAAGCTTTTTCGAAGATGGTTTTTCATTGGTTGCTGCAGCTGCAGTTCTTCCCCTAACCTTCGCAAGGATCTGGCACATAAACGTATGCGGTCATAACTCGTGCATCCGCTGGTGTGTTGTCAAAAGATGTTTCCGAATGACCGCAATCTAATTCGAATACATGGTCAAACACGGCCAAAGTGAGTTCTGCACTTTTCGATGTTTCTATCGATCGCGATAAAATGGCTCATTGCACACTGCTGTCCCAAGACCTTGTCTGGGAACCAACAGACTAAACTCACTTCATGCTCTCAAACCACGCCAGCAGATCGAGAATCTGCTCGGCCTTCAGAGAATTGAGCAATCCGGCGGGCATCGGCGAGACCTCGGACACGCTGCGTTCCTTGATCATCGCCTTCGCGATTTCGCTTTTCTCCGGTGCCAGTGGGTTCGGCTTCAGCACCACACGCTCATCGTCCTCGCTCTCCAGGCTGCCGGTGATCGTTTTGCCATCGCTCGTCTTCACCGTCACGTAGCGGAATTTTTCGTCGATGAACTTGGAGGGGTTCAAGATGTGATCCAGCAGATCGCGGCGGTTGAAGCGCGCGGACACCTGCACCAGGTCCGGCCCAAACACGCCCGCTGGAAGCGCGGGATCATTGCTCACTTTATGGCAGAACACACACTGCGCACGGATGAGCGCATCCTTCGCGCTGTCGCGGCTGCGCGTCTTCGCATCCATCTTCGCCAGCAATGGCGTCAGATCTTCCAGCGTCCAGTTCTTGAACGAATGCCCCGGCAGCGCATGCGCAGAAAGCACCGCAGGCTTTGCTGGTGAAATCACCGCCGCGAGCTGCGTGGCCTCCTCTGGCTTCAGCGCCGCCGCCAGCTCGCTGCGCGTGTCGCTGATCGCTTTGAAGAAGGTCGAGGCCCCGTTCATCTTCTCCGCCTTGTTCAGCGCCTCAAACGCGACCTTCCGCTGCTCCAGCGTCCAGCCCTCCTTGAGGTAGCGCAGCATGAAGGGGTAATAGAGAAGGTCCTCCGAAGTCGTGGCCGCTTGGAGGAGCGGCATTGTTTTCGCGATGACCTTGGGGGATTTTAGATAGACCAGCAGGCGGCAGAGCTCGCGGTTGAGAAAGGTTTCATCCGCAGGAAAGGCCGCCCAGGCCATGAGCTTTTGCTGCTGGGCATTATCCGGTGTGCCATGCCGTGAGATCGCCACCGCGACCACTCGGAGGGCATCCAAAGTTGGCGCAGGCGACGCCTTCAAAACGGCATCGAGAATCGCCGGCAGATCTCTTTTCTCCCCTGTCCGCGCGAGAGCTAGAAGGGCATGCATGCTCATCCCAGCTAAAGCTCGCTCTCTCCAAAGGGTGGGATCGGATCTTTCCAGGTCCAGACGCGCTGCGTTGGTCACAAACCGATCAGGTGACTCAATGCAGCGAAAGGTGAAAGAGAGGTCTGGTGTCCATCCCCCAGGCACGCTTCTTTCGCGCATGGCGTCTGCATACTGCTCAGGGCCGGAAGAGTGGCGGATAGTGCGGCCGGACATCTTTGAAAGGTATCGTTCCTTGCCAGCCCAGGTCACACGATACAACCCGCTCTGAGTCCCACGTCCACCGGTGGTAAACCACATGGCTCCATCGGGACCGATGCAGCCGTCCGTGACGTTCAGCGGTCTGCCTGCCACGAAGGTTTCCTGCGTCACGGTGCTGCCAAAATGCACCGCGATGATGCGCCCGTAGCTCCAATCCAGCAGGTAGAGCGCATCCTGATATTTCTGCGGAAACTCCGCTCCATACCCAAAGTAAATCCCCGTCGGCGAAGACAATCCAATGTCGATCACACTCGGCAGCGTGTCCGCATACCACGCCGGAAAGCGCCCCGTGCCGCGCCGCCAGCCGTAATCGCCACCAGGAACAATCTGTAGCACCCGCGTCGGCATGTACCACGGCGTGCCCACATCCCGCTCCATGTCGGCATCGAAGGTGAAAAGATCGCCGCGTGAATTGAAAGCGATGTCCAGCGGGTTGCGCAAACCACCCGCGAGGAGTGTGACCTTGCTGCCGTCCGGCTTCACGCGCAGAATGTGTCCGGCGGGCAGTTCCACGTTGCCGTCAAACATGCTGCTGTCCCACGGGTTCGGGATGAGCTGATCAGGCGCGTAGTTTCGCAGCGGTGAGTCGGGATCAAGGTTCTTCGGCAGCAGCACGTTGTTGCCATGCGCCACGTAGATGTCGCCATCGGGGCCGAGCTTGATGTGATTGCGGCCATGACCCACGCCGCCTTCAGTGCGGACGAGTTCTTTGCGTTCGTCAAAGATGCCGTCGCCGTTCGTGTCGGTCAGGCGGTAGAGCGCCTTCGAGTTGTTCGCGTTTGCGAAGAGAGAGCCGTGCGCATAGAGCAGGCCCCGGCATTCCAGCATTTCATCGTCGATGACTTCCACCTTCTGATCCCCGCTGCCGCTGAGCGTGAGTCGAATGAGGCCCTTCTTCTCCTTGCCCAGCGTGATGCGGCCCTGCGGATCAAACGCCATCGAAACCCAGGAGTCTTCACCTGGCTGCGCGGAGCGGATGAGCTCCGCTTTGAAACCCGGCGGAAAGGTCAGCGTGGCGGGATCAGTCGCCTGATTCTGCGCGCCCGGTTTGGCGAGCTGCCAGGAGTTGTAGGCATCAAAGGTCTTCTTCAAGTCGAAGGGGTTCGTGGCCGGATCGGCATCGGTGGGGCCGCTCACCACCGCGTTCTGCCAGCTCGCATCCGTGGCGATCCAGCGCACGGCGGCGAGGTCCCCATTGAGCTCCAGCCGCGCGGCGGTTTTCGCTTTGCCCGGCACACGCAGCCCGAGCTGATGCGCTTTGCCATCACCCAGCTGCTGCGTGAGGTCGGTGCCAGTCGCGGTGTCAGCGGCTTTGATGGTGGCGAGGGTCTTGCCATCGAGCACGATCTCCACGGCGCCATCACTGGCGGTGAGCAGCACGGCCTTGAGCAGCTTGCCCTCGTGCTTCACGGTCTGGGTGAAGGTCGTGCCGGCTTCAGGTGCCGCCAGCCATTGGGGTACCGGCGGGCTGTTGGCGAGCTGGGCGAAGGCGCCGGCTGATGAAAGCAGCAGGAAGAGAAAGCAGCGGGACATGCGCAAAGAACGCGCGCTGCGGCAGAAGCCTGTCGGCGGAGATCAAAGCGGGTTGTTGCCGACCGTGAAAGTCACGTTTTGAATCCCGGCCTTATGCAGCGAATTGAGCACATCAATGACCCGCTCGTAGCTCGCCTGCTCTTCCGCCTGGATCGTCACCAGCACCTTCTGCTGCTGCCGTGCGGAGGATTCGGAAGCACGGCGCAGATTCTTGGTCAGCGAAGGCAGGGCTTTGTCCTTGGGAGTGTCAAACACCTCCTCGTTCATCGTCACGGTGCCGTCTTCGAGAATGCCGATGGTGATTTCTTCAGCGGGAAACGGGACGGCCTGTTCCGGGTTGCCGGGGTTGGGCAGCCGGGTGCGAAGCTCACGCTCCACCTTCACAGAGCCCGTCATGACCATGAAAAACAGCATGATGACGAAGACGACATCAATCATGGGCGCGATCTGAAAGCCAATCGCGATATCGTCGGAATGGATGTGGTGTTTCATGGCATGTGGTTTGCATGACGCGCACTAGAGGGGAATCTTGGGGTGGCTTTTTAAGCCCTGAAGTCCTACTTTAAGGGTGGATGGAGGGTGCGTTTTGGGTTAAATGACCATGCTCTCAAACATTGAAATGCAATGGAGTGCATTCCTCGCTCAAAGTTTCTTAAGAACGTAGGCTTGACATTCTTTTGAAAATGAGTCTTCTAGTCCGACCGTGAAAAGCAAAATCTATATACTCGACGACCACCCTATCGTTATCGAAGGGCTTAAGAAACTAATCGACCAGCAGGAAGACATGCAGGTCATCGGCAGCGCCGAAGACGCCAATACCGCTCTTCAGCAGATCGCCAAACTCAAGCCCGACGTAGTCGTGCTCGACATCACCCTGAAGGACCGCAGTGGTGTGGACCTCATCAAAAAGCTGCGTGCCAGCCATCCAAACATGCAGATCCTCGTGTACTCGATGCACGATGAAAACGTGTATGCGGAGCGCTGCCTGCGCGCCGGTGCCATGGGCTATGTGATGAAGGGCGAACCCAGCACTCGCGTGCTGCAGGGCCTCCGTCAGGTGGCCGCTGGTTCCTTCTTCTTCAGCGCTTCCCTGCTCGGCAGCATCGTTTCCGGTGGCGGCCCTCGTGGCGGTTCCCGTGGCGAACCCGCCCGCATGCTCAGCGACCGTCAGCTCGAAATCTTCGAGATGGTGGGCCGCGGTTTCGACTCCCACAGCATCGCAGAAAAGCTGGCCCTCAGCGCCAAGACGGTGGACGCCCACAAGGCGAACATCCGTCAGAAGCTCGGCCTCGCCTCCGCTCGCGAACTCCTCATGGAAGCCGTCCGCTGGGTGGAGAAATAGGATTTCTCAAGACAACGATTCTCTTCAACGGGTGGTGCGCAGGCACCGCCCGTTTTTTTTTGTGCTCTGACGTAGGATGGGTGTGGCGACAGCCCGCCCGTCTCTCGGCGTGCGGCAACGCACCCCAGCCTGCGAACGCTCCCAGAGTCGGGCGGTTTGGCGAAGCAGCGTCTTGGTGATGGAGAAATCATCATCCGCCAAACACACCCAACCTACGTTCAGAAAACAGGCTCAGTCCTTCACCACCGCATCGCGGTCCGCCCGTGCCATGACCCTCAGCCGCTCCTTCATCGTGGCCAGCGCATCGGGCTGCTGCGTGGCCACATCCTTGGTTTCATTTGGATCGGCGAGGATGTCATAGAGCTCGAATTTCTCTTTCCCCGCCGTGCCCTGCACCACCAGCTTCCAGGGGTCGCAGCGCAGGGCGCGTGATTTGAAATTGGGGCCCACGGTGTAGAGCGTGCGCGGCGGCGGCGGCGCTCCTTCGGCCAGCTGCGGCCAGAGATTCACGCCGTCCCATTTCAGATCCTTGGCCGGTTTGAATCCGGCCAGCGCGCAGAAGGTGGGCATCCAGTCGATGATCTGCACCGGCGCGTCATGCGTGCCGGGTTTCAGTGTGCCGGGCCAGTTCAGGAGGCAGGGCACACGCGTGCCGCCTTCATAGACGCTGCCCTTCTCATCGCGCAGTGGCTTGTTGTTCCCGGTCAGCGGCCCGGGCTCGTAGCCGTCCGGCGGGTAGGCCTGGCCGTTGTTCTCAGCAGTGCTGCCGCCGTTGTCGCTGGTGAAGACAAGCAGCGTGTTGCTGCGCTGCCCGTTCTTTTCAAGCGCGGCCACGATCTGCCCCACCGCCGCATCCATGTGCATGATGCAGGCCGCGTATTGCCGGGCCACCGCACCGGTGATGCCCGCAGGTACTTTAGATAACCACTCCTCCGGCTCCTTCACGGGCAGATGCACCGCCGTCAGCGGCACATAGAGGAAAAACGGCGCGTCCTTCTGCGCCGCCAGCCAGTCGCAGGCCTCCTTCGCGATCAAGTCCGTCACATGACCGGATTCCGTGATGAGCTTTTCATCCCGATGCCACGTCTCGCTGAATTCACCTTTCTTGTAATGGTGGTCCCATGGCCCCACACCACCGCCCAGCGAGCCGTAGCTGTGATCAAAGCCAAAGTGATTCGGTCCCCACGCGGGTTTTGAGCCCAGATGCCACTTGCCCGTGAGGCAGGTTTCATAGCCCGCCGATTTCAGTGCACGCGGCAGCGTCACCGTATCCCATGGCAGCGCCCGTACACTCTGCGGGGTCGTGACGCCAAAGCGGCTCCAGCAGCGCCCGGTCATCAATCCTGTGCGCGTGGGGCTGCACACGGGCGCGGAGTAGTGATGCGTGAGCTCCAGTCCCTCCCGGGCCAGTTTGTCCAGCGTGGGAGTGGGGGCCGTGCCAGCGTGAAAGGCCACGTCCGCCCAGCCGAGATCATCCGCCATGATGAAAACGATGTTCGGCTTCGCGGCGGCTGCATGCAGCAGCGGGCAGCAAGTCATGAGCAGGAGAAAAAGGCGGTGCATGCCACGCCAAACGAAGCCTCCCCCGCCGATCTCGCATGATCGGTTGCGTGCCCGGAAGCGTTGCGGCATAAAGAGGGCACATGGGCCACGCCAAAGACTCCGCCAGACTATCCACACGCATAGTGCAGTGGCTGGTTTACGCGCTGTTCCGGTGCATCGAAGGCGTGCTGTGGCTGCTGCCGCTCATCGTGGTGTGGTACATCGGCCGGGTGCTGGGTGCCGTGGTGTATTTTCTGGCTGGCAAATACCGCCGCCTCGCGCTGCACAACCTGCACATCGCCTTTGGCCGCGAGAAATCCCCCGCCGAACTCAAGGCCCTCGCCTATGAGCATTTCAAGAGCCTGTTCGCCAACGTGCTCTGCGGTTTCAAACTGCCGCTGATGACCGAGGCGCAGATCTGCAGGCATGTGCGGTCCGAAGGCATCGAGCGCGCGCAGGCTGCCTACGACAATGGCAAACGTCCGCTGCTGAATCTGGTGCTGCATGCCAGCTGCTGGGAAATCCTGACCCAGGTGCCATCCATGTATGTGCGCGGCCATCAGGCGGGCGCCATTTATCAGCCGCTGCACAATCCCTGGCTCAATGCGCTGGTGCTTCGCCGTCGCGAAAAGCTGGGCTATGCGCTGTTTGACCGGCAGGCAGGGTTCAATGCGCCCATGAAGTTCATGCGCGAAGCCGGTCAGGTCGGTGTGCTGGTGGATCAGCATGCCGGAGATCATGGCCTGTGGTGCCCCTTCTTCGACCGCCTGGCCTCCACCACCACCATCGCGGCGCTCATGGCCATCCGCACGGATGCGGTGGTGCTGCCCATGATGGTTTACAATGACGGCCCGGCACGCTGGCGCTTGGTCTGTGCCCCGGAGGTCAAAGCCGATGAATCACAGCCCAACGCCGATGGCCTGACCCTGGCGATCAATGCCGCCGTGGAAAAGCTGATCCGCGAGCAGCCTGCGAGCTGGTTCTGGGTGCACAACCGCTGGAAGCTGCCCAAGCCGCGATTCCTGCTGGCCGAGTATCGTCGCGGTGTGGCCTTTCCCACCGGCTACGATATGAGCCGCCTGCAGCCCTTTGAGCTGCTCATCCGCAGCCCCAACTGGCTCGGAGACGCCTGCATGGCCTTCCCCATGGTGCGCGCTATCAAACGCGGCCGGCCGGACATGAAGATCACCATTCTCGGCCCGGACAAGCTGGAGGAGCTGTGGCTCTCCATGCCCGAAGTCTCGCGCTACATCGGCAAGCCCGCCAAGGAAGGCCTCTTCGCCGTGGCCAGGCGTATCAAGGCCACCGGCGTGAAGTTTGATGCCGCCGTGTTCTGCACCAACTCCACCCGCAGCACGCTAGAAATCTGGCTCGCAGGCATCCCCCGCCGAGTCGGGGTCAAAGGGTCCTTTCGTGCGAAGCTGCTCAATCAAATCATCAAGGGCGGCCCGGCCAAAGGGAGCAAGGAGCATCATGCGCACCGCTACCTGCGCATCGCCAAGGGCATCGGCGCCGACATCGATCAACCCGGCGTGTGGGACGCCGGAACACCGCCGGTCTCGACTGATGGCATCATCCGTGTCGGCGTTTGTGCCGGTGCCGAGTACGGGCCCGCCAAGCGCTGGCCGCTGGAGCGCTTTGCCGCCGTGGTGAATCAAATCTCCGCGCAGCATTCCCAGTTCCGCTGGGAGCTTTTTGGGGCCCCCGGGGAAAAGGAGATGGGCGAAAAGCTCTCCGCCATGCTCCATGCACCCCATGAAAACTTCGTGGGCAAAACACGGCTCTCCGAGCTCATCGCCAAACTGCGCGGCTGCCAGCTCCTGCTTACCAATGACACCGGTACCATGCATCTGGCGGCGGCGCTGGGCATTCCCACCGTGAGCATCTTCGGCTCCACCTGCCCGATCGAAACCGGCCCGCTCGGCGAGCGCCACACCGTCATCCAGCACAAGATCGAGTGCAGCCCCTGCTTCGAGCGCGAGTGCCCCTTCGGCCACTACAACTGCATGACCCTCGTCACACCCGAAGAGGTGGCCCAGGCCGTGCTGAAGACCAGTGGAGTGCTCTGAAGTACGACAGATTGGCTTCGCCTGTCTCGCCAAGCCTCGGCTCTCTTGTCTGTCGGCCAGCGCTCTCGCCAACACCCGCAACTTGCGAGCTGGCTTTTCGTGCCGCTCTCCGGCAGGCTGACGCATGCGACGGTCGGTTTGTGGGACTTGGGTGAGCCGGGGAGATTGAGTGGGCGCTGACCGACAGGCATGAGTGCCTGTCGTACTGCTGAAGAGCACCTGCCTCAGCGGTCCGCCACCGGGTCCTTGCCCACAAAGATGCCCAGCACGGCACCGCCGATGACCCAGGCGATCAAGTGATCGGCAATGTTCACCACCGCATCGCGGCCCGGATTTTCAAACCAGATCCACATCGGCAGATCGGCCGTCAGGCCGGCGAACAATCCTGCCGCCGCCACGAAGGCGATGCGCGCCGGATAAAACAACGCCGTCTGGGAGAGCAGCGCCGCAATCAACAGGGAGCAGATCAGGCAGCGGATGAAGCTCAAAGTCAGGTTCATCCCCATGCTGACATCAGCTTTGCCCGGACGAACAATGGCATACACGTAGGGGCCGTTCTGCATCGCTTTCTGCTGCTCTGCTACGAAGGCTTTCTTCTCTTCCGCAGTGGCGATTTTCGGCGCCTCACCCATGGCGGGCAGCAGATAGATGCCATGGCCGGAGGTCACGTTGGCCTTGATCACTTCGGCAACCTTGGATTCATCACGAAAGGCGCGGAACCCATTTTGATGCCAGCCGAGGGCTGTCCACGACACCGCCTCCCAGCCGAAGACGGCCATGGCGGTGAGAACTGCTCCGAGAATGATTTTACCCATGAAGTTTAATAGTGGCTCAAGCTTGAAGGGCAAGCAGGCAATCTGCCAAAACGAACAGGCAATCCTACGAAGAACCCCTCAGCACACGGGTGTCAGCAGCGCCGCGCCGCTGAAGTGCGCCGCCAGATTTTCCACCACCAGCCGGGCCATCTCCGCACGCGTCTCATGCGTACCGCTGCCGAGGTGTGGCAGCAGCACCGCGTTCTCGCACTGCATCAGCGCCTCCGGCACATGCGGTTCGTTTTCAAACACATCCAGCCCCGCGCCACGAATCGTGCCGTTTTGCAGCGCCGTGATCAGCGCCGCCTCATCCACCACCGAACCCCGCGCGATGTTGATCAGCGTGCCCTTCGTGCCCAGTGCGGCCAGCACCTCCGCGTTGATCAGGTGCTTCGTTGCCGCACCGCCAGGACAGGCCACCACTAAAAAGTCCACCTGTTGCGCGAGCGCGACCAGCGAGTCCACATACTCCCAGCTCACTTCTTGTTTTGTGCGGCCATGATAGGCGATGCGCATCCCATGCGCTTCCAGCCGGTGCGCGATCGCCTTGCCAATGCGCCCCAGACCCACGATGCCCGCCAGCTTGCCGTGCAGCGCATGCGCCAGAGGGAAGGCCCCCTTGGTCCACGCGCCCGCATGCAGGAAACGGTTCGCCGCGATCAGCTTCCGGCTCGTCATCAAAACCAGCGCGCTCGCCGTGTCCGCCACGTCTTCCGTCAGCACGTCCGGCGTGTTCGTCACCCGGATGGCATGCGCTTTGCACCAGTCCACCGGCACGCCATCATACCCCACGCCAAACACGCTGATGATCTCAAGATTCGGCAGCTGCTCCAGCAATGGCACCGGCGACACACTGCCCCCGGCCATCACGATGCCGCGGATTTCCGCCCCCACATCGGCCAGCAGCGCCGCCTTGTCCTCCGCATGGAAGTAATCATGACACACATGCGCCGCCAGCAGCGGCTGCATGAGGAAGTCCGGCAACGGGGCGAGAATGAGAACAGGGGTCTTTTCCATGGGATGTTATGAACGTGATTTTTTCCAGTCCTGCGGTGGCGTCAGGCGCACGCCCTCCGGCCATTTGGCGCCTTGCTGGATCCAGTCGTGAATGGTCTGCTCGTAATCGCGCTCCAGCCGTTCAGGGGTGGGCGGCATGGCCACGGGGTTGTCATGGCCCAGCAGCAGGACCTTGTAGAGCCGGCTTTGATGCGGCGCTCCCGGCACGATCACCGGCCCGCTGCGCCCGCCCTTCATCGCCCGCTCCTTGGTTTCCAGGTTCAGTCCGGCAAACTCATACCGATGCTGGTGGCACTCCAGGCAGCTCTTCTCCAGGATAGGCTTCACACGGCGCACAAAATCCACGGGGTCGTTCTTCAGCCGCGTCAGCTCCATCACGCAGGCAGGAAGCGCCGCGCCCAGCGCCAGTGCAATGCGAAGAAATCGGCTCATGAGTTCATCATCCGGTGGCAGCCCCGCCTGACAAGCAGCGATTCAGCCCGGACGATTCCGCATCATGTCCGCCACTTGCGCAAAGAACGTGCTGATGATGGGCGCCTCGGGGTCCGGCACCGCCACTTCGGTCATCGCCTCACCCATCAGTTTCATCCAGCGGTCCCGCTCTGCCTCACCGATGGAAAACGGCATGTGCCGGCCGCGCAGACGCGGATGCCCGCGCTCCTCGATGTAGGTCTGCGGCCCGCCGAAACGATACACAATGAAATCCGCCAGCCGCTTCTCCGCATTCTCCCAGTCATCCGGCGGATACATCGTGCCGATCACATCATCCACCCGCACACGCCGGTAAAACGCCGTCACCATCTCGCGCAGCTTGGTTTCGCCCACCCGGGCGCAGAGAGTTGAGAGTTCATCCATGGGAGCAGAGTAGAGATGGCCGCCAGGAAACGCAAAAAAGATCAAAGAACCAAACCTTCCGAATCTGACTCATTTTTTGTCCTTTTTTGCGTCTCCTTGCGGCCGCCCATCTTCAGTTTTCAGGAATTCCCCCGAAAGTTTCGTCTCTCACAGGACGGATGATTGACTCTCCGATCCAACTCGTTCGTATCTAACCCATGAAAACCGCGCTCACCCTCCTCACTCTCTTTCTCATGGCCTCCCTTGCCCCGACCTCCTCTGCTGCTGACGCCGCCAAAACTGAAACCGCCATCATCGGTGGCGGCTGCTTCTGGTGCGTCGAGGCGCAGTACCTCCTCGTCAAAGGCGTCAAGAATGTCGTCAGCGGCTACGCCGGCGGCAAAACCGAAAACCCCACGTACGAAGACGTCTGCACCGGCGACACCGGCCACGCCGAAGTCATCAAGGTCGAGTTCGATCCCGCCGTCATCAGCTACAAGGAAATCATCGATCTCTTCTGGGACGCGCATGACCCCACCAGCGTGACCAAGGAAGACGGGGTGCATCACGGCAAGTTCCTGCCCAAAGGCACCGCCTTCCAGGGCAACGACTACGGCACCCAGTACCGCTCCGCCATCTACTACACCAGTGAAGAGCAGCACAAGATCGCCGAAGCCTCCAAGATCGAAGTGCAGAAGAAGTGGAAAGACCCCATCGCCACCGAGATCGCCCCGCTGAAAAAATTCTACCCCGCCGAAGACTACCACCAGAACTTCAAAGCCCTCCATCCCGACCAAGGCTACGTCCGCGCCGTCGTTGATCCCAAGACTGAGAAGTTCAAGCACAAGCTCGAAGAAAAAGGCAAGATCAAGCCCGAGGCGAAGTAATCACCCACCGTGCAGTGGTCCGCACTCTCCGAGTGCGGTTTCCGATTCAGCCCAAGCCGCAAGG
>NZ_JBAQCR010000197.1:0-2801 GCF_049294395.1 Prosthecobacter sp.
ACCACAAGTGAAGCGACCACGCCGGAGGTGGCGGATCGCCGGGCCTAAATCGCCCCCCCATCCTGCGGCCGGGGCAGCCTGGCCGCAGGATTTTTTTAATCTTCAAAAATCATCCCCCCAACGAACATGAAAACACTTCAAGATCTATTTCTTGGCGAACTCGCAGACATCTATGACGCCGAGCACCGGTTGGTCAAAGCTTTGCCCAAGATGGCCAAGGCCGCGACATGCACCCATTTGAAAGATGCCATCCTTGCGCATCTGGAAGAAACGAAAGGCCATGTGACGAAGGTCGAGCAGGTCTTCGAATGCTTCGACAAAAAAGCCAAGGGCAAAACCTGCAAGGCCACGGTGGGCCTGCTGGAGGAGGGCGACGAGATCGCGGAGGAATACGCCGACTCACCGTCCATCAACGCCGCATTGATCGCCGCAGCGCAGAAGGTGGAGCATTACGAAATCGCTTCCTATGGCTGCCTGCATGCATGGGCGGTGCGCCTGGGCAATGACAAGGCGGCTGACATCCTGCAGGAAATCCTGGACGAGGAGAAGGCCGCGAACGACGCCCTCTCTGATCTGGCGCTGGAGCGCAGCAATGACGAAGCGCTGGACGAGTCCGACGCCGAGGCCAAAGCCGATGCCGCTGATAAAAAGCCGATGGCGAAAAAGGCGGCTGCGGGCAGCAAAAAAGCCAGCGCCTGATCCACCCCAAACACAAAGCACTCCATGAAAACACTGATCACGCGCAAAAATGCAGCCGGTAAAATCGGCTGGGCGCTGCTGTGGCTGCTGGGCATCCCCATTCCCGTGCTGCTGCTGTTCTTTGTGCTGCGCGGCTGCACCTGAGTGCTGGCGTTAGTTCATCCATCGGCCCTGCATCCCATCAAACGGATGCAGGGCTTTTTTGTGCAACTGCGGCAACTCAATGCGGAGAACAGAGCATGATCAAATGATCGGGTTTCACCCCATGGATAACGAAAGGTTCCGCCTGTTAACATGCACACCTTAATGCTCAACATTCAATCCAACCACCCACGACTCAACCTCATGAAACCTCAGCTTCGCCATCGTCACATCCTTGCCATTGCCAGTCTGCTTCTTGCCAGCCCGGCAGTCAGCATGGCACAAACTTCCGCAGGTGGAGGCGCGGGGGCGCAACCTGCCGGCACTGCCGCGAACATGGTGATTGTGCAGGGTGGTGTTGCGGCGGACACCACGTATGGTGGCACGATCAGCACCTTTAGCGCGGACGGCTTCTCTCTCCTTGCTGCACCGAATGGGACGGCGACCAACTTCATGATGGGGCCGAACACGGTGTTTCTCGACAGTGAAGGGCGCATCATCCCGAGAGAACAATTCAACGCCCAGATGCCCGCCACGGTAACTTACGTCCGTTCGGGGAACCAGTTGATCGCCACGCGAGTGGTGGCGCAGGCCGTTGCGCCGGCAACTCCTGCACCCTTCTCTGCGGGCAGCCTCACGGAGGTGAGTCCGGGGATTCTTGTGGTGAAGGTGGCGGGTGCTTCATCAACGCCGGTACAGTATGTGAACAACCAGACCACGAACTATGTGGATCAGCATGGCAATCCGGTGGCGCCTTCCTCCGTGAAGCCCGGCACGCCTGTGCGCGTGTTCTACACCAAGGTGGGGGACACGCTCATCGCCAGCAAGGTGGAGGTGCAGCCGGCCACGGGTACGGGGCTGCCGATCCCGGCTGTGATTGAGGCCACACCGACCTCCACCACCACGACCACGATCGAGCGCAAAGTGAAGCCGTAACAATGCGCCAAAGCGCGAGTTTCAGCCCTGCATCCCATGACACGGATGCAGGGCTTTTTTGTGAAGTGGTGGCGGCATCACGGGCAGTCCGGGAGAAAAATAAAAAGAGTGGGGTTTCACCCCATGGCGAATGCGGCGCGGGAACTCTAGCATGCTGCTGATGACACCAACAACTGCGTCCTCAAAACCAAGAAAAACAACCACCATGAAATCGAAAACAACCTCTCTCTTCTCCGCATCCACCCTCGCACTTTGCGCCGCGATGCTCTTCACTTCCAACGGCAGCGCCGCACCGAAGGACACCCTCGATGCAGCTGACGTCAAATTCGTCAAAACCGAAGTCGCCGCCGGCAATGCTGAACTGAAAATCGCCGAACTGGGCGTGCAAAAAGCCGAGCGTGCGGACGTCAAGGCCTTCGCTGAAATGCTGGTCAAAGACCACACCCAGGCGAACAAGGAGCTCAATGCTCTGGCCACCGAAAAGGGCGTGGAAGTCTCCGCCGTGATGAGCCCGAAACATGCGGAAGAATTCCAGAAGCTGGAAAAGGCCACCAAGGCTGATTTCGACAAGGAATTCCTCTCCGAAATGGTCAGCGCCCACAAGAAGTGCGTCAGCAACTTCGAAGAAGCCGCCAAGGACGCCAAGAACAGCGACCTGAAAGCATGGGCTGAAAAGATGCTCCCAGCGCTGAAGGCCCACCTTGCCCAGGCCAAGGAACTTGCCGCCAAGTAATTTGCGCCAAAGGGGCGGGAAATCGGTTGGTCTGATTTCCTGACGCACCTTGAACCGCAACCAGCTGTGGCAGTTGAGGCGACCCCCCGCCCGGCTGTCACAGCTCTTTTATTTCGGCGCTGCGACCGCAGGCCGCCGGACCCCCAATACCACACCCTGCCATTCCATGAGCGCCAACGACCCTACCTTTGACATGTGCAACGTGCTGCTGACGCTGGAGAACGCCGCCGTTGAGACCTACAGCCAGGTGATTGACAAATACGACCCCGAAGCCACCGACACGGCGCTGGAG
>NZ_JBAQCR010000198.1:0-3620 GCF_049294395.1 Prosthecobacter sp.
GCCGCAAGACCGCCCCCGCACCGAACACCCGTCTCACGCTGGCGGACATCCCTGCCCGCATTGCCGACATTGAAGGGCATGCGCAGGGCCTCGAAGAGCAGCTCGCCGCCGGCAAAAGCTCCGGCATGTTCAAGATGTTCTCCAAGCCCCGCGTGGATCTCCAGGAGCTCAGCGCCGCAGTGCTGGATTACGAAACCTGCCTGCAGGAACTGCATGCCGCCACAGATGCCGCTGCCGCGCAGATTCAGGCAGACTTTGACCATACCGATGCCTTGGTCACCGCCGACTGGAACCGCACGGAAGAAGTCGCGGAGAAATACCGCCTGGCCATGCTGCGCCGGCTTGCCACGCAGATCCCCGCCTGCCTCGCCCGCAATCAGCGCCTCCTCGCCCGCAATTTGCAGCGTTTCGAAGTGCAAAAAGCCGCCGCCGTCGCGCAGGTCAGCGGCCCTCTCATGTCTCAGCGCCAGCAGCTCAATGAGCAGCACGAAGCCGCCATGCACGCCATGCAGGCGGTGGCACAGCAGCGTTGGTTCAAACTGCAGGCCGAGTGGAATCAAAAAATCCCCCCGCTGCTCGCCTCGGTGGAGGAGATCGAGCAGGATCCCGCCGCGCAGTTGGAAGCCTGGACCACCACTTACCAGCCGCATGAGCTCTTTCCAAATACCGTGCGCTTCGGTGCGCTGAAGCTGGACCTCAGTACCCAGGCGGCATTGTTTGCCAAAGAAACCCCCTTCGACCTGCGCGGCCATGAGCGCATCATCCTGCCTCTCGCGCTCGCCTTCCCGCAGGAGGGCTCGCTGCTCATCGAAACCGACGACGACGGCGGCAAGTGGGTGGCCGATGTAATGAACGACGTCATCTTCCGTCTCTTCACCCTGGCGCCTCCCGGAAAAGTCCACTTCACCATCATCGACGCCGTCGGTCTCGGGCAGAACTTCGCCGGCCTCATGCACCTGGCCGACTACGAACCCGCCCTCATCAACCGCCGCATCTGGACGCAGCGCGAGCAGATCGAAGAGCGCCTCATTGAGCTCAACGAGCACGTGGAAAAGGTCATCCAGATGTACCTGCGCAACGAGTACGCCACCATCACCGAGTACAATGAGCAGGCCGGCACCGTGGCGGAGAAGTACCACTTCCTCGTCATCGCCGGACTTCCCGCAGGCTTCAATGAATCGTCCATGGCGCGTCTGAAAAGCATCGTCATGAGCGGCGCACGCTGCGGCGTCTTTGTGCTCATTCACTGGGACCGCCGCCAGCCGCTTCCCGAAGGACTCAGCGCCGAAGATCTGCGCAAAAACTGCCTGCGCATCGTGCGTGAAAAGGGCGTCGTCAGCTTCAATGGCATTCGCACCCTGGAGCTCGATGCACCGCCATCGGATGTCATCGCCGCAGATCTCGCCCATCAGATCGGCCAGGCCAGCATCGACTCCAACCGCGTACAGGTGCCCTTCAGTGTGGTCGCTCCGAAGGAACTGTGGGCGGAAAGCACCACCAACGAACTCCGCGTGGCCATCGGCCGCACCGGCGCCACGAAACTGCAATACCTCGCCATCGGCAAAGGCACCAAGCAGCACGCCCTCCTCGCAGGTAAAACCGGTTCCGGTAAATCGACCCTCCTGCACATCATCATCACCAACCTCGCTCTCTCCTGCAGCCCGGACGAGGTCGAATTCTATCTCATCGACTTCAAGAAAGGCGTCGAGTTCAAGTGCTACGCCGACAACAAACTGCCGCACGCCAAAGTCATCGCCATTGAGAGCGATCGCGAATTCGCTTTGAGTGTGTTGCAGCGCATCGACGAAGAACTCCGCCGTCGTGGTGAACTCTTCCGCAAAGCCGGCGCGCAGGATCTCGCCGGGTACAAGCGCGCCGGCGGCACCGAGCCCATGCCGCGCGCCATGCTCATCATCGATGAGTTCCAGGAATACTTCACCGAAGACGACTCCGTCGCCCAGGGCGCTGCGCTGCTGCTCGACCGCATCGTGCGTCAGGGCCGTGCCTTCGGCATCCACGTCTTCCTCGGTTCCCAGACCCTCGGCGGTGCCTACACCCTCGCCCGCACCACCCTCGGCCAGATGGTCATCCGCATCGCCTTGCAGTGCAACGAGGCCGACGCCGGCCTCATCATGGACGACACCAACACCGCGCCGCGCCTTCTCTCACGCCCCGGCGAAGGCATCTACAATGACGCCGCCGGTGCCGTGGAAGGGAACAGCCCCTTCCAGGTCGTCTGGCTCACCGACGAAGAGCGGGATGCCAACCTCGTCAAAGTCACCCAGATCTCCAAGGAACGCGGTTTCAGCAGCAAGCGCCCCCTCGTCTTCGAAGGCAACATGCCCGCCGACGTGCGCGACAACGCCCTGCTCACCACCGCCTTGGAACATCCGCCCGTCAAAGCCCCTGCGGACCCCAAATGCTGGCTCGGCATGCCCAACGCCATCAAAGGCCCCACCGAAGCCATGTTCCCGCGCCAGAGCGGCCGCCATCTGCTCCTCGTCGGTCAGAACGACGAAGCCGTCGCCGCCATCATCGGCCTCGGCATGCTCGCCCTCGCCGCGCAGCATCCGCGCGCCACTCCGCCGAAGTTCTACCTCATTCACGGCGCACTCGCGGACTCACCCGACTGCGTGTTCCTCGAAAGCATCGCCCAGGGCCACGCCAAGATTTCGCAGGGCCACGAAGCTCCCGAATTCATCGCCGAGATCCACGCCGAAATGAAACGCCGCAGCGATGAAGGCAGCGCGGGAGATCCGCCCATCTACCTCTTCATCCACGGCCTGCAAAAGTTCCGCAAACTGCGCTACGAAGAAGACTTCTCCTTCGGCGGCGACGACGCCCCCAAGCCCGGCAGCCAGCTCAACGAGATCATCTCCGAAGGCCCGCCCCTCGGCATCCATCTCATCACCAGCCTCGACACCCTCAACAACGTCAACCGCTCCCTCAGCCGCAAGTCCGTCAGCGAGCTCGGCATGCGCGTCCTCTTCCAGATGAGCGCCAACGACTCTGCCAGCCTCATCGACTCACCGAAGGCCAGCATGCTCGGCCTCCACCGCGCCCTCTTCTACAGCGAACACGAATCCCGCCTCGAAACCTTCCGCCCCTTCGCCCTCCCCGACTCCGGCTGGGTCGCCGAAGCCGTGGCACAGATCGGGAAGTAGGTCCCTGGGCACGCACAGACAGGTTTCCCGCAGAGCGCCTCTGCGGCGGCCGACGCATGCCCGGTATCGAAACGAGATCAGTGCGAACGCCAACGCGCAGCCTCATGGAGTGCGTGCAGCAAGCTCAAGCGCGACCCCGCCTTCGCCGAAAGAACGGTGCGTTGGCCACACAACACGCCTCACCCCGTGAAAGCGGTGCCGCCATCCATACAACGGCGTCCAAAGAACGGAGAGCAAAAAGCCCGCATGAAGGTCGATGTGCAGCCATTGTTGCATATAATGCCAAGCATGAATGGCACTCGGTTAAGGCAGCTTTTCGTTGGTTCACAATGCCAGTAATTCTGCGTTTTTTGGCCGTTCAGCTCTCTTCCACCAGTCCACTCTTGCGCCCACACCAGCCCCAACGGGGCTGCGTAATTCAGCCCAGGGTCAGCCGAGCCTCAGCGAGGCGACCCT
>NZ_JBAQCR010000199.1:0-10223 GCF_049294395.1 Prosthecobacter sp.
GTGTGACACCAGGAGGTGGTGGCTGCTGCGGATTTTGAGGATTCTGCGGGTTACCAGGCTGCGACGGATTCATTTCAATAAAAACTGTTGATGCACATGTATATACACGGTGGCCAGCGCTTCCGACAAGATGAATTTACAGCTCGCATGAACGAACAGTGCGGACGCGCTGAAGAGGAAACGCTCCGGGTGGCCGATTCTTAGCCGACAAGACCGCCTATGTGCCCCCTTTGGACCCGCCGAAGGATGCCCACCGGAACGCGAATTGTCATTTGCACGACGGGCCTCTTCCGATAGGATGCCGGACTCCGATCTCACATGAAAACCGCCTCGTTCATTCTCTGCGCCGCCGCCCTCGTCCTCGCCTCCACTTCCTGTGGAAAGCACTCCTGGAAGGAAACCCAGGTGCTGCACGAAGGCATGCACAAGGCGCACGACGAAGGCCATGGCGATTCCCACGCCAAGGAAGCCGAGCACGGCGAGAAGAAGGCCCACTAAGACTCCCGCATGCGCCGCTACGCCTTCATCGGGCTGCTTGTTCTGGTGATCGTGGCGAGCAGTTGTGTGATGCTGCGTACCTGCTGGGCACGCATCGCTCCCGCCATTGCCTCCACCGGCGGCAAGGATCTGCACATCCGGCTGCCGGATGATGGGAAGACGCACCTGCAAAAGGACAAACGCTGGGCGGCGGATCAGCTCGGCACCTCCACCGGCACGCTGGGCAGCCACGGCTGCCTCGTCTCCAGCGTGGCCATGGCCTGCTCAGACCTCGGCGTGGAGCTCACGCCCAAGGAACTCAACGAGCGCCTGAAGAAAGCCGACGGCTTCCTCCCGCAGGGTTGGGTGGTGTGGAACGCCATCCCCCGCGTGACCGACAAAAAACTCGCCGCCGATTACCATCCCGCCGCCAGCCACGCCGTGATGGACGCGGCCTTGGAAGCCGGCGCCTACCCCGTGGTGAAGTACTTCCTCCTCGGCGGCATCCAGCACTGGTGCGTCATCGTCGGCAAAGACGGCCTGGAATACCTCGCCCGCGATCCCCTGCGGGACGACGAGAAGCCCGTGAAGCTCTCCGAATTGACGGCGAAGGTGTATGCGGTGCGTGTGATCCGGCGGGTGGAGTGAGCCTTTGAGCGGTGCTAGATGAGGCCGACTCAGGGAGCCTCCGGCTGCGGTTCTCGCTTCAAGTGAGGATAAAGATCGCTGAATTTGAAGTGGAGGGCGGCCCGCAGGTCGGTGCGAAATTGCATGAGGCAAAAAATGGCCACCACCGTCACCGGTCTCCAGTCCCACAGACGTGACGCCAGGCCTGAGAGAAAGGTCTCGGCCTCCGGTTGATCAAGAATCCACCGCGCGATGAGGTAGATGCAGAGAGCCCGCACCCAGCTGACACGGTTGGCACGCCGCCGGGCTTCTTCATCCTCGACTGGATCAATGCGCAAGGACGGGAGAACTGTGATGAAAAACAATGCCGCGATGACGAACAGCCAATGGACCGACTCCACCTTCGAGGAGAGCCGCAGGTAGATGGCCATGACCAGCAGCGGCTTCGCCACAGCGGCCAGGATCATGGAATAGCGGATGACAGTGTATCGGCTCATGGGCGGGATGGCGCTTCAACTTCAATGGTGCGCAGGGAAACGAGGGGCGAGCCAGCGTCCCAGCGCGCTCAAGTTCGACATTCTTGGCGGTTTCGCCTCGGCTGTCGAGTTCCGAATGAAGGCGATGCACCGCGTCATTGCGCCGTCCACAAGGCGGTGAAAGGCACCACGCATGGGCCTCGCGATGCGTGGCAGCATCAAGCCCACGGCACGGCGGCGCTGACCGCCAAAAACGCTGCGCTGCGGGTGATGAGGCGGGTGGAGTGAAAATGCTCAACGTGAATACCACGAGCACATATTGTCCTGCCACGTCTTGGGATTCCGGTCTTTGCCTGAGGAGTAGATGAGGACGCGCAAAGGCAAGGTCGCCGGAGGCGGATTGTTCCTGCATCGCTCGGCGTACCTGGAGTCCGACTGATCCGCTCCGTACTCGGGATTGGCGAGACTGCCGTCGCCGTTCGTGTCGAGGACGATGTAATAGGGCTCGCCCCAGAGATCACTGAGCACCCATTCCGCGCCGTCCTTCCAGAGGCCGAATTTGCGGTCTTTGGCGGGAGGGAAGTCGGTGAATTTGATCTCGTGGGGATTGAGAGTGGTGTCTTTGCCCGTGAGGGCAGAAAGAATGACGCCGCGTGTGCGGAGTGTTGCATCAGGCCCGTGCCAGCCGGATTCCGGAATGGGAAAGTGCTGGTATTCCGCCTCATAGCTTAAGAGCCCGTATTTGATTTCTCTGAGGACTGTTGCCGGCTGAAGCTTTGGACCTTGTGAAGACACCCAGAGATCGATCAAGACTGGCGAGGCCAGAACGATGAGTGCGGCAATGATGCCCAGCGTGAGCAAGACCCAGGTGCAGCCGCTTTTTTTCAGATTGAGCGGATCATGGTAGGGCGTGGTGGTTTCGCTCATGGCGCTGTTTTACCTGAGAGACGTTTGCTTTGTCGAGCACCGAGTGGGTGAGGGCAGCGGACCGGCTTTGACTGGAAAAGCCAGGGGCTTGTGGAGGGCTCGGAGGCTGCTCAGCGCGCTTGCCACGAGCACACATTGTCCTTCCAGGTCTTGGGATCGCGGTCCGGGCCGGAGGAGTAGATGAGCACCTTCAGTGGCAGCGTCGCAGGCGGCGGAAGCATCCGGCATCGCCTCTCGTATTCGGCGTCCGACTGATCCGCGCCAAACTCGGGCTTGGCGAGGCTGCCGTCCCCGTTCGTGTCGAGGACGACATAGTAGGGCTCGCCCCAGAGATCACTGAGCACCCATTCCGAGCCGTCGTGCCATAGGCCGTTTTTGCGGTCCTGGGCTTGAGGCAAGCTGAGGTAAACGATGTCTTTGGGGTTCATCGATGGAACGTTTTGCGGAACGCTCTCATTGCCGATGAGTATGGGCAGCATCGGGCCTCGTGATCGGATGGAAGCATCATTCGGACTGTGCAAGTCAGACTCCGGGATGGGAAAGCGATTGTAATCAGTGTGATAACATTCAATCGCAATTTTAAGATCTAATGTCGTTTGTCGAACTTGCATGCGAACTCTGCCACGGTCGGTGGCATAGAAGCATTGGTTTAAGTTGAGAGCGTAATAGACGGCCAAAGCTGACACGGCTCCGCCCAAAAGTAACTTTCCCAGACATGAACATCCCGCCATGCGGTCAATGCGCCGTTCATCACTCATGCCTCCGTTTTACCCGAGCGAGGCTGTGGCTGTCGAGTTTCAAATAAACATCGACACACGCGCCTTGGCTCCTACCACCCCTTGAACGTCGGTGGATGATTGTCCTCCCACGTCGAGGGGTCTCCGTCAGGCCCGGCGGAGAAGAGGGCGATGCGGGTGGTCAGTTCCTTCTGCGTCGCGCCGGGCTTCGGCGGCACGGTCATGAGTTCTGGATTGGGGACTTTGCCGTCGTTGTTGAAGTCGCAGACGATGTAGTAAAGCGAGTCCCCGCCGTCTTTGTTGGGTGTGGCGGGGCTCCATGGCATGTTGATCTTTTTCACCATGGCTTCGTCGAACTGCCAGTCCGTGCGCAGCAGTGCCTCATCACGCGGGCTTGAGGGGCCTAGTTTGGAAGCGACGTACTCGGGAGTGATCAATTGGCGCATTGTTCCCACCATGAAATTGGTGCCCTGCCAGGGGGCGTAAGCGATGGATCTTTTTTCCATCGTATAGGCGACAAACCACCAAACCAGAACGGTGAAGATCAAAACGACCATCAACCGTCTGAAGCTCCAGAGCTTTTCCTTGGCGGTGGACGAACTCACACCACCAAACCCGCAGCGGCCACCAGCGTCTCTTCATTGACGATCTTGCCTGCCAAATCGGGTTTGCAGTCGCCTTTGAGTTCGTCGCGGAATTTCTTGATGAAGCTCTGGGTGGGCCAGGAGGCGGCTTCGCCGAAGGCGCAGATGGTCTTGCCTTCGATCTGGTTGGCCACGGTCTCCAGGGTGTCCACGTCATCGGGGCTGGCGTCACCAGCCACGATGCGGTCGCTGATTTTCTTCATCCACAGGCTGCCTTCGCGGCAGGGGGTGCACTGGCCGCAGGATTCGTGGGCGTAGAAGGCGTTCAGGTTGTTGATGACCCAGGTCATGCTGCGGCTGTCGTCCATGATGATGACGCCGCCGGATCCGGCCATGGTGCCGCACTGCGCCATGGTGTCGAAGTCCATGGGGATGTCCATGATGCCGAGTTCGCGGCCGTCCTTGAGCTTGAATTTTTCATCGGCACGCAGGACTTTGGAGGAGCTGCCGCCAGGGATGATGGCCTTCAGTTTGCGGCCGGGTTTGAGACCGCCGCAGAGCACGTCGATGACTTCGCCCATCGTCACTTTGCCGACTTCGACTTCGTAGTAGCCGGGCTTCTGCACATCGCCGCTCACGCAGAGGATGCGGGTGCCGGTGTTGTTCGGCGTGCCGAGCTTGGCGTATTCCGCGCCGCCCATCTCGATGATGTGCTTCACGTGGCAGAGGGATTCCACGTTGTTCACGATGGTCGGGCTCATGTAGAGGCCGAGCGCCGCAGGGAAATACGGGGGCTTGATGCGCGGGTAGGGGCGCTTGCCTTCGAGGGATTCGATGAGGCCGGTCTCTTCACCGCAGATGTAGGCGCCTGCACCGCGATGCACGTAGATCTCGCAGTCGAAACCGGTGCCGAGGATGTTCTTGCCGAGGAAGCCTTTTTCGTGGGCTTCAGCGATGGCCTTTTCGAGGATCTTCGCGGCGTAGGGGAATTCTTCGCGCACGTAGATGTAGGAGAGCTTGGCGCCCACGGCGAAGCAGGCGATCGTCATGCCTTCGATCAGCTGATGCGGATCCTGGTGCATGATGTAGCGGTCCTTGAAGGTGCCGGGTTCGGATTCGTCCGCGTTGCAGATGAGATAGACCGGCTTCGTGTTCGTCGGCGGGATAAAGCCCCACTTCACGCCGGTCGGGAAGCCTGCACCCCCACGGCCGCGCAGACCGCTGGCTTTGACCTCATTGGTGATGGCGCTGCGCTCCATGGTGAACGCCTTTTTGAGCTGCTCATACCCGCCATTCTCCATGTAACACTCGATGGACGGATTGTAACCGGCGCGGTCGATGTTCTTGAAGATCAGGCGCTTTTCACGCGCATGGGGTTCTTTTCCGGGAAGATACTGGACGGGGGAGGCCATGGTTCGCAGTATCCGAGTGTGAATAAGGTGGGCAACTGGGATTTGTGAAAAATTTCACAAGCTGGCCGGAAAGCGGGAAGGGTGGGGGTAGGTGTGGGGCACTCCTGAATAGATCGTATAGGGCCTGTAAGACCTATTTTCTGGAAAGCTTCGAGCATCCCACGTTGTACTTTGCAGGTGCGCCTTTCCACCCCCAGCTCCCTCTGTCTGCCCCTCCTGCTCCTCGCAGCGGCCGGGATGGCCATCGCCAAAAAAGACGAGGGGCCGAAGCCGGTGCCGTGGTCGTTTGCGCCGCTGAAGCGTGGCGGGCTGCCGCAGGTGAAGGACGCCGCATGGCCCCGGACGCGCATCGATTACTTCATTCTCGCCAAAATGGAGGCCGCAGGCATGCAGCCAGCCCCCAGGGCGGACGAGCGCGTGCTGCAGCGCAGGCTGGCCTTTGATCTCACCGGTTTGCCTCCCGCCGAGCAGGCCGCCGCCGACTGGAGCCGCACCGTGGATGAAACCCTGCGCAGCCCCCACTACGGCGAGCGCTGGGCCCGCCACTGGCTGGATCTGGCGCGCTACACGGATCAAACCCCCGACTGGCTGGACTCCACCAAGTACTCCTACCTCTACCGCGACTGGGTGGTGCAGGCGCTCAATGAGGACATGCCGTACGATCGCTTCGTGCTGCGCCAGCTAGCCACGGATTTTCTGCCCGAGTGCGGCCCGCAGGATCGCGTGGCGCTGGGCTTCATCGGCCTGAGCCCCACGTATTTTAAGGAGTTGCAGCTCCCGCCGGAGATCATCAAGACCACCGTCGCGGATGAATGGGAGGAGCATGTGGATGCCATTGGCCGCACCTTCCTCGGCCTCACGCTGGCCTGCGCCCGCTGCCATGATCACAAGTCCGACCCCATCTCCGCGCAGGATTATTATGCGCTCGCCGGCGTCTTCGCCTCCGTGAAGCTCTCCGAACTGCCCACGATGAAGGATGAATTCTGGAAGCCCGTGGCCAAGGCGCGGGCGGAGGTGGCGGCCATGGAAAAGCAGATGGCCGACCTCAAGAAAAAGAAGCCGAAGGACATGGCGGAGCAGGCCAAGAAAATCGAAGCCGTCATCGCCTCCATCAAGACCGCCACCCCGCACTACAACATGCCCATGGCCAATGCCGTGGAGGACGCCGCGCTCTACGTGGTGAACAAGGAAAAGGAGCACGGGACCAAGCTGGACTACAAAATGGGCATGGCGCGTGACCTGGAGCTCATGAAGCGCGGGAATCCGAATGACCTCGGCGCTGCGGTGCCGCGCCGCTTCCTCTCCATGTTTCCCTCCAAGACCGGCCTGCCGCGCAAGTTCACCACGGGAAGCGGTCGCCTGGAACTCGCGCAGGCCATCGTGGAAGACGCCGCACCGCTGACCGCCCGCGTCATCGTCAATCGCGTATGGAAGCACCATTTCGGTCGCGGCTTGGTGGATACCCCCAGCGAGTTCGGCAACCTCGGCGAAGCCCCCACGCATCCCGAATTGCTCGATGATCTCGCCGGTCGCTTCATGGAGCACGGCTGGTCGATCAAGTGGTTGCACCGTGAGATCTTGAACTCCGCCACCTGGCAGCAGAGCAGCATCGCCGCCGCCTCCGAGCAGCGCGATCCCGAAAACAAACTCTACGCCCGCATGCTGCGCCGCCGCCTCGACTGGGAATCCTGGCGCGATGCCATTCTCAGCGCCACCGGCCAGATTGATCTCAAGATCGGCGGCCCCGCCTCATCCATCAGCGCTGCGGCCAATCACCGCCGCTCCCTCTACGGCGCCTCCGACCGCCAGGACATGGACCCCATGCTGCGCATCCACGACGTGCCCGATCCCGGCGCGCACAACCCCTGGCGCACCGAAACCATCACGCCGCTGCAGGGCCTCTTTGCGCTCAATTCCCCCTTCATGCAGCAGCAGTCCGAAGTGCTGGGGAAATGGGCGATGGAGCACTGCGTGGACGCCGTCTATGCCCGCCTCTTCGGCCGCAAGCCAAGCGCCCATGAGGCGTCAGTGGCGCAGGCGTTTGTCAGTGGGCGCGAAAACGATGCCGCCGTGTGGGCGCAGTATGCGCAGGCGCTGCTGGCGGGGAATGAGATGCTGTTTGTGGATTGAGGCCGCTTTCACGTTTTGTCGCCGCTTCCGCTGATACATATTGAGCGGACAAAAGCGATTCCCCTCTCCCCACCGCTGACATAGCAACGCCCAAAACGCCCTTTGGGGAGAGGTCGGGTGAGGGGCCATCCCATGCATACGAAGGGGGTTCGTTGCCCCCCTCACCCAGCCTCTCCCCGAAGGCTATGATTCAAGCAAAGTGAGTCCTCGACGGGGAGAGGGGATTTGCGTTGGCTGCCTTTTGGCACATCGCTCCAACACGTCCCGCCTCACCTACTTCCTCCCCCCACCCTCCGACACCAGCACCGCCGTGTCCGGTTTCTTCACCCAGCGCCCCAGGAGCGCGGACTTCCAGTCCGCAGCAGGTCGCATACGCACAGCGGGTGTGGCTGCGGGCAGAACATCGGAAGCACGAGCGCTGAGGGACGAGACGGTGAAAAGCGATAGGGTGGCTATGGAGTCGCGTGTGTCTGCGGAGTGCTGCGGACTGGAAGTCCGCGCTCCGGGACGCTTTGGCCTGCGGCGCTCCATTCCAAGATGAGCGCATCAATCCAAGTGCGAGGACAAGTGGCGGTCAGACATCGTGCCGAGCCCCGCTCGCGCCAGTTCTCTACTTTTGCTTCTTCCTGTCCTTTGGTGCATCCAAGGCGGAAACCAGCACCGCCGTGTCCGGTTTCTTCCCGGAGTAAAACGAGAGGTAATGCGTGTCCCCGATCACCGTGGCGTTCACGTTGCCGGCGTCGATAGTGCTGCCGCTGCCCACGGCCACCGCTTCGCCCATGGGCCAGCGGAGCGGATTCGCGATCACGCTTTTCGGATCCACCACACGACGCCACAGGATGCCGGCGCGACCACGCTGAAAGTGGTAGTTGCTCAGCAGCCCGGTTTTGGCATCGAGGATCAGGCTCGGCGTGGAGATGAGCACATCGGTGATGTTGGTCTGTGCACGCGTCCAGGTCTTGCCGTGGTCGGTGGAGAGCATCTGGAACTGGGAGCGCGCCGTGGTGGAGTCTCCCGCCTCCGTGCGGCCGATGGCGAAAATTTTGCCATCGCCGAGATAAACGGCGGAGGGCTCGGTGGGCCACTGATCTTTCGTCAGGCCGGACTCGATGGGTGTTTGCGTCCAGGTCTTGCCATCGTCCTTGCTCGTCAGCATGCCCCAGGAGTGCGTCGGGCCTGCATCGCCATAATCGCCCGCGAACCACAGCGCCATGAGGCCCACCGTGGGCACCGCAAACACATCCGTGATCTGCACCGGGCGCACCGCCAGCTCCGGCGTGGTGACGAGCGTGAATTTCACCCCATCCGTCGTGCGGTACAGATCCTGGTGCCACTGCGCCCCGACGCGGCGCACCCAGAGCAGCATCGCCCCGGTGGAGTCCAGCCCTTTGCCCACGGGCACATCGCCATAGCCGGGGGAGTTCGCCACCACGGTTTCAGCCGTCCACGTTTTGCCGCCATCCGTGGAAGTGCGTGCGTAGGTGGCGCGGGAGTCTTCGCCAATGGTGTGCCCGGAGCCCCGGCTGTAAACGCAGACCAGCTTGTCGCCGATGGCCTGCAGCATCGGCCAGGAATTGTAGCCCTGCGCTTCCTGCACCAGATGGGCCTCCTGGGGCGCGCTCAGCGGCGTCACCTTGACCACCGCCAAACCGGTGGGGCTGGTGAAGGTGTCGGCGGGGTCCGCAGGCTCGCGCTGAATGCGCACGCACAGCGGGGCATCGGGGACCACCTGGTAGTAGGACTCCAAAACGATGGTGCGGGAGTGCAGCGGCGCGGCAGGCAGCGCCGTGCGAATGGGATCTCCCTGCAGATGCCGCTCCGTGAAGGGCGCCCCCTCCACCATCTGGGAAAGGTGCACGCGGTAAACATCCTCCAAGGCGGGGCTCGTGGCTGCGTCAGTGCTCGTCACGGTGATCTCCACCCGCACGCCGCCGCAGTCCTTGGGCAGCCCGGTCACCACCCCGCTCACCGACTGCCCATCCGTGCCCCCTGACAACGACCACACCGGGATGTGCGTGGAGCCGCTGGACATCATCACCAGCGAAGGCTTGCCCGTGGCGATGGACAACTGGTTCGCACTCAGGAAAAGCGGGGCATATTCCGCCGCGAAACTGGTGACGGTGGAGGCGAGGAGGGCCAGAAAGGAGATGCGCAGGGGGAGGGGTTGTTTTCGCATGGCCTCAGGCTTGCGCAGCCAGCGCCGAGGTCAAGAAGCCATGCACCCATGGCGCTCATTTCCGCCCCCATTTCACAGCCCCCGTAAGATGGGTGTGGCGACAGCCCGCCCGTCTGCCTTGGTTGTTCGTAAAACTCATTTCCGGCTGAGCACGCCCTTCCTCTGCTCCCTCTGCTTCTCTGCCCCTTTGCGGCAAAAATCGAACGTCCCTTCAATTTCGAAATGTCCTGCTGCCGAGAGTGCTCCAGGCCATGGCACCACCCACCGCCTCCAAACTCCCTCCCCAACCTGCTCCCACTGCTCCGCATCTGTGCTTTACACCCGCCCATCTCTGATCATTGATCCCCGCTCGTTTTTTCCGACCCCCGCTAATGACCACCAAGCTCGATCCCAAATTCCTCGCCCTTCTTGCTGACACCGCGCAGAAACTTCAGGCGCTCGAAATCCAGCCTCGCGTGCTCGAAGACGCCGCCCCGGCGCTCACCGCCACTGCGGCGGAGCTCAGCCAGCAGATGATCGATTTCACCACCACCCTCACCGCCGCCATGGAGGCGAAGGTCGCCGCAGACATCGCGGCCCGCGAAGCCGCCAAGGCGCAGGCGCTGGCCGAGAAGGAAGCCGCACGCCTGGCAGCCATCGAGGCCAAGGAAGCCGCACGCATTGCCAAGGAAGAAGCC
>NZ_JBAQCR010000200.1:0-6103 GCF_049294395.1 Prosthecobacter sp.
ACGCCGCTGTGGCCGCAGACACCACCGGCAAGGTGATCGAAACCCCCGTCGAGCGCGGCACCATCGTCAAAACCGGCGATGTCCTCGTGCAGCTCGACAGCCGCAACGCCGAACTCAATCTAGCCGAAGCCGAAGCCAATGTGGTGCAGGCAAAATCCAAGCTCGATCTCGCCGAAAGCGAAGTGAAGCGCAACGCCCCGCTCGCGCAGATGAAGGCCGTCGCCGAAACCGACTTCGCCCGCATCAAGGCAGATCGCGATGGCGCCGCCGCCAGCCTCTCCGCAGCCGAAGCACGCCGTGACATGAGCAAGAAGACCCTGGAAGACGCCACCATCCGCGCCCCGTTTGCCGGCACCGTGTCAGAGCGCTTTGTCACCGCAGGCGAATACGTCATGGCCAATTCCAAGGTCGCGCAAGTCGTCGATCTTCAGCATCTGCGACTCCTCGTCAATGTCGCGGAGCCCTCCGTCGGACTCATCCGCGTGGGGCAGACCGTGGAGTTCAGCGTGTCCCCGTTTCCCGGCGAAGTCTTCACCGGCACCGTCAAGTTCATCGGCGCCGCCGTGCGTGCAGAAACCCGCGATCTCCAGGTGGAGGCCGAGGTGCTCAACACCGACGGCCGCCTCCGCCCCGGCCTTTTCGCCGAAGCCCGCCTCGCACTCCCGCCGCAGACCGCCGTCACCATTCCCGCCAACGCCGTGCGTGCGGAGGGTGCCAATCAAAAAGTCTGGGTCGTCGAGTCCGGCCAGCTCACCGAACGCCTCGTCGAAGTCGGCGAGACCGACAAAGACCGCATCGAAATCCGCCGCGGCGTGAAGCAGGGCGAAAACGTCGTCCTCTCCCCCGGCCCCGACGCCGCCGACGGCGTGCCCGTGCAGAACGCTCCTCAATCTTAACGCATCCCCCATGAGCGCCTCAAAGCCCTCCAACACGAATGGTATTAATTCCCACGTAATACCATCGACGATTCTCAGTCCTACGCCAAACACTCTTCCACCTCTGCTCCCTCTGCCTCTCTGCCCCTCTGCGGCAAACCGAACGTCCACAGCCTCGTCTCTCCGCCCCTGAGCTTGGCCCACCGCACCCAAGCCCCGCACACCCGGCTCAATCCCCCTCCCCCTTTCTAACTCATGCAATGGCTCGCCCGCATCTGTGTTCAGCGCCCCGTCCTCGCCAGCGTCATCGTGCTGGTGTTTGTCGTCGTCGGCCTCATCGGTTACACCCGCCTGCCGGTGGACCGCTTTCCGAAGGTGGACTTCCCCACCGTCGCCATCACCACGCGTCTCAATGGCGCCACGCCGAAGGAAGTCGAAACCCAGATCACCGACAAGATCGAAGAAGCGGTGAACACCGTCAGCGGCATCGATGAGCTCCGCTCCGTCTCCAGCGAAGGCATCTCACAGGTCATCGTCGTCTTCCTGCTGGAAAAGAACGTGGACGTCGCCGCGCAAGAAATCCGCGACCGCGTGAACCGCATCATCGTCGATCTCCCCGACGATGCCGATCCGCCCATCGTCGAAAAGCTCGACCCCGATGCCTCGCCCATCCTCAACGTCGCGCTCACCGCTGACCGCCCCGCGCGCGAGATCACCGAATACGCAGACAAAGTCCTGCGCCGCCAGCTTGAAAGCGTGCCCGGCGTCGGCCAGGCCACGCTGCTCGGCGGTCGCAAACGCCAGATCAATGTGTGGATGGACCCCGTGCGCCTCCGCTCCTTCAATCTCACCGCCATCGATGTGCAGAAGGCGCTGAAGTCGCAGAATGTGCAGATCCCCGCAGGCACTGTCAAAGACGCCGCCAGTCAGGAAGGCCTGCGCGTCCTCGGCAAAGCCGCCTCCGTGGCCGAGCTGCGCCAGATGGTCGTCCGTGAAAAAGACGGCGGCCTCGTGCGCCTCGGAGACGTGGCCCGCGTGGACGATGGCGAAGAAGAGCCGCAGACCGCCGCACGCCGCAATGGCATCCCCAGCGTCGTCATCTCCCTGCGCAAGCAGTCCGGCGAAAACACCATCAAGGTGGTCGATGCCGTGCAGGAGCGCCTGGACGAAGTGAAAAAAATCCTCCCCGCCGGCTACTCCATCAATGTCGTGCGTGACAATTCCCTCGTCATCCGCACCAGCACGCACGCCGTGCAGGAGCATCTCATCCTCGGTGCCGTGTTTGCCGCGCTCATCGTGCTGCTCTTCCTTGGCAACACCCGCGCCACGGTCATCGCCGCACTCTCCATTCCCACCTCCATCATCGCCGCCTTCGGCGTCATGTGGGCGCAGGATGTCACGCTCAATCAGATCAGCCTCGTCGCCCTCGCGCTCGCCGTCGGCATCGTGATCGATGACGCCATCATCGTCGTGGAAAACATCGTCCATCACATGGAGGAGAAAGGCGAAAACGCGCATGACGCCGCCATCAATGGCACGCGCGAGATCGGCCTCGCCGTCATGGCCACCACGCTCTCGCTCCTCGCCGTCTTCGTCCCCGTCGCCTTCCTCAGCGGCATCGTCGGCATGTTCTTGAAAAGCTTCGGCCTCACCATGGCCTTCGCCATCGCCGTGTCATTGCTCATCAGCTTCACCCTCGTACCCTCCCTCGCCGCACGCATGCTCAACCGCCGCCGCAAGAGCTGGATCGAGCGCGCTCTCGACCGCGTGGTGAATGTTTTCTACCGCCCCATCGAGGCCGTTTACATGATCATGCTGCGCTTCTCCATGCGCCACCGCTGGGTCGTCATCCTCGCCTGCTTCGGCGCGCTCGCCTCCCTGCCCACGCTCATGGGCATCGTGCAAAAAAGCTTCATGCCACCCACGGAAGAAGCCGAGTTCATCGTCAACATCCGCGTCCCCGAAGGCACCACCCTCGCCTCCACAGATCTCCTCGGCGAGCGCGTCGCACGCAGCATCCGCGCCCTGCCCGGTGTGGAGTCCACCCTCCTCACCATTGGTGACAATGACCAGCGCGTGCCCAATCTCGCCGGCATCTACGTCCGCCTCACCGATCCCGACACACGCAAAGCCACGCAGCAGGACATCATGGATCAGGTGCGCAAAGAGATCCTGCCCAAGTTCCCCGCCGAGTGGCGCATGACCGTTCTCGCCGTGCCACCGTTCAACACCGGCCAGTCCAGCGCCAACATCCAGTTCTACGTCGCCGGCCCGGATCTCGACCGCCTCACCGCCGCCACGGATGTCATCATGAAGGAAGCCAAAAACATCCCCGGCATTCGCGATCTCGACTCCACCCTCATCAGCGGCAAGCCCGAGATCACCGCCAGCGTGGACCGCAGCAAGGCCGGTCAACTGGGTGTCAACATCGCCGATCTCTCCACCACCCTGCGCCTCCTCGTCGGCGGTCTCGATGTCTCCACCTATGACGAAGCCGGTGAGCAGTACGACATCCACCTCCGCGCCGAAGCCGGCTACCGCAACAACCGCGAAGCCATGGCCCAGCTCTCCGTCCCCAGCGCCAGCGGCGTGCCCGTCGCACTCGACAACGTGCTGAAGCTTGAGCAAACCTCCGGCCCTTCACAAATCGACCGCCTCAACCGCCGCCGTCAGGTCACCATCAGCGCGAACAACGCACCCGATGTCGGCGAAAGCAAAATCGTCGATGCCATCGACGCCATCGTCAAAAAGCAAAACCTCCCCGCCGATTACAGCAGCGGCGTCGCAGGCCGCTCCAAGGAAATGGCCCGCACCGGCAAAGCCTTCGGCATGGCCTTCCTCATGGCCTTCGTCTTCATGTACTTGATCCTCGCCGCGCAGTTTGAGAGCTGGATTCATCCGCTCACCATTCTCCTCGCGCTGCCGCTCACGCTGCCCTTCGCTATCCTCTCCCTCATCATCTTTGGCCAGTCGCTCAATCTCTTCTCCATGCTCGGCGTCCTCGTCCTCTTCGGCATGGTGAAGAAAAACGGCATCCTTCAAATCGACCACACCATCCAGCTTCGCGCCAAAGGACTCGATCGCCTGGAGGCCATCCTCAAAGCCAACAAAGACCGTCTCCGCCCCATCCTCATGACCACGCTCGCCTTCGTTGCCGGCATGGTGCCCATGATGTTCGCACGCGGCGTCGGTGCCGCGTTCAACAACGCCACCGCAGGCGTCATCCTCGGCGGTCAGACCTTGTCCCTCCTCCTCACCCTCCTCGCCACACCCGTCATCTACTCCTACTTCGACGACATCGTCGAATGGCGAAACCGCCGCGCTGCCAAACGCGAAGCCCGCCGCGCCGCCCGCGAAGACGCCCCGACTCCCCAGCCCGCCCCCTCCATCGCCTAGCGCCTCACTCGTCCTCCTACTCGTCCTCGATCCTACCGCCCCGCATTGCCCCTCACGCCGCATCACACCCAGCAAGTATTGTAGTCCCGCCTTTAGACGGTTCCGGTCACGGCCTCGCATACACTCAAAGCTCGCCGAGAAACCTCAAATGAATCGCCCAATCACAAAACCACACCTCATTCGCAGCAGCCGCTCCGGCCGTAGGTTGGGTGTGTTTGGCGCGCATGGCGCTCTTCCTCGCTCGAACACCACTCCGCCAAACCGCCCGACTGCGAGGACGTTCGTACGCCACAGCGCCTGCCGTACGCTGCTGGACGGGCGGGCTGTCGCCACACCCATCCTACGATCCCGCATCGGCTGCGCCTAACCCGCGCGACACTTCTACCGAGAAGCAAACCTCCCCAATTCCTCATTCACGTTTCGCGCTCTGATCCAGCATCCAGCATCCAGCATCCAGCATCAAGCATCCAGCATCCAGCATCGCCCCCTCAGCCCCCTCATCACCTCATGGCAATTCCCCTCCCTCGCCTCTGCCTCGTCCCCGTCCTCCTCATGGGGCTCGCGGCCTGCACTGTCGGGCCCGATTACAAGAAGCCGGACACCACCGACATCACCCCCGCCACTTGGCGCTGGCAGCCCGGCGCCCCGCGTGATGACTCCCCCAAAGGCGAGTGGTGGAAAGTCTTCCACGACAGCGAGCTCAACCGCCTCGAAGCCCTCGCCATCGCGGACAATCAGAACCTCCGCGCCGCCTTCGCACGCATCCAGCAGGCACGCGCCAATGCCCGTGCCGCCGCCACCGATTGGTATCCATCCTTCGATCTCAATTCACGCAACAAGCGCGAGCGCACCTCCGGCCATCTGCCCACGCCCGTGCCGGTGAAGATCCCCTCCGCGCAGATCAACACCTACAGCGAAACCCTCGACCTCAGTTACGAGCTCGATCTCTGGGGCAAAGTGCGCCGCTCCTTTGAATCCGCCCGCGCCCAGTCAGAGTCCAGCGCCGCTGATTTCAACAACGTCCTCCTCACCCTCACCGGAGACGTCGCCGCCACCTACTTCCAGCTTCGTGCGCTGGATGCCGATCTCGCTTCCCTGCGCCGCACCATCGCCCTGCGTGAAAAAGGCCTCGCCCTCATCCAGCAGCGCTTCACCGCCGGCACCATTCAGGAGACCGACGTCGCACGCAGCAAAACCGAAGTCGCCACCGCGAAGGCCGAACTCGCCGACATCAAACGCCAGCGCCAGGAGGCCTCAGACAATCTCTCCCTCCTCTGCGGCGTCCCCGCCACCACCTTCACCCTCGCCGAGCGCCCCCTGCACGGCTCACCGCCCGTCATTCCCGCCGGACTTCCCGCCCACATCCTGGAGCGCCGCCCCGATGTCGCCGCAGCCGAGCGCATCGTCGCCTCACGCAATGCCGACATCGGCGTCGCCACCGCCGCTTATTTCCCCGCCATCAGCCTCACCGGCCAGGGCGGATACTTGAGCAAGGACACCACCAGCCTCTTCACCGCAGACAGCCGCGTCTGGTCCATCGGCCCCAGCGTCAGCCTGCCCGTCACCGGCTTCGCCCTCATCCACGCCAACGTCCGCAGAAAACGCGAAGCCCGGGAGGAAGCCATCGCCAATTATCGTCAGGCCGTGCTCTCTGCCTTGAAAGACGTCGAGTCCACCCTCGCGCAAACACGTTACCGCGCCGAGCAGTCCGCCGCCCAAAACGAAGCCCTCGCCGCCGCCTCCCAGGCCGCCGAACTCACCCGCGCCCGCTACGACAGCGGCACCGTCGGCTACCTCGAATTCCTCGACGCCGAACGCACCCGCCTCCAGAC
>NZ_JBAQCR010000201.1:0-12433 GCF_049294395.1 Prosthecobacter sp.
TCATGGCCACCGACCGCCCGGTGGAAACCTTCGGCTGGCCTTCGCCGAACTTTGCAGACTTCGATGGCGATGGCGATCTCGACCTGCTCTGCGGCGAGTTTCTCGACGGCTTCACCTATTTTCAAAACACCGGCACGCGCACCAAGCCGAAGTATGAACTCAGCGTCCGCCTGAAGGCCGATACGGGCCGCTATCTCACGATGGATCTCGAAATGATCACGCCAACCGCAATCGACTGGGACAAGGATGGTGACCTTGATCTCATCTGTGGCGACGAAGACGGTCGCGTGGCCTTCATCGAAAACACCGGCAAACTCGACAACAAAGCTCCTGTCTATGCTGAGCCGCGCTACTTCCAGCAGGAGGCGGATCAGGTGAAGTTTGGCGCGCTCGTCACGCCAGTCGGCTTTGACTGGGATGGCGATGGCGACATGGACCTCATCTGCGGCAACACGGCGGGCTACGTCGGCTTCATTGAAAACCTCAGCGGCAAAGGTGTGGAGCAGCCAAAGTGGGCCGCACCCGTGCGCCTCCAAGCTGCGGGCAAGGTCATCCGTCCGATGGCCGGTGGCAATGGCAGCATTCAGGGCCCCTGCGAGGCAAAGTGGGGCTACACCACGCAGACCGTGGCAGATTGGGATGGCGATGGCCTGCCCGATCTTTTGCTGAACTCCATCCTCGGCAAAGTCGTCTGGTACAAAAATATAGGCACACGCCAAAAGCCGCAGCTTGCCGCTGCGCAGCCTGTGGAAGTCGAATGGAATGGGGCGCAGCCTACGCTCGCCTACGGTTGGCTGCGTCCGGAGGGCAAGGCGCTGCTCACCCAGTGGCGCACCACACCTGTCGCTGTCGATTGGAACAAGGACGGACTCACCGATCTCATCATGCTCGATCAGGAAGGTTATCTCGCGTTTTTTGAGCGGGCGAAGCAGAAAGGCAAACTCATCCTCAAGCACCCGCAGCGTGTTCTCTGCGCCGCGCCGGAAGCGCAAGCACCTGCGGCAGCGGACAAGGCGGTCAAAGTGAAAACACCTGTCGCCATGAAACCCGGTGAACCGCTGCGTCTCAACGCTGGTATTGCGGGTAAAAGCGGCAGGCGCAAGATCTGCATCATGGACTGGGACAAGGACGGCAAGCTCGACATCCTGCTCAACTCCGCCAATGCCAACTTCATCCGCCAGACCTCCAGCAGCGACGGCAAATGGTTCTTCGCTGACATGGGCCTTCTCATTGATGCCAACATCGAAGGTCACGACGTGAGCCCTACCACGGTGGATTTCAACGCCGACGGCCTGCCGGATTTCGTCGGCGGCGCGGAGGATGGGCATCTCTATTACCTGCGAAATCCGCAGGCAAAATAGCTCGTTTCGCCCACAGACCGCACTTTCCACGTGCTCTGTGCTGAGTAGTGAGAGGCATGACTTGGATTGAAATCCTCTCCCTCAGCGCCGCAGGCTGCACTGCCGGTGCGATCAACGCCATTGCGGGTGGGGGCACTTTGCTGACGTTTCCGGTGCTGCTCATGTGCGGCACGCCGCCCGTGCTGGCAAATGCCACGAGCACCGTCGGTCTGGTCATCGGCACTGCTGGCAGCATCGTGGGTTTTCGCGGGCGTTTGAAGGCGATCCGCACGCTGCTGTGGAGCTTTGTTCCCATCTGTCTCATCGGTGCGGCCATCGGTAGCTGGTTGCTGACACAGACCAGCGATGATCAGTTTTCGAAGCTCATTCCCTTCCTCGTGCTGTTTGCCACCGTGCTGTTTTTCCTTCAGGGCTTTCTGCGCAAGTCGGCCACGGAGGGGAAGGCGAAAGCTCTGTGGTTTTCCATCGCGCTGCAGCTGCCGGTGGCGATCTACGGCGCGTTTTTCGGCGCAGGCATCGGCATCCTGATGCTCGCTTCTTTCGGTTTCATGGGGATGACGAACATCCACGAGATGAACGCGCTGAAGAACATTCTCGGATCGCTGATCAACGTCATTGCGGCCGTGTGGTTCATTGCAGTCGGCATGGTCAATTGGCCGCAGGCGCTGGCCCTCACAGCGGGTGCGTTGATCGGCTACTACCTCGGCGCACACTTCTCCCAGCGCATCTCACCGCAGAGAGTGAGGCATCTCATTACCGCCATAGGTTTAATTATTTCGGTGCTCATGTTCTGGAAACAGTTTGGATGACAAGCGCGAGTTTGATGTTGAATGCGTATAGTAGAATATATGAAAACCACCATCCTGATGACTTATGCTTTGTGTCTTGCCACACCCGGCTGCTCCCTCGTTACCGTGCCGGTTAAGACGGCCGGAAAAATTGTAACCACAACCGTTTCCACGACCGGCAAGGTCGTCACTGCACCCTTCGATGCAGTGGGCAGGGACAAAGCTGCCAAAAAAGAAAAAGCTGCCGAAGAAGAGCAGGAGGCCGAGTCGGCGCGATAGGGCGGACAAGGCGAGCAAGGTCAAAATAGGAACCCTCAAAACGGTTTGGCACCAATCAATTCAAGCCAGCTCACAGCGCCTTGATGCCGCCAGGTGAGGGTTATCACAAACTGTGTTGATTTGCCCCAGGGGAGCAATGTTTCAAGGAGTTTGCTCAAGGCTTCATGCCGAGGAATGAAAGCATGACCTTGGGCATGATCAGTCTCGATTTTGAAACATTCGTATTCCGCATATCGCGGCGCCTCACTTCCAAAGTAATGCATGCGGGAGAGCATGGCGATCAGAGTGAAATTTCCGGCCTGTGGCGTGATCAGAATATTGGATAAGTCATCTCCACGAGCTTCACCAAGGAGCCAGTGGTTGATGGCTTCGCGAAATGGGTCCGGCATGCGAAGCTTGAAGTCTTCCGGGATGACCGGCTTCATGAACATTTCCTCCACGGTCTTGCCGGTCTGCGGCAGGTGGTGCCTGCGGAAGATGGTGGGAGACGCCAGCCATAACTCCTCCTTCTCCCGGTCCCAGAAAATGATGAAACGCTCGTTTTGAATCGACAAGGGGGCAAAGGTGGTGACACCCGCGGTCCCATCATTCAGCCTGTCTTTGAGGGTGTAGCTGCGCATGCTTGAAAGGCCGTCCTTTCCTCGCATGGGCTTGGAATCGACACTGACAGTGTAACGCGAGTTCAGCTGAAGCGAGCGTCCGGCGGTGCTGAGGAATCGAGGATCCTCCTCCACAAACTGTGGAATGCGGGTCGCGGGTTTCAGCCTCTCCAGCTCGATTTGTTTCTCCAGCATGGTGATTTGCTCGCTCAAGGACTTCATCTGCGGATGGTTTGGTCCGAGTGTCTGGCGGAGTTCGGACATTTGCCGCTGACAAAGGAGCAGATCCTCCCCCAGCCTGTTCGCCCAGGCCGACATAAGGGCCTTGGATTTGGCAGGCGGCTGAGCAGAAGCCGTACTTTTGCCGGGGGACTGGCCGCTGAAATACCACGCCAAACTGCCTGCCACGCCTAACAAAAGCAGCGTCATCAGGATGACGAGCACCACCGCACAGCCTATGCGCTGACGTTTGAACAGAGAACGAATCAACCAGATGAGACCGACCACCACCAAGGCCAGCACCAGGATTTGCAGGCCAAAGATACGGGCGCTGACTCCGAATTGTTCCTGAGGAGTGACGGTCGCAGAAAGTGTGCTCGTATTGGCAGGCATTTCAAGTGTCAGCGGCTGGCCCAGCAGACGACAAATGACAATAGCACTGTCTGTATTTGTTTTTGCAGAGACGAGGCTGGTCGTGAGAAGTTCGTTCTGGAGTTGTGTGTAATTGCAGTTGAGTTTCTTTGTGTTTTCAGAGTCACCAATCTGTGTGTGAATTCGAACAAGCTCGTCTTTGAGGCGGGTGATTTCGATCCGTGCCTTCACTTCATAGTCTTGAGAGGCCTGGTTCCACCGCATGCGGCTGGACTGAGTGACATTGGCATATTCGATGCGCACTTCGCTCGCTTCCAGAGCACTCACTCTCCATTGGACGTAAAAGGAAGATGCAGTCCCGCTGTGCTCACTCATGATGAACACCCGGCTTGAAGCGTTGGCCGTTTTGATGTGCGAAGCATCCTGACGCAGGAAAAACAGCACCGCTAGAATTCCTGCAATCAACAAGCCCAGTACCATGCCGAGGGCACCCCGCCTTTTTTGAGGCTGCGGCGAAGCTGTGGGCGCTTTTTCCACCTCTATTTTTCCGGGCATGGGTGTCACCGCTCCGACGAGCTGCGTGCGGAACTCTGCCGCCGTGGCAAAGCGCAGCTCCGGTTTTGTTTCCAAGGCCCGCAGCACGATCTCATCCAGCCGCACGTCGATCTGCACGTGTTTTGAAGGCGGTTCGAGTTTGTCTTGCGGCAGCTCTCCTGTCAGCAGCTCGTAGAGAATCACACCGAGTGAATAGATGTCTGCACGATGATCCACATGGCTCGTTTCACTGCGCTGCTCCGGTGCTGCATATGCCGGTGTGCCGAACGGCTGTGACAAAGACTCGCCGCCATTCTCCGCTGTTGTGCCGATCATCTTGGCGATCCCAAAGTCAGCGATCTTCACGCGTCCTGTTTTGTCGAGCAGCAGGTTTTCCGGTTTGATGTCGCGATGCACGATGCCGTGTTCATGCGCATACTGCAGCGCCTCGCACACCGGGGGCACGATGGCCAGCGCCTGCTCCGGCGTGAACCGGCCTGCCTGCATGGCCTGACGCAGGTTAACGCCATCGATGTACTCCATCAGCAGGAAGAAATAGCCGCCGGCCTGGCCGAAGTCGTGAATTGTGACAATGTGCGGATGATTCAGTGCGGCCAGTGCCTGCGCCTCCTTTTCAAAACGTGCGGCGAACTTCGCGTCATTCGAGCGCTCAGGTGCCAGAAGCTTGAGAGCGACGAGGCGGTTCAGTGTTTTCTGCCGGGCCTTGTAAACCACACCCATGCCACCACGACCAAGACACTTGATGATTTCCAGCTGTGGGAAATGAGGGGCGAGTTCCTCCGGAGTCAAAGGTGCCTGGGGTGAAAGAGGAAGGGCATCCGGCGGCAGCGTTTCCGTCGCGAAATTCAATGCGGCAAGGCAGCGCGGACACAGGCCCTGCGGGGCATCGGCCGGCAGTGCGCCGCCGCATTTGGGGCATGGGGTGGATTCGGTGCTCATCGCTTCCATGAGTAGTTCAGGGAGTTTGCAGCCGTGTTACAAGCGAATTCCGATCAAACGCTGCTCAGCACCGCGACCACGTGCTGCAACTCCATGTCCACATCCTCTCCTTCCGCCAGCGTGGAGGCGATGCTGGTACGAAACAGCTCACGGAAACGCTTGCGCATTCGGTGCACTGCCACGCGTGCCGCACCTTCACTGCAACCTATTTGGGCCGCCAGTTCCGGGTAGGAGATGCTGCCGCGATCAAGTGTGAGGCAATGCTTCAGCGCCTGAAAATCACCCGCCTTGGATGATGCGGCAAATTCGGCCTCCAGGCTGTTCAAGGTCTGCTCCAGGAGCGTCATCGCCCAGCGCCGTTCAAACATCGCATCCGGTGCCAGATCAGGCTCGCTCGCAAATCGACGCTCCGCATCTTCCGCATCCAGCGGTACATGCGTGATGTGCCCACCACGTTTCTGCGAGGAGCTTTTGTGCCATTCGTTGATGAGAAAGCGCTTCATCGCCACGAGCAGAAAGGTGCGAAAGCGCCCGTGCTCCGGTCCGGCGGCACGCAGCCAGTCCTTTTCCACCAGTCGCGCGAAAAACTCCTGCGTGAGATCCTGGGCATCGTGTGGGGTGTGACCATCGCGCCGCACATACGCATACAGCGGATACCAATAGGCCCGGCACAGCGTCTCCATGGCCTGCTGGGAATCCTGGTGTTTCGCCGCCAGCACGACGGACCAACGAGTGGTCGCAAACAGTGGGGAATGAGAAGGGCTGGCGGGCATGTTGGCCGCGTTTCTTCAGGAAACGCGACCGCATGTTACATGCAAATCACACGAGCTGCCACGGGCCGCGCATCGGGCGTGTCAGCATGGCCGAAGCTTCTTCATCTCCGAGAATCTGCTCTTTCGCCGGATCCCAGCGCAGCTTGGTGCGGTTCAGCCGCAGGGCGATGTTGGCCAGATGCGCGATGGTGATGCTGCGGTGCGCGTACTCGATGGGAGCGGCGGGTTTTACGCCGTCCTGGATGGCGTCGATGAAATTGCGGAAGTGGTCCTTGCTCTCGTAGAGGCGGACATCGCTTTCAGCCAGCGGCTTGCGCAGCGAGTCGGGCTTGATCTCCAGTTTGCCCCGGGTGCAGAGCACGCTGCCGTTTTCGCCCTCAAAGAGGATGCCGGAGCCGAAGTCCTGCTTGTCAGCCACGCGCACCGTGGTGCCATCATCATAGCGATAGGCGAAGGAGAACGTCGGTGGCGTGGTATAGAGACTGCCTGCAGCGGGCCAGGTGGCCTTCAGGTCGAAGAATTCGGCCGGTCCGCTCTCATCCTGCCCCAGCGCCCATTGCACGATGTCGAGGTGATGCGCGCCGAAGTCGGTGATGTTGCCGCCGGAGTAGTCGAAGAACCAGCGCCAGTTCGAGTGCAGCCGTGCCGGGCAAAAGGGGGCGTCAGGCGCGGGGCCGAGCCAGAAATCGTAGTTCAATCCTTCCGGCACGGGCGCAGGCGCAGTGAGTGCCGCGCTGCCGTTGTTATCACGGTTGTCACTCGCCAGTCCGACACGGATTTGTGTCAGTTTGCCTATCCTGCCGTTGCGCACGTATTCACAGGCCATGCGGAAATGGATGTCACTGCGCTGCTGGCTGCCGGTCTGCCACACGACTTTGCTGTCACGCACCACATCGCTCATGAAGCGACCCTGCGCCACGGTCAGGCTCAGCGGCTTCTCGCAGTAGATGTTTTTTCCCGCCCGCGCCGCTGCCACCGTCATCAGCGCATGCCAGTGATCCGGCGTGGCGATCTGAACGGCATCCACATCTTTGCGCGCGAGCACCTCGCGGAAATCCTCATGCGTGGCGCAGCCCTGCGTGCCGTAAGTTTTGTCCACCAGACGCCGCGCCGGCTCGCGGCCCAGTGTTCCCGCCTTTTTGATGATGCCCTTGTTGTAGCGGTCGGATTCGCGCTCCACATCACACACCGCGATGATCTGCACTCGCTCATCCTGCAGGAAATTTTTCACCACATCCGTACCGCGACCACCGCAGCCGATCAACGCAAGGGTCGTGCGGTTGGACGGAGCGACCGCACCATTTTTCCCCAAGGCGGATGCCGGGATCAGCGTGGGAAAGCCCAGTGCCGTGGTTGCTGCGGAGCACTCCTGAAGGAATCGGCGGCGGGAGAATTGGGTTGAGGCTTTCATGGCTTTGAATATCAACGCGTTGGCTAAAGCGGTTCTTCAGGCAAGCGCCAAGGATTGAGCTCGTGCGTAATCGGTTGAACAGTCGTAGTAATTAGACTGTTGACTAATAGAACAGTTGCATGACACGTTGGTAAAACTGGTTGACGATCAGCAGCTAAAAATACTAGCATCTATTCGTTAATCCTGACACCCCTCCGCCATGAAACTTCACATCCTCGCCAGTCTGTGCCTCCTTGCTGTTGTTCCGGTGCTTTCTGCCCATGAATTTACCGACCTCCAAGGTCGCAAACTCGACGCAGAGATTTTGGCAGCTTCCGGGGGACAGGTCATGCTCAAACGAACGGCAGATGGCCGCACCTTCAATGTGGCTGCCAGCAGTTTCATTCCCGCAGATCAAAAAGTCATCTCCGACTGGGCGGACGCCAATACGAAGTACAGCTTTGACGTGACCTACACCAAGAAAAAGCTCAATCAGACCCGCACGAAGCGTGGGGCCGTGACTCACGAAGAGGAGACTTGGATTTACAAAATCAACATCAGGAACCGCCAGCCCACGGCGGTCGGTGACCTGCGTGTCGATTATTGGTGCTTCCGCCGGGAAGACTCCGGCAAGGGCAAAGGCGCGGCCCGCATCGAAACTTCCGGCAGCAGCAAAGTCGCCATGATCGCCGGCTCCGGTACTGCGACAGTGGACACCTCAGAAGTCATCCTGCATAAAGAAGAACTCGCGGGCGGCTATTACTGGGCCAATGGCGACAGCGCCATCCAGTCGGATGGTATGGGTGGGCTTGCGGTGCGTATTTTTGACAAAAACGGACGTGAAGTTACGAAGTGGGCCACCAAGGATGACCTTTTGGTGGCTGCCGTGGGCAAGCCGCAGGCAAACGGTTCAAAGTCGCAATTCAGCGGCACTCCGAAATAGTTCACGGCCCAGCCTTGAATTTACGCGTTTCGCACGCTGATATGCAGCGCCGGGTGTTTTCACCCGGCGCTTTGTTTTGGACCCCGTCAAGCGCGCCACCAAACCTCGCGCCGTGAAGAAGGCTGCGAACCGCCAACCACCACCTCCCTCCGGGCGTGCGCGGGGGGATGCGCTCGGTCTGGTGGATCTGACTCTTGCCGCTGCCGAATTTCAGCGAAAACTCAAGCAAACAGACTTGGTGCTCGACCACGTCACGCCGCAGGCCTTTGGCTTTGCGGCGGCGCTCATGGTTCGGCACGCGGAGAAGGCCCTGCCAGGGCGTCGCGTTTGGATCTTGTGCGCGGACGTGAAGACGCAGGATCACGTGCATGCTGAGCTCGGTGTATGGCAGTGTCCCGCATTGTATTTCCCGCGTCTTGGACAGGTGGTGAACGATGCCTTGATTGACCCCGAACTGCTGGCGGAACGCGCGGGGGTGCTTGGCCGCATGATGGAAGGAGACGCGCCGGTCATGGTGCTGTGCGCGGAAAGTTTGGACGAGCCCGCTCCTGCCCTGGCCGAAATCTCCAGCCAGCGCCGCACACTCAGCATCGGAGCCAAGCTGGATGTGGAGGACCTGCTGCGTGATCTGAGCGAGGCAGGCTACGAGCGTGTGCCCGTCGTCACCGAGCGCGGTCAGTTCGCCCGTCGCGGCGGCATCGTGGACTTCTTCTCCTGGCAGGCGGAAGAACCGCTGCGACTGGAGTTTTTCGATGACGAGATCGAATCGATCCGTGCCTTCGATCTGCACAATCAGTCTTCGATCAAGCGGCTGGAGAGCGTGGGCGTCATCCTGCAGATGAATGACAATGCGGAGGAGGCCTCCCGGGTGCGGGAGCATCTGCATAGAGAAGATTTCGTCGTCACCATCGATTGCGATGGCGAGGCGCACGCGCGCATCCTCAGTGGTGCGGCGCCTGTCGAGGGCATGGAGGATTATTCAGCGGCGATTCATGAGAACCCGCTGGGAGTGTTCGATGCGTCCGACTTTGTTCTGCATGAAGCACGGCGTGAGCACTTCGCCCGTCAGATTCGCGAATGGCATGGTGACGGCTGGCGCACGGTCATTTTCTTCCATAACGAGGCCGAGCGCGAACGCTTCGCGGAACTTCAAAGCGGCCTCCCTGCCTCGCTCGAAACCAAGCTGGGTTTGTTGTACCGCGGCTTCACCGTGCCGGCTGCCAAACTGGCGGTGCTGACCGGGGCGGAAATTTTTGGCCGTCATCAAAACATCCGCCGCGTGCGCGGCTCGAAGCTTGATGAAGCCGAGGTGCTGCGCAAGGCGCGCGACGTGATGCGCGACCTGCGTGAGGGCGACATCGTCGTGCATGCCGAGCATGGCGTGGCCCGCTTTGGCGGCGTCGAGGTGCGTGATTCCGGCAAGCGCGAGGAGGTGCTCGTGCTGCATTACGCCGAAGGTGCCAAGCTCTTTGTGCCCGTGGCTCACACGCACTTGGTCACACGCTACGTGGGTGTCGGCGGCAAAGCACCCGCCTTGAGCAAGCTCAGCGAAGCGCGCTGGCAGAAGACGCGCAAGAGCGCCGAGAAAAGCGTCGAGGACTTCGCCGTGCGCATGCTCAGCGTGGCGGCAGAACGGCAAACGCTGAAGGCGTATTCGCACCAGCCGGACACGAAGTGGCAGGTCGAGTTTGAGGAATCATTTTTATACCGAGAAACTCCAGACCAGCTCCGCAGCGTGGAGGAGATCAAGCGCGACATGGAGGCTGAAAAACCCATGGATCGGCTGCTGTGTGCCGACGTCGGCTTCGGCAAAACGGAGGTCGCCATTCGTGCGGCATTCAAGGCGGTCATGGGTGGCCGTCAGGTGGCGATCCTCGTGCCCACCACAGTGCTGGCGCGCCAGCACTGGGAGAATATTCGCCAGCGCATGAGCGAGTTTCCCGTGTCCGTCGAAATGCTCTGCCGCCTCACGCCGCCGAACCGCGAACGGGAAATCCTGCGCGGCATCACTGAGGGCACGGTGGACATCGTCGTCGGTACGCACCGCGTCATTTCCAAAGACGTCCGCTTCAAAAACCTCGGCCTTGCCGTGATCGATGAGGAGCAGCGCTTCGGTGTGAAGCACAAAGAAAAATTCAAGGACCTCTTCCGCCTCGTCGATGTGCTCACGCTTAGCGCCACGCCGATTCCGCGAACTCTCTACCTCGCGCTCATGGGCATGCGTGACATGAGCACCATCGAGACACCGCCGCCGAACAAGCAGGCCGTGCAGACGATGATCTGCCCCTACGACGAGCGCACGATCAAGCAGGCCGTCGAAGCGGAGATCGAGCGCGGCGGGCAGGTCTTCTTCCTGCACAATCGCGTGATGACCATCGAAAAAGTCGCGCAGCGCATTCGCGATCTCTGCCCGAAGGCCCGCGTGATCATCGGCCACGGCCAGATGGACAGCGAGCTGCTGGAGGACGTGATGCACACCTTTGTCGATGGGGGGGCGGATGTGCTGGTTTGCACCACCATCATCGAAAGCGGTGTCGATATCCCCAATGCGAACACCATCATCATTGATCGTGCAGACCGCTTCGGGCTGGCGGATCTGTATCAGCTGCGCGGGCGTGTCGGCCGCGGTGGTGTGCAGGCCTACGCCTATTTGCTCCTGCCGCAGGATGCGGTGACCGCAGGCGATGCGCGCAAGCGTGTGAACGCCATCAAGCAGTATGCCGGCCTCGGCAGCGGCTTCAAAATCGCGCTGCGGGATCTGGAGATTCGCGGCGCGGGCAATCTGCTCGGCACCGAGCAAAGCGGGCACATCGCCGCCGTCGGTTTTGATCTCTACTGCCAGATGCTCAAGCAAAGCGTCGCCCGCATGCAGGGCCGCCGCGTGGCACGCCCGGTCGAAGTCGGGCTGCGTTCAGACTTCCTTGTCATGAACGAGGCCATGATGGTGCAGGCGGAAAAACACGCCACACCGGCCTTCCTGCCTTCCACCTTCATCGAAGACCTCAAGCTGCGCATCACCGCCTACCGCCAGGTTGGCGAGATCATGACCCGCAAGGAGCTTGAGGAACTGGAAGCCCAGTGGCGTGACCAGTTTGGTGAAAAGCTCCCCCATGCCGTGCAGAACCTGCTCACCTGCGCCGCCATCCGCCTCGCTGCGGCACACGTTGGCATCAGCGATGTCGAAATCAAAGACCGCAAACTCATGCTCACGCGCAATGGCAAGTTCGTCATGATCCAGGGCAAATTCCCGCGCCTCAGTTCGCGAGAAGGTCACAAGCAGCTCGCTGAGACGCTGGAGATGCTGCGGACGCTGTGATCAGACGTGGCTCGACAGCTCCGCGTCGAAAAGCTTTTGCCCAGTAACGTCCCCAAGCTCATAACACTGCTTGAGCCGTCCCGGAAAAAACGGCGAGGGGCGTGAATGATTCGTGGTGATGATGGTGAGTTTTTTGCCGTGCAGGCGTGCCAGCTCAATGCGGTCGTTCAGAATCTGGCGGTTCATGGATGCATGCGTCGCGGCGATGGTGGCCATCAGACGGGACAGCGGCATCAGCGGCGGCTTTCCTCGTGGCTGGTCGATGCGGTGAATGATGATGTGATCAATGTCGTCATCCGTAAACCATGGATCAATGGGCGACTCATGCGCGACACCGCCGTCGGTGCACATGCGGTTTTCAAACTCAAGCGGCGTGAAGAGCATCGGCACGCAGGAGCTGGCCGCCATCGCCGTGGCCAGCGGCCCGCTGCGAACGAAAAGGGTTTCTTGTTTTGACAGATCGCTCAAGGCGATCAGCAATCGGGGGTCCGACAGAGATTCGATGGTCCGCTTGCCGACGACCGATTCGAAATGAGAGATGGCTCCCCGGGGGTCGAACAAGCCGGGATGAGGACAAAAGAAGCTGCTTATGAGCTGGTGCCAGAGCCACCTGGTGCGCATGGCAAATGACAGATGGAGGCGAGGACTGAGCACCGCCTGCCGGATGACTTCCTGCTCCAGTCCTGAGGCGTAAAGACCTGCGGTGATGGCCCCTGCTGAAGAGCCGGAGACAGCGACCGGACGCACCCCCAGCGCATGCAGACGCGCCAGGAAGCCTGCATGAGTGGCATAACCCATGAACGATGCCCCGAGGGCGATGGCGATGCGCGGTGGTGAACTCATGCGCACTGCGCCTCCGGCGCGATGATGGCGGAATGCTTGGCGCGCAGGAATATCAC
>NZ_JBAQCR010000202.1:0-3074 GCF_049294395.1 Prosthecobacter sp.
GGGTCAGGCAACAACACGGCGGCCCGCAGCGCGCCCGCCTTGCCATGTCCGCAGCATCCACCACCCGCACTCCACGACGCGCCCCGCCAGCGTGAATCAAATGCGCTGCTGCTTTTTGAAGACCCAGACGACCACGAAAGCCAGCGCCGCGTAGGCCGCATTGAAAGCCACGTCCCAGCCATCGCACGTCTTGTGGGTGACGACCACCCCCAGGATGCGCGAGACATGCACCGCCAGCATCAAGGCGAGCACCAGCGCCGGGAGGCACACCCGCGATTTCATCCGCACAATGACCCACAGCAAATACACCGCCGCCGCCATGGATGAAGCCAGATACAAGCCGTTCATAAGTGATGCTCCTTTTACCTGACCGGCGGGAAAAACACCAGCCCTCATTCCAGCCCACCGCGCCTAGACCGTCGGAGGCAGGGCAGGGGAAACCCGCCTGCGCCCGCTGTTTGCTAGCCCACGGCAGGGACGCTCGTCTTTGCCGCAGAGAAGCAAAGAGGCAGAGGGAGCAGAGAGCCTGAATCAGAGTCAAAGCGTGGATTGCGCATGCAGGATCCATCTGCCGAACCAAGATCCCTGACCGCTGACGTGAAGCTCACAAGACGCTGATAGTTGAAGTCAGAAATGACGGATTCCGGATTGATTCGCTTCGCGCCCCCTTCGGGCTCCCTGCGGTCGTCTGACTCGCTTCGCTCGGCTCAGTATTAGCGTCAAGTCAGCGTCTCATCAGCGGTTCAAACCCCCTGCATTTTCACCCCAAGCTCCCGATCCCACATCATCCGAGTACCAGTGGATGCACCACAACCGTGAGGCCATGCTGCCCCCTTCCGCCGCCAGAAGGCAAGGCCCCTGTGGTGCCTCAAAAACGTGATTGACTTTGGTGTCAAATGATACATAAATAAGTATCAAATGAAAAAAGACTCCACCCTCGTCCAAGAGATAGCCCCCGTATATCACGCCCGCGCAGAAGGCGGCGTGGGTGCGCGGAAAGCCGGCGGCGGCATCGTGGCTTACCTGGCGCATGGCGCTGCAGGCAGGCATGCACCGCTTGAGTTCACCACGGCCCGGCTCATCCAGTCCCTCAAGATCGGGCTTCCCGTGCAGGAGTTGGATGACTTGCGCAGCTGCCTGGACGTCTCCATGGAAAGGCTCGTGCCCATGCTCGGCATCTCCAAGGCCACGCTGCACCGGCGCATGGCGGCAGGCAGGCTGGACCCGGCAGAATCAGACCGCGTCGTGCGCTTCGCCCGGCTCATGGGCAAGGCCGTGGAGGTCATGGAGTCCGTGGAGAATGCGCGTGCATGGCTCACCTCCGCGCAGCGCGGCCTCGGTGGTGCGGTGCCGCTGGAGTACGCAGAGACAGAGGTCGGCGCCCGTGAAGTGGAAGACCTCCTCGGCCGCATTGAATACAGCGTTTACTCATGAAGCTGCAGGCCTGGCGCATCGTGAAAGCAAAGCACGCCGCCACCGCCTTCAGCGGCGAAGGCGCGCGGCTCTACGGCGGCCGGTGGAATTCCCCCGGCGTCAGCCTCGTGTACACCAGCAGCACCCAGGCGCTGGCCGTGCTGGAGTCCCTCGTGCATCTCAATCCGCCCGTCATCTTCACCTACGCCGCCATCCCGCTCGAGTTCGAGGCCGCGCTCGTGGAAAAAGTCACCGCATTGCCCCCCGGCTGGGCGCTCTCGCCAGCCCCTCCTTCCACCCGTGCGCTGGGCGATCTCTGGGCCAAAGAAGCCCGCTCCGCCGTGCTGGAGCTCCCCAGCGCCATCATCCCCGGCGAGTCCAACTACCTCCTCAATCCCGCGCACCCCGACTTCAAAAAAATCGTCATCGGCAAGCCCGTGCCCTTCTCCTTTGATCCCCGACTGCTCTGAGGCAGCGCAAAAGAAGCACGAGCAAGCAGCGCGAATGACGCCGCAGCGGCCTCAGTAAAAGCCGCGCTCAATACCGGAACAGCAGCATCGCCCGCTCACCCGCTGAAACGCCAGTCCTCGCTCCCTCACAGCGCCTAAAATTTCCCCGGCCAGATCCCCCCAACACGCAGCATCCGCCTGCTTCAGCAGGATTCAATCGCGCCCACCGCCACAGCGCCTTAATACTCGTTAACGCTTAAATCATTCACCCAGAGAAGGTTTCAACACTTATTTAATATTGTAAGAAATTTGTATTGATAAATTTGAATTTAGGGCTCATCCTATAAGCGTGATTATACTACGAACATTAGGAGGCGCGATTGGTTCCATGTTTACTTTAGGATCAGCAATGACTCCTATCGAGCTTGATCTATTACCGCGCATATTCGTCGGCGTGTTTGGCCTCTCCATGGTCATCACCGCCGCCATCGCCAAAGACAAGACCATCGAACGCTGGTTCGGCGGACTGTGAAGTTCCAGGCAGGCCCAGGGCAGGGGACACGCGTGACCGGTTTCCTTTCAGAAGCCGCGCACACCCTTGCCTGCTTGCCGCGCAGCCGCCACTGAAACAGCGTGCGCTAGGAAAACGAACCATCAATCATTCTGGAGATACGCGTTGTGCGTACGTGTTTCCCACCTAGTACACCCGCATGAAGCAACCGGCCTGCCTCCTTCTCGTTCTCCTCGCTCCGCTGCTCATGTTGCATGACGCCCGTGCGCAAAACGCCGGCGGCGTGCGCGCCTTCAAGGACATGCTCAAAGACATCCCCGCCAAGGAGATGCTGAAACTCTGGAGCGACAAAAAAGCCGAGGTCGCCCTCAGCATCACCCGGCAGATCGAGACCAAGGAAGTCGGCAAAGTCGGCACCTACCGTGGCAAAGTCACCAAGCTCGACCCCTACTCCTTTCGCAATGAGAACCTCGTCGGCTGGCGTCTCGGCGTGGAGGAAAATTTCAAACGCGGCGGCGACACCCTCCTCGTCTTCTCCTGGGTCATGGTCCACACCGATCCCCAGGGCCTCATCCCCAAGATCCGCCTCGGCGATGAAATCACCGTCACCGGCACCGTCAACCGCGCCGAGCTCACCGCCATCGACAATCCCCGGCTCAATGTCGATCTCATCGTCCCCGTCATGAACAACGGCAAAGGCG
>NZ_JBAQCR010000203.1:0-11755 GCF_049294395.1 Prosthecobacter sp.
GTCTGGCGCTTTGTTTTACGATTCCCACATGCACACCCCGCTGTGCAAGCATGCCTGGGGTGAGCCGGAAGAGTACGCCCAGCAGGCCCTCAAGGCCGGCCTCAAAGGCATCATTTTCACCTGCCACTGCCCCATGCCCAACGGCTTCTGGCCCACGGTGCGCATGTCGGAGAGTGAGTTCGACACCTACGTCGCACTCGTTCAGCGTGCCGCCGATGCCTTCAAGGGCAAGCTCGACATCCGCCTCGGCATCGAAAGCGAATTCTTCCCCGGTTGTGAGGAATACATCGCCAACCTCCACAAGCGTGCCGACTTCCATTACGTGCTCGGCGCCGTTCACTGGCAGGCCAAGGAATACCTCAACAAGTTCGAGACCGGCACCATCGAAAACTTCCGCCGCACCTACTTCGAGCACCTCGCCAAGTCGGCTGAATCCGGCCTCTACGACTGCCTGGCACACCCGGATCTGGTCAAAAACTACCATCCGGACTCCTGGTGCTTTGCCATCGTCAAAAACACCGTCTCCACCGCTCTCGACCGCATCGCGGCCACCGGTGTGGCCATGGAACTGAACACCTCCGGCCTCAACAAGAGCTACTCCGAAATGAATCCCGGGAATGAAATGCTGCGCATGATGGCTGATCGCAAGATCCCCATCGTCCTCGGCTCCGATTCGCATCGCGCCTTTCGCGTCGGCGAGCATTTCGTCACCGCCTTGAACCACCTGACTGAAGCAGGCTACGAAAACGTCAGCTACTTCCTCAACCGCCAGCGCATCGACCTCCCCATCCCCGAGGTGCTTGCCAGCTTGAAGAAAGCCGCCGACCACAACGCCTGATTTCCCCCATGGTACGCACAGGCATCGGTTACGACGTTCATTCCTTTGAAGAAGGCCGCCCCCTCGTCCTCGGCGGTGTCACCATCCCGCATTCGCGCGGCCTCAAAGGCCATTCGGATGCGGATGTGCTCAGTCACGCCATCGCCGACGCCGTGCTCGGCGCTCTTGGCGAGCCCGACATCGGCCACTGGTTTCCCCCCAACGATCCCACCATCGAAGGCATCTGCAGTCTCAAAATCCTCGAAAAGTGCACCCAGATCGCCGCAGACAAAGGCATGCGCATTGAGAACGTGGACTCCTCCCTCATTGCTGAAGCACCCAAGGTGAATCCCCACGCCGCCGCGATGAAAAAGAACATCGCCGCCGCACTGGGCATCCAGCCCGATCAGGTCGGCGTCAAAGCCACGACCAACGAACGCCTCGGGTTCGTCGGTCGGGAGGAAGGCATCGCAGCCATGGCCGTCGCCTGCGTCAGCAAAATCTGATTTAGCAGGATTCTGCAAATCCCTCTTTTTTGTCTTCTTGCCAGCATGAGTGCAAGAGTGGAAAGAACTCGTGCTCCGTCCTCGTGTTCACTCTCCGCCCGTGGATGCCTTTCACGGCTTCTATTTTACTCGTCATTCTGATTTCGTCATCTCCCCCATGTCCGACTCCGCTGCTGCCGCCGCTCTCGTCTCAGGTTACAACAAACTCAAAGCTGCTCTCGGCAGACGCATCGTCGGACAGGAGGCCGTCATTGAGCAGGTTTTCATCGCCATCGCCGCCGGCGGTCACAGCCTCCTCGAAGGTGTGCCCGGCCTTGCCAAGACCCTGCTCGTCAAATCGCTCTCGGACGCGATGCACCTGAGCTTCCGCCGCATCCAGTTCACGCCCGACCTGATGCCTGCGGACATCACCGGCACCGAGATCATTCAGGAAGATGCGGAGACAGGCCGCCGCAAACTCGTCTTCCAGCCAGGCCCCATCTTTTCCCAGATCATCCTTGCCGACGAAATCAACCGTACGCCTCCCAAAACGCAGGCTGCCCTGCTTGAGGCCATGCAGGAAAAGCATGTCACCGTCGGTCAGGTCACGCATGAACTGCCCAAGCCCTTCTTCGTGCTCGCCACGATGAACCCCATCGAGCAGGAAGGCACGTACCCGCTGCCCGAAGCCCAGAAAGACCGCTTCCTCTTCCTCATCAAAGTCGATTACCCCACGCGCGATGACGAGCGCGAAATCATCGCCCGCACCACGGGCGGCGTGACACAGGAAATCGAAGCCGTCATCACCGCTGAAGAACTCCAGGCCGCGCAGCAACTGGCCCGCAAGGTGCCTGTGCCTGATCACGTCATCGACTTCGTCCTCGATCTCGTCCGTTCCACACGCCCCACGGAACCCGACGCCTCCGAGTACGTGAAGAGCATGCTCAGCTGGGGTGCCGGCCCGCGTGCCAGCCAGATGCTCGTCCTCGCCGGCAAAGTCCGCGCCCTTCTTCAGGGCCGCACGCATGTCACCACAGACGACATCGAAGCCCTCGCCGCCCCTGCCCTGCGCCATCGCCTCGTTCCCACCTTCCACGCCGAAGCCGAAGGCATCACGGTCGACCAGATCATCGCCGAACTGGTGAAGAAGACGAAGAAGAGCGAAACGCGAGTGCTGTGAGAATTCGAGGGCCTGGGAGCTGAAGGGAGCTTAAGTGCTCAGTAATCAGTTCTCAGTGCTCAGTTAAAATCAGGAAACAGGCCTGCAATGAGCATGAATGACGAGACCAAGCTGACGTTTGCGAAAGCATTCTGGGAGCTTCGCGTCTATGAAAGGGCACGTGATCTGCAGGGGGGAGGTTCAGAGCATCGAGAGCCTTTCCGCCGGAGGAGAAGTACTCGCTCACCGATCAGCTTCGCCGCGCCGCACGCTCCATCGGCGCCCAGATCGCTGAGGCGTGGGGCAAGCGCGACTACATCAAGCACTTCCAGAGCAAGCTCAGCGACGCCGAGAGTGAGAACAACGAAACGCAGCACTGGCTCATCAGCGCCGTCGATGACGGCTATCTCGAAGCCACCACAGCGCGCCCCCTCTTCCAAAAATCCCGCGAAATCGGCCGCATGCTCAACACCATGTCCAACCGGGCCGAAGAATTCTGCCTCGCCCCTCTCTCCTCTAAAGTCCAGGAACCCTCCCCCGAATTCTTCCTTTCCCCCTCACAAATCCCCGACGCCATCCAATCCCTCCTCGACCCCACCACCACCACCACCACCAGCTCCACACTGAGCACTGAGCACTGAGCACTTAAGCCCCCTCCGCACCCACCGCCCTCAAATCCCCCCGTGGCTACTCTCTCCGACATTCTTCAAGCCGAAGACATCACCAGTCTGCAGACTCTGCAGCTCTTTGCGCGCACGGTTGTCGAGGGTTTCACCACCGGCCAGCATGCCTCGCCACACAAGGGCTTCAGCGTCGAGTTCCGCCAGCACCGCCCGTATGTTCAAGGGGACGAAATCCGCCGCCTCGACTGGAAGATCTTTGGCCGCACCGACCGCTTCTACATCCGTGAGTTTGACGAAGAGACCAATCTGCGCGCCACCGTCGTGCTCGATGCCAGCGGCAGCATGGGTTACCGCGGCCAGAAGGGCATTTTGAAGTTCGACTACGCCCGCAAGCTCGCCGCATCCCTCGCCTACCTGCTCATGAGCCAGCAGGATGCCGTGGGCCTCATCACCTTCGACTCCAAGGTGCGCGACGTCATCCCCTGCCGCACCAAGATCACGCACCTGCATCTGCTGCTTGAGACGATGGTCAAGACCGAGCCCGGCAAGGACACCAGCCTCGCCCCGGTGCTCGAATCCCTCGCCCAGCGCCTCAAGCGCCGTGGCCTTGTCATCCTCATCAGCGACTTCTTCGACGATCCCGCAGCACTCCTGCGCTCCATCGGCGTCCTGCGGAAAAAAGGTCATGAGATCATCGCCCTCCAGCTCTGGGATCGCGATGAAATCGACTTCCCCTTTGGCAACTGGGCACGCTTTGAAAACCTCGAAAACGACGACGACTTCCTCCTCCTCGATCCCGCCACGATCCGACAGCGCTACATCGAGGCCCAGCAGAATTTCGCCGCCCAGCTCAAGGAAGGCTTCCGCAAACACCAGGTCGATTACTTGAGCCTGCCCACCGACGAATCCCACTCCACCGCGCTGCGGAGTTATTTAGCACTGAGAATGCGATGAGTTTTCTTCACGGCATTCTCCTATTTGGCGCAGCGGCCTTTCTCATCCCGCTGATCATCCATTTGCTCAACAAGCGGAAGGTCGTCACCGTGCGCTGGGGCGCCATGCACCTGCTGCATGAGGTCATCCGTCAGCGGAAGCGCAAGATGAAAGTCGAGCAGCTCCTGCTGCTCATCATCCGCATCGCCATTCCCATCGTGCTCGCGCTCTGTCTCGCACGCCCGGTGCTCACGGCGCTGCGTTCGCTCGGCCTCGGCAGTTCCTCGCTCATCGTCATGCTGGACGATTCCTTCTCCATGCGCGCCCCTGCCGCTCAGACCACGCTGCCCGGCGGCACCGTCATGCAGCAGGCGCGGCAGGACATGCAGACCATGATCACCGATCTGCCAGACGGCTCCAGCGCGCAGGTCCTTCTCTCCGGTGGCACACCACGCAAGCTGCTGGATCAAGCCACCACGGATCGCACCCTCATTCCCAAGCAACTCAGCGAGGTGCCCTCCATGTCCGGCCCGCTGTCTGCGAACGATGCCTTCCAAGCTGCGACCTCGGCCTTGAAGGACTCCCCCAATGCCACGCGCGAAGTCGTCATCGTCTCCGACTTCCAGGAAGCCGACTGGAAAGCCATCGCCGACGGTGCCGCACTGCCCGCGCTCGAAACGATCTCCAAGCAGGAGCCCAAGCCGCAGATCACCTTTTACCGTGTGGGCAGTGATCTCGCGGAGAACATCAGCATCGCCAGCGCCGACATCTCCGCACTCGTCGCCGCTGAGTCCCAGCCCATCGGCCTGCGTGTGCGCATCAAAAACCACGGCAAACGCCCCTGGCAGGACATCCCCGTACATCTCGAAGCCGATGGCGCACGCCTGCGCACCGCCCGTGTTTCGCTCGCTCCTGAAGGCGAGGCTGTTCTCTCCTTCACTCATGCCTTCGACAAAGTCGGAGACCACTCACTCTCCGTGCGCCTCGAAGGCGACAGCTTCGCCGACGACAATGCCTTCCACTCCATCGTGCAGGTGCGCAATCAGCTCAACGTCCTGCTCATTGATGGCAGCCCCGGCAAAGAACCGCTCAGCGGCGCCACCGACTTCCTTGAGATCGCCCTCACGCCGCACACCGTCGCAGCAGCCACGCTCAAAGACCTGATCCGCACCAAGAAGATTGATCTGCGAAAGATACGCAATGAAGACCTCCGCCAGCAGGAAGTCATCATCATGGCCGATGTGCAGAAACTGCAGGGCAACACTCAGACTGAGATCGACAAATTCGTCAAAGAAGGCGGCGGCTTGCTCGTCTTCGCCGGACCTGACTGCGATCTGGACTGGTACAACCGCGAGTTCTTCCGCAAAGGCGAAGGCATGTATCCTGCCGCCATCAAGGGCCAGGCCCGCGCCGATTCCGACTCACTGCCAGCGCGCATCCTCATGCAGCGCTTCACGCATCCCTCCGCGCTGTATTTCAATGACACTCGTGCGGGTCGCCTCCAAGACGCCGAGTTCCGCCACTGGCTTGAGCTCGCACCGCAGGGGGATCAAACTCAGCGCATCTTCAATCTCGACCGCAACGTGCCGCTGATGATCGAGAAAAAGTACGGCCGCGGCCGCGTCATCGCCGCCGCCACCACGGCCAATGCGGAGTGGAGCAATCTGCCACTGCAGCCCTTCTTCGTGCCGCTCATGCAGCGCCTCACCACCTACCTCGCCACCGTAGGCAGCGCACCCGCCTGGCAGCTTGTCGGTTCCTCGATCCGCCTGCCGCTGGAAAAAGCCGAGCTCGGTGCCGAGTTCACCCTGCGCGATCCCACCGGCCAGACGCAGACGCTCAAGTCCGTCAAAGAAGGTGACGCCGTCTTCGTCCAAAGCCCCTCCATCACCCAGCCCGGCATCTTTCAACTGCAAAAAGTCGGTACAGAAAAGACCATGCTCCTCGCCTTCAACATCGACGGCACCGAGTCCGATCTCAAAGCCCTGCCTTCCGCCGACATCCAAAAAATCGCCACCCGTTACGACGCTGCCTTTGCCGACACCCTGCCCGCCTACCAAGCGCTCGACCGCACCCGCCGCCACGGCAGCGAACTCTGGCAGCCCCTGCTCATCCTCCTGCTGGGCCTTCTCTTCGCCGAAGTCCTCCTGCAACAGCACATCGCCAAAGGCTGACGCAGGCTTAACGACCGATTGAAACCCTGCTCCAGAAATCGTATTAACTGGCATGACCCCCGAACAATCCACGGATACCCTTCTCTCACGGATCACCATTGATCCTGAAGTCTGCCATGGAAAGCCCGTCATTCGCGGACTGCGTTATCCGGTGGAATCCATCCTGGAGTATCTCTCCGCCGGCGACAGTTTTGAAGACATCCTGGCCGAATTCCCCGATCTCGTTCGCGACGACCTGCGGGCCTGCATTGAATTTGCGAATCAATCACTCAAGCTCCGCAGCTGGCAGCTCGTCGCGGCATGAAGTTCCTGATCGATGCGCATCTCCCCCCTGCCCTGCGGCGTGTTTTCGCCGCCGCAGGCCATGATGCCCTTCACACGATCGATCTGCCGGATCAAAACGCCGCGAAAGACAGCGCGCTCAATTCGGTTTCAATGGCCGAGCAGCGAGTTGTCATCTCCAAAGATACCGACTTCTATTATTCTCATCTCTTGCACGGACGTCCATGGAAGCTGGTGCTGGTCCGTACCGGCAACATGAGCCTCCGCGACACCTGCAAGATGTTCGAGACCCATCTCCCAGCGATTGTTTCCGCATTGCAGTCTCACACGCTCGTTGAACTGGACCGCCAGAATCTCTCCATCATCGCCTGATCATGACACCCCAGACCGAAACCTCCCTGCGCTTCACCGGCGGCTATTCGCCGCTCCCGGTGGTCGTGCTCGCGTTCGGTCTTGCGGCCCTGATGTGGTTTCTCTACCGCCGTGAATTGAAGTACGTCGGCAGTCGTGCCGCGCAGGTGCCCGCCATCCTGCGCTCGCTGGCGGTCTTCATTCTCGTGCTGGCGCTCGCCGGTCCCATCCTGCGCCATGTCACCACCTTGCGTCAGCTTGGCCGCGTCGTCGTCGCGGTGGACAGCTCCGCCAGCATGCAGCTCACGGATGAGGCCGCCGGTGCCGCCGCAGGCACTTCCAAAGCACGCTTTCAACGCGCCGAAGACCTGCTCCTTAAAGGCACGACACCACTGCTGAAAAAACTCGCCGAGACCCAGGATGTGGAGCTCGTGGCCCTGCGCGGCATGAACACGCAGCGCCTGTGGTGGTACCGCCAGGGCGGCAAGGACACTTCCGGCGACATGCCCGCCACGTTTGAGATGCCCGCCACCTCACCCATCACCAATCTCGATCAAACCCTGCGCTCCGCACTCGGCCCCGCCACCGCAGGCACCGCGCTCGTTGTGCTCTCGGATGGCCAGCACAACTCCACCGGCTCTCCCGAAGAATTCAGCACCGCACTCAAAGCCAGCGGCACTGCCATCTTCACCATCGGCTTTGGCACTGAAATCCCACCGCCGGACCTGGCCCTGCTGGCCGTCGCGGCCCCCGAATCCGTCTTCTCCAAAGAGAACTTCCAGGGCCGCCTCACCGTCAATGACAGCATGCCCGCCGGTGTTCCTGCCAATGTGCGCATCGAAAGCCAGGGCAAGGTGCTGTGGAAAAAAGACTTCACCACCGATGGCAAAGGCGAGAAGGGTTTCGATTTCATCTTCCCCGTCACCGAACTGCCACCGCCCGCCCCCGGTCAGCGCGACAAAACTCTGCGCAGCGTGAACATCCTCATATCCGCCAGCGGCGACCGCGCCGCGCTGGAAAAGACCCGCTCCAACAACGCACGCGAGCTTTCCATTCATCTGCTGGAAAAGAAGCGCAAGGTGCTCATCCTCGATGGCCGTCCACGCTGGGAGTCACGCTACATCCACAACCACTTCGACCGCGATGAGCGCTGGCAGGCCACCAGCATCTTCGATAACATGGCTGACAACGCCGCCAATGGCAGCCTGCAAAAAGACTTCCCCAAAACTCGCGACGAACTCCTGAGCTACGACCTCATCATCCTCGGTGAAGTCATACCAGGCCGCCTCAAGCCGGAAAGCCTCGACTGGATCCTTGAGTTCGTCGAAAAACGCGGCGGCGGTTTGATCATGATCGATGGTCAGCGCGGCAAACTGCACGAATGGAGCCAGGGCAAAACGGCCCCGCTCATCCCGGTCAAGTTTGTCCCTTCCAGCACCAAGCATCAGCCCACCAGCCTCGAACTCACCACCGATGGCCAGCGCTTCGATGCCCTGCGCCTCAGCGACAGCCCCAGCGCCAACACCGCCCTCTGGCCCACGCTTTCCAAAGTGAACTGGCACGCAAATGTCGAGCCCCTGCCCGCAGCCATCACCCTCGCCAAAGCGCAGCAGCCCACCATCGTCTTCCGTCAGGTCGGCGCCGGTGCCGTGCTTTACCTCGGCACAGATGAGCTCTGGCGCTGGCGCTTTCAGGTCGCGGATTTGTATCATCAGCGCCTGTGGATGCAGCTCGGTGCTTGGATCGCCGCGCCGCCGTTTCAGATCGACCAAAAGAAACTCTCCGTCGGCACCGACCGCCTGCGTTACTTGCCCGGCGAAGCCTCTGAAATCCGCGTGCGTGTGCGCAATGACAAAGGCGACATCGTTACCGATGCGCAACCCCGCGCCTACCTCATCCACGACGGCGCTGATGTCGCCACCCTGCAGCTCGAAGCGGACCCAACCCACATCGGCGTTTATCGCGCTCTCACCCCGCCGCTCAAAGCTGGCACTTATGAGATCGCGGTCGCGGAAAGCCCCAGCGCGCCACGCAGTGAGGCACGCCTCTCCCTCCACGTTTCTGATAATGGCAATCCTGAGTGGGCCACGCTCACCATGAACCGCACGCTGCTCGAAACCATGGCCACCAACAGCGGCGGTCGTTTCCTGCGCGAAGAACAAGCCGCCACCGATCTCCCCAGCCTGTTGCAAAGCATCGACCGCAAGCAGGTCATCACCCAGGAGACCAATCTCTGGTCCAGCTGGTGGTGGTTCGGTGCCGCCATCCTGCTGCTCACCGTCGAGTGGCTCATGCGCAAGCGCCTCAAACTCGTCTGATCATGGCCGCCTCCACCGATCGTTCCCAGCTCGCCGTCCGCGTCACACCGAACGCGAAAAAATCCGAGTTCGCCGGCTGGACCGCCGATGAAAAAGGCCGCCCCGTGCTGCTGGTAAAACTGCACGCCCCGCCCGTGGATGGCAAAGCCAACACCGAGCTCATCCGCTTCCTCGCCGAAGCCCTCGACTGCCCCAAAGGCCAGATCACGCTGATACGCGGCACCTCCAGCCGGCAGAAGACCGTGGAGCTTCCTGCAGCGGTGCTTGAGCGGTTGTCAAAGTAGCCTTGTTGCTGTGCAACAAGGATCCCTGTTCCACAGATACAGGCTAGCCCGGAGCCTGCTCCAGCAAATTCATCATGAGGAAGGACAGCATCAGCGCCAATTGTTCTCCTTCATCCGCCGGGCCTTCCTGCTTCAATCTAAAGCTTCCTTCGGAAAGCGAAGGCTGCTTGGTCAGGCGCATCGTGGGAGCTCCGCCTTCGCGACGGGTGGCGATGTAGCTCGGGCGCAGGAAGTAGCCTGAGACCAGGTTGATGCCCATATCGCTCACAAGGGCGTCCAGCATGGTGATAAGAGGATTGACATCCTGAATCGCAAACGTCGGTTTTTCCTCACCTGGAGCAAACACATCGTAGTGCGCCTTCCACATGGATTTCATTCCACGCCTGCCCACCCCGCCCAACTCCCGCCCATCGGGAGATCTGAACGTGTAGCGCGCCGACCAGTCGATGATGCGGTCCGCCTCAATCGTCGCCAGCAGCGACCTCTCCGAGTCATCCGCGAACACCTCCACCTTCTCTTTAAGGCGAAAAAACTGCTGCCTCACATGACAGATCGTGCCGCCATACGCATCCGTGACATCGATCTCCGGCGTGGACGTCATAAGCTTGAAGCAGAAGTTAAGCGGGTAGTACATGAGGCCGCGAAGGTGACCGGACGGCTCAAGGCTGCAATGACAGAACGACCGCAGATTTGCAATCGTCGGTCGACCTTGAAGAGATTGCTACTTTCCTTAACCCCGCGCCCGCTCCAGCAGATTCATCATGAGGAATGACAGCAGCAGTGCCAGCTGCTCCCCTTCATCCGCCGGCCCCTCCTGCGTCAATCCAAAGCGCCCTTCGAAAAGCGCGGGCTGCTTGGTCAGGCGCAGTGTGGGAGCACCCGCCTCGCCACGGGTGGCAATGTAGCTCGGATGCAGCATGTAGCCGGTGAATATTCCCACGATGGGAATCTCACCCACCAGGCCATCCAGCATTTTCGTCCACGGATTCGCTTCCTGAATTGCAAAAGTCGGCGTCTGCGCTCCAGGAGCAAAGACATCATAGTGCGCTCTCCACAGCGACTTCATTCCGCGCCGGCCAATGGCTCCGAGCACCTGACCCGTGGGAGATCTAAATGTATAGCGCGCCGACCAGTCAATGATGCGGTCCGCCTCAATCGTCGCCAGCTGCGTCCTCATCGTGTCATCCGCAAACACCTCCACCTTCTCTTTGAAGCGAAACAGCTTCTGCTTCACATAGCAAACCGTGCCGCCATGGGCATCCGTCACGTAGATCTGCGGAGAGAAGGCCAGAAGCTTGAAGTGGAAAGTGAGCGGGTAGTTCATGTGAGAGCCAAGGTGGCCTGACCAATGGAGGCTGCAATGATATAACGAACGCCGGTTTGCAATCAGGCGGCCGCTTTGGCCATGTTGCTCAGCAGCGCCTGCGCACACGCCGCCGCAAACTCCGGCGCATTGATTTCGCAGTCCATCTCCACCAGCGGAATACCGGGCCGAAGGTTCTGACGGATGGCATCAAACAATGCCGCATCCGCCTCCGCATCATGGAAGGGTTTGCCGGCAGCGCTGATGATGCTGATGGCCTTCAAAGGCAGCAGCACAGTGACGGGGCCACGGTAGGCATTTGCCTTCAAGGCGAGGATGCGGCCCAGCTCCGCACATTCCGCAGCATCCGTGCGCATCAGCGTCACCTGCGGATTGTGAATGTAGAAGTGCCGTCCTTCAAACCTCGAAGGCACACTCGCGCGCTCCCCAAAATTCACCATGTCGAGGCAGCCCGGTGTGATGATGGCCGGAGTACCTGTCCTTGCGGCCGCATCCAGGCGTGTGGGGCCGGCGCTGAGAATACCGCCCAAAAGTTCATCCGCCCATTCGGTGGTGGTGATGTCGAGCACGCCTGCAAACATACCGCTTTCGATCAGCGACTCCATGATCTTGCCGCCCGTGCCGGTGGCATGGAAAACGAGCACTTCATACCCGGCGTCTTCCAGCACCTGCTTCGCCCGGTTTACGCATTCGGTCGTGTTGCCAAACATCGAAGCAGCGATCAGCGGTTTGTCCACGCCCTCAGGCACCGTGCTTTCCACCATGCCGCAGATCGCCCCCGCCGCGCGGGCCAGCAGCACGCGGGAAATCCGATTGATGCCACTCACATCGACGATGCTCGGAAACATCACAATGTCCTTCGTGCCCACATACGGCGCCACGTTTCCAGCCGCCAGCGTGGACACCATCACCTTCGGAAACCCCACCGGCAGTGCCCGCATCGCCGCCGTGCCGATGGCCGTGCCACCGCCACCGCCGAGCGAAATCACGCCCTGCACCTTGCCG
>NZ_JBAQCR010000204.1:0-28388 GCF_049294395.1 Prosthecobacter sp.
GCACTCCACCGCATCTTGTACTCAACAGCAGCGTCTGCAATGAGCTCCGCCCCACAAGAAGAGTCCTGCCTGCACCAAAAAGTCACGATCAATTTCCTTAAGCGTCTCCGCCGCCGGACATTGTGACAGGCGTTTTGAGAACCGCTCTACGCCTTGGCTGCTTTCTTCTTGGCCTTCAGGTTCAGCATCTCCACCATCATCGAAAATCCCATGGCAAAATAAATGTAGCCCTTCGGAATCTCGAAATGAAGCCCTTCACCAATCAAAGCCGTGCCGATGAGAATCAGAAAGCTCAGCGCCAGCATCTTCACCGTCGGATGCCGTGTCACGAACTCACCCACCGCTCTGGCAAACACCATCATGAAGCCCACAGAGATCAGCACCGCCGTCACCATGATGGAAATATGCTTCACCATGCCCACGGCGGTGATCACCGAATCGAGCGAAAACACAATATCCAGCAGCGCAATCTGCACCATCACCGCGCCAAATGCGGCTCCTTTGCCGACACTTTTTCTCACCTCTCCTTCAGGGTCGCCTTCGAGTTTTTCATGAATCTCATGCGTGCTCTTGTAAATCAGGAACAGGCCGCCAAAGATCAGCACCAGATCCTTGCCGGTGATCGAATGCTCCAGCACCGTAAACAGCGGCGTCGTCAGCGACATCACCCAGGTGATGGAGAGCAGCAGCAGGATGCGCGTCAGCATCGCCAGTCCCAGACCTATGAAGCGTCCGCGCGGACGGTCCGCCGCCGGCAGTTTGTCCACAAGGATCGAGATGAACACAATGTTGTCGATCCCCAGCACAATCTCCAGCACGCACAGCGTCAGCACCGCGATCCACGCCTCCGGATTCGCAACCCAGGAAAAGTCGAGCACGTTCAAATTGGCGGTTACAGCAGCGGCAGCGTTGGCAATCATCGGGCCGCGACCCTAGCGGAAAATACCGCATCAGCAAACTCCACGATGAATTTGCTGCGGCACGCAGGCCCTCATGCCTGGCAGCCACCGAATACCACGTCCTTTGGGTCACTTCCGTCACTTTTGTCCTTCACACGAACAGCCGCGCCAGCGCCGGCGGACTCAAACACACGCCCCAGCTCCCGTAACCTCATGCAGTAAAAAATTTTCCAATATCGAAAACCCGTTCATAGATGCGCCCATGCCGCCCGCCAGCCTCGCAGATCTCGAAGAACGCCTCAGCCGCCCGACACCTGCCGTCATTGAAATGATGAGCCAGCTCCCCGGCGACATCATCATCCTGGGCGCCGCAGGCAAGATGGGCCCCTCCCTCGCACGCATGGCCAAACGCGCCAGCGACGAATCACGCACACCGCGCCGCGTCATCGCCGTCTCACGCTTCAGCTCGCCGGGATCAGCGGAGGAATTCCAGCAGCATGACATCGAGGTCATCGCCACCGACCTCCTCTCCGCCAACGCCGTCGCCTACCTCCCGCATGCGCCCAATGTCATCTACATGGCAGGCATGAAATTCGGCTCCACCGGCCAGGAATCCATGACCTGGGCCATGAACGCCTGGCTCCCCGGCCTCGTGTGCGAGCGCTACCACCGCAGCCGCATCGCCGCCTTTTCCACCGGCAATGTCTATGGCCTCGTCCCCGTGGAGCGCGGTGGCAGCCGCGAAGAAGACGCACTCAATCCCAAAGGCGAATACGCCATGAGCTGCCTGGGCCGCGAGCGCATCTTCGAGTACTTCAGCCAGACCCGCGGCACCCCCGTCTCCCTCATCCGCCTCAACTACGCCTGCGACCTCCGCTACGGCGTTTTGGTCGACATCGCACGCCAGGTCTGGAACGGCGAGCCCGTCGATGTCACCATGGGTTATTTCAACACCATCTGGCAGGGCGATGCCAACGCCCTCTCCCTCCTCAACCTCGTCAAAGCCCGCAGCCCCGCCTGGGTCGTCAACCTCACCGGCACCGCCACCCTCAGCGTCCGCGAAGTCGCCCATACCTTCGGCAAACTCTTCGGCAAACCCGTCCAAATCACCGGCCAGGAAGCCCCCGACGCCCTCCTCAGCAATCCCTACCGCAGCTTCGTCGAACTCGGCATCCCGTTCATCCGCGACGAAGAACTCACCGAATGGGTCGCCCAATGGATCTCCACCGGCGGCGAATCCCACGGCAAACCCACCCACTTCGAATCCCGCGACGGGAAGTTTTGATCCATGTCTGCTCTCCTCCCATTTGTTCGTTGGAGCCTCGAAGGCGGCGAAATCAAAGGTCGTTTTTTAGTCATCCCAAAACGTCCCTTTTTTGAGCGCCACCAGCAGGCGCTAGAAAAAGGGTACATGCTGCCGACAGGCACACTGTTTGACCAACCGGTGTGGAATAGGCTTTGGATGACCAGCCCTCTCGCTGAGAGTGAAATTGATGCCCTGCAGGGCGTCTTTGATGATTTCCTCAAAGAGGGCTGGAGTTGTGATGATCGTGTCGTGAAGTTTGCAAACGCCTTGAAAATTGCAAAGTCTGAGCAGAAGTCCTTGGAGGTGGAGCTTGATCCTTCAGGTCATGCTGACTTCGGTCTCGTGACCATTTTCCCTCACTGCCCCAAATGCAAGCTTAGGGTATCCAGTTCATTTCTCCCTCCGGCCTCGGACGAGGAAATGGCATGCACGCTGTGTGGAACGCATTTTTCACCGAAATCGACGTTTTCGCAGACCTCATTGCTATCAAAAAAGTAGGCTAAAAATCACTCCACCGCACCCGGCCTCAGCCAGTACAGCACGCTCATCTTCACCGCGATCCCATTCTCCACCAGCTGGTTGATCAGGCACTCTTCGTGAAGGGAAGCTGTTCGCCACCTCACGATCTCCCAAACCCAAACCTCGGGTGCCGCTTTTCATGCCTCACGCATAGAATACGAACACGCCCGGGTCGCAATTCATAGAGCACATCGTAGGGGAACCGTTTCAACTTCACACGCCGGATTGTCTTGGAAGACAGCCAGAAGGCGAAGCTCTCTGGACGAGCTTGTATCAATGAGAGACCTTCTTGGAGTTTGAGGTAAAAATCCTCTCCCAAGCCCGCGCTCTGCTCTTCATACCACTCGATGGCCTCGTCCACCTCGCCTTGAACACGGCGGTGAAAACTCAGCTTCATGCACGCGCACGATTGATCTTGAGTCCGGCAAGAAACTCCTCGTGCGAGAGTTCCAGACTCGGGTCCGCATCCATTTCCTCGGAGCGTTTGGTAGCCTCTTCCATCCAGGCCTGATCGACCGTCTTCTGCCAGTCTTCCGGCACACTGGCGTAAAGCCTGTCTGCCAGAGCAACTCGCTCGGCGACAGGCAACGAAAGCAATGTCTCCGTCAGTGTTGCCGTGCTCATGATTCAATCATGGACCCAACATGCCGAAAAAGCCACCGGCAAATCCCCCTCACTCCGCCCATTACTGGCCCTCCGTCAACAAACGTCCCCCAGCCCCAAAGGGGCTGTGTATTTGAGCCCAGGGTCAGCCGAGCCTCAGCGAGGCGACCCTGGGTATCGCAGTACCTAACCGGGAAGCAAACCCAGCACTCCGCCGCACGCAACGCCCACCAGCAGCGTTTGCAACCAGCTCCGCCGCACCCACGCGCCGCCATCTCACAACGCTCCAATACCACCCACCCCCTTGCGCATTCTACTCCATCACCCCCGCTCCTACTTCTTCGCCCCAAAACAATACGCGAACTTGTCCGATCGCAAAAAGATCTGGCCATCCGACACTCCCAGGCTCGCGTTCGTCACACTGACATCGTCCGCGATCACGTTCGTTGCCAGCACCTCAAATTGCGGTTTGGCCGCAAGCACCACGGAGCCCGACTGCCGGCTCGTGTAGTACAGCCGGTCGCCGCTGAGCAGCGGGGTCGCATACCAGCGGTCGCGCTTCTCCTTCATCAGGGGCTGCTCATAGACCGTCTCCCCGGTCTTCGCATCAAGGCATGTCGCCGTGCCGCGCGTGTCATTGACGAAGTAGAGATGCCCCCCGTGGTACACCGGCGAGCCGACGTTCGAGCCCTTCTGCACCTGCCAGACGATGTGCGTCGCAGTGACATCGCCCTTGCCACCGGCTCTCACAGCGAAGGCCTTCCCACCGCCACCGAGCACAAACACCACGCCATCATGCGCCACCACCGACGGGCACAGCTCGGCAGCCTTGATGCTTTCGCAGGACCACAGTTCCTTCCCGTCCTTCGGATCAAAGGCACGCAGTTTGCCGCTGGAGTTCACCACGAGTTCATCGTGACCTCCCACCTTCACAATCGTCGGCGTGTTCCATGACGCCGGGAAGCCCGTGGCGCTCCAGACCGTCTTGCCCGTCTTGCGATCCAGCGCCAGCAGTTGATTGCTCTCCAGCGCCGCGTTCACGATCAGCAGATCGCCATACAGGATGGGCGAGGTCCCCACACCCCAGGGATGCGGCTTTTCACCCACACTCACATCCCACATCTTTTTGCCGTCCATCGTGAAGGCAAACACTCCCGCGTTGGCCATGAAAAAGAACACGCCCTTGCCATCAGTGACCGCCGAGCTTGACGCATAACCATGCATGGTGATGTAGCTGCCGTTGTAGGCCGTTTCCGGCAGATCGGTCTTCACCGGGTAGTCCCACAGAATCTTGCCGCTGCGCTTGTCCAGACACAACGCATGCCGTGTCAGCTCGCTCATGTCTCCGGGCGCTTTGATGTCCACGCCATAGCCGCTGTAGCTGGTGAGGAAGACTCGCTCCCCGCTCACAATGGGGCTTGATGAACCCGGTCCCGGCAGCTCGGTCCGCCACACCAGATTCTCCTTCTCGCTCCACTTCAGGGGCAGGTTCGTTTCGGTGGTGACACCGTCACCGGTGGGCCCTCGAAACTGCGGCCAGTCGGCGGCGTGAAGAGACGAGACGAGGCAGACCAGAAGGAGGCGGTGCATGTTGGATGGAGCAATACTGCTGAAGCCTGAACGACGGGTGCCCGGGGTTCTTGCAAACCCTAGGCTCACAGCATCTCTCATGGCGCGGCAATGAACTCCGGTGATGCGACCGCCATCCTAGGTGGCACCCGCAGGCAGATGAAAGCGGGCCTGAGATTTCTCCGCGCCACTCAAATTCTACTCCACCGCCCCCGGCCTCAGCCAGTACAGCACGCTCATCCTCACCGCGATCCCATTCTCCACCTGCTGATTGATCAGGCACCGCTCATAATTCATCCCCGCATCCGTGATCTCCACCCCGCGGTTCACCGGCCCCGGATGCATCAGGTGCAGTCCGCGCTCGCGCAAAATTTCCACGCGCTCGTTCGTCAGCCCATAATTGCGGTGGTACTCGGCGGCGCTGGGAATGAGCGGCTCATCCAGACGCTCGCCCTGCACACGTAGGAGATAAATCACATCCGGCTTCCACTCGAAGGCATCATGCCAGTTGCCAAACTGCGGGATTTCCGCCGGCACCTCGCGCGGCATCATGGATCCCGGGGCAAGATAGGCCACCTCCATGCCGAGGCGGCGGAAAATCAGGCTCGTGCTGCGCGCCACGCGGGAGTGTTGAATGTCGCCCACAATCAGCACACGGCAGCCGCTCAGGTTTTTGTGAATCTCCCGCAGCGTAAACGCATCCAGCAGCGCCTGAGTGGGGTGCGCGTGCCAGCCGTCCCCGGCATTGATGACGCTCGCACGCGTGTTCTTGGCGATGAGATTCGGCGTCCCCGCCTGCTTGTGCCGCACCACGATGTAGTCCACACGCATCGCCTCCAGCGTTTCCACCGTGTCCAGGATGGACTCCCCCTTCACCACACTGCTCGACTCGATGTCAAAGTGCGTCACGTCCGCAGACAGGCGGCTCGCCGCCACTTCAAAGCTCGACCGCGTGCGCGTGGAGGGTTCGTAAAACAGCGTCAGCATCGTCTGCCCCTTGAGCGTGGGCACCTTCTTCACGCTGCGCTTGAAGAGGTCCTTGAACGGCACGGCGTTGTCGAGCACGAAGGCGATTTCAGCGTCCGTGAGCGAGGCGATGTCGAGGAGGTCTTTGCGCGGGGTCATCTCGGTGAGGCTTGGGTTTGCACGGTGCAGGCGTCCTCGCCGTCCACTTCGGTAAAGCGCACCGCCACCCGCTCTCCGGGGGCCAGGGTGACTTTGAGGGCGGAGAAATCCGGCTGCACAGGAAATTCACGGCCGCAGCGGTCCACCAGCACGGCCAGCTGCACCCGTTTGGGGCGGCCAAAATTAAGCAGCTCATCCAGCGCCGCACGCACGCTGCGGCCGGTGTAGATCACCTCATCACACAGCACCACATTGAGGTCGTCGATGTCGAAGGCGATGTCGGACCCCTCCAGCTTCGGCACCATCTGAAAGGTGCTCAGGTCATCGCGATACTGCGTGATGTCGATCGTGCCCAGGAAGACCTTCACGCCACCAGTCTTTTCGATCTCCGCAGCAATGCGTTTCGCCAGCGGCACCCCGCGGGTGAAAACACCCACCAGCGCGATGCTCTCCGCGCCAGGATTCGCCGTCAGGATGCTTTGCGCCAATGCCTGCACCCCTGCGGCCATCTGGGCCTGTGTGAGTAGCGTACGTTCATTGCCGGGCATGGTGGAAAAGGGTGCGCGGACAGTCCGGCGATTCACCGTCTTGTCAAATCGGGGGATGGCAGCACCGGCACAGAAGTTTCGCCCCTCCACACGCCTCCAGGGTTGCAAAGCAGCCGCGCATTTGATTTGATACGCCCATGCAAAGATTCCCCCGTGCCATTTTGATGCTGGCCCTGACCACCCTGCTGGCCAGCTGTGACATTCTCCGCGAAAACAAATTGCTGATCACCACGCACGTGCAGACGGACCAGCTGGAACATCAAAGCGAGCTCATGCCAGTCACCATCGCCGGCCAGCAGATGATCTTCAAAAAAGTCCCCGAGTTCAGCCAGCGCAGCATCTCCGGCTTTGAACCCTTCGAAGCAGACAACAACGATGGCTACGGCGTGGTTCTCCAGCTCGATACCAAGGGCCGCACCGCCCTCGATCTCGCCTCCCGTCAGTACGTTGGCATGACCTTACTGACCATGGTCAATGGCCTGCCCATCGACCTGATCGAGATCGACAAGCCGATCACCGACGGTCGTTTCACCATCTGGCGCGGACTCTCCAAGCAGACGATTGATGAAATGGACAAGTTTTACCCGCGCATCAAATACATGAAATCCTCCTCCCGCTGGATGGACGACATGCTGCCGTCCACCTCCAAGGAAAAAATGAACTCTCGCAGAGATGCCAAGGCTCTGGAGGCCGCCGAAAAAGCCGCTGCACGTGACAAAGAACTCGGCATCCTCCCCAAGGCACCCAAGCCCAAGACCAACGACATCCCGCTCGAAGGCTACAAACTCCCCGGCACCTGATGTTGCGTCTCGCACTTTCATTCTCACTGCTCGGCCTGCTCACGGGCATCTTGCCCGCGCAGCAACTGCAGCTGCCCACCGCCAACCACGCCCTGTTTGACGCACCTGCGGAGTTCTTCCAGTTCGTCGACCGCGACTTCGACGGTGCCAAGACCACCCCCTGGGAGGGCGGCCAGTTCGGCTTCGTCCGCGATCCCCGCCATATCGGGGGTCGCATCGCCTACGCACGCTTTCACGAAGGCCTCGACATCAAACCCCTCCAGCGAGATGCCAAAAGCAATCCTCAGGACGAAGTCGGCGCCATTGCCGATGGCGTCGTGGCTTACGTGGCCGCTTCATCCGGCCTGAGCAACTACGGCCGCTACATCGTGGTCCAGCACAACTGGGGCGGCAGTCCGTTTTTCTCCCTCTACGCCCATCTTGCCTCCGCTCAGGTCAGTGCCGGGCAGAAGGTGAAGGCTGGCACCACTCTCGGCATTCTAGGTTACACCGGCAGCGGCATTGACCAACGCCGTGCCCATCTGCATGTGGAGCTGAACCTCTTTCTCTCCAGCCGCTTTGAGTCCTGGCACAACGCGAATTTCCCCACCCCAAACCATCATGGCCTCTACAACGGCCTGAATCTCATCGGGCTCGATCTCCAGTCCCTCTACCTCGCTCAGCAGAAAAATCCCACCCTCACCGCCGCCAGTGCCGTGCGCGCCACGGAAAGCAGCTACCGCGTGGCCGTGCCGGGAGATGCCGAGATGGAAATCCTCAAAAACTACCCCTGGCTTCTAGATGGCCCCCGTCCTTCAGGCAAACCCGCAAGCTGGGAGGTCACCTTCAGCCGCTGGGGCCTGCCGCTCGCCGTGAAAGCCTCCTCCTCACCCGTTGCCGCCCCTTTCGTCACCTGGGTCAAAGACGCCGGCATTCCCCACTTCACTCACACCCGCGGCTGCGTCACCGGCAGCGGCAGCACCGGCAAGCTCACCACCGAAGGCCTGCGCTTTGTGAAACTCGCCACCGGCTGGTTCTGACCCGTAGTGCAAGCGTCTCGCTTGCCGCAGCATCCGGCCCGTAGTGCAAGCGTCCCGCTTGCACTCTGCCCTCAGAACCCGTCCCTACTCCGGCTGATAAAACCGCCCCATGTGCTCCAGAATCTTCGCCCGCAGTTCATCCCCGTCGATCGGGCCATTGTGGCGAAAAATCACCTCACCTCCCGGCGCAATCACCAGCGTGTGCGGAATCGGTCCCGGCCACTCCGGATCCAGCGCCTTGATCAGCTCCTCCTGGCTCGCCTCATTGAAGACATAAGCGTTGCCCTTGCGCCCCTCCGCCTTCAGCGAAGCCTTCAGCTTGTCCGGCACGATCGCATTGTGCTTCTCCAAAAAAGCCTTCACCTCGTCAACGTTCTTGGGGTCATCCATACTGATGCTGATGAACTCAAAATCACGCAGGCCAAATTTGCGTGACGTGGCCACCAGCTGAGGAAACTCCTCCACGCACGGCCCGCACCAGGTGGCCCACACATTGAAAAGGCGCACCTTCTTCGTGTCGTTCTTGCGCAGCGCCGCGATGCCTTTGGAATCAATCAGCTCCACCTCCACCTCGCCCTTCTCCCACTTCTCATTGTCAGCAGCGAGCTGCTTGCGCTTGTCGATCCATTTGGTGGAGCACCCGTGCGGCTTCGTCTCCTCCACCGGCACCGCTTTGCCCTCCACCAGCGCCTCGATGGCATTGCGCGCATCAGGCGCGGTCACCGTCGCCTCATCCGCATAGCGCGAATCATCCAGTCGGCCCTGGTAGCGCAGCTTGCGCTCCTTGTCGAAAATGAAGACATGCGGCGTGGCCAGGCAGCCGTAGGCCAGCGCCGTCTTCTGCGTGTCACCATCATAGAGGTAAGGAAAGGTGAACCCCTGCTCCTTCGCGTGCAGCTTCATTTCAGGAAAGCTGTCGTTGTACTTCGAGTAACCCAGTTCATCCGGCCGCAGCGCTGCCGGATCATTCGGATTGATCGCCACCACCTTCAACCCCTTGCCCTTGAACTCCTTCTGTAGCTTCTTGATGCGCCCCTCCACCGCCTGCGAAGTCGGGCAGTGATTGCTCAAAAACGCCACCATCAGCAGCTCCGCATCTTCGTAATTCTTCAGCGTGTGCTTCTCTTCATCGATGCCCACAAGATCAAAATCCGGCGCCGCATCTCCAATTTTGAGCTCATGAAACCCCTCCGGCATCGCCGACTTTTTCCCCTTCGCCGTTTCAGCATAAGCAAGGGCCGGAAGCAGGACGGTCAGCAGGATGAGAGCGAACTTGTTCATGGGCTAGATCATTCGTTTTTGGCCGTCTGGCATTTCCAACACACTTCAAACGAGGCAGGATTGGATTCTTTGCAGGCAGGACACAGCCATTCTTCAGCAGTACAAACTTCCTCCGACTGATGCGGCACCAGCAGCGCGCTTGCCCGCTCAAAATCAGCATCCTCCACCAGACAAAGAGTCGGCTGCAGCGGCCCGATGAAAATATTGGTCAGCTGCGCGGTCGTTTCATTTCGGATGAAACAGGCAATACCCTCCTCTTCGAGGATCGACCTGAAAAAGCCGAGCCGCGTCGAATCAATGCTGGTGATGAGGTCGCGCATGATCAGGCCTCACACCTCAAATTCATCCGCCGGATCAAACGGCGGCATCGGCACATTGATGATTTTGAGCTTCCCCACCGCACGGTGTACACACCCCGGCCGGATCATCACCGTCGTCATCGGCTTCAGCGGCACGATCTGCCCGTCCACCTCCAGGTGCCCCTCACCTTCCAGCACAATGTAGATCTCCGTCATCTTCTTGTGGTAGTGCGCCTTCGAATCCGCATGGATGTCCGTCAGGTGCACCGTCGCCAGCGTGTTCCAGTCCTCCTTGAACGCCCTCCTCGCCTGCCCACAAGGACAAGGCGTCGGCGGAATTTCATCCAGCTGGGCAACGGCAAAACGAGGTTCAGACATGATGACGAAGGATTACTGTCGGCGGTGTTCTTTGGCAAACGCAACAGCGTCACGAGCGCCGTGAAGGACATAGAGAATGCGAGCTCCAGCATTCTCCGGCAGCGGGCGGTAGTAGATGATATAATTGGGATATTCCGTCACTGTGATCATGCGGACGCCTGCGAGCGCTCGACGGAGCGGATGATATTCAGTGCCCAGAACAGGCTCTTGAGCGAGCAACTGATACATCCCAGTAATGGCAAACTCAACAGCCTTGGCGGCGATGGCATTGTCCATCGCGATGTGGGTTGAAATCTCGATCACATCTTCATCCACTTCCGGATGAATTTGGAGTTCCTGCTCAGCCATGCTGGTGCTGCTGAACACGTTCCATCACTCTTGCACGGATGCTTTCACGATAGGCCGTCATGTCCGTGATCGTGACAAACGGCCCCTTGTCCCGCTCTTCAAGAATGTCCTCCAAGGCCTCACGAGCCTTGTCTGCTACAGGAGCTTCATTGTCATTTTCGAGGAAACTGACGAGATAGGACGACAAAAAGCCTTCAGGCGATTTGTTCCAGCCTTGCGCCTTGCGGGTCAGGGCCGGCATGACGGCTTCAGGGAGTTCGATGGTGAACTTTGGCATGGCAGCAGTCTACCATACCCCAGCCACAGCGACACCCCCAATTTTACAACGCCGCCAGCGCCGCAGCAGCCACCTCCGCCGTCTCCTCCAGATCATCCCGGCTGTGTGCCATGCTGATGAATCCCGTCTCAAACTGGCTCGGCGCAAAGTACACGCCATGGTCCAGGCAGTAGTGGAAAAACTTGCGGAATGCCGCCAGATCCGAAGTCTTCGCATCCTGCAGGTTGTGCACTTCCTTCTCCGTGAAGAACAGGCAGAACATGCTCCCCTTCCGATACCACCGGTAGTTCAGCCCCTTCTTCTTGAGCACGTCCAGCACCGCCGTCTCCATGACCTGTCCCAGGTTTTCCAGCAGCGCGTAGCCATTCTTCTTCTCCAGCTCACGCAGCTGCGCCAGACCCGCCGCCAGCGCCACAGGATTGCCGCTGAGCGTCCCCGCCTGATACACCGGCCCGATCGGCGCGAGGTAATCCATGATGTCCGCACGCCCGCCAAAAGCCCCCACCGGCAGTCCACCGCCTATGACCTTGCCGAGGCAGGTCAGATCCGGCGTGATCTTCTCCAGCTCCTGCACGCCCCCTTTGGCCAGGCGGAAACCCGTCATCACCTCGTCGAAAATCAGCAGCGCCCCATGCTTCGTCGTGATGTCCCGCAGCTTCTGGAGGAACCCCGGCTTCGGCAAAATCAAACCCGCATTCGCCGGATAAGGCTCCACGATCACACACGCGATCTCATGCCCCTGCTTCTCAAACAACTCCTCCAGCGCCGCCTCGTCATTAAACGGCAGCACACTGGTCAGTTCCGCAAATGCCCGTGGCACCCCCGCGCTGTCCGGGTTCCCATGCGTCAGCGCCCCGCTGCCCGCTGCCACAAGCAGGCTGTCCGAGTGCCCGTGATAGCACCCGTCAAATTTCACCAGCCTGTCGCGGCCCGTGAATCCACGCGCCAGACGGATGGCAGACATCGTCGCCTCCGTGCCGCTGCTCACCATGCGCACCTTCTGAATGCTCGGCACCCATTCACAGATCGTGCGCGCCATCTCCACCTCATACAGGTTCGGAATGCCAAAGCTCACCCCGTCCTTGGCCGCGTTGTGGATCGCCTCGATCACGCTGATTGGCGCATGCCCGAGAATCGCCGGTCCCCACGTGCCCACGTAGTCGATCAGGCAGCGGTCATCCACATCGTAGATGCGGCAGCCTTTGGCGCGCCTCACGAAAAAGGGATCACCGCCGACGTTGCGGAAGGCGCGCACCGGCGAGTTCACTCCTCCGGGAATGTACTGCTTGGCGAGGTCGAAGAGCTTGGTGGAAAGGGGTCCGTTTGGCATGGTTTGGGGTGGAAAGGGATACGCGGGAGATTTTATGCGTCGAACAAAAGGTTGCTCCGAACCGTCTGAGTCGGCTATTCTCAGCCCAATTCCCGACCACCCTGCCATGAAAGCGTTCTGTTTGGTTCTCCTCGCCCTCTGTACCGCTCAGGCCGCCCAGGCACAGTCGGCCACCTCTTCCCCACGGAATCGGTCCTCCTTGGCCACGGTGGAGCCCGGCACGTTTGCCGTGGAAGGTATGACGCCCAAGCCCATCGTGCTCAAAGTGCAGATCGAAGCCCCCGTCTATCCCACCAGCAAGCTTCAGGGCGCCCTTGGCTCCTTTGCCCCCGGCTCTCTCGTCACCCTCCTGGCCATGTCAGACACCGCCTACCGCGTTCGCGGCCGCGCCCGCCATGGCGACGTCGCAGGCTGGGTGCTCAAGACAGATGTCCTCTCGGCCGACCCCAATCTCAGCGCCAACCTCAAAAAGCTCTATGAGCGCACCAAGCTGGTCGATGAACTCATCCAGCACAAACAGGTCGCCCTCGGCATGACCAGCCAGGAAGTCCACGCCTCCCTGGGCAAACCCGCCCGCAAATCCAGCAAGATCACCGCCGCAGGCAAGGAAGAGCGGCTGGAATACGCCATTTACGATCAGGTCCCGCAGACCAGCACCGGCGTCAATGCCTTCGGCCAGATCGTTCAAACCGTCGTCTACATCCGCGTCGAAGTCGGCACCCTCGGCCTGAGTTTCAAAGACAACGTGGTCTCCGAAATCGAAGAGACCAAAGGCAATCCCCTCGGCGGCCGCGGTGCCATCACCGTGCCCCCACCCGTCGTCGGCTTCTAACACAGTAGCGTCGAGTCAACGCCCTCCCATTTGGACTGCGGTTGCGCAGCGACGAAGGAGCGCAGCTACCGCTTTCGCAAGCCGGTTACCTCACTCACACCACAAAACGCTGAGCATAAAAAACAGCGCCAATTCGTCATTTGTCATTCCTCCCCACCACCTCCCTCACCCTCTCCGCCGTCCACCCTGCCGCCCGCAGACTGCGAAGCGACCGCGCATCATCCCGCTTCGCCAGCCGCTTCCCACTCTCATCCGTGATCAGCCTGTGGTGCCACCACTCCGGCACCGGCAGCCCCAGCAGCGCCTGCAGCAGCCGGTGCAGATGCGTCGCCTCCAGCAGATCCTCCCCCCGCGTCACCAGCGTGATCCCCTGTAGCGCATCATCCACGACCACCGCCAGGTGATAGCTCGCCGGCGTGTCCTTTCGCGCCAGCACCACATCCCCAAACACATCCGGCCGTGCCGTGAAAACCCCGCGCCCCCGGTCCTTCCATTCCAGGCCCCCTTTCACAAGCCCCGCCGCCTTCGCCACGTCCAGCCGCAGCGCATACTGCTCCCCAGCCGACATCCTCTTCTCACGCTCTTCCGCGCTGCGATTCCGGCACGTCCCCGGATACAAGGGCCCATCCGGCCCCTGCGGCGCATTCCCCGCCCGCGCGATCTCCTCCTGAATCTCCCGCCTCGTGCAGAAGCACGGATACAGCACCCCCAGCGCTTCCAGCTTCGCCAAAGCCGCGCGGTAATCGTCAAAATGATCCGACTGCTTCCTCACCGGCACCTCCCACTCCAGCCCCAGCCACGCCAGATCCTCAAAGATCGCCCCCTCATACTCCGGCCGCGCCCGCGTCCCGTCGATGTCCTCCAGCCGGATCAAAAACCGCCCGCCCGCCGACTTCTCCTGCGCAAACAACGCCGCATACGCATGCCCCAGATGCAACCATCCCGTGGGACTGGGGGCGAATCGTGTGACTTCAGGCATGGACATCAAATTGTCACAACCCGCACCGCTTGGCCTCTTTTTTTGCACGGCTCGACATTTCACCCAAACGCCCCAAACTAGCCCCATGAATCTCGCCGACCTCGTCTCCCACCTCGACACCGAACTGCGCATCGCCGAGATCGCGGACTACTCCAACGCCCTCAACGGCCTCCAGCTCGAAAACCGCAAAGGTGAAGTCACCAAGATCGTCGCCGCCGTGGATGCCACCCTCCCCGTCATCAAAAAAGCCGTCGCCGCAGGTGCCGATTTGCTCATCGTCCACCACGGCATGTTTTGGACCGGACTCCAGACCTGGACCGGCCCCGTCTTCCAAAAAATCCAAGTCGCCCTGGATGCCGGCCTCGCCGTTTACAGCTCCCACCTCCCCCTCGATTTCCATCCCACCCTCGGCAACGACGCCGTCCTCGCCCGTGCCCTCGGCTTCGAGCCCTCCGGCAACTTCATGAAGACCAAGGGCTCCGAAAACGGTGCCAAGATCGAAACCGAAGTCAGCCGCGACGAACTCGTCACCCGCCTCGCCACCGCCACCGGTGCCCGCGTCCATGTCTGCCCCGGCGGCCCCGCCATCTGCCGCAAAATCGGCATCATGACCGGCGGCGCAGGCTCCGAAGTCGCCACCGTCGCCAAGGCCGGCATCGACACCTTCATCACCGGTGAAGGCCCCCACTGGAGCTACACCCTTGCCGAAGAGATCGGCGTCAATCTCATCTACGGCGGCCACTACGCCACCGAGACCTTCGGCGTCAAAGCCCTCTCCGCCTACATCGAGCAAAAATTCGGCATCCCCTGGGAGTTCGTCGACCACCCCACCGGCTTGTAATACCATGAGCAGTTAAAAAGGGTCTGGATAAAAGGGGTGCTTATTTTGAACCACAGAGGCACGATGGACACAGAGATTTCCAATCAAGTCTCTGTTTCAGATCTCTGCGTTCATCGTGCCTCTGTGGTTGATTCATTGCTGAGTTGCGACACCGACCCATTTTCCAATTGATCGTGGTATAAGCACAGCCTGCGTTTGAAAACCAGACTATGACTGCTTTCCAGCCCCCACCCGCCTCAGCGCCTCAGCCAGCACCTGCCCCACTCGTGCGGTCTTTCGCGAGATCACCCTGATCTGCCGGCTCGGTGCAGGACGCAGCCGCACATAGCGCAGCAGCTCATCCTTGGGGCAGCCGTCGATCGCCATCCTCGGGATCAAGGTCACGCCCTGCCCTGCACGGATCAGCGCCTTCAGCGTCTCAATGCTCGCCGCGATGGAATGCTGTGCCGTCGGCCCGCCCTTCGCCACACAGAAGGACAGCGCCTGATCCCGCAGGCAGTGCCCGTCCTTCAGCAGCAGCAGCGGCTCCTGCGCAAAGTCATGCGGCGTGGGCAGCTTCTTCTTCGCCAGCGGATGGCTCGCCGCCAGCGCCAGCAGCATCTCATCCTCCTGCAGCAGCGTCTCCTCCAGCAAGGTGTCCTCCACCGGCGTGGCAATGATCGCCGCATCCAGCTCCCCGCGTGACACCGCCTGCACAAGGTTCGTCGTCACATCCTCCACCACCCGCACCCGCGTGTGCGGATGCGCCTTCTTCATCGCCGCCAGCACCCTGCCGCTGAGGTAAGGCGCGATCGTCGGGATCATCCCCAGCGTCACCTCGCTCGGCATCCGCCCCGGCTCCAACGCTGCCCCGTCCAGCAGCTCCTGCCGGCACCGCAGGATGTGCCGCGCCCGCTCCACAAAGGCCTGCCCCGTGGCCGTGATCACCACCCGCCGGCTGGTGCGCTCGATGAGCTGCACCCCCAGCTCAGCCTCCAGCTTCTGCAGCTGCAGACTCAGTGCGCTCTGGCTCGCATGACAGTGCGCCGCCGCCCGCCCGAAGTGCCCGTGTTCCGCCACTGCCACCATGTATTCCAGATCACGAAAGGTCATGCCCCACTCATTTCCTACCCATGAGTTTTGTCAATCAATCCTGCCGGTTTTGCAAATTGGATCAATCAATCGAATCCGGCACTGTCCTCACGTCACCACAACACCTCACCATGAAACCCACTTCCAAACTCTTCACCACCATGATGACCACCACCCTCCTCGCCGGCAGCCTGCCCGCTGAAGTCCTCACCCGCGACAACGGCGCTCCCGTTGGCAATAACCAAAACTCCAAGACCGCAGGCCCCGGAGGACCGGTGCTCTTGGAAGACGTCCAGCTCATCCAGAAGCTCCAGCGCTTCGACCGCGAGCGCATCCCTGAGCGCGTCGTCCACGCTCGTGGCACCGCCGCCCATGGCGAGTTCGTTTCCACCACCGACATGTCCGCCGTCACCCGCGCCGCACTCTTCTCCGGCGGCCAGCGCAAGACGCCCGTCTTCGTCCGCTTCAGCAGCGTCATCCATGGCAACCACTCCCCCGAGACCCTGCGCGATCCACGCGGCTTCGCCACGAAGTTCTACACCGATGAAGGAAACTGGGACCTCGTCGGAAACAACCTCCCCGTCTTCTTCATCCGGGATGCCATCAAGTTCCCCGACATGGTCCATTCCCTGAAGCCCAGCCCCTATGACAACCGGCAGGACCCCAACCGCTTCTTCGACTTCATGAGCCACACTCCGGAGAGCATCAACATGTGGACCCATCTCTTCAGCAACCTCGGCACCCCCGCCGACTATCGCCACATGGATGGCAACAGCGTGCACGCCTACAAGTTCGTGAACGCCAAAGGCGAAGTCACCTATGTGAAGTTCCGCTGGATCAGTCAGCAGGGTGTGAAAAACCTCACCGCCGCCGAAGCGAAGCAGGCCCAGGCAGACGACTTCAACCGCTACACCACCGACCTCTACTCCGCGATCGAGAAAGGCGACTTCCCTAGCTGGGAACTCCGCGTGCAACTGCTCAAACCCGAGGAACTCGACAAGTTCGACTACGACGCCCTCGACGCGACGAAGCAGTGGCTCGGCGTCCCATGGCAGGCCATCGGCAGGATGACGCTGAATCGTCTGCCGGATAACTTCTTCCAGGAAACCGAACAGAGCACCTTTGCCCCCTCAAACCTCGTTCCCGGGATCGAAGCCAGCGAAGATCGTTTGCTTCAGGGCCGCCTCTTCAGCTATGCCGACACGCATTTCCATCGTGTGGGGCCGAACCACATGCAGCTCCCCATCAATCGCCCCCGCGCCGTGGTTTCCGCTTACAATCAGGATGGCGCCGCGAACAGCGGCAACACCAAGGGTGGTGTAAACTACCAGCCAAGCAGCACCCCGCATGCCTACACGGATGTGGCGGAGTACTCGTCCAGCACCTTGCCGCTCACCGGCACCACTCAGCAGCGCCCGATCAAGAAGACGCTGAACTTCCAGCAGGCCGGCGAAACCTTCCGCGCCTTCAGCAAGGAAGATCAGGAGCACCTCATCATGAACTTCGGCGGCGACCTGAGCGTCGTGAAAAATGACGACGTGAAGACCCGCATGGTCGCCTTCGCCTACAAGGCGGACACCGACTACGGCACCCGCCTCGCCAAAGCTGTCGGGGCCGATCTGGCAAAGGTCAAAGCCCTCGCCGCCACGCTCATCGAGTAATCCCACCCCGAACCACGGCTCCCTCGCTCCTCGGCAAGCTGCGATGGCGGGGGAGCCGCACTCTCCCCCCGACGATCATGAAACGCTTCATCCCCGCACCCGGCCAGCTTCTCGGCCTCCTTACCATGTTCACCATCCTTTCCATCCCCTTTCTCACGGCCCGGCAGCCTGAATCGCCCCCTGTGGCCGATACCCGCAAGCAGCCCGGCCCCGAACTCACCGAGATCATCTTCAACCACGTCCGCGCAGGCAATGCGGCGGCGCTCCAGCTCTATCTCGAATCCGGCTACACGCCCAATGCCATCAACTCCCGTGGCGACAGCCTCCTCGTGCTCGCCGCCTACAAGAGCCAGCCCGAGATCGTGAAGCTCTTGCTCTCGCAGCCAGGCATCGACGTGAACTTCCAAAACAAGATGGGCTTCACCGCCCTCACCGGTGCCAGTTTCAAAGGCGAAACCGCCATCATGCAGCAGCTCATCGCCGCCGGAGCCAACGTCAACCAGCGCAACCTCAGCGGCCAGACCGCGCTGATGTTTGCTGCTCTCACCGGCCGCTTTGATGCCGTGAAAATGCTGCTCGGTTACAATGCCGACGCCAGGGCTGTCGATGCCAGCGGAAACACCGCCGCCGCTCTCGCCCACCAGCAAGGGGCGGAGGATGTCGCGCAGGTGTTGCGCTGACTTCGTGGGCACGGCACAATGAACGCATGGCATTTCTTGGCACCGACTTCTTCGAGCGCGACGTCCTCACCGTCGCCCGCGATCTCATCGGCGTCGAGCTCGTCTGGAAAGGCTGCGCCGGCATCATCGTCGAAACCGAAGCCTACTCCGTGGAAGGCGATCTCGCTGCCCACACCGCCACCCGCCCCAGCGCCCGTGAGTTCGTTAAAAAGCACCCGCCCGGCACCGCCTACGTCTATTTCAACTACGGCATGTACTGGCTCTTCAACCTCCTCGTCAAAGGCGGCTCCCAGGACGGCCTCATCCTCATCCGCGCTCTCGAGCCCACCCGCGGCATCCCGCAAATGCAGCAGCGCCGCCACCGCGAAAAACTCCACGAACTCTGCTCCGGCCCCGGCAAGCTCGCCCTCGCTCTCGGCATCGACGGCACCCATCACGGCCTCCCCATGACCGGCAAACACCGCCCCGCCGGTTGCGGCCTCGTCCAGCCCTCATCATCCACCCACGAACTCGCCACCGACATCCGCGTCGGCATCAGCCAGGCCATCGACTACCCCTGGCGCTTCCTCTCCCGCCACAGCCCCCATCTCAGCGTCAAACATGGCAAAGTAAAACTGCCCACAAAGACCGGCCCTCGATAAAGGCAGAGTTCCTGCCACATCGCCCCCAGCTTAATGAACGCCCTTGGTGCAAAACCGCGATCTTCCGCCATTCCACTCCGCGCCACACCAGCCCTGAAGGGGCTGCGTAATTGAGCATTTTAAATAATTTCGCACCCGATATAGCGTTTTGCGAAACTGATTTCCGGAAAGTGAGCGTTGAGACGCTCGGCGGCGGCTTGAGGACAAGCCGCCTACCTCGCGCTGGACATTCGAATGCCCCTCGCGGGCAGGGCTGGTTGTCCTCAACCAGCCGCCGTCGAAGCCCAAGCTTTTCGAGCAAGAAGCAGCCTGCTAAACGGAAAGGAGTTTTGCGAACCGCTATAAACCCAAGGCAGCCAAAGCGGTTCTCCCTCTCCCCGCCCCTGACACACGACCACTGCGAATATTTTTCTTCGGGGGAGAGGGCCGGGGTGAGGGGACACGAGGGATTCGCTCAATGTCCACGCGGTGTTATTCACCAGGAAGGCTCCCCTGGGTCAGCGCGCAGTCGACCGGGTAGCAAACCCAGCACCACACACACCCCAAGCATGCCAGCAGCGTCGGCACAGGAATCCGCCGGCAGCCATCGCCTACGGCATCACCTCGCCCTCACACTCACAGCCAGCGCTTAAAACACGCCGCCGCCAAGGAACAACCTCAACGCCGCGACCAATGCGACCGCCACGTTGATCGTCAGGCCGATCTTCCGCTGACAGAACGAACCCAGGATGATGCCCAGCACGCAGCCCGCAAGCACCGCCCATTGCAGCCAGCCGAGCAGAGGGATGAGTCCCGGCACCAGCAGCACCGCGCACACCAGACCGATAAGAACAGAGAGAATTTGCATAACAACGGCACAGATCACCACCCTCCGCTGAATACAACTGCAATTCTCCGGACTCATTGTAAGCCGCGCCTTGCATTCAGGCGCAGACGCAGTACCCTCCGGCCTCGCAAAATGATCCGGAGAGGTGGCTGAGTGGTTGAAGGCACCTGACTCGAAATCAGACGTTGTCGTAAGGCAACCGAGGGTTCGAATCCCTCCCTCTCCGCCATTTTTGCCGCCCCAAGGAGGCAAAAAATGCCCTCCGTAGCTCGCAGAGCGAAGGACGGGCCACCACCCACAAAAAGCATCCTGAAGCGCTGCGTGCGCCTCCCATATGGACTGCGGTCGCGAAGTGAGGAACGAACGCAGCTACCGCTTTCGCCGTGCTGATCGTCTCACGCATACCACTGCTGATTCGAAGGCGGGAGCCGATGAACTTCCGCCAGCCCATCACCCCATGCCCGCCACGAGACGTTCGAAAGCGGCAGCCTCAGCGAAGAAGCAAGCTCGCAGAGCGAAGGACGCCCTCGTTCTCCCTGCGCCCCCTCACCGGATCCACTCCCGCAGCTTCTTCAAGTCCACGGGCTTCACCAGATACTCATTGAAGCCGGCGCGCTTCCCTTCGGCCAGATCTTCATCGCTTCCATAGCCGCTCATCGCCACCAGCAAGGCATCGGCAAGCCCCGGCAGGGCACGAATCCGCCGCGCGACTTCAAAGCCGTTCATGCCCGGCAGCCCCACGTCCAGGATCACCACCTCGGGTAAAAACTCCGCCGCCGCTGCCAATGCATCCGGCCCCGTGAAAGCGATTCGCGTTTCATGCCCCCGGCGCTCATGCAGCAGCGCCAGACTGCAGGCAGAATCCTCATTGTCATCCACGATCAGAATCCGCCTTGCTCTCTCCCTCACCGCACCTGCCGCAGCAGTTCCGGGCCGCTTCTCGGTGGCTGCAGATTTGGCATCCATCACCATGGGCAGGCGCACGCTGAATTCCGCTCCTTGGCCCGTCCCCGCACTCTTCGCCTCGATGCTTCCTCCATGCAGTCTCACCAGCCGCTCCGCGAGTGTCAGACCTATGCCAAGACCTCCACGTTCTCGCTCCAGAGATCGGCTCCCCTGTACAAACAGCTCAAAAATTCGCGGCAGCAGCTGCTCATCGATTCCCACGCCACGGTCGCTCACGGTGATCACCACCTCGCTCCCATCCCTTTCCACGCTCACCTTGATGGGGCTGCCATCGTCGCTGTACTTGCGCGCGTTGTTTAAAAGATTGCCCAGCACCTGCTCGATTCGCGTGGGATCTGCATCCACATGCATCGCTTCTTCCGGCAGCTGAAGCAGCACCTTCTGCCCTCGCTTCATGCCCTCCGCCCGCGCCAGGCTCACCGCCGCCTGCACGATTTCCTCCAGCGCCACCACCTTCTTTCGCAGCTCGATCTTCCCCTGCGTGATCCGGGCCGCATCCAGCAGGTCATCGATCATTCGGCTCATGTTTCCCAGCTGCCGCGTCAGAATCGCCAGCGAGTACTGTTTCTCTTCCTCGTTCAGTGTCGCCGACTTCAGCACCTCCGTCATGTTGCGCATCGGTGCCAGCGGGTTGCGCAGCTCATGGGCTAGCATCGCCAGAAATTCATCCTTCCGCCGGTCCGCCTCCGTGAGCTGCTTCGCATTCTCCACCAGCGCCGTCTCCAGAGCCCGCCGCTCCGTGATATCCGTATGCGCGATGATCGCTCCCCCCACCTCGGGCGGAGCATGCAGGGCGTGCATGGCAAACCACCTTTCTCGATCCAGAGCATGGCAGGAATACTCCATCTTGAATTCCTTCGCTCGGCCCTCCAGCACACTCTGGATGCCCTCCAGCGTCTGCACCGCCACTTCATCTCCCTCGGCGGCAGCCTTTCGGCACACGTCCAGGTAGTTCACCCCGACTCCGACTCGGTCCATCCGGACCTCCCCCCTGTCTTGGGAGAATTGCAGCCACGGCTTGTTGATGGCAATGATCCGTCCCTCACAGTCCAGCACTGCGATTTCCGCAGGCAGCGAATCCAGGACCGCCGTGTTAAAGCGCTCGCTTCGGACCAGCGCCTCAGCCGCCAGCTTCCGCTCCGTCACATCCAGGTTGGTGCCCACCACCCACTCCACCTGCCCCTGCTCATTGAAGCGCGTCGTCTCCACGCATTCCACATGGCGCACCACGCCATCACTCCGGCGGCGGATGCGGAAGGAGCGCGCGCTGCTGCCCCCCATGCTCACCGTCTCCTCCAAGATTTTTAAATTCTCCGCCAGATCTTCCGGCAGCACTGCATCGCGCCAGTCCTCGTACTGCACCATGCCGTCGGGTCTCGGCGGAATGCCGTAAATATCAAACATCGCCTCATCCCACCAGACGGTGTTGGTGATCACATTCCACTCCCAGATCCCCACTCCGGTGGCTGCCGTCGCAAGGCGCACTCGCTCCTCGCTTTCCACCAGCGCTTTTTCCGCACGATAGCGCGGGGAGATGTCATTGAAGTAGCAGACCACGCCATATTCGCCCTCGGGGAGCCGCACACGCTGGATCTCCCATTCATAGGCTTCCTCCATCCGAATATCTTGCCGCTCATGCGCAAAGCGCGGGGAAATATACCGCTCGCCCGTCTCCAGCGTATGCCGAAACCGGGCCATGAGGTCAGCACACAACTCAGCGCCCCACAGGATCTCCGTCACCTCCTCCAGACTGCGGCCAATCAGCGGCTCAATGCCGGGAAACGCCGGCATCGCCACCGGATTGATCTGCCGCAGACGCAGCTGCGCATCCACCACATAGGTGCCGATGGGCGCCTGCTCGATCAACGACGAAAACAACTCCGCATTCTGCAGCGTTTGCAGCTCGGCTTTTTTTCGCTCCGTGATGTCGGTTGCCACCCCAAAATGCCGCACCGCAGTCCCGGCCTCATCATACTCCGTCTCCGCCCGGTTGCCGATCCACCTCTCCTGCCCGTCAGGCCGCCGAATGCGGAACTCATGCGCAAAGTGCTGCCCCTGCTCGATGCATTCCTCCAGATGCTGCCAGTACTTCTCCCGATCATCCGAATGCACCAGCTCCGTGAAAGCGTCACGCGTCAGGGTAAACGTCTCCGGGCTCACGCCAAAGACCGCATACACCTCGGGCGACCACCACAAAACGTCATCTTTGAGGGACAAATCATAAACACCCATCTGCCCTGCGGACAGCGCCAGCCTCAGGCGCTCCCGCTCGATGCGGAGGTTCCGCTCTGCAACCACCTCATCGCCTCTTCTCTCCGTACGAGCCAGCTCCACTCCTCCCTGCGTGGCGGAGCCCTCTGTTTGTTTCAAGAAGAAGCTGTTGGCATGGCTGGGCTCATTCATAGAAATCGTTTCCTAAAGATCCGCCAAGCCTTCCACTGTATATGGCTGATTTTCAATGATTTTAGGTTTGATTATTAGTCTCCGCACAGTTCCGAAAAACCTAAGGATCGTCTGCCGACCCATGTTTGGCTGTATCAAAAACAAGTTCGTCACTGAACCACACCAGATCGTCATTCGATTCTTATTCAGGGTGTTAAACACTCACTGAATTGCCGCAACAGGCATTGCCCAGCCATCATCACCCCAAGGCAAAGCCATCCCTCAACCGCACCTCTCCGGATGCCGCTTGCTGCTGGCTCATATGTCGGACTCACCCTCTAGGGGCGATCATCTCACCGCCCCTTCGCCACAAACGGCTCCGGCGTGTCCACGAAAAACTCGCCCACATCGCCATCCGGCATGCCGTGATTGCGGATGCCTTCCAGCCTGCGGCGGCTGCCGCGCTCGCTGCCCGGGCGGTTGGCCGTGCGTTGCACCAGATCAGTGATCACCGGCGCGGCGATGGCGGCACTGGCAGCCAGCAGAGTCAGGGCGATCACATTCGAAGATCCACGCCGCATCCCCCGGCCAAACAGGATGCCCAGCGCACACCCGGCGGCGGCAGGAGCAATCAGTGAGGCGTAAGTTTCGTAGCCGGGAGCGGAGAGGTTTTCTTTCATAAGTAAACATAACCTCTCCGCGAGAATCACCAAAGAGGAATTTGCCCGCGTCCTGCTTTCCGGCTAAGGGATGACCGTCCACAAATTACTCTGCACATGTCCCAAGCCGCACCCAAAAATCGTTACGCTCTAATCCTCGCAGGCGGCAGCGGCCAGCGCTTCTGGCCCATCAGCCGCGATGCTTTGCCCAAACAGTTGCTCAAACTTTTTGGCGACAAAACTCTCCTCGAACTCACCATCGAGCGCTTGGACGGCTTCGTCCCCAAGGAAAACATCCTCATCCTCACCAACAAGCAGCAGGAAGCCTCCGTGCGTGCTCTGGTCAAAGATCTGCCCGCGGAAAACATCGTCGCCGAACCCGAGAAGCGCGACACCGCTCCCGCCATCGCCCTCGCCGTCGGCTGGGTCGTCGCCCGTGACCCCACCGCCACCATGATCGTCCTGCCTGCCGATCACCTGATCAAAGATCACGCCCAGTTTCAGCGCGTGCTTTCCAATGCCGCCCTCGCTGCCGAAAACAGCGGCAGCCTCGTCACCGTCGGCATCACCCCCACCTGGCCCTGCCCCAGCTACGGCTATGTGGAGCGCGGTCGCCGCGCCAGCATCGGCGGACTCGATGACCTCCCCGTTTGGGAAGTCGCCCGCTTCCGTGAGAAGCCCAATCCCGATCTCGCCGAGCACTTCATCAGCCAGGGCACCTTCCTCTGGAATGCCGGCATGTTCATCTGGACCATCCCCGCCATCTTCAGCGAACTCAGCCGCCACTGCCCCGTGCTGGCAGACTTCGTTTCCGAACTCCGCGGCTCCAAGGACTTCAGCGCCACCGTGGACAAACAGTTCGGCAAACTGCCCAAGCTCTCCATCGACTACGCTCTCATGGAGCGCGCCTCCCGCGTGCTCAATATCGAGTCTACTTTCGATTGGGATGACGTCGGCAACTGGACCAGCGTCGGCCGCTATCTCGACACCGACAGCGATGGCAACCAGCACAACTGCGCCCTCTCACAGCAGGATTCCCTCAACAACATCGTCTTCACCCAGACCGGCCAGCACGTGGCCCTCATCGGGGTTCAGGATCTCATCGTCGTCGCTTCCAAAGATGGTCTCCTCGTCGCCACCCGCAGCAAGGCCGAGAACATCAAGAAAATCGTCGACAGCCTGCCCAAAGAATTGCGCTGATCCTGCATCTAGGATCCAGCATCCAGTCCCATGCCCCGCATCCTCGCCATTGATCACGGCACCGTGCGCATCGGTCTCGCTCTCAGTGACGAGACCGAGATCGTCGCCAGCCCCTTCAAAACGATCGATGCCAATCACGAGCCCGAGCGCACCCTCGCCCGCATCGTGCAGGAGAAGCGCATTGGCAAAATCGTCATCGGCATGCCTTACCGCATGAGCGGCGAGAAAGGCAGCGCTGCAGAGCGCGTCGAAAAATTCGCCACCAGTCTCGGCAAGGAGCTGCAGCACTCGGTGCCCATCGAGTTCGTCGATGAGCGCCTCTCCTCCGTCGAAGCCGAGGCCTCCATGTCCCGCGCCGGCATCACCGGCAAAAAGGAGCGCAACGAGATCGTCGATCAGCTCGCCGCCGTCGTCATCCTTCAAGAATACTTAAACCAGCAGCGCGGCCCCGAAGGCTTCCTGCTGCCCGACGCCTCCTACGAACTCCCGTGGACCGATGAGCCGAAGCGACGTCGAAAGTAAGGCCGGCAAAAATCGCGGCCCCGAGCCGGGATTCAAACGCCTCCGCTTCACCATCGCGTACTGCGGCACCCCCTGGCGCGGCTGGCAGAGCCTGGAAGGCGGCCGCACCGTCACGGACGAACTCCACACCGCCATCCGCAAAGCCACCCGCATCGACGCCCGCGTGCACGGCAGCGGCCGCACCGATGCCGGCGTACACGCACTCGCGCAGATCGCCCACTGCGATGTGCCTGAAACCCTGCGCATGACCTGCGAATCCTGGGCCCATGCCATCAACGCCTGCCTCCCCCTCACCATCCGCATCCTGCGGGTGGAGGAATGCCCGCCCAGCTTCCACGCCCGCTTTGACGCCCTCGGCAAAACCTACCGCTACCGCATCTGGCGCCAGCGCATGCTCTCCCCCTTTGAAGCCGACCGCTCCTGGCACATCTACGGTCCCCTCGATCTCGACGCCGTCCGCTGGTGCTGCGAGAAACTCATCGGCACCCACAACTTCGTCCGCCTCTCCGCCAATCGCGGCGACATGCCCGAAACCGAGCGCCGCCTCCGCTTCGAAAAAACCACCCGCACCATCCACCGCGCCGAACTCCGCGAAGCAGACGACTTCATCGAACTCGAATTCTCCGGCGACGGCTTCCTCTACAAAATGGTCCGCCTCATCGTCGGCAGCCTCATGCACGTCGCCCGCAGCCGCGAACCCAAAGAATGGTTCGCCCAACTCCTCTCCGACCCCACCGGCCCCCAAAGCAACCAAACTGCCCCCGCCTGCGGCTTGTATCTGGTGGAGGTAAACTATCCAAACGAGACCCCTTGAGTCTGTCGTCTTGCCAGCGCTAGATGCTCGCATGCCCAGCACCGGTAGGGCGGTTGGTCCTCCAACCGTCGCCGAGCGACCCTGGTTCTATTTTCGGAAAACAGTTTCGGAAATTTCTATACCATCTCATACCATGAGCGCATGCCTGCCCGTAGGTTGGGTGTGGCGACAGCCCGCCCGACCATGAGCGCGTGAAAACACCCCCTATCCCCCTGCCACCACTCAGCTTTGGCGAAGCATCGTAGCTTGTTACCTCCCACACCGCCCCTCAAACAAAATTCCATCCCCCTTGTAATTTCCCTTTCCTCCTTCTGCGGCTCTTTCATAGGCTCAAACCCACCGCTCTCTCCGCCGACCACCCATCATCCCTTCTCCCAGCCCATGCCCCAGCTCTCCACCCTCATCCTCGCAGAATACTCAATCTACCACGGCCTGGAGCTCTTCATCGTCTTCGGCTTCGCAGGCATCCTCATGGCCATCGCTGGCTACAAGCTCTTCGACAAACTGACCCCCGGCGATCTGCACGCCGAAATCTTCGAGCACAAAAACATCGCTGCGGCCATCCTCGCCGGCAGCGTGATCATCGGCGTGTCGCTGATCCTCGCGGCTGCCATGAGCAGCTGATTCACCCTTCCGTCACATGAAACGCAGCAACATCATCATCCTGACGCTCGCTGGCGTCGGTCTGGGCGTCACGGGCTACAATCGCCTCACCGAAGCCGAGCCCGTGAATGTTCACGACAATCCCATCCTGCCCCCGGAGGCCCTCAGTCCCGCCTTGCGCGCCAGCCTGCCCCCCTTTGTCGCCGGTCAGGACGTCTCCGGCCAGATTCCTCCTCACAACGCCTACGATCCCCAGCTCGGCTATTATCATCAGCCCTGCTCCGCATGGTTTCCCTATCCCTACGATCATTACGACCAGCGCTGGGGCTATTATCGCTGCGGCACCTGGTCGCGTTATCACAGCACTCAGGCCTACACTTCCACCTCCCCATATTATCGCCCCGGCCTCCTCGGCATGGGTTTAGGCATGGCACTCGGAGCCGCCACCGCTCCCAGCACTGCTCCGCGCACCCGTAACGACTACACCCGCCAGCCCGCTGGCGCACCCGTCCATGTCGGCGTCCCCCAGAGCCAGGCCACCGCGACCCGCTCCGCCTTCACCACTCGCGGCGGCTTCGGCCGCACGGGCTCTTTCTCCGGCTTTTTCTCCGGCTCCTGATACTTCCGTGCAACGCATCACCGAATCACCCCGCCCCGACTGGCAGGCCCAGGTCGAAGCCCTCGGCCTCACCTTCCACACCAACGACGGCCACCTCTACTGGGACGAATCCGCCCACTACCGCTTCACCAGCCGCGAGATCGACCACCTGGAGCAGGCCACCGCCGAGCTTCAGCGCATCAGCATCGCCGCCGCAGAGCGCGCCATCCGCGACAACTGGCGCGACCGCCTCGCCATCTCTCCCCAAGCCTGGCAGGAAATCATTCACTCCTGGGACCGGGATGACCTCTCCCTCTACGGCCGCTTCGATCTCATGTGGGACGGCTCCGGCGAGCCCAAAATGCTCGAATACAACGCCGACACCCCCACCAGCCTGCTCGAAGCCGCAGTCGTGCAGTGGCAGTGGCTGCAGCAGACCCGCCCCCACGCCGACCAGTTCAATTCCATCCACGAAAAGCTGCTCGCCTCCTGGCCCGCATGGCCCCAGCAGCAGATCCACTTCTGCGCCCAGCGCGAATCCGAAGAAGACTGGCGCACCCTGCTTTACCTCATCGACACCTGCCGCCAGTCCGGCAAAAGCACCATCGACCTCGCCGTCGAAGATCTCGGCTGGAATGCAGGCATGCAGACCTTCGTGGACCATCAAGACCGCCCAATGGAGCTTCTCTTCAAGCTCTACCCTTGGGAATGGATGTGGCTCGAAGACTTCTCCTGCCATCTCCCCGGCAGATGCCAGCGCTTCATCGAACCCGTCTGGAAAATGCTCTGGAGCAACAAAGCCTTCCTCGTCC